>JADKCG010000007.1 GCA_016714745.1 Elusimicrobiota bacterium | reverse complement strand
GCTGGGCAATTTCCCCCAGAACCGGGAGCGGTCGCCCCATTAACCCCAACACCTCCTGAACTCCGTCATAAACAGCTTCCGCCGAAAGAGTCGGGAAGGGAATGGCCTCATTTTGAGCCATGGATGTTTTCATTGCATCGTTGGCGGGTTTATCGGACCGTGACTCCGAGACATATTCCCGGCTCACCCACACCGGCAATCCTGGATTTTCGACGGACATCACACGAACCCATTTCCCTTCAAAACCGAGAACCACCAACTCCGCCCCCTTAGGCAGGTTCGCCATCCTCACGGCGGGCCTGCGCTCAAGCAAGGGAGCGCTCCGGGCAACCGTCATACGCCCTCCCTGGCCTTCGCGTAAGTGACGACTGCTGACCCACCCCCGTTTGCCCGATTTCTGCGACACCAAAACCCAAGACCCTTTGCGCTCGATTATTTTCACTGAACTATGAACGCCCACCCGCCCCATCACCCGATTTTTCTCGGCAGGACTGCGATCAAAAGAAATAAGCGGTGTCTTTTTCGTGTCCACAAACGCCCGTGGAGCATTTTCGGGGATTATAAATTGGGGTTGGGGAGCGGCGGATTGCGGTCCCACTCTCATTTCATGGGCCTCCGGTTTGCTGATCATCTTAGAAAAGGCCCCTTCCACAGAGGAAACAAACGCCTCCCCCCATGAAGTCAACAAGACCGCCGTCATTAAAACCATCGTGACTCGAAATGTTTTCCCAACCACCTTCAGAAAAAATTTCCGGTAAGCCCGATCCTCAGACGAATCGGTTTTCTGTTTTACCAGAACTTCCGTTGCGGATTTCTGATCCACATCCACAAAAGCATCGCCGCTCGACACGGGCTCCAGAGAGCGATCGAATGCCCCCTCTCTCTCTTTAACTGAAACGGTTTCCGTATTTTCATCCTCCTCAGACGAAATATCCTCCACAACCTTGGGGTTCGGAAAAACCGAGAAAAACGGCACTCCCCGTCCAATGTCGTTATAAATCACATAATAATTCTCCCAGATCGTCTTTTGGCTGTCTCTTTTAGAGAGATAGCCATCCAAAGATTCCGGGAAAGAGGTCTCCCGCCCGTTATTAAAAAAAGTTTGAACAGGCGGTGCATTCCGATGTTTGGCGTGTGCGAACACGGCAATAAGCCCGTCTTCATATTGGCCGGGAATTGGCACGCTCTCTCCAGGATGAGCCTTCAATGCATCTTCAATTTTTTCGGCCAACGGAACGTCTTGTAACTGTTCCGCCCCAGAGAGATTTAAGTACCCCGCCAACGCCAAGAGACCCGCCCGATGATCCGACGACTCCACTTCCGCGGTTTTCGCTCCCGGATCGATCGGAGTTTCGGATAAAAGGAAATGCCCGTCGTAAACCACTCGAAAAGAATCCCATTCAGGAATACCGTTGTTGGCCCATTTATTGGCTCGACGATCGCGAAAGGCTTCTAGTGAAAGAATTTGAATTTTTTCATCCTCATACAATATTCTCACATAGGCCTCGGCTTTCAAAAGAGCAAACACCAAGGCCGCCTCATGTTCCGATGGAATATCAACCTGTTTGAGTAAGGAGCTTCACCCGAACATCCCTTTCCAACTGTTCGGTCGTTTCGCTGTCATCGTGGGAAAGCCCAAGGAATTTCGCCAAAGCCGACACCCCTTCCCGCCGGGAGTCCGGCAAAGCTCCCGGTTGAATTAATTTTTCAGCGACACGCATAGAACGGCCCTCGGTCTCAGCGGATGCATCGACCGAATTGGGCAGGTCCTCCTGAATATCCGCGGACGGATTGTCGAGCCGTGCCTTTCCCTCCGACAGAGCTTTATCGACTTCCACCCGAGGGGTCTCATTCACTCCCGCGCCTGATTTTGAAACCAACCCAAAGACTCCCCGCACCTCCTCGTTGGAAAGGGGGGCAAAAGGTTGTTGGGTGGTGGACGTTTTCGCTTCGCTCGACGTCATGCCAATCACGAAATTTAAAGGGCGAAGGCTCGACATGCGCTCGCTCACCTCCAACGCCAACACCATCCCCGCGGTGTCCCGTGCCGGCGCATCTTGGATGAGATCTTGAAGCGCCAACAGATCTGGGTTTTCGCCGGCGGGGGAGTCGCCTTTCATGGAGAGAGAGATGTATCCTTCCGAGTAAGCCGAACTGGCTTCGCTTAAGGGTTTGTGCCCAATGCCCATTCTCCAAACCCGTCCTGGGCCATTGGGACTCCCGCCCAACTGCTTAAAATTCATAAGGGTCGCCTCTTCGTCTTGACGGGAGGGCCCTTGAACGTAAAGATGCCCTCGAACATTTGAATTAAGCACCTCTTCGTGGGTCAATCGGCCAACGGAAGATTCGTTAACAGAATTAAGTCCCATCCATCCGAAGCGATGGCTCAACATGCGCCGCCAGCGGGCCGCGCTCAACCGCGCCACCGAATGTTGCGAGTCTGAAAGGACCAAAATGCGCCCGCCTAATCGGTCCCATAATGGCCGGCCTTGAAATTTCCGTAACCCCAACGTAAATCCAAAGAAAAAGAAGATGTAGGTCAGGGCGTTCACAAGGTTGACGGGAGACACATCCACAGGGAAGGGAAGCGACCCCCACTGGGACCCCCAAGGACCCCGGCCGAAGGATTGACCCAAAACGTCCAAACCCAACACCATCGATTCGCCCAACAAAAGCCCTGCGCTCAATGCCATCACTGAGCCCAAGAGTAGGAACAGGCCGTGCCATCTCCACGCACGGGTCTTCCAGACGGTCCCGACCCAAACCAAAACCCCAACGGCCGCCGCCACCACAGGCAAACCGGCAGAAAAAAGAAACGCCTGATTTGGCAACCAGCTCAACAAAAGTGTGGCCGGCGTGGAATGAAACAACAAAGTCATCGCAATAAAAAGAGCGGTGGACGCCGTCGCCCACAAAGACTCCAAAAACGCTTGACTCACCCGGTCAGCAACTTTTTGAATTTGGGCGGGGATCTCATTTATTTCACCCGATTGGCGGAGGGCTCGATGGGGATTGCCATCGGCATCCATCCCAATGATTCGCCGATCCAATTCGTCGCCGTTATCCACCATCTGGCGAACATTCTCCGCAACACCCGTGGGCATCCCCCCGCCTTTCCAACGACGGCTCCGTTGGGCCAGCCGTTCGGCAAAAAGGAGTGAGACTTCTTTCAACAACCGTTCGGTGGCCTTGTGCGTCACCGTCGCGGCCTCCGCGGGATGGAACGGATCAAGTGTCGGGAAAGTCACAAAATTGCGCGCCTTAAACGGGTCTGACTCCCCCAACCCCTGCCCCAACACCTCTTCGGTATAAGGGTTGTCGATGTCGGCCGACACGAGGAAATGGGGCGGGGTGATCGTGTCCGCCGCGGCAACGCCTTGTGTTTTTTCCACCAACCCACGCCAGGCGGCGTTCAGGCTTTCGAGAGTATAAAGGTGTTTGCTGTCTGCCCCGAACTCGCCAACCCCAGCACCACCGTGTCCACACCAAACCCCTCGTCCCGAAGTTTGGCCAAATCTTCTCGCGTAAATTCCGCCCCATAAATCACCCGCACATTGAGCCGCCGACCGGCCAAACTCGATATTTTCTCCACCGCTTGGGCGAACAAACTTCCCGCGTCGTAACTTTTTTCAGTCCCGACAATCACCAGGTCAATGGCCGCCGACGCGTTGCGCCGTTTTGCTAATCGGTCCACCAACATTCGGACCAAGACATCGCCCGATAAACTGTTATTGGATTTCGGATCAGAAAAATCCTCTTTTAACCGTTGGTTGACCCAAGGGACCATCTCCACATCTTGACGAACCCGTTCTTCCGCCGCCGAATTTTCCCCTTCTGAAACCGAGACGTAAGGACTGCTCTCCAAATCCAGCCAATGCCCCTGCCCGAGGGTCTGGGCCATATCGCTTAAATCGTATTCAGCCACCCGCCCCTTTTCGATCTGGTCAATCACCAATCGTCCGCCACGGAGCGTGGCCACCTCACCATTTTTTAAACTTAATCGATAACGGAACGCGCTCTCCCCACTTTTCGCTCCCAGAAACGCTTTCGATTCACTGCTCCCCGCCACACTCTTGCCGTCTTCCGAAACCCATAAATAGAAGGGTTGCCGGTGCCTCAGCCACAGAGCGCTTTCCGCCTCTAAAAGCGTCGCCGACATCACACCATAAGTCGAGGTCGAATCCGCACGACGCAACAAATGTATCCCCGCCCGGCGCAGGTCCCCCGTAAAAAAGAATTTCAGGAAAAGGTCGGCAAACCGCTCCGCCAACCGATCCTGCTCCCCCTCTGTCAATTCGGCAAACCAGGGAGCCAATTTCAAAACCGATTGAGCCTGCGTCGAAAGATTTCCCTTCAATCTTTCAATGTCTGAGTTTTTTTGAAATGGGACAGACTCTTCCAATTCCCAAAAAGATTCGGATGACGGAGCATGGGCCCCTGCGGCCAAAAACAATTCCTCCAAGTTTGAAGA
Source organism: Elusimicrobiota bacterium (assembly GCA_016714745.1). Lineage (GTDB taxonomy): Bacteria > Elusimicrobiota > Elusimicrobia > FEN-1173 > FEN-1173 > JADKHR01. Next base: position 104,209 of record JADKCG010000007.1, on the reverse strand, counting down.
AGCGGGATGTTTTTTATGCAACGCCTGAATTTCCATCGCAAACGAATCCATTGCCTGAGATTGCATCACCCCCTTCATCAAAGCGGGCGTGGGAGCCCGCTCCATTAATTTGGACGGAGAGGGATCTTTTTCCTCCACCGTTTCCAATCCCAACATTAGGAGCGTTAACCGAAGCGACGCGATCACCGACCCTTGGGTCAACCATCGATCCAACCGCGTGGCGATTTGAGGGGAATCTCCCTGAGCGGGATTTCGGTAGCCCGTCATCCGCTCGCTGAGCCGCGCGTCATCCTCGTTGGAGACTGAAAGTTTCCTACCACCGCGTCGGTAAAGAACCGTAGCGTTATCGTCGCCGTTGTGGGCAATGGCAACACCGCGGGTGACAGACACCGACTTCACGGCGGGCTTGTTTTGCGGCGTTTCCCAAGGCCGCTCGTAATTATCGTCGCGCCGGGCCTCGCCGACGTAAAGGAGGGTATCGCTTTCGCCCGAACTCATGTGCGGGTGGGCATTGGCGGCCACCGGAGAAGCCAAATTAGTGCCGTATCGAGTGTGCCCCACGATCACGAGCCGCCGCAATCCATTAAACCCGGCCTTCTGGGCGCGCAGGGCCAAACGGGACATACTGGCGCGCATGAGTTGGCCCAACCGATCTCGCCGGTTTTTTTCTTTGGCGGTTTTCTCAACAAAAAATGAAAATTCCGCATGGCCGTTTTCTCGCACAGCCACAGCGGCCACTCCTCCCGATTGACCTCCACGGTGAAGTGTCCGAAGAATCCCCTCATCCAATACACTCTGAACACCTTTAGGCATTACTTCTGACTTGGCGTTTGGCCCACCGTAAACAATGCCAATCACCCCGCACGCAAAAACCCGCCCCACGCCGGACAGCGCCGTGCGAAAATCCGAGACCGACGTCACCGCCGCCCACAGGTTCGCCCCGGCCAACGCAAGGAGCGCCAAATCAGTGATTTCCAGGGGGCCCGCAAAAGACAAGAACGGGGCAACCAACCCCACCACCAAAAGATTGGCGGCAGGCCCGGCCAAGGCCGCCATCCGCCGTTGCCCATCGACAAGAAAACGCTCTTCAAACCAAGGAGCCTTGTCGGACGATCCTACCGCTGGTATAAATATATCCGCAAAAGGGATCAGTTGCCCCACCGATAACCGCTCGCCATAGGCGCGCAAATTCGTCATCACCGAATTCCCGCCAAACGCCTGGGAAATAGCGGCATGCCCAAACCCGTACCAGTAAACCGAAAGAAGAACCATCCCTCGAACGATGATTCCCCCCACAATCACCCACGCCGCCAACCCCGACAACAAAAGCGGTGGCGAAAGGGCGCTCCCGCCCAACCAAACCAAATAGGCCGCCCCAGCCAAGGTTTCCGGCACAAATCGGGACAGATTTTTCCCCCCCAAAACGTAAGGGACGTTCCCCATCCGATCCGTTTCAACCACACGACCGCCCGTGTCCTTAACCGCGCGCTCCAAATCACCCTGGGCGCGCCCTTCCCCGGGCGTGGCCACCAAAACCGTCTGATCAACCCCCGCAAATGAGACCGAAGCCACCTGGGCCCCGTTCCACTCTTCCACCTTCACAGAGACAGGGGTTGCTCCCCATTTGACTGTTCCATCCTTCGACAAATTGAGGAACGTCGTCCGCCAAAGCCACCCCATAGGTCGCGGCCGCCCGGTCCAAAGCCACAGAGGCCGTGTGAAACGAAGAAGCAGGATCTTGTAGGGAAACCGCCGTGGCGGACGGAGGATTCATAAATAACCGATCGCCCAACAACAGCCGTTCCAACGGCGTCCGCGTGGGGGCAAACGCCTGCAAATAACTCGCGCCGGATTCCAACACTTCACCCATCCGTGGGGTCAACACCACATGAGGGATCCGCCGATCCCCTAACTTTTTTTCCAACGCGGGGGCATGAAATCCCCCCACCACCAAAACCGCCGTCACCGCCCCCCGCCGCCCCGCCTCGGCCAAAAGATTATTTAGTAGCGCCTCATCTCTGGCCGTGGCCGCCTCAAAAAAGGCCGCAAACTTCGGCAAATTATTTTGAAGCGTTCGGGCCGAATCCAGCGAAAGTCCCAACACTTTTGCCCGCTCCCCCAGCTGGGCCAACGCGTCCCGACGGGCACCGTATTTAACCCATTCTCGCGGAGTCAAAGCATGTTGCACGGCGCGCTCGGCCAACCGCAAATCTCTCCGCCACTCCACCAATGCCAGTGCCTGCCCCTCCGCCAACCGGGAATAGGCGCGTTCCTCAAAATCTTCCAGTTCTTCCATCAACCGCGCGGCGTCAATCCCCTCGGCCACCGTCACGTAATGAATGTAATCCCGAAAAGGAGGATAGGCCGAGAGAGGAACCCCTTTCGAAGCGGCCAACGCCTCCAACCGCTCGTAATAGGCGCGAGCCCCCACAGATCCCGCCCGAAAATCTGCCGTGGTCTGAACCAACGTCTCCAATTCAAAAGACGAAAGCCGAGGCGACAACCGTTCAATAAAAGCCGCCCGAGACTGTTCCACCTGGGGAAAAACCAACCCATCCTCTAATTTTTTGGCTTCTAAAAACCGCCTCGTTTGTTCCCCCCCGCCCCCTTGCGCCACCACCAGGGCATACCGCCCCAAATCCCCACGATCGTCGTGCATGGCCTGAATTTCTTTGTCCAACTCGGCCAGCGGTTTAGAGAACAGTTTATCCGCCAACAATTGGCTCTCAGTTTTTAAAATCTTTACCGCGGCTTGAGTCTCATGTTCAAGCGGCAACGCGTCCCGATAGGCCCGCACATTGGCGTCGTAAAGCGCCGGGTTTTCCACGCCCCAAAGCGCGGGAACGACCTCCGCCGTCAATCCAAACGCTTCAGGTCCATTGATAAACCCCTTTTTCAGAAGGTGCGCCGTTAAAACATCTCCCTTGGCCTTTGGCAAAAGTCCGCGGTGCCGCCCCAAATCGAAAGCCCCCGTGGTCCCTTCCACCCCCACCACCATTTTCCCCTGGGTGGATAACCGTTCCAAAAACCGCGCCACATTCCGTTGAGCCGAAAAAACGTCATGGGCGTCCATCATCAAAAACACCTTGGGCCCCCCAGCGTTCCCCTCCCGCACCGCCCGAACATCGGCGAAAGGGGTTACCGCTGATCGGGCCCAAACAGGGCCCCCATCGGACATGTTGGGCAGTGGGGCCAAGCTGGGCCGAATCGGCCGCACCGCTTCGTTCAATAGGGGAGAGTGAGACATCGGCAATTGAGCCAAAAGGGTCGGTTCCGCCCCAGGTTTGTTTTGACGCCGGGCAGACGCCGCGGCACGTTCTTCCCAAAAGAGGCTTCCACAGGCGCCGCGCCGAGAGTCGTAAATAAAAAAGCCCCCGCCACAAGAACCGCCACCGACCGCATCGCCACAGCAGGCAACAAATTATATGTGCATTGTTTTTTCATACCATTTCTCCTTTTCCCTCAAAAAAAAATGGCGCCCCACGCGCAACCACGCATGGGACGCCATCGTCCGAAAAATAAAATGTCCCACAAGGCTCTGGGGCCCAGTGGGACGACATTGTCATGTTCCAGCACAACCGTGTGCTGTAAATATGTTAGCATAAATCTGATAAAAGTCAAGCAATACTTATTGCGAAAGAAGAGAGGAACCATGAACACCCAAACCACCCACCCCGCTCCACACACACCACCTTCCGGCGCCCCCCCGGCCGCGCGGCAGTTCGTCAATTTCGCTTTTTATAAATTAGATCCCCAATGGCACCGACTCCCCGAACCCGAGCGCACCGCGGCCAAAAAGGAAGTGATGGACGAACTGGCCCCCTTTGCCTCCTCCGTCATCACCCGAACCTATTCCACCTACGGGTTCCGCGCTGAAACCGATTTTTTCCTCTGGCGCATCAGCTACCGCTTGGAAGATTTCGAGGAGATGTCCGCCGCCCTCCACCGCACAAAACTGGGCAGTTACCTCACTGTGCCCCAGTCGTTTCTGTCCCAGTCCAAGAGGTCCACCTACGTGGACAAACTCAACCCTGAACACGAAGGCCAACGCTCGAAAATCCAACCCGGCAAATACAAATATCTTTTCATCTACCCCTTCGTTAAAACAAGGGAATGGTATTTGCTTCCCATGTCCGAACGCCAAAAAATGATGGACGAACACATTTTGGTGGGCAACAAATTCCCCTCGGTAAAACTGAACACGACCTACTCTTTCGGCCTAGACGACCAAGATTTCGTCGTGGCCTTCGAATCCGACTACCCCTCGGACTTTCTGGATTTGGTCATGGCCCTAAGAGAAACCCAAGGCAGCCGCTTTACCGTTCGAGACACCCCCATCTATACAGGCGTCCACCGCACCCTAGAGGAAACACTGAATCTCATCGCTTAGATAATGGGCCCGTGAGAGCGCGGGCGCCCCACCCGCATAGGGCCATGAACGAAATCGGCAAAATTGGAACAACAAAATGAAAGCCATATATTTCAATCAACACGGGGGACCAGAAGTCCTGAAATTCGGCGACTTCCCCACCCCCACACCCGGCCCTCAGGACGTCCTCGTCAAAGTCAAAGCCTGTGCCTTGAACCACCTCGACATCTGGGTTCGCATGGGCATCCCGGGCCTCTCCGTCCACCTCCCGCACATCCTCGGCGCCGACGTGGCCGGCGTCATTGAATCGGTCGGCGCCGATGTTTTTAACTGGAAATCCGGCCAAAAAGTGTTGGTCGCCCCCGGAATTTCCTGCGGCACCTGCGCCCATTGCCAAACCGACAACGACCACCTCTGCGACAAATATGACATCTTGGGCCAACAGTCCAACGGCGGCTACGCCGAATACGTCAAAGTCCCCGCCGCCAATCTTCTCCCTTTCCCCGACCCGCTCACTTTTGATGAAGCCGCCTCCCTTCCCCTCGTCTTTCTAACCGCGTGGCACATGCTCGTCACAAATGGAAACGTCCAAAAAGGCCAAACAGTCCTGATTCACGCGGGAGGCAGCGGCGTCGGCATAGCCGCCATCCAAATCGCAAAGTTAAAAGGCGCCCACGTCATCACCACCGTCGGAAGCCCTGAAAAGGGAAAAAGGGCGAAGGCCCTCGGAGCCGACGATATGATTCATTACCGGGAAACAAATTTTCAGCAGGAAGTCATGCGCATCACCAACAACCGCGGCGTCGACCTAGCGGTCGACCACATCGGCCAAGAAACCTTCGAAAAGAGTTTGCTGAGTATCGCCAAAGGCGGCAAGCTCCTCACCTGTGGCGCCACCAGCGGAAGACAAATTCAGTTCGACCTAAGAACCCTCTTCGGAAGAAACATCACCATCCACGGTTCCCGCATGGGCCAAAAAAAAGGCCTGCAAGACGTGATGGAACACGTCAAATCAGGCCGCCTAAAACCCATCCTCGATTCCGTCTACCCCCTCAAAGAAGCCCCCCAAGCCCACACAAGAATGGAAGAAAGAAAAAACTTCGGCAAAATCATCCTTACCCATTAGACCAAACCAGGGGACATGATAAACCAGGGGACATGATTGACTAATTAACTAACGCAGGCATGAGGTATTCGTCAGTTCCAAAACAGGGACTCACGCTCATCCACTTCCATGACTGGATAATGCCCCATTTTCTTGAGCAGGTTTAAAACTTTTTCCGGGTTGGCCTCTCTTAAAATAACCGCCCGTTCGCCCACCGCTTTCGGCGACATCCGGTGAAACGCCTTGCTCGCCAAAATTTCCCGCACCACATGGGGATCTTCCACCGTCAAAAAGGTGCTGGCAACCCCCACTTTGACTTGGCCATGCTTTTTCCCCAAATCCCCCAACAGTCGAAGCACCGAATCCGGCACGCCGGTTTTAGCGTTGTCCCGTAAAAAATCGACGATATTCGCAGGAGACAATCCCGCGTTCATGGCCATCGCAATGGAGTTTTTGGTGAGCGTAAACGTGTGGGGGCCCGATAGTTCCGCCACACCGAACAGTTTTGTCAACAGGGACGGTTTAAGTCCCGGCGGCACGTTGATCTCCAAATGGGGAAGCACCGTAAACCGATCCTCCTCCGCCGGAGTCGTCAACCCCGGAAACGCCCCCGACTTTCGTTTCGAAACGTATTCCCCCCACGGCGTCAGCCGGATATGGGTCAGTTTCCCTTCCTCCCCTGCGCCCATCGTAACGCCCGCCTCCACCAAACCTAACCACACCAAACTTTCGCCCACGAGGGTTTCCAAGGTATTTCGGGGCGACGTCTCCGCGATCGGCGGCGAATACACATAATAATTCCGAGACACCTGAAGCCCCGCCCGCCGCCATTGCGGCGTTTCCACCACAGCCAGGAAATCCCCATAGGTCACCCATTGCCCCGTGGGCAAGCCGTCCAACGCTTTAAGCAACAGTTTTCGCAGAAGAGGAAGCTGGGGATCCGTAATTCCCCCGTCAATTCTCTGGGGGTTTGATTCTTGATACCCCCATTGAGACACCCACCGCATGAATATATCTTCCATTTGCCCCAGGGGATCCGCCTTCGATGAGCCCTGATCCAACCCCACCGTAAAAAGGAAGTACCCATAATTAATTTCATTCACGCCCAGCACCGAGAGAAATTGCCCCAGCCGACGCTTTTCAGGGTATCCCCTTTGCGTGGTGCGAAGCGACTGGCTGAGCAAAGCCGCCTTCAGCAATCGAAGGTCTTCAATCAGCCGAAGACCGTAACTGCGCAAGTGGGTGGGAGAATCCGCGGCGACGGTAAACCCCGTTCCCGCGCCAGAGGGCGGCCGCAAGAGAGCCAAAATATCTGACGGCACAGCCAAATAGCTTGGTTGGTACATCCGGTTTGGAAACAATAAACCCAGCCGATAGAGTTGGACGATCGGAGATCTCTCCTGTTCCCGGTACATCAACGACTGAAAATCCAATGCGCCCGTCCAATGAGACGGCACATCTCTCCGTTCCAAAATTCCGTCACGCTCCAACGCCTTCTCCAACAGTTTTTTTTCTGGCCCCAGAACCTGGGACATGACTTTTTTAAGCTGTGCCGGGTTCAACAAGATTTCTTTCAGTTGAAGGGAGAAGTAGGCGACAGTGTTCGTCTCACGTTTCAGGGAATAGATCGACGCCAACCCCGAATGATAAGAGGACGGCTGAGCGAACAGGAACCCGCCCAACGTTTCCGCCGCACTCAAATCCAACTCCAAGAGAGGAACATATTCTTGGGGCAGACAAAGAACCTCCCACCCCGCCTTTCGTTTCAGCGAAATATTTTCAAATAGCAAAAGCGCGTCTTTCAGCTCAACAACCGTAGCCCCCTGCCCCGGAAACACCCGATCCACCTCTTCCCGTTTCACCGCTCCGCCCTCTTTGGCAATATGGGTGACAATGTCCATGGCCGTCTTTCCCAAAGCGCCCAACACCCCCCTCACCCGTTCTCGCCGAGCCAACAATGCGGCCAAATGCCTCATCCGGTCTCCGGAATACATCCCCGACAATTGCGGGCCGCCAAGATCCTTGCTCCACTGTTCGAGTTCCGCCTCCGGATAAAGCTGGATAAGATCGTTTAGGCGGAACATGGGGCCTCCTGAATATCACGAACGGTATATCGATATCCTTGCTCCGCCAAAAATATTTGCCTATGCAACCCAAACTCCTGCTCCACCGTGTCCGTCGCCACCAACGTGTAAAAGTTCGCCGCCCCACCACCCGCCTTCGGCCGAAGAATGCGCCCTAACCGCTGGGCCTCTTCCTGCCGGGACCCAAACGAGCCGGACACTTGAATCAACACCCGCGCCTCCGGCAGATCAATGGAAAAGTTGGCGACTCGCGACACCACCATGGCGGTGATTTTCCCGGAACGGAACTGGTCGTACAGTTCTTCCCGCCGATCGTTAGACGTCTGCCCGGTAATCAGCGGAAGTTTAAGCTCCTTCGCCAACCCTTTCAGCTGTTCCAAATATTGACCTATCACCAAGGTGGGTTCCCCCGCGTGTTGGGCCAGCAACTCTTTGACCACCGCCGTTTTCCCGGGATGGGTCGCGGCCAACCGAAACCGAACACGTTGATCCGACGAGGAATAAATAATCTTGTGCTTTTCATCCAGCGGCACCCGAAGTTCATGGCAAAGCGCTTCGGCGATCCACCCCTGATTTTCCAACGTTTTCCAAGGGGCCTCATAGCGTTTCGGCCCAATCAGGCTGAAGACTTCGTCTTCTTTTCCATCTTCTCGCACCAGCGTGGCGGTCAACCCCAACCTCCGGCGCGCTTGCAACCCCGCCGTCAAACGAAAGACCGGCGCCGGGAGCAAATGCACCTCGTCGTAAATAATCAGCCCCCAGTTCTGGGCATTAAAGAGGTCAAAATATTTAAGATCAAAATCGTCGTGGTGCCGATAGGTCAGAATGTGGTAGGTGGCCACGGTGATGGGCCGAATCTCTTTATTTTCCGCCGTGTATTCCCCCACCATCTCCGGCGAAATATCGGTTTTGTCCAAAATTTCCCGAATCCACTGATGCACGGCGGCCACGGACGTGCACAAAATCAGTGTTCGCCGTTGAATCCGTGCCATCACCGCCATGCCCACCACCGTTTTCCCTGCCCCGCAGGGCAAGACGACAACGCCGTTCCCCCCCCGCACTGTCCCTTCCTGATGAAAGTGAGCCACCGCCTCCGCCTGGTAATCCCGCAACACAAACCGGTTTCCCGACAGAGTTTCGGCTCGAAGCCCCAGCGACCGCTCGTCGCCTTCAATGAACCCCGCCAAATCCACAATGGGATAGCCAATTTTAATGAGAACCTGCTTAATCGTCCCTCGATGAACCGCTGGTAAAGTGAACTGCCCGGCAATCGAGGAGAGGGAAAGAATTTGAAGCGCTTTGGGATGGAGGGCCACCTGGGCCGCGATGGACGGATCCAGGACTTTCAATACTAACGTCGCCGAGTGATCAGAAGGATGCAATTCGATTTTCCCATACCGCGCCGTCACGTGCTCAATTTCCGAAACCACGTTCCCCGGCAGTGGGTACTTCGAATGGGTGGAAAGGAAAGAGACGATCTCTGGGGCCGTCATACCCAAGGCCGCCGCGTTCCAAAGGGACAGGGAGGAAATGCGATAGGTGTGAATATGTTCCGGCGATTTCATTAATTCCGCAAACCGCCCCAACGTCTCCCGAACTTCCGGGTACAGGGGGTTATCGGTCTCGGCCAATATGCCGTGATCACTCTGAACAATAAGGGTTTGAGAGTTGGACATTGAATTTGTAGTTGCCCGATTCATCGGGCGAACCTGCTTTTAACCGGGATTACCCCCCATCCTACAAACTAGGGCGGTATCTATCGACACCGCGGTTGGTAAAGGGCTACCGGCGACAGGGTCCAGAACAGAATCTCCGAGCCCTCCCGAGCGAAAAGGCACAGTGAACCGAAATTTTTAGGTCAATAATCTTCGGGAAAGTGCCCCATTTCATCCAACTATTTTATCACTTCCCAGGCCCTGGCCTTAAAAAAAAACACAGTCGTCGGGATTACTCCCCCATTCCCACCACAGATAAAACAATCCGAAAAATTCTCATGCACTCCCTTGAGACACAAGAAGATAGATAATATATACAACGTCCCCTACTCATTTTGTTCTCAAACGGAGTTTTCAGGTTATGCCGATGTTCGGACGGCTTTCATTCGTTTTACAAATTCTTCATCATATTCCGATGACACACGGATCGCCGCATTCCCAGCCCAAAGCTCAATCAGCCGAAGGATCAAGCTGGATTTATCCAGCCCTGAGATGTCCCAAACCTCCGCCAGAGTGTCCGTTGGCGGAACGGAATAAATGTCCAACCGTTGGGAGGGAAGCCCTCTCTCCTGAATTCTTTCAAAAAGGACCTTCGCTTGGTAGGTCCGAACGGTCCGGCCATTATTTTCCTCAGTTGTAAATAGTCCCTCGGTCGTCAGAACCAACGCTTCTGACAACACATTAAGGGTGCCGGATTCAATTTGTAAACGCCCTTCGATTATTTCCAATATTTCCTTCATGGAAGGGGTTTTCTGCTCCGTTTCATCAAGCAGGAACACCACGCGGTTGGCCACGGAAGGATCTTCTGTCGCCCGTTTTGCAAGGGCCGACACAACATTCAAGGCCGTCCTCTGGGGCCCAGTCAGCGGTTCCGTTCCGGCCAGCAATTCGTTGGATATCCGGAGGACGGGGGTTGTTCCGGTCTCCAGGAGAGAATCATCCAGCGCTTGAAACGCGCCTAACAGTTTCCGGCCCGCCACAGCAATGACCTCATATTCAACCGAAGTCTTATTAAGAATCTGTCGTTGAGAGTCGGTCAGATATCCCAAGTAGTTAACAATGAGCGGCAACTGGTCCAACCACGCCAAATCACGTTCTTGTGATAGACGCCGGAACCCCGGAGAAACAGTTCTTTCCGCGTCGTTCACGCGGCTAAAGGAAAGATATAAACTCCCTCCGATCTGATGCAATAGCGCCAATTCTCTTTTAATCAACGACAGCACCGGCGCAGACCTATAAAATTCAGGCGAGTCACCCGAATTCAGCATCCGAAACACTCGGCCCAGAATATCCTTCGCAAGAGCCGTCTGTAGCCGGGATTGATTCTCAATTGCCCCGGGATCAACATTATTCAAAGAAAGCCTCTCGGTTTCTTCCCTCACCCATCTTTCCAGAGGATCCGCATCATCAGAATTAACAACGCTAATCGCGTTCTCTAAAAGTGTATTCAGAGATGTTCCTAAAGCATTAGTATCGCTGTCATCCTGAAACCCAGGCAATGAACGCCACAAATGCATCGATGTCCGATGGGCCTGATTTCTCCGATCTGCCCCCGCTACCGCGGAGACATAATCCTCGATTCCCGCGGGAATTCCTTCGGGGATAAGAGTCAAAAGCACAGACTCCGCCGCTCGTTCCTTCACGTCCAACACCCGCGGGTCGCCGGCCGCCATCCCCATCGCCAACATCCCCCGCGCCATAATTTCACGCCGAACATCTTCTTCCCGATAACCGGGGCTCAAAAGATCCTCCAAACCTTTAATGGTCAGCCCCATTTCTTCCAAATCCTCGTGCTTGACATCGAAACTCTCGGCCCACTCGTGATAAAACATAATCATGACAGCCGCCTCTTGGTAGAATTTACCTCGTAATTCCCAAGAACTCAGCGTTTTTTCATGGACATAAATATCCACATGACCTGTTGCGTCACGAACAAAAAACGCCATTTCATTCTCTGTAAGATTTGGTTCCACCCCTGGCTGGGTCCGCAAAACGTGCACCCGACTTAACAAAGGGACTCCCCCTCGGCGCGCCGGCTGAACATTACCCAACACCTTCTTAATAATCGGATCATGATTCCGTGGCATTTCAACAGCAAATCCCGCCGCCTGAATCACTGCCTTTATTTGTTTAGCCGACAACACAAATATACGGTTTGGAATCTTCCACCAATTCGCGTTGGGATCATTTTGACGTTGGTCCCCTGCCCAAGAAATTCCAAGTTTGCTCAAGGCTTCTTGCAAAATTGGCTCCGTTGATTTTGACGATGAAGCGATGTTTATGATGGCTTCAAAGAAAGGGACATTAAACAGCGCCCCAGAAATCACTTGGTTGAAGACACCCCGTTGCGGTTGGAAGGGCTTTCCCTTTTCAACAAGCAGATTAAAGTCAAGCCGCTTAATTCCATCCATATCAATGTATTTATATTGATCGCTAAACCGACGGTGGAATAATCCAGTCCCTGCCAATTCAATGCTGTTTAGCAAGAGTTTTAATTGCTTTCCTTGACGCCCCCCTTTTGCTGGTAATCCCTCCTCGCCCCAAATCAAATCAACCGCCTCAATCAATAGAGAATACCCCATCTGATGAACCGGGCCTACCATTTCTCTCTGAGTCCTGTTCCCTAGTCCAACCTCGCCCTCAAATTGAGGAATGATCGCCCACTTCTCCATCAAGCCATTGATTTCCCCTAAAGCCTCCTCCCGGGTCTTGGGGAACTCTACCCGTGACGATCCTTTCCGCCACCCGCTAACAAGCCCTTTTACATCTGCCAGAATTAAGCGTATCTCAAACATTTTTTGAAGTTGTTTAATGGCCCTTCCATCCTGACGGCCGGAGGGGGCGACAATCAACCCTCTTTCAAAAAGCATGTCGCGAATAGCCCGAATGTCTTCCGGATTATTTCCAATCTTTTCCATCAACCGGATTCCCGCCGGATAGATCTCATTGGTTTCCATATTTATCAGATCATTTAGGAATGCCTGGCTAAGTTGAGTCTTGGAAAGCCCCCGCATCCCACCCACAGTCGCCCCAAGCACACCCCAACTCAACCCCATTTCACTCCCCAAAAATACCACATCGAAGAAAGCCGGGTCGCTCAGTATAAAAAAAACAATGGGAACCACGATCAACAAACTCAATAAAAGAAAACCTCCCTGAATCTGACTGGCCTGCCCAAACGAACGGGATGGCGAATGCCCAGCCAGGGCATCCAAATCAAGAATTGAATTTTTTTTGCCAAGGACTATGATTTCTTTTTTTGGCAAAGGAATTGACCCATCCCAGTTATTAAGGGCTTTCTTAGCATTCTCTAACTTTCCATGAATGACTCGGATGGTTTCCCACGATTTTTCTCGGGCCTTTTTTTGAAGTAAATCTTTCAAAATGGTCGTGGAAATTGCCCCTACCGGGTAAAGTTCTTCGTTTTTCAAGTATCTCCGATCATATCGTTGAACTAATTTGTTAATTTCCTTTTCACGGCTTTTGAGAAATATCTCGATGTCCAGATCCTCATTGCTCAACCATTCGGAGGCCAACTCTTGCAATTCAGAAATAACCCGAAGGGAATCTTCCCTTTCTCTCAAAACCTTCTTCATCTCCAGAGGGTTTTCTTCCCCTAAAGAAGCCGCCAATAAAGCGATCCCCTGGTCTAGATTGGATAAATTAAATTGCCGGTAACCCATACCAAACAAGACTTGGCCCACCCCATTTCCATTATTATTGGCCGTAAAGTCGTCCCGCAAACGCAACAATTCAATTAGCCGACTTCGCAAAAGAGTGATGTTCGAATTTTCAAAATCCCAATTTAAAAATCGCCCAAGATCATTCATTAATTGATCTTGCTCGCCATTTTCCATGGCCCGGCTATTGTCGCCTTTTTCGTCGGCCGAATTCCGTTGAACCATCAGCGCCCATACACTCTTAAATTCTTGAAATGCCTGTGCATTGACAGAGGGCCTCGTGAATAACCACTTTCTCAATAGCCGACTCCGTAAATCTGAAGAAACAGTCGAAGCGCCAACAACCGCAAACATCCCCCCCCCGCCAATCGCATTCCTTAACAATTCCATAACAGGGTCCAAGCCAAATCCCATCGCCCCGGGAATGAAACCCCCACAATTCCGCCCGATCCCATCGTTCCTAATCCAGCGGCCCCAACAGCAGGGATTCCCCCCAAAATCCCCGCCGCTTCGGAAAAACCAATCCCAAACGCCGCAAACCCAAACAATCCCGAAAAAATGACAACAAATGCAAGGCGGGCAACCCCACGTATCAATTCTGCCGCTCGTTTGTCTTGGAGTTTTTTCATGGCCTGCCTGTAGGCAGGCTCATTAGGGATCCCGTTTTCGAATTTATTAATAAGTTTTTGGGATTCCTCGATTAATTGCGCGGAGGTTGTGTTTTCGTCGTCAAGAAGATTTCGAATTCGTTCAAGCGCTCCCGTCTCATTTGCAATTCGACGAAGATAATATTTCACCTCCGCGCTTGACGGCGGGGGAACGCTTAACCCCAAGGGGTGAAATTGATTTAAAGCCACCGCGATGGGCCAAAACACACGGGAAGAGGCTAAAGCGCCACAGAGGTTAACGTCTATCCCTTCCGTGTGGGCGGCCTCCAAGACGGTCCTCACCTGACGAACAAACTCGGGCCGAACCGTTTCCAGGTCCCGCGCGAGGGATGGGTCATTCCTCGCTTTATTGTAAGTTGAACGAGTCAGGTCCGTCGACCCAATGCTAAAGAATTTAGCTCGCTTAGCAAACAATCGCGCATTCATGACCCCAGCAGGAGTTTCAATCATATACCCAACCGGTGGCAATTCCCACGAGAATCCGTCCCTTTGAGGGAGGGAAATAAACGCTTCGGTGACCAGGGCGGCAATACCATCGGCATCTTCCAACGTGGACACCAAGGGGAAAAACATCCGAATTCCCCGGTTGTTTTGATACGCTCGAATAATCGCCCGAATCTCCTGAAGAGCGATCATGCGGCCTTCCGGATCCCGCAGTAAAAACTCAATCCCCGTGGCTCCACCCACTTTTTGGGGCACATTGGCCAGGGGCTTATCATCTTGTCCTTGGTTATCAATCACACGGATATCCAGCTGTCGGCCCTTTAGAACCCGAGCGGCTATTTCAAATTTTTCGAAAAGGTAATCTTCGAATACCTTGTTTGGTTTTCCTTTAACTAATGGCGTTTCCGAGGGATGATTAAAGAGATATTCCGTCCGGATGAGGCCTACCGGGTCACGACCTAAATCGTCTGTGTCGTCCGGACTCCCAAACACAGGAATGGGGGTCTCCTGGTCCACTTCACTGTCAAAAACAGCTTCCTCAACAACATATTTCTCTTGACGTTTTTTCAAATCTTCAAACCGCTCCAAGGAAGGGTTTACAAAGATCTCTCCTGTCCCCCCATTGAGACCGACAATGGCACCGACCGGCGCGATCTCGGCCCAGTTTGCTGGCGAATGGCCGTTGACAACAGCGCCGGTCACATAGGGAATTCCACGTCCTTGGGCCACCATTGCCACATGAGATCCGGGATTGCCCTTGGAACTCACCAACCCCACCACATGAAGCCCACGCCGCTCAAGCCGAGTCAAATCGTTTGGAGTCAACACCTCATTTGAAAACACAACCACACTCTTCTCGCTGGCCTCTTGGGGAGGGGCCGTCAATTCATCCAGAACCGCACGAAGAACAGACTCAGAAACCCCTTGGGCCTCCATGTACAGCGCACTTTCCGCTTTCCAGCCTTTTCGAATAGACTCCGAAACACGCGATTTGAGCGGTTGCAAAGAAGTCCGTTCGGACTTCGCAATAATAGAGGAAGAGACGTTTTGAAAAGATTGCTCCATTCTTTCAAGTTCCGAATCAATTTGTGAAGAAGAAATGCGCTCATGAAGCTCTCCCAGGACCGACATAACAATGTTAATAGCCTGAATTAAAAATTCTCTGGTTTTCTCATCCGCCTCTATTCCCTGCTCATCAAGCACAGATTCAAACCCACGAAGCGAACTTATTAAAGCCCCCATGGCCGTCGCATTATTGTTTGAGATAGATGAAATGCTTTGATTGGAAAGATCTTCTAAAATTGCGAGATCCGCATTCACCCCTGCGATAATCGCCTCCTTAACTTCATCGGTTCCCGAAAGATTTTCCCTCCGAGCCTCAATAACTCCTTTCTCATTCGCGAGCGCCAATCGAAGGCGAGCGATTTCCCTTCTTTAATTCGGGACTTTTCTTGTTCTGAATAGCCCAAGTGATCGATCGAATGGGTTTCTAATAAATTACTTAACAGGTTGTTTCTGAGCGTCCGATAAGCCCCTGCTTTTTCTTCAGATACTCCCGAAGCCAATTCGTCCATCACCCACACGACGGCCGCTTGAGCATTGATCTCTTTAAGTTCAATGGCGTCCAAGATTTTCTGGGAGACCGCTTTTTTACCTAAAGAACCAGTTTTAAGTTTCTCAAACACATCCTTCACTCGAGCCTGTTCCCTTTCAACCCGATCTTTGATGGTTTTCGGTTTATCACCAGGGGTTCGCAAGGAATAACTAACAAAGGGGACAACATCCCCGTTTGACCCCACCGAGTCATAATGCATGGCCGTCCCGAACACCACGGCCTTGACTTTATTTGATGCCCCCCGCGCAACAATCTCACCACCAGGGTCCTGCCCCACATTTTTCATTCCCAACGCGACAAGTGTCGCCAAGGCCATAGCCCCCAAAGCCGAATCCCCAAACACCTCTGTCGCCGCCACGGCATCAAACGGTAGCCAAATCAGCACAAGTCCAAACGTCAGGACTATGATGAGAGCAATGGTAATGTTGCCGATTTTTTTCAAATAATTATGCGATAACGAAAACTGGATATCCCCCTGAACAATGCGGAGTGATTCAGCAAAATCCGATTCAGGGAAATTATTTCCGATCGAGCTCTCTTTAAATTCGTTTATTAGAGAACTCACAAATGGTTTAACATAACTCGATGAGGATTTCCCTTTCTTATAATCAAATGGAGGTTCTTTTCTCAATGCGTATCTAAATAACAACTTGGCAATTCCTTTATAAACTTTGATTTCCCTGGGATTTGTTGCTTTATTTATTTTATGTAGCAACACCAAACCCCACAAATCCTCTGGAGACTTTGCAAGTTTCTTAATCTTTGTTGAGTACAATAACGCGATCTCCCCTCTTTTCCTTTCAAGCAATTTTTTGTTGTTCTTATCACCTAAAAGAGGAATAATCGCGTCATATAAGATATAAATCTCGGCAATCTCAATCGCCTTTTCAACTCTTAAAAGAAAAAAGTCCTTTGTACTAGAATTCCCCCAAGAATCCACGTTGTTACGAATGTTGGTTAAGTCTCTAATACTGGGAACAAAGTCGTTATCAATACTGTCGTCTGCCAGCGCAATAATTGCGTCTATGGCTTTTCTTTGGGCATTTTCTATGGTTTGCAGGGAAGATGTTGTTGCACTAATACGAGTGATGCGTTCGGTGTAGTTATAGGTCTCAAACACACTGCTGTATCTATCATTTATACTAGTTGCCCCAACAAATACCCCCCCACTCAAAGATAATATTTCACCAACGCTACTGATCCCCTTGCCCCCCGCCCCAAAAATAGTCGAAGGGTCCACCCCCGCCCAAGCCGATCCAATCGAAAAAACAAAAAGCAAGACTCCTATAATGGAATACCGAATCCAAGGGTTCAAATAACCCGCCCCCACATTGGAAACAAACCAATTCCTCAACTTGGAAGAAATGAGCGGAACCACCAATGCAATCCCGACCACCGAAACGAGAGAGATCCCGCTCGGATCAAAAAAAGGTCCCAACCCCACCCAAGCCGCAGAGTGTAGTTGACTGGGAGAAGAGATCGCGTTATCTTGATTAGTGTGGTCCTTCCCAACATTCCAAAGTCCTTGCCCGATCAAATAGGCGCGTTTAGAGAGATCCATTTCCCCAAACTCATCAACTCCGTCCAAATATTGTGCAAGTTGAATCAAATGACCTTTAAGTGTGGGGTCGACAGCTTCCAACAGGGCCTTGTAATCCTGACCCTCCTCCTTCTGACCTTGTAAACCTTTGTCCGCAAAATGACGAACCAACCGACCGATGACGCCCTGTTCGGGTTTACCTCCAAACGGTCTCTTCGTGACGATTTCATTGCCCACAAGCAAAACCAGTGTTTCGAAATCAATGTCATGTTTCAGTAAAAATTCAATTAAATCTGAATCAACTTTATTTCCTTTTGATCGTTCATTTTCCCCCAACCCCATTTTTTCTATAAAATCGAACCCGGATTCCTCGTAAGTTTGTACATCTCGGGGATCAATTCCCTTTGACCACAACCGAAATGTTTTTGAAGTATTTACAATTTCTAGCCGTGTCTTGGGGTCCGAGATCAATTGGGGCGGTCCACGCACAGTTATTTGTGCTCCCATTGCCAACGGGGCCGTCAGAGCTAATTCTTCATCATGAGTCCCCGCCGCATCCGATCCAACCAAAAAAGCGGGCGTATACGTCGTCATCGAAAACTCGGGGTCCACCCAGGAATGTGCCATAAAATCCGCGGTCGTCGCCCCTCTCGGTAACCGCATCACATCAACTTGTTTATTGGGGTCTTTTAAATCACTTTCATCCAAAGGAGTGACAATCGTATATCGCCGAGCTCGGTTCCAAAAAGCCCTGAAATCTGTTTTGAATTCACCGACGAAAGGAGTTCTATGCGCACTCAACTCCATTTTATTCGAAGACAAGAAATCACTCAAATGCTTTATAAAAGTGTTCCATTTGTGGACGTAATGGGCCATGGTCCCCTGCCCGCTCGTTCGGGAACCGACCTTCTGCGTCACATACTTCTCCGGAGTTTTAAACTGTAGCTCGAAAGCCATCCCTTTAAAATAGAGGTTGACATGATAATACCCTTCCGCTTTTTTATCCGGGTTTTTTCCATTTTTGTCCAACTCTTCAGCCGTAAGCAAAACAACCCCCGAATTAAGATCGATCGACTTAAGAGTTCGAATTATCCTGGAAATCCTAGCCAACACACCTCTATCCCAGTCAAGTGACGTTTTATCTTCTTTTATTGGAACAACAATCGTTCCAGTGATTAAATCTTTTAAATTATCGACTTTCGTATATTGATTTTTTTCCAGCCCCTTCACCATCGTCGAAGCGACCGATTTGATTCGAAGTTCAAAATGTTCGCCGAAAGCAATATTTTGTTCAATGGCTTTAACAATATTTTCTTTCGTATCTATTAACCAATCTTCCCCTTTTTCAGGCGGGTTACGGCTGTTATAAAAATCCTTAAGCTCTTCTCTTTTATCCAGGTATTTCTTGGGCTCATTAATAAAATATGTTAGGTCGGTTAAAACAGCCGCGATATCCATTCCGAACACAAAATCGTTTGATTCTTCAGGGGCCGCCGCCGCCAACGGAGAAAAAATATTGATCACCCATCCTATTTCCTTTTTTTCGCCTTCTGTTAAATCAACTCCATTTTTAACTTTTTCAGCAAACTCAATGAGCCGCACGGCTCTTTCATATAAAACCAACCGCAACAAATCCGAATCGGGCATTTCGTTTTGAATATTCTCACCCTGTGTGCACATACCGACAACCATATTGAAATAATCGTCGGCTTGATGGGTGTTGTTAACGGGATCTCGAAAGTTGAATCGGGAAATCTCTTCAATTTTTTTTGTCAAATCACTTGCATTGATTTTACGGTCGGCTTCATAAGCTTTTCGCAAATTCTCGTACCGTTTACCCACAAGACCCATATGGTCCACAAAATCAAGCGGGGTCAAGCGATGGATCTCCCTTGTGGAAAAAGGAATTATTTCTTTCTTTTCTCCAGAGCCATCGCCGAGACTCAACCGATACTGTTCTGGGACAACGAAATTATAAATGGCGTGGGAGAGGTAGGCGGTTCCGACTAAACGGGGATAATCGACAGCGGCGAGATCCAGGGGAAGGGATTGTATCAAAGTGTCTAGCGGGAGGCCGCCCAAGGACAGGGCGAGGGTGTTGATGGAGAGCGCCACACCCAACCGGGCCAGGAACTGGCCATAGGTCTGGCGCCCCCGCTTTGACAAATCGGCCCAGTTCGGGGGACCGCGAACAGATTCGGGTTTTCCGTGCATCGAGGCCATAATAACAGACCCCAGAATTAATCCGACCCACGAAAACCCGACGATCGACAACCCCCAAATGGCACCTAAAGCGATGAACGGGAGAGCCGGTAATTCAACCCCAGGAATCACCAGCGATTGAAACCACCGCCCCCCCACGATCCCCCTTGCCCGAGTGGAGGAAACGCGAAACAACCGTTCAATCGTTCGGGCAAAAAAGTCAAAAGTCCTGCTTCCCAGCTGAGCGGGGGCCCGGGCCCGCAACACCAATTCCGCCGCCCGGGCATTAGCCGCTTGGGCTTGGCGATACAATCGATCCAATTTTGCCAGATTTTCTTTGGTTGGGGCCATGGTTAAAAGCAAGTGATCCTTCCCGCTCTGGACCTCAAACAGAGCTCTCAATTTATTCTCCAAAGACGACCGATTGTTTCGCCGTCCAAGAAAAGTCACCACTGCATTTTGCATCGCCGCCACATCCTCAATGGTTAAATGCGCCCGCTTCTGGACAACGATAGAACCAGTCCGCACCGAGACCTGCCCCTCTGCATCGCGCTCCTTATTTAGTCCGTCGAGGAACCTTAACCATGCCGACAGATCAATATCATGGACAATATGGAAGGGGTCCACATTTTTTTCATCGGGATATTTGTCCGAAAGGGCTTTTTTCATCTTGGCGGCTTCTAGGCCGAAATTGCCATTAAACTTAGGAGGTCCTCGTAAAAGAACCGAAAAAGTGTCCACGGACCTTCCCACAATACCGTCTTCAGGAGGAGGCTCCACAAGCAGACCCATGGTGTATTCAAATTCCTTTTCTATCGCAAAATTTCCCCGCCCCTTTTGGTCTGTTCTTTGCCAAGAATGAAAGGCCCGGCTCTGAATTCGCTTTTCTAACCCTTGCACCCACCTAGCAGGAATAAACCGGCCCACGCGCGCAGGCAAATATCGAAGAACCACTTCAAACAGAGAAATACCAAACACCGACATTGGCTGTCGCCGGTATTGAGCCACCTCAACAATAAGCACGTGCTTGTCGTCCCCCTCCGTCTCTTTCGCTTTTTTCCAAAAATCATGGGTCGAGATCGAATTGAACGCTGGATGAATTTCTTGTTGATCCTGTGTCTCCCCATCCTTTTTATCAATAGAGTAGGTGGCAACGCTTCCCTTCCGTTCATGGACCATGAGTGTTTCCAAATCCAAAGCCAAAAAGGCCTGCCGTCGACCTCGCCCCTTGGCCACCCCCAGCATATCCTCGGACAATCGCTCCGCCCACTCCTCCACATCTTTCACCCGATTTGGAAGAAGCCCCCCCTTTGCGTCAAACCAAGACTGAGAATCTGTGTCCGTTTGCGTTTGCAATCGGCGGACAACGTCGCCCACCCTCACCCCGCCCATTGAATACGAGAACAAACCAAGGCCAAGCCGTGTATCATCCAACCGCCGAAACGAAAAACCCTGGCGAGACAGCCCCTGCAAACGATTTTCAATGGAGCCCAAATTGTCTTGGGGCGTCTCTCTCCGAACAGCCAACGTCAGGCCATTTCCATGACGAACAATCGCCATTCGTCCTTCTTTATTCAATTCATCCTGAAATTCAACCAACACATGAAGTTCTTGAGTCCGATCCAAGTGTTTCCCGTCTTTAAAAATAGAATAAAAAGCGAATTGGTCTTTCATCCGATCGTGCTCAAAATCAATGGCTTCTTGAAGCTTATCCAATACAGCGCTTGGTTCCCCCAAATCATCTGTATTGAAGTACATCTTGTAATCATCGCCCCCTTCGCCCTTCTCAGCAAACCCATTTAATTTCTCAACCCCAGCCCTGATCCAAAACCGTTGCCACCAATAGGGTGAAAAATTATTTGACGTGGACACCACATCGTCCGCGCTGGGAGTTCCCAAAACCCCGTTGGCATGCTTAGTCAGATAATCATTGGCAGACCCGCCAAGGTCATGATCGGCGGCTGTGAGAACCATTTTGTCGAGGTCGTCGTTCGTTTTACCAGCAAGACGAAATTTTTCGGGTTTTGGATTATTTTTCAAAACAGGGTCAACCGTCACGTCTGGGTTTGTTGGGGCCCCGGATTCAAAATCGGCCAGGCGAGCTCTTTGGTCAGGAAAAACATCCAATAAGTCAAAAAACGCATGGACCCCAATGGATGCCATCAGACCCAATAGAGGGGAGACCAAAGAGAAAGCGGCGATGCTCTCACTCAATTCAAAATCAGCGCCCGCATAAACCAACGCGGCGCTCACAGAGATTCCCGCCATATTCAACAAGAATGTTCCCACCGACCGCAGAACGATTTGCCGCCGTGTCTGATTTTCCCCGTGATCCGCAACAAATTTCCGTTGGGGGCCCAACGCGGACCACACCAAAGCCACAATAAAGCCCAGCACAACCAGTTGGGACGCACTTAGGACCAACACCCCCGAAATAAAGCCGATGAAGGTGCCCGCTATGGCCGCCGGCACACGGCCTTCCAAGAGACCTTTCCATTTATCGGAAACTCCTAATTCCTCGAGGACCGCTGTGCCCCATACGTCATAGCGTGAGAAAAACCGTTTCATTCCATTACTGGACGTTTTCCAAGTTTCCAACAAAGCATAAGTAGGTAATTTCTGAAGAATATAGGGATATAAATGATTTGCTGGTTGGCGGTGATTGGACACCCAATCGGTGATGGATGTTTTTGTTATTAGGGTCCCACCGACACCCAATTTTTCAAGCACAAGCAATAGTCCTTCCCGAATCTCATCTGAAATATCGGGCAGGTATTCTTTGTTATTTATTTTCTGTTTAAGTATATCCGAGTTTTCCCCTCTGGCGGAAAGCTGATCGGCAAGCTTTTCCATCGCCAACAAAATCTGGCCCTCTTGCGAAATGACACTAATGGAATAGGAGCTCTTATTTTCGGTAGAAGTGCCTGCCCGAGGAGTGGGTTGCGAGGGGGTCACCGCTTGAGTTGTTATCCCACCGCCCACCCTTCGAATCACACCAAATAAACCTAAAACCCATTCCCAGCTGATTTTTGAACCGTGAGACACCGCTGTCATTTGTTTTGAAAATCCCACTTTCCATTGGCCAAAGGAAACAGTCAGTTGCTGAACCCAAGGGAGAGGATTTGATTTTCTTTGAACGACGACGGTCCCATAATTCGGGATAGAAGCGGTGTATTCCCCAGAATAGACGGGCTGGGCTCCTGAGTTCAGCTTAAAAATGTAGACTTTTTTGAGAGTGCCATTTCCCACCGTGACGGAGGCCTCAGCCTCTCCCGGGCCCGGTTTCGCCAACGAGTTCAATGACGCCGGCAGGGAGGGAATAGGCGAGGAAGACGCCTGGAATTTTGTCGTCACCACCGCCAGTCCCAGGGAGATGACAACGAACAGTGTTGCCAACTTGTTAGCGAGGGAAGACCCCTCAATATTCCCAGCATTCGTCATCCGCTGAAGGGGAATATTCACTGTCTCCCCCGCAAACAGTTTTTCCAGCGGCGCGGGGTCTCGGGCCAGGAGGTCGAGGGTGCGGTGGCCGTCGGGGAGAGAGCCGTTCACTTTCGGGGTGACGACGGCGTAGGAAATGTCTTTTTGGCGGAGCAGTTGGGTGAGGCCCTCGGTGTGGAACCCGCCGGCGACCAGAACGGCGGTGGCGCGTTTTTCGGTTTGCATCTTTTCAATCAGGTGTTGCACCATCGCGGCGTTTCGGCCCACGGCTTGGCGACAGAATTCTTCGAACGGTTGTAAAATTTCGGGTGTCGGCGGGCTGAGCGTGTGAGGGATGCCCGTTTGTTGGGCGAGAGAAATGATCGACTGGCCCACGTTCATGATTTCATTCTGGTGCGTCACTTGGTAGGCCCAATCGGCGGGTGTGTAAGAGTGGGCCACCAGCCGCTCTAACAACGCTAAGTTGCGGGCAGACACTACAATGCGTTTTTCTTCCGACGAGACCGCCAAACGGTCTTGCACCGAACGCTCGAGCGCACCCAATTCTGTTAACAGATCGTTCCGGTTGATCCGCTCGGCCAACAACACATACCGCACGTAAGCGCTTAATTGGCCGTATTCGTCCAGGTTAATCCCGCTCTGAGTGCACAATGTCCGGAGAAACCGATAGTAATCGCCGTAGGAGATTCGGCCCAACCGGTAACGGGCGCTTCGGGCCACAAGTTGGTCCAGGCTGTTTTTCGAAAGACCGCTCACCATGTGTTCCAATAATTTCGCCCGTTCCAGCTCGATGCGCTTAAAATCCAACGAATCTTCCCATTGGAGCGCGTCTCTCAACAAAATCAAGTTCGGCACATGGACGGTCGACAGGGGCGAGGATTTCAACAAGTAACGAACATAAACACCCAGGGGCTCTTTCCCCAAATGGTAACCGCTCAAGTGACGGTCAAACTCGAGAAGATTAACCGACAGCCGCCGGTCTTTCACCTCGGCCATCACCCGGCGCGCTTCGCGCAAGAACGATTCAACGGCGGGCCGATTTTGTGCGGCGTGTTTCACGGCGGCCACGTTGGCACCATAGGCCTTCATGTCTTCCACGCCCCATAAAAGCGGCATCCGTTTGGCGGTGATCCCCGCGAATTCAGGTCCCCCCAGATACCCTTGTTCCATGAAATGTTCCGCTACCGCTTTCGTGATTTGCGCGTCAGGGAAAGACCGGAACGCCTCCGTCGCGAACGCCCCCTGGGCCCCTTCCATCCCCACCAAACTTACCCCTCGTTCGTCTTGAAGCGATTCCACTAAACCCGCAATGTTCCGTTGCGCCTCCGTGGAATCGTGCAGATCCTGAATTTGAATAACAAGGGGAGCGCCGGACCGTTTAGATAAATAAACGTCCCGCAAATTTCCGTAGGGAGTCACCACATCCGCCAACCAACGGGGCAGGTCGCTCTCAAAAACCGGTATTTTACCGCCGACCAAATGTTCCGTGGGAGGCGCCGTGGGAATCACCGAACTTTCCACAGGCCCCCGAAAATCCAACCGAGCCCCGCCCGGCAGTTGCGCCAAAATCAAAGCGTCGGTAGACCCGGGTAAAGGTGCCGCGCTGGGTTTCCCCATTTTGCGCGCCGCTGACCGTCGAGACGACCAAAAACTCGCCTCCGCCGCGTGACAAAACACCACGTTTGTGGCCCCATAAACAAGAACCACAAACGCCGCCAACAAACGACGCGCCCAAGGAAATCGATCACTCAACAGCCTATTTCTGTTTTTCATCACCTCTATAATATAACGTCTATATTAAGGACACCTTAAGAACTTGTAACATTTTTGTAACAGAAATACCGAGTTTAATGACCGAACACCGCATGTTTTTTTGGGAGCGCGGGCGTCCCGCCCGCAAGGATTTTTGTTATTTTACGTCTTCAGGGAATGCTCTTGAATTCCGAGTCTGTTTAACGTCGGAGTGAAAATCTTAATTCGATAAAGGTTTTCTTTCGAAAACATAAACCGCGGGGTCCAAATCGGACGGCAAGACCCAACGGCTTAAGCGTTCATCTTTCTCCCAGGTAAAATTCTTTTGCAGACCATACTCTTTCCAGTTCCCCGCCGCGAACGAGTGGCGGCTGGCAATAACGATGTACATTTTTACTGTCGGAAATGAGAACACCACCCGCTCAAAATCATTTCCCGCCGGTGGCCAAGAACAGATCACCGCTTCCGGTCGATGGGCCGCCAGGGCGGGGCCCACCGAGTTCTTCTCCACGTCTGAGGGATAATGAATAGCGTGGGACCAGCTGTGGTTGTCGATGGCACGGATCTTCACCCCCTCCGCCGCCAGAAACCGAGTGAGCGTACCGTCCCCCGCGGCCACCTCCAGGGCAGAAAGACCGCCGATTTTTTTGGCCAACCCCTTCACGAGCGTTTTGGAAAAAAAACAGTAAATTCCTTTCGGTTGAACGAGAGGCATCAAGAAACGACGTTGGGGAAGCCATCGCCACCAAAACCGAAACCAAAACAAAGACACAGGTTTCCGTTCCAAATCCCGCCGAAACAAAAGTTTTTGGAGAATAAATCCGTTCCACCAGTTGAACCGAAGGGGTCCCGCGTCTTTCCCAAAAACCGCTCCAGCCAAAAGTTGTTCCATGGCCAACACCGCCATGCGGCTTTTCACCAAATCCTTTACCGCCGCATCCCGTTCCACAGATCGCCCGTTCAGTTTTCCAAGAGCGACGGCCTCAACAGACCGAATACGCGCAAGATGTTCCGCCACCAACCCCAACCGCCGTTGGCCAAGAACATCCAAAAGCTCATTGCCCGTCTCTTCCCACCATTTCGGAAAACGAGCCTTGAGGACATCCAAAGACGGCTTATCCGCCAACCAGAGAACAATATCCCTCCCACCCAGTCGATCCATACCCCAGAAACTCCTTTATCCCCGAAAAACAACGCTCCCTAAATGTAACCCAAGAAAGGGATAATTTCAATCTTTATTTTGAATTGTCCAAATAGGTCATAGGGGACGGGGCCAACTTATCAACTAACTGAAAATTACTCTACAGTTTCCGGTAACGCTCCACAGCGTTTTTCCATGGAAGGACATCGACGCCCATCTCCAACCGCCGGGAGACTCGGTCTGTCAAAGACGCGACAATCAAGGGCACCTTGGGGAACCGCTTTCGAAAGACTTTTACCGTTGACCCTCGAATATCCGTTCGCCCGGATTTGCATTCGATGGCCAACAAGGGCCCGCGCCCCCCTTCAACCAACACGTCAATTTCGTTGGTCCCCTCCCTCCAAAAGGAAAACCTGTGCTCTTTCGCCTCATAATCGCGATGTTTGATCAGTTCTCGAAAAAACCACGTCTCGAATAAAATTCCAAGCTCCAAAGGAGAGGGGGGGTCATTCAAACGATTTTGAATAGAACGAACGACACCGCAATCGAAGAAATAGAATTTGGGTCGCGCTTTTTTCCTCTCACTCCGGTCCCACGGCCAAAGGAATTCTCCCAGCAGTGTATCCTCCAAAATGGAGAAATATTCCTTGACCGTAATGCTGGGCACCGAGCATTCTCGCGCCACGTTAGAAAATTCAATCACTTGCCCATTATCTTGAGCCGCCACGTTAATGAACCGCTGAAACGCACCCACGTTCCGCGTCAGCGCTTCGGCTTGGATCTCCTCCTTGATATAGGTCGTGTAGTAAGACTGGAGCATGCGTCGCACGCTTTCCACATCCTTAGAAAGAATCAGCTGGCTTATTTTTGGGAGAGTCCCAAATTGGAGGGCCTGGGCCATATTAAATTTGTCCCCCAGCTCCTGGGCACTGAGCGGGTGAAGTTTTAAATCCAAGGCCCTTCCCCCCAGAAGATTGGCACCGCCCCGTTTTATTTTCCGGGCGCTGGACCCAGACAAAATAAATCGCAGATCCAGTTCCTCAATTCCCTTCTGGACATAGTCCAAAAGGGCCGGCACCCGTTGAACCTCGTCAACGATGATCAAGGCCCCTTTCGGTTGGGTTTGAATCTGTTCCCAGAATAGGCGGGGTGTTTGCCGAAGCTCCATTTCTTTTTCAGGATCTAATAGGTCGATGGAGAGAGACGCCTTGAGCGCGCGGAAGCAGGTGGGACTTACCAGTCATGCGGGGCCCAAAAGAAAAGCCGACGCCGAGAGACCGTTAAGTTTTAATGACCGGAGAAACTCCATGCCATCTAAATAACATAATAATGTTACTTAATCAACGTAAATAACAACTCCCAATTGTTTCATCTGAAAATTTCAGTTGAGTGAGCATTTCCACCCGGGAGGGCACAAAAATTCTGTTCCGGACCCTGCCGACAATAGCCCCGTGCCAACCGCGGTGTCGATCGATACCGCCCCAGTTTGCCTCGCGGCTACGCGAGGTCCCTGTCTGTAGGAAGGGATAGGATGGGGGGGAATCCCGGTTAAAACCGATACCCCACCGACACCCGATGGCTGGCGTCGAAATCCCCTTGCGTGACCAGAGCATAGTCCACGTCTAACCCGTTCAGCCGGAACCCCACACCGCCGCTAACCCCCGCGTCGCCACCGCGTTCTTGCGTGGTGTACCCGGCCCGGAGCGCCAGTCCCATGGTTTCCCCCACGGGGATCTTGTATTCTGTGCCCAACCCCACATACGTGTCTTCGCCCTTCGGCGCCACCACGTCTGCACCAACCAGCCAATTCTTCATCACGCGCACGCCCGCCCCCACGCGCATCGACATCGGCAGGTCCGTGGACTCTTTGTCGTAGGTCAGCGTTCCGCCCACATTCACGACCGTCGCCGCCAGCCGAACCTTTTCGTTCAAATACCACGGCGTCATCACACCGGCGTCCAGGGCGAATGTGCTCGCCGTATCCACCAGTTTCGATTGCACATATTTCCCTGTCACCCCCACCTGATACGCCCCGAAATTCCGCCCATACCCCGCCAGCACCGCCACGTCGTTTGGCGTCGAGGTCCCGGTCTTGTTTCCCCCAGTATCCGTAATGTCCACCGACCCCGCCGAATAATACTGGAACCCCACCCCAATGCCCCCCACCCCCAACTTCTGACCATAGCCCCCGAAGTCATAAAACTGTCTTCGATGGTTTTGGCGTGCATCAAGGTCGCCGATTTCTGCTCAAGCGTCGCCAACGCCGCGGGATTCCAATATAACGCGGTCGCGTCGTCGACCAGGGCGCTAAACCCTTCTCCCATGGACATCCCCCGCGCCCCCGCCCCCATACGCAGAAACTCCGCTCCCACCGTCCCAGCATTCGCCCCCGCCATGACCGGCCAAGCGGCGAATGCCGCCACCATCCATTTCGTTCCCATGGTCTTTTTCATAAAGGGTCTCCCTTACCGTTGAACCACAATCTTAAACGTCTTGTCCCCACCCGATCCGCTCACACGCACAAAATACACCCCGCTGGCCACGCTGTCACCGGAATCATTTTTGACGTCCCAGTTAACACTGCTGGATGATTCCCTGATTTCTTTAACCAATCCTCCCGTCATGGAATAGATTCGGACTGTGGAATCCACGGGCATCCGGTCAAACCGGATGTAAGTATGTCCCTTCAACGGCTGGAACACGGAGGGATAAACCCGGGCTTCCGACACTTCGCTCGGAGTCGGAGGAGGATCGGAAGGATCTATTTGATCGCCCGCTAATGAGTATTTTTTCAAATAGGGCGTAATACCATCCGTATTGGTGATAGCGCCGGTCATGTAGAGATCGTTGTTCAGAATCTTAAGCCCCACAACGGCATTATCTCCATGAGGATCACTTCCAGAGATAGTAACCGAAGACAATTGCACAAAGGCGGGGGAATATTTGACAACCCAACCAAGCGATTTCTCCAGCCCTTTTTCGTCCACCTTATTGATCTGCCCTGAAAGATAAACATTTTCTTTATCGTCCAGGGCCATGTCACTGGGTAAATTGTTTAAGGTGGTCGGATCTAAATTATAAGTCTCTTTTTTAGAAAAATCCTTTGAAACTTTGCCGACCCACATGGATACTGTTGTGTCGTAGCGATCGTCCACAGCACCCAAATCCCACCTTTCCCCAAAGACAATAAAGTCCCCAGTCTTGTTGGCGGCAATCTGAATTGGTTCATAATTCACGCCAACCTGATTGATAACCTCTATCAGATTAATAAAATTAAACCCTGCATCATATTTAAGAATGTAGGCGCTCGTGTAGGATTGCCCATAATTGAGAGGGAAAGGATGCATTTCAGCCGCGATGTAAATATTCCCTTGGCCATCAAACACCAGATCATTTCCCTTTGACGTAAAGATTTCCGGAGATTCGTAGGTAAACGCCACGACGTCCAGATTATCTGTATTCACCTTTCCACACCAAACAATGGGTTCGCTCGGTTTATTTTCAATATATCCAACAACCATCAAATCGCCGTTCGGAGCAAAAGCCAGTGCATTGGCCGAATCCCCATAACCCCCACTGTTCAAACCACCAACGATCTTTGTTCTGAGCAGTTTCAGGGAAGAATCATATTTCACGATGAGAATATCGGTTTCGGTTCTTGTGCCCGCATCGCTCTCCACTTCTTTTTCCACCTCACCTGCCACGTAAATATTTCCAAGAGTGTCGCGGACAATACTGTAAAAGGTGCCCCGCGAAAACACAACCGAGGATTGAATTACTTGATATTTGTCATATTTTGCTAACCATCCGTTTGTTTGATAAACAGGATCGTCATATATTTCTCCACCCACCACGTAGCTAACACCGCTCGGGTCAACTTCGACATCCCATCCGAAATAAAAAGGCTTTGGTTCTTCGATAGGCGCGGGGGCGGCTGACGCCCCCTGAATCGATCCGGCACCACTTTGAGGTTTTTGAATTGAATGATTTGGGAGGTGTTTTTTTAAAGTGAACCCACGTGCCCCACTCACCGCCGCAGACCCCATCACGGACGACAAAAGAAACATCAACGCAACAATTCGTGTTCTCATTACCCCCCTCCCTTTCTCCGTAATCGCCCACACATCACCTTGGTTGCGACAATTCTGCCATAGAACAGGTTAAGATCCCCTTAAGAAGTTGTAAAACTTTGGTAACATTTTTTGATTTTTGGTTTGTTGTGTTTGATGTGTTCTGTCGCGCCAAAACGGGACAAATGGGAAGGCAAAGAAGGACACCCCGGACGAGCCTAAAAAACAGCCCCGGACGTGGAATGGATCCCGTCACCCCGGTGGGCCCCCAAAGGGGTCGGCGCCAACCGCGGGGAGTGGGTGATAAAAATCGGCTCAGAGTTGCTCGGCTAAATGCAATGCCGGTCACTGATGGTTCGTCTCCCCGGCGGAGCCTGCCCCGTTGTGACTGTAAACGGGGGCCGGGGTCCAATCCGTAAAACTTTATTTAAGAAGCCATTTTAAACCCTGGATCCCGGCCTTCGCCGGGATGACGGGCCTATTGAATCTTAAGTGACCAGCATTACGAATAAATGGGTTTGGAACCGTTCGCGGAGTCAGAAGGGGTTGACGATGGCCGCGCGTGGTAAGCCTTGCAACTCTCCCAGAGATAATCCAGATAGGCCTTGGGAAATTCACGGCTCAAATAGTTCGACACCATCTTCGTCAAGGTCGATCCACGCTTTTGAGCCTCTCTTTCCAATCGGCCATAGAGAGCGTCGTCCATATCCAGGATCAATCGTTTCATGGCCGCGTCTCCATCTCCGGGGGCAAAGACCTCCGACGTTTCTCTGGCACAACAAAGTGCGCCAGCGTGCTCCCGCGCCATATCACCGAAATCTCCGTGTGTGGCCGCCGTGGCCCTGTCGGTAGGCGCAGTGCCACCGTCACCTTCTGGCGGATCGGCGCTCCTTTGGGAATTTTCCATGTCTCCCCACCGAATTCAATGCTCCCCGTTTTGTCCACCACACGCTCATAGTGCAACGCGAAAACAAGATCCATGGGCGTTTTCGCCGGGATATCGTTCAAGTAGGCCCGCCCGTCCTCCAACGCTTTCTTCCACCGTTTATCTGGAATTTCTCCCGTCTCTGCGTGCGGGTGCTTCTCGTTGTAGAAGTCCACTTCCTCCTTCAAGACTTCGTTGGCTTTCGCCAGAGTCGTGATCTTGTATCTCTCGCACAGATACGGAATTCGCGACTGAAAATACCCAAACCGTTTTTCGATCTTCCCCTTCGATTCCGGACGGCCAGGGCCCGCCAATTTCAACGTGATCTCCAAACTCTTGAGCGCCCGCGAAAACTGCGTGTGTCCCTCCGTCGCCGGAGCGAAGATGCTGTGGTTGTCCGTGTAATACGCCAACGGGCATCCGTAGAGCTCCACTGTCGTTCGCACCACCCGGAGGTGGTTCCAGGACGTGTCCCGTTCCACCAGAATCGCTCCCACCACCTTGCGACTGTGGTCGTCTTCCGTCATGATCAGCACATCGTTCCTCTTGCGCGCCGGCACCCACCCGTGGATGGAACTGTCGTGCTGGAACAGCATCCCGATCCCGCCCATCTCAAAGCGGATGAAGGGTTTCCGGCAGGTGTCCGTCGCCGGGTCGTAATACCCCTGCGCGATCGCCCACCGTCTCAGCGTGTCCCGCTGATACCGCGTGCCAAACCGTTGTTGGCACTGTTGCGCCAGAAACGCAAAGTTATAGTGCCCCCGAAACGGGAGCGGCGCCTCCGTCCGAATGTATTTCAACTCCTCTTCTAAATACCCACGCACCTCCGATGGCAATCGGCCCACTCCGGTCTCCGGGCGCTGATACAGCCACCCTTCGTTCGCCCCTTCCCGCCAGGTTTTGCGCCATCGGTCCTTCAGCACATACAGTCGCGTCCGGCTAATCTCCAGCCATTCCATCGCTTTGGCCGCTGGCATTTTCCCCAGAACGAACTGCTCCACAATGTTCCACCGTCCGCCAGCTCATTCGCCGATGCAGTTGTTCTCGGCTCTCCGGAGATTTCATTCCTTTTCGTATCCGTTTCTCGTCCATGGGCCCCTCCTCCTTTTTTTAACTCGGGGCACATTCTCTCACCTTTTTTAGGGTCGCATCCATCTCTTTTGTTTTTGCAATCTTCCAAGACCACACAAAATACCGCCGTATGCCGTCGAGCGCCACGGGAAATACCTCCGCTATCCCCTTTGTTTTTGCAATCACCTGTAGCGATTTTATTCGACGCATCTTCTCGCGATGAACCCATTCCAATCCCCTTGGTTTTGCAATCAAACTCCTTTTTTCTCGGTTTCGCCTTCTTTGTTCTTCCCGGTTGCGCTCCACCGCCGCAGGGTGTTTGTTTCGCCACTCTCGCCAATACCCGGGATTCTTTTGCGCCAGGCCGCTCTCTTTTCTGCGGTCATGGCCGCTCAACAGATTCTCTCCCCGCCACTGGCGCCACAATTCACGCGCCCGCACTTTTCGGCAGGACTCCCTTGAACACACTTTTTGTCGTCGATAGGATCGCTTATACGGTTGGAACAGCTCGCCGCAGATGCGGCACGTCTTCCGTCGCTTCATGGGGTTTCACCTCCCCACAAAGTCTACGGTTTCTTTTCAGGCGAGGCTCCTGAAAATGCTTCACCCTTTTCTATCTCCTTGCTTCAAACCACCCAAATGTCATGGAGGGATAATAAAGGGTCACACGCCCTGTCCTCTTTTCTATTCCTTTGTCCCGTTTTCAACGCGACAGAACATTTGTTGTGTTTGATGTGTTATGTTTGCAATTAATGAATTGTTTTGGAATTAATGAGAGGAAGGGGAAAAGAGAGAAAGATAACAGGCGCGTACGCCTCTATTTCCGTCGCTAACGACCCTGTTGTTAAACGTTCGACAGCGGCGATCCAGTCCCCGATTTGGTGGTGGATCTGCCTGTTTTATCAATACCCCTTTTATTACCCTCTTTCAGGGGTCATACCCTTACTCCCGGATTTTCTGCCAGAGAGCACCGGGACCTCTTCCGAGACTTATTAACTTTCCTTGTTTCTGGAAGTCCCGAACGACCCGACGAACCATATCTTTGCTAACGCCTGGACAGGCCCGTTCGAGTTGACTGAGAGTAAATTTATTTTCTTTCATTCCGATCGATCGCGTGGACGCGCATCGCCAATGATGAGGGGGCGCAACCGGTCTGGGTCAACTGTGACCCCTTCAATCCGGTTGCAGGACTCAGCGCTTTGGATGAGCGCCATTTCACGGAGGGCTTTTAAAACCTGGGGGGATTGTTGGGTAAACAAATCCTGCCGTCCCTGACTGCGGGAGATGTCTGTCATTAACCAAACGGCAGAGGAAGGAATCAAAAAATTCCTTAGCCATTGGTCACGAAAAGACATCATGGGGAATCCCGGTTATACGTTGGCGGCGATCCAGTCTCCGATTTCCGTGGTGGACATGCCCATTTTGCCGGCGGCTTGGCTTTTCATTTTTCCGGAATTGAGCAGTTTCACGACGGCGGCTTCCACCCGTTTGGCGGCTTCTTTTTGGCCGAGCGTGTCCATCATCATGCCGCCCGCGCAGATGGCGGCGAGGGGGTTGATGACGTTCATCCCTGTGTACTTCGGGGCGGACCCACCGATGGGTTCGAACATGGAAACGCCTTCGGGGTTGATGTTGCCGCCCGCGGCGATGCCCATCCCGCCCTGGATCATGGCGCCCAGGTCGGTGATGATGTCGCCGAACATGTTGTCGGTGACGATCACGTCGAACCATTCGGGGTTCTTCACCATCCACATGCAGGTGGCGTCCACATGGGCGTAATCGGTTTTGATATCGGTATATTCCTTGGCCACTTCGTGGAACGCCCGTTCCCAGAGATCGAAGGCATAGGTCAGGACATTTGTTTTGCCGCACAAAGTGAGCTTCTTGCCTTTCGCGCGTTCTCGCGTCAGCTGGAAGGCATAAGCGCGAACAACGCTCAACACCCTTGCGCGTATTGATGGATTCTTGAACGGCCACTTCGTCAGGCGTTCCTTTCTTTAACACGCCGCCCGCCCCCTCGTAGAGACCTTCGGTGTTTTCCCTCACGACCACGAAGTCTATCTGTTCCGGCCCTTTGTCTTTCAGCGGGCAGGCTACGTTGGGATACAGTTTCACCGGGCGCAAATTGATGTACTGGTCCAATTCGAAACGAAGACGCAGAAGAAGACCCTTTTCTAATATGCCGGGTTTCACGTCGGGATGGCCGATGGCGCCCAAGTAAATGGCGTCCACCTTGCGCAGATCCGCCAAAGCGGAATCGGGAAGGATGTCCCCCGTTTTTTTGTAGCGTTCTCCCCCCAAGTCGAAAGGGATCCATTCAAAATTAATCTTCAAGGAGTTCCCGAGCGCCTTTAAAACTTTTAGACCTTCGTTCACCACTTCGGGACCCGTGCCATCACCGCCCATCACGGCGATCTTATACGACGACTTTGCTGTTTTTGCCGACACTCCCTGACTCACGTGGAACCTCCTAAATTACACTTTGTAAATGGTTTTTGGCGACATCCGGTGCAAGCGCGTTTCAAAATTCCGCACAAAGTCGCCGATCACACCTCGCGTGGTTTCTGCGTATTGGCCAAAATTCAACCCGTATTGATATGTCTTTGAAAACATACGTTTCCACATCAGCTGGGCCGGAAGGGTCAAGAGGTTTCCCTGATCCAACAGGACATGAATCACGACCTTTTCCCCCTCGTTCCAATCACTGGTGGATTCAACACACGCCCCTGATACGGACAAATCCAAAAGCCGCGAAATGCCGCGCAACGTTTTTCCATCGGAGTGATACACTTCCACAACGAAATCCGTCACGGCTCGGGGGTCGGCCCGCGGCAAATGCCATTTCCCTTCAGGCGCGGTGGTCATGCTGTCAACTAATCTCGCTCCCCGCTCTCCCCCGCCCGGGCAAAAACCCGAACCCCGAGCAGATTCATCACGGGCGGCCCCCCAGCTCAGATAGGGCAGGTGGTTCGCCTTGGCTCTCACCGCGTCCAGGGCGGAGAGAAGGGTGGCGCTTGAATCCCATGTTCCTTCCAAAAAAAGAGTGCGAGCAGAATCCCGCATCCCCACCGGCATTCGCCGGCCGCCGAAACGGACCTCTTTTGCATTCAGATCCAGCTCAACATCGGCCTCGGGATGGTCCGTCACAAAGGCCATGAGGGTTTTAATGTCGGATTCCGCCGCCGTCACTGCCGGTAACCCGATGGCGGTGCAATTTCCCGCGAAGATTTCAGCAAAAGATTCTCCGATAATCGCGCGGATCCCCCAACGCAGAATTCCCTGGGGAGCGTGTTCTCGTGAAGACCCACAACCAAAATTTTTGTTCACCACCAAAATCGAGGCCCCCCTGTGTTTCGGATCGTTAAAGGGGTGCGCCTTTTGTTTCCCCCTGGGGATCAAACCGTTCGTCTTGAAAAGTGTATTGCCCGATGTCCGCAAACGTCACGCAACGGAGGTACCGGGCCGGCATGATGCGGTCGGTGTCAATGTCGTCCCCAGGGACCGAAACCCGCGGCCTTTCAGGAATTCAATTTTTGGATCGAGGCTCATAGCATCTCCCTCACATCGGTCACGCGGCCCGAAATCGCCGCGGCGGCCACCATGGCCGGGCTCATGAGAAGCGTGCGGCCCGTCGCGCTTCCTTGTCGGCCAATAAAGTTTCGGTTGGAACTGGACGCGCTCACTTCCCGCCCTTTCAACTTGTCCGGGTTCATGGCCAAACACATGGAACAACCGGCGTTCCGCCATTCAAATCCCGCGGCGGTAAAAAGATCGTTTAAGCCTTCGGATTCCGCTTGGCGTTGAACTTTTTGGGATCCCGGAACCACCAGAGCCCGAACCCCTTTCGCCACATGACGCCCTTTGGCCACTCGCGCCGCTTCCCGCAGGTCCGACAACCGGCCGTTGGTGCACGATCCGATAAAGGCAACATTCACGGCGATGTCCCGAACGGGACCGCCGGGCGTAAAAGAAGTAAACCGATAGGCTTCTTCCAGGCTCGCGCGGTCTCCGCCAGAAGAAGCCCCGGGCTCAGGCAGATTTTCCGTCACCCCCACCGCCTGGCCGGGGTTAATGCCCCAGGCCACCTGGGGCTCGAGCGCGGCCCCGTCCAAGGAAAAAACGTCGTCGAACACCGCATCCTTGTCGGAGGCCATGGACAACCACCATGCCGAAGCCTTGTCGAAAGCTAGCCCTTGGGGGGCATAGGGACGGCCGCGCAAATAGTCTACCGTGATGTGGTCTGGGTTGATATAACCCACCCGCGCGCCCCCTTCAATCGCCATGTTGCAGACCGTCAAGCGCTCTTCCATGTTCATGCGGGAAATCGTGTCGCCAGCGAACTCGTAGGCGTAGCCAATGCCGCCCTTAACGCCCAAACGTCGGATAATAGCCAAGATCACGTCTTTGGCGAAAACCCCTTTGGCCAAACTCCCCGTCACATGGATGCGCCTGACTTTCGGTCGCGCCAGAGCCAAGGTTTGCGTGGCCAAAATGTCTCGGATCTGGGTGGTCCCCACGCCAAAAGCGATGGCGCCGAACGCCCCATGGGTGGAAGTGTGGCTGTCCCCACAGGCCACGGTCAAACCCGGCTGGGTCAACCCCTGCTCTGGCCCCACCACGTGAACGACGCCTTGCTCTCCCGATTTAAAATCAAAATATTTAACCCCGAACTCCCGGCAATTTTTCTCCAAAGCCGCCATCATCTCTTCCGCCAAACCGTCGGCAAAGGGTCGGGACTGATCTTCCGTCGGAATGATGTGATCCGCCGTGGCGAACGTCCGTTCCGGAAAAGCGACTTTCAACCCTTTCTCCCGAACCATTTGAAACGCCTGGGGGCTCGTCACCTCATGGATCAAATGCAACCCGATAAAAAGTTGCGTCTGCCCGTTCGGCAGATCCCGAACCGTATGTAAATCCCACACTTTATCTAATAATGTCTTCCCCACAGATAATCCGCCTTATTCGTAGTTGCCCGATTCATCGGGCTTTAAAACCAACCACCCCCCCCCACCAAGGGGGATTACTCCGCCGTTTTTCCCGCCGACCCTAGACGAAATTATTTTGTTCAAGGCGTTCAAATAAGCCTTGGCGCTGGCTTCCACAATGTCCGTGGATGTTCCTTTGCCGGAAACCACGAACCCCTTGTCTTCCACCTTGACCACCACTTCGCCTTGCGCGTCTGTCCCCGACGAAACAGAGTGCAAAGCGTAGTCTTTCAAATTCGGGTTCAGCCCGGTGATTTTGTCCATGGCGCGGTAAGCCGCGTCCACAGGACCGTCGCCACAGGACGCTTCCTGGAAGACTTCGTCTTCTTTTTTTAAACGGACGGTCGCCGTGGGAACGATCCCCGTTCCGGAGGTCGTGCTCATGTAGTCCAAATGGAACGCTTCGACCGCCTTATCGCGGCCCTCTTCTTCCACCAGGGACAACAGATCATCATCGAACACATATTTCTTCTTGTCGGCCAACGTTTTAAACTTGCTAAACAATGTTTCCAGTTGAGGCGCCGCCAGAACCACCCCCAAATGTTTTAACCGGTTCTGGACCCCATTGCGCCCGGACCTCGCCGTCAAGAGAAGCGCACTTTCTTCCACGCCCACATCGGCGGGGTTCATAATCTCATAAGTGGTACGCGATTTCAGCACCCCGTCTTGGTGAATTCCTGACGAATGGGCAAACGCGTTGGCCCCCACGACGGCCTTGTTGGGCTGAACCACCATTCCCGTCAACTTAGAAATCATTCGGCTGGCACGGGCGATTTCTTTGGTGTTGATTCCCGTCGTTAAACCAAAAGATCTTTCCGGGTGCGCAGGGACATCACGATTTCTTCCAAAGAAGCGTTCCCCGCTCGCTCACCGATGCCGTTGACGGTGCATTCCACTTGGCGGGCGCCGTTTTGCACCGCCGCCAAAGAATTCGCGACCCCCAGGCCCAAATCGTTGTGGCAATGAACGCTGACCACCGCTTTTTTTATGTTCGGCACCCGCAGGATCAATTGGCGAATTTTTTCCCCCCACTCCGAAGGGATGGAATACCCCACGGTGTCAGGGATATTGACCGTGGTCGCGCCGGCATCGATCACGCTCTCGACGATCTGACAAAGGTAGTTAAAATCGGACCGCACCGCGTCCTCAGCAGAAAATTCCACGTTGCTGGTCAATTTGGCCGCATAACGAACACAGTCCACGGCGCGATCCATGACCTGTTGGCGCGTCATGTGGAGTTTCTCTTCCATGTGCAAATCTGAGGTGGCGATAAAGGTATGAATGCGAGGACGTTTGGCGTGTTTCACCGCGTTCCAGCAAGCGTCAATGTCGCCCTTAATGGCGCGTGCAAGACCGCAAATTTCAGGGCCACGAATTTCTTTGGCCACGGTCTTGACCGCCTCAAAATCGCCGGGGCTGGACACGGGGAACCCCGCCTCGATCACGTCGACACCCAATTCCGCCAATTGACGCGCGGCCAAGAGTTTTTCCTCAATGTTCAAACTTGCGCCCGGCGATTGTTCCCCATCGCGCAGTGTCGTATCAAAAACAATAACGCGGTCGAACTTTTTCATAGACGAACTCCTATTTCCCGTACGTATCCAACGGATCCGTTTTGACCGTCGAGCCCGCTTCCTGTCCCTGGGGCCGAATCACGAAATACCCCACAAGGCCCCACACGATGTAAGAGACGTAAAGAATGAAAATCATGTTCTGCGGATACACCCACACCATGAGCAAAGCCAACACCGAGATCACCAGCGCCCTCAACCCCCGCGGCCGAAGCAACCCCTGAACCCGAAATTTCGCATACCGGACATTCGACACCATCAAGAGCGAAAGGAGCAACATCACCGCCGGAACAATTTCGTGAAACACCGGCACTTGGTTCATCACCACCCGCAAACTCCGGATGGGCCTTCCAATTTCAAGAATATCGTAGAGCAAGGCGAAAATGGCCAAAACACCGCCGGCCGCCGGTGTCGGAAGTCCGACAAAAAATCCCGATGACGGTTCCCCCAATTGGGCTTTGAGGTTAAATCGGGCCAACCGCAACGCGCCGCAAATGACAAACAAAACGGAAAGGGCAAACCCCCAGACATGGTTGGTCTTCAACACCATCTCATACATAAGAAAGGCCGGGGCGATACCAAAGGTGATCCAATCGGCCAAGGAATCCAATTCAATGCCAAACCGGCTGGAGGTGCGGGTGAGCCGCGCCACGACGCCATCTAAAATATCCAACACATGGCCCAACAGAATCGCCGTCGCGGCGGCGCTGAATTCCTGAGATTCGGCTTTGGTAATCGCAAAGAACCCCAATCCCATGTTTCCCAACGTCAACAGAGACGGCAAAATGTAAATCCCCCGCCTTGCCGGCGGTTGAGGCGCCATGGACGCCAAGGGCAGGCTGGGGTTCCGTTCCCGCCGAATGTCAAAAATTTTCTGGAGGAAGCTCCGAGAAGGAGTTTGGGTCATGGTTTTGGCTCCGCTTTTTTCGTTGAGGCCACAAGATCGACCGGCCAGCGGGCCAAAATCGTTTGCCCGGCCCGAACCCTCTGGCCCTCTTTGACAACGATGTTCGTGTCTATCGGCAAATAGAGATCCACTTGGGACCCAAACCGAATCAACCCAATGCGCTCGCCCAGTTCCACCGCGTCGTCCGGGCGAACCCAACAAAGAATTCGACGGGCAATCAAACCCGCGATCTGACGAACCCGCACCCGCCCACGGGAACACTCGATGTCAATGCTGTTGGACTCATTTTCAAAGGGCGCGCGGGGATCGCGGGCATCCAAAAAAGATCCGGGACGGTAATGGGTGCCCACCACTTTGCCCGCCACCGGCGAGCGCTGAACGTGCCCATCCAATACAGAAAGAAAAATTCGAATCACCCGCCCACGGCCATACCCTTCCCCGTCCACATCCGCCACTTCCAACACCCGGCCGTCCCCAGGGGAAACGATGTCCTGTGTCTCAGGGATGACCCGCTTTCCGTCGCGGAAGAAATAAATGGAGAAGATCGCCGCCAGGATGAGGAGGACCCCAAAAATCGCCCAATGAAAGGTCCCACAAGAATAAACACCCCTCCCACGAGGGCAAACCCCAAAACAAACTTCCACCCATCCCCAGCGATGGGCAATAAGCGCGATGGCTCAATCATAAATAATAACTCCGATAGGCATGATGCTTTTCTGTCGTTGCCCGATGGATCGGGCGATTTTGGAGCGCGGGCGTCTCGCCCGCACATGTTTGATTCCGAACGATGAGGGCGAGACGCCCGCACCCCAAAAAACTATTCTTTTTTCTTCAACCACGGCATCATGGCGCGCAGTTTTTCCCCCACAATCTCAATGGGGTGAGCCGCCGTGGCGCGCCGATGGGAATTGATGACCGTGCCCCCCATGGCTTTTTCCATCAGATATTCCCGGGCAAAAATCCCGTTCTGCACTTCTTTCAAGTTTCGTTTCATTTGGGCTTTCGTTTCGCACGTGACCAACCGGGGCCCGCGGCTATACTCGCCGTATTCCGCTGTGTCGGAGATGGAATAGTTCATCCAGCCAATGCCCCCCTCTTGAATCATGTCCGTGATCAGTTTTAGCTCATGCAGACACTCGAAATAGGCGATCTCGGGCTGATAGCCCGCTTCGATCAAAGTTTCGAACCCCGCTTTGACCAAGTCCACCACGCCGCCGCACAACACGTTTTGTTCGCCGAAAAGGTCGGTCTCTGTCTCCTCCGTGAAGGTGGTCTGAATCACTCCCGCCCGTGTCGCGCCGATGGCTTTGCAGAAAGCGAGCGCAAAACCCAACGCCTTGCCGGAATAATCCTGTTCCACCGCAACCAACGCGGGGGTGCCTTTCCCCTCTTCGTAAGTGCGTCGAACCAAATGGCCCGGGCCCTTGGGCGCGATCAACACCACGTCGGCTTCTTTCGGAGGAGCCACTTGGCCAAACCGGATATTAAACCCGTGGGACCAGGACAAGACCACACCTTTTTTCATGTTCGGCGCCACTTCTTCCCGATACACTTTCCCTTGGGCTTCGTCGGGAAGCAGGAAATGGATCCAGTCCGCACTTTTAATAGCCTCGACGTTGTTGGTGATAAGATTTTTTCCCAACGTCCATCCGTGTTTCACCGCCAAGTTGTAGCCGCGCCCGCCGGCCCGAACCGCCACCACCACGTTCAACCCTGAATCTTTCAGGTTCAACGCCTGGGCGTGCCCCTGGGACCCATACCCCAAGACAACGATCGTCTTCCCCTTGATCAACTCCAGATCGGCGTCTTTGTCATAAAATGTTTTTGCTTTAAGAGTGATTTCAGTAGTCATAGAAGCTCCTTAATAATTAAGAATTCGTAGTTGCCCCAACCATGGGGCTCTTTTAATTTGTTTAAACTGAAACCCGCCCGACAAATCGGGCAACGACATTTTAGGCTGGTTGGGAATTATATCAAGTCTAGAACAAGTCCGGAACCGCGTCGCCTTTCTGATCCGGCACAGCCACCGCGCCGCGACTGCGAATCCAATCCCCGGTCACCATGTCTTTGTAGGCAGAGCCCGGTCCCACCATGGGATACACCATGGCCTTGGGATCGATCATGACCTCTAAAAACGCCGGCCCCGTGCTAGAGACGAACGCGCGCAAGGTGTCCCCCAACTCTTCGGGTTTCGTGATGCGTTTGGCGAACGGGAACCCCATGGCCTCCACGGCCTTCACGAAGTTAATGGAGTGAAGGTTCTTGTCGATGGCGAAGTAGCGCTTGCCGAAATACAGGGTTTGCCATTGGCGCACCATGCCGTCTCCCTCGTTGTTTAAAAGGAGAATCTTCACGGGCAAGCCGTAGGTCGTGACGGTTTCCAGCTCGCCCAGGTTCATGCGAATGCTTCCGTCACCGTCGATGACGATGACCGTTTTCCCCGGGTTGGCGAACTGAGCGCCAATGGCCGCGGGCAGGCCGAACCCCATGGTGCCCATGCTTCCCGACGTCAAGAAATGGCGCGGACTTTTATGGTGGCCGTACTGGGCCGCCCACATTTGATGCTGTCCCACGCCAGTGGTCATGATCGCTTTGCCCTCCGTTAATTCCGACAGAACTTCCAAGACTTTATAGGGCTGAATCATCGCGCTCTTCCGATCGAAGTTGAGGGCATGGGTCTTCCGGT
The DNA here is from genome assembly GCA_016714745.1 of Elusimicrobiota bacterium. GTDB lineage: Bacteria > Elusimicrobiota > Elusimicrobia > FEN-1173 > FEN-1173 > JADKHR01. The sequence goes on along the minus strand of JADKCG010000007.1, from coordinate 62,238 downwards.
TGTCATCCAAAGTCTTCCACCAGGAAGAGAGGTCTTTTTTAAACCCCAACCGCTTGCCGGCGTCGATTAAGTCCCGCAGTCCGCGCTTGGCATCCGACACATGGCTCCAGGTCGCCACTTTCACCTTTCCGATTTCAGCGGGGTCGATGTCCATGTGGCCGATAAACTTTGCTTTGGGCGCGAACTCCGCCACCTTGCCCGCCACCCGATCATCGAACCGCGCGCCGATCGAGAAAAGGAAATCACAATCGTCCACCGCGTAATTCGCATAGGCGGTGCCGTGCATGCCCAACATATGCAAGGACTGTGGGTGTTGCGTATCCATCGACCCAATGCCCATGAGGGAAGTGACCACCGGCAAGTGAAATATTTCGGCGAACTCTTTTAATTCCGCCGCCGCGCCACTGTTGATGACGCCACCGCCCACATAGAGGAGCGGCCGTTCCGCCACGGTGAGATGTTCAAAGAAAATCCGCGCGGCGTCTTCCGACAAGCGCGATTTCGCCAAAGCGTTCACCCGTCGACGATACCCCCGGAGCGGCAGGAGCCCCGCCCCACGGTAGGGGCCCTGCCACAACTGCACGTCTTTAGGAATGTCCACCACCACGGGTCCCGGCCGGCCGGTGCGGGCGATCCAAAACGCCGTGCGGAGCGTGGCCTCCAGCTCTTCGGGCTTCTCCACCAAAAACACATGTTTGGCGCACGACATCATGATATTGAACACCGGCGCCTCTTGAAACGCGTCTGACCCGATGGCCGGACGGGGCACTTGGCCGGTCAACACCACCATCGGAATGGAATCCGCCGCCGCATCCCTCACGGGCGTCACGGTGTTCGTGGCGCCCGGACCTGACGTCACAAACGCCACGCCCACTTTCCCCGTCGACCGTGCAAAACCCGACGCCATGAACCCCGCGCCCTGCTCGTTGGCGGGAACGATGAAACGGATTTTTTTGTTGTCCGGCTGTTTTTCATTGAACCGGAAAAACGCGTCGATCCCCGGCAGAATGGCCCCGCCCGAATACCCGAACACCGTGTCCACGCCTTCCTGGGCAAACACGCGGGGGATCATATCCGCCCCGGTCATGGTTTCCCCCGGCCCCTGGGCCCCGATCTCATCCCCATGGGGAAGGAGGTCGGCGGTCAGATCCAACGTTTTGCCCCTCTGCAAGGCGATACGGCCCGTCCGAGACACTTCCATAATTCCAAAGGGTTCCAAAGCTTGAATGAGCGCGTCGGTTTCCTCCCCCCGTCCCGCGGCTTCCACCATAAATCCCGCCGTCCCCAAATCGCTCACCCGGGCATGAAAGACCCGACACACAGTGTCCAATGCCTCACGGCCCGCAGGGGCCGAAATCTTGACCAGCATGAGCTCGCTTTCCACGCAATCGTCCCAGCTCAAGTCCGCCACACGGATCACGTCGACCAATTTGTTCAATTGGTTCACAATTTGCCCCACGACCCGCTCACTCCCGTGGCACACCAGGGACACCCGCGAAATCCCCTCAATTTGAGTCGCGCCCACCGCTAACGAATCGATATTGAACCCCCGAGCGGAGATCAACCCGCTGATGCGAGCCAAAACCCCCGGCCGGTCTTCCACGAGACACGAAATCAGATGCAAGGCATTCTTTTGGTCACCGTTCATGGCATTCCCCTTTTGTTCCAATTCTCTTTTGTAGTCGCCCCATTCATGGGGCGATTTTGACTCAATTTAAGCAACAATCGCCCAACTCCTTTTGAAAGCAAAAAAAAACCGCCGGATGATTGCGCCGGCGGCCCTCGTCACTTCAACTGAAACAACCGGCTATCGCGCGACGCCCCCCAGGCCCGGGACAAGGCCCCGGACCAAAAGAACAGCCACAATAACCACCCGATTGTTGAACATTGAGTATACCCTACCAGTAAAACCAAACCTCTGTCAAGCTATTTTTGTTTTCTCGTTAGGGTGTTTGAACATCGGAAATGGCCTGTTGACAGGTGTCTTTGAGGGCCTGGGAGGACGCTTGCGAAAGGGTCCGGATTTCGGCGGTGAGCTCTTTGCGTTCGTTCTTGAGCTCTTTTTCTGTGGACTCAATGTCTTTATTCAATTTCCGTATGTCTTTTTGCACACCACTGGCTTCTTTTTTGCTGACCTTGGTGTTCAACGTCAGGAGTTCTTCCAATTTCTGAAGTTTGGCCTTAAGGTCTTGGTCCAATTCCCGGCGGCGATTGGTCGTGACGTTGACCTTGGCCTCCCACCGCGCGATCATCTGATTTAAGTTGGCAATTTCTTTTTCATGAAAGGAAACGATCTGAACAAGAGACGCCACACAACCAACGGGTGGAGCCTTCGCCGTTTCCACGGCTTTGGTCTCCGTCCCTTTCGGGGCCTCGGTGAGCGCAGAAACAGGGGCGGTCGAAACCGCAAGAGGCGCGACGGCATTTTCCATTGCCGACCCCGCCACAGCCACCGGAGCACCTTCGGCCGGGACCAATTTTTCTTCGGTGATTTTGGTCTCCTCCTTCGAGGTTGGCGTTGGCTCAACCGCCGCGGTCTCGGAAACTGGGGAAACCGGTTTTTCAGCCTCAGAAATCGTCTCTTCCCCTTTCGGTTTTTGAACCTCCGTGTCACTGCTGGGAGCGGAATTTTCAGAAGACGTTTCTGCCGCGTGGACAGAGGAGAAAAGGGCGGCAATAAAAAGCGCAACGATAAACTGTTTCATGGGAGCTCCTTAATCGGAAAAAATTACGGTTTCCTGATTTTTCTCTGGCTGTCTTTCAAAAGTTTATATTCCACCGCGTCCCGGAGGGCTTGCCAGGAGGCTTCGATGATGTTGCCGGAAACGCCGACGGTACCCCACTCTTCCGCATGGTCGCGGGAATTGGCGAAGACCCGAACCTTCGCCGCCGTGCCAGCGGTGGCGTTGATGACGCGGACTTTGAAGTCCATCAGGCGCATGGTTTTCAAGTTCGGGTAAAACTTTTCCAGCGCGCGGCGAAGCGCTTGGTCCAGCGCGTCAATGGGGCCGGACCCTTCGGCCACGCGATGTTCGGTTTTCCCGTCGACCACAACTTTTAACGTCGCCTCGGCCACCAGGCCGCCCGAGGTTTTGTCTTCTTCCACGATCACCCGGAACCCCTTCAAATCAAAAAACGGCTTGAACGGGTGAACCAGACGCATGACCAAGAGATAGAACGAAGCTTCTGCGCCCTCGAAATGATACCCCTGGTTTTCCAAAGCTTTCACCTGATGGATGATTTTATCCACGGCTTCGGGGTGCTTCTCCAAATCCACTTTAAATTCCCGGGCCTTCAAGATCATGTTGGACCGGCCCGCCAACTCCGACACCAACACCCGGCGCTTATTGCCGACGATTTCCGGCGTTAAATGCTCGTACGTGCCCGAATGACGCGCCATGGCGGCCACATGGACCCCGCCCTTATGGGCGAAAGCGGAGTTCCCCACGTAGGGCTGGCTGTCGTGGGGCACTTGATTGGCGACCTCCGTCACATAACGAGAGGTTTCGGTGAGCGTCGACAACTGGTTGTCCGTGAGGCACGGCTGTCCGAGTTTCTTCATGATTCCCGGAATGATGGAAATGAGGTTGGCGTTGCCGCATCGTTCGCCAATGCCGTTGATGGTCCCCTGAACGAGGACCACGCCTTGCCGCACGGCTTCAAGGGAGTTCGCCACGGCGGCGTCGGAATCGTTGTGGCAATGGATACCCAGCTTCGCCTTCGGTAAATGCCGTCGGACATCCAAAACGATCTCCGCGATATCGTGGGGGAGCGCCCCCCCGTTGGTATCGCAAAGGGTTAAGTTATCGGCCCCCGCCTCCAGCGCGGCCTTCAAACTGGAGAGGGCGTATTCCGCGTTCGACCGATACCCGTCAAAAAAATGTTCCGCGTCATACACCACTTCTTTTCCTTTGGATTTGAGAAAGCGCACCGAATCGCCGATCATCTTTAAATTTTCTTCGGGCGTGGCGCGAAGCGCATGGGTCACGTGCAAATCCCAGGACTTCCCAAAAATGCAGGCCACGGGGGTTTTAACACGAACGATGGCGGCCAGGTTGGGGTCCGCGTGAGCGGTGACGTCTTTGCGCCGCGTGGATCCGAACGCCGACATCCGGGCATTTTTAAATCGCAAAGAACGGGCCCGGACAAAGAACTCTTCATCTTTCGGGTTTGACCCGGGCCAGCCGCCTTCAATGTAGCGCACCCCCAAACGATCCAAGGCCAGGGCGATTTTCACCTTGTCTTCCACGGACAGGGAGATGCCTTCCCCCTGGGTTCCGTCCCGCAGGGTGGTGTCGTAGAGAAGGATCTTAGTTCCGGGCTTTTCCGCCACCCTATTTCCCTTTGGGGTGAGGCTTTTCCAACCCGAACGCCTTGTGGGCGATGCGAACGGCTTTGGGTCCATCGTCTTCTTTCACCATGCACGCCACTTTGATTTCGGAGGTGGAAATCATGTCGATGTTCACCCCGCCATCGGCCAAGGCGCGAAACAGTTTCGCGGCGATCCCAGGATGACTGCGCATGCCGACCCCCACGATGGACACTTTGGCCACTTTATCATCCAACACCACTTCTTCAGCTTTCAAGACACCGGACACATCATCCAACACTTTCATGGCTTTTTTCGTGTCCCCTCGGGCAATAGTGAAGGAAATGTCGTTTCGTCCCGACTCGGGGGCCGATTGGATGATCATGTCCACGTTCACGCCTTCCTCGGCCAAGGGGCCGAACACCCGCGCGGCCACGCCCGGACGGTCCGGAATGTTCCGCAAAGTGATTTTTGCCTGCTTGGGGTCATACGCGACCCCCGACACCACTACGTTTTCCATTCGCGACACCTCCGCCGTGATCAATGTCCCTTCTTCTTCAATAAAAGAGGATCGAACGTGGATGTCCACGCCGAACTTTTTCCCCACCTCAATGGACCGCGGTTGCATCACCTGGGCCCCCGCTCCCGCCAATTCCAACATTTCCTCGAACGAAATGCGGTCGATCTTGCGCTTCCGGCACAATGCGCGGATCGGTCGTAAAGACGCCCTGCACGTCTGTGTATATTTCGCACACGTCGGCTTTGAGCGAGGCCGCTAAGGCCACCGCGGTCAAGTCGGACCCCCCCCGACCGAGCGTGGTAATATCATCGTTCGAATTCAATCCCTGAAATCCCGCCACAATGACGACACGGCCCTTTTTTAGTTCGCTGAATATTTTCGCGGGTTTGATGTCGGTGATGCGGGCCCGGGTGTGGGTGTTGTCCGCAAAGATCCCGGCCTGGGGCCCTGTGAGCGAGACCGCTTCCACCTTCCGCTCATTAATGGCCATCGAGAGAAGCGCGATGGACACCTGTTCGCCTGTGGACAACAACATGTCCATTTCTCGGCCCGAAGGATTGTCGGTGATCTTCTCCGCCATCTCGATCAAATCATCTGTCATGTCCCCGGGAGCCGAGACCACGACCACCACGCGGTTCCCCCCCTTCCGTTTGGCGATCACGCGATTGGCCACATTTTTGATGCGGTCCGCATCCGCCACCGAACTTCCACCGAATTTCATCACAACCAGCTGGCTCATGGCACCCTTCCCTTCCAAGATGTGGGATTCCGTTTGGCGTGAAGGCACCCCAAGACAAACAGGTTGGCACCCTCGACAAAATAAAAAATACCGTAAGGAAAACGACGAATCAACACACGCCGAATATTTCCGTGAACCTTAGACGCCAACAACGGCGTCCTCTTGATCCGATCAATCCCGACTTCCACGCTCCGAACAAACTCCTCCCCAAGCCCTGGATTTCGGCCCTCGTACCAGGAGAAGGCGTTGTTAATATCATGAATAGCTTCCGGCCTGAATAATACAGTTTTCATTCAGGCCGCCCGCAGCCCCTTTTTCACTTCCTCCCACGTAAGAAAAGACTTGGGAGATTTCTTGTGGTTGGCCATGCGACGGTCAAGTTCTTTCTTTTGAGCCATCGTGATGGGAATGCTTTCAGGAAAAGCCTGAAGACTATCCCACAAATCCTCAACCAGCTGAATTCTTTCCGCTGCGGTTAATCCCAGGAGATCAGGATACGAAACATGGAACATGAATCCTCCTTTTATCAAATTAAAGTTTCACTAGAAAGGTTTGGCACCGCGCGACTCAATTCTCAATATTTGGAATTGAGTATTGAAACGAAATCGTCGAAACGCCCGTTCCATCGCCCGGGCGGCATTCGCCGCCTTTTCATGAGAAACAAAAGCCAAGACCGTCGGGCCTGCCCCGGAGAGGGCCGCCCCGTAAGCGCCTGCCCGACGGGCGGCGGCGATCACATCCATCAACCCCGGCACCAGTTTGGCGCGATAAGGCTGGTGCAGACGGTCTCCCATGGCTTCGCCTAATAGATCGTAGCGTTTTTCCTTGATCGCACTCAAGAAGAGAGCCACATGGGCCGCGTTAAAAATAGCATCTTTTCGGTCCACCCGGGCCGGGAGCACCCGGCGCGCCTTCTCGGTCGGGACCTTAAAATCAGGGGTGCAAACAACCGCGCGCACATTTCGCGAAAAAGTCGAGTCTTTCCAGGCAACAAATTTAACTCCGGCTTTCGTTACAACCCCGGCACACAACCCGCCAACCAACGCCGGCAACACGTTATCGGGATGGCCTTCCAGATCCGTTGCCATCTGAACCAGCTCCTGCATGGAAAATCTATTTTTTAACGCGGCGTTGCCAGCCACCAATCCGCCAACAATGGCCGCGGAGGAAGACCCCAACCCGCCCGCCACGGGAAGCCTCACTTTTATCCGAAGTTCCACCGCAGGAAGAGGTTTCCGGGCGGCTTTAAAAATCCGGACCAGCGCGCGATAGGCCAGGTTATTGGCATCCGTCGGAATATCCTTCGCCCCGTCCACCGTGATGGAGAGCCCAGGACGATGCCCCGCCTTCCACAGGGCAAGTTCCACCTCATCAAACAACCCCAACGCGATCCCCAACACATCGAACCCCGGCCCCAAATTGGCCGAAGTCGCCGGAACGCGCACGCGCGTCTTAAATAGAGGGTGATCCGTTTTCATTGGCCAACCATCTCAAGAGTTCTTGTCATTGCCCGATTTATCGGGCGATTTTTATGTCGCCGCAGAGAGGCCCCCTGAATAAGGCCACTGCGACACGGACCCATTCGTTTCAGGCCCCGATCCCCGCCGGCACGTCCACCGGCTTTTCAAGTTTTGGAGCCACCACGCCCGCCTGCACATGGGCCGCGTGTTCCTGCACAAGTTTATGAACGTCTTGGGTAATCCGCATGGAACAGAATTTCGGCCCACACATCGAGCAGAAACGCGCATCTTTAAACCCTTCTTCCGGCAACGTGGAATCGTGCTTGGCCTGGGCCGCTTCGGGATCGAGAGAGAGACGGAACTGGTCTTTCCAGCGGAACTCAAACCGCGCTTTGGACAGTTCGTCGTCCCGGTCCCGCGCGCCCGGACGACCCCGAGCGATGTCGGAGGCGTGGGCGGCAATCTTGTAGGCGATGCACCCCTGCCGGACGTCTTCAGAATTGGGAAGCGAAAGATGTTCCGCCGGAGTCACGTAACACAAAAGCGACGCCCCCGCCCAGCCCATGACCGCGGCGCCAATGGCGGAAGTAATATGGTCATACCCGGGCGCGATGTCCGTCACAAGAGGGCCCAGGGTATAGAACGGCGCCTCGTGGCACCATTTTTGTTGAATCTCGGCGTTCATTTTGATCATGTGAAGCGGCACATGGCCGGGACCTTCAATCATGACTTGCACGTCGTGGGCCCAGGATTTCAAGGTCAATTCGCCCAACACTTTCAGTTCGCCGAACTGGGCCTCGTCGTTGGCGTCGTGCAAACACCCGGGCCGCAGACCGTCCCCGAGAGAAAAAGACACGTCATACTGTTTAAAAATTTCGCACAGTTCTCCGAAGTGCGTATACAGAAAGTTCTCTTTCCCGTGAGAAATCATCCATTGAGCCAAGAGGGACCCCCCCCGAGACACGATGCCGGTGATGCGGTTTTTCGTCAAGGGAATATGTTCGCGAAGAAGCCCCGCGTGGATGGTCATGTAATCCACGCCTTGCCGAGCCTGTTTCTCCACTTCGTCCAAAAAGAGCTGGGGCGTAATGTCCTCCACTTTCCCGACGCGGGCCAAAACGCCATAAATCGGCACCGTGCCCACAGGGACCTTGGAATGGGCAATAACGGCTTCCCGGGTGGCGTCCAAATCTTTGCCGGTGGACAGATCCATCACGGTATCGGCATGATACTTAACCGCCATGTCCACCTTGTTTAATTCGCATTGAATATCGGAAGTGGTGGAAGAGTTTCCCAAATTGGCGTTGATCTTACAGTTGAAGTTGATCCCAATGATCATGGGATCCAGCCGGTGTTTCAAATGGTTGACGTTCGCCGGGATAATGGCGCGCCCGCGGGCCACTTCCTGACGAACATATTCCGCCTCCATTTTTTCTTTGGCGGCAACGATTTTCATTTCGGGCGTGATTTCACCCGCTTTGGCTCGGTGCATCTGGGACACATTATTCATGCTCATGGGTTTGACCTCCTCGATCCAACGACCGCTTGCCGATCCTCTTTCGCTTTTAAAATTAAATCTTTCATGGTCCGCGCGGCCTTCTCCACATCCGGCGCGCCGGCAATGGCCCGCACCACAGCGACCCGGTCCGCCCCGGCGGCAATCGCCTGAGCCACGTTGGTGGCGTCAATTCCGCCGATGGCCACAAAAGGCGTCCGAACCAATTGACGGTATTCTTTCACCAGAGCCAGGCCCACGGGCGAATAATCCGGTTTGGTCGGCGTAGCGAAGAGCGGCCCGCAACTGATGTAGTCCGCCCCGTCCCCCACCGCCGCCAGGGCCTGGGCCGTCGAATGGGTGGAACAACCGATCAGTTTCTTATGCCCCATCATTTCCCGCACCACGCGCACGGGTAAATCTTCCTGTCCCACATGCACCCCGTCCACATCCGCCGCCAAAGCCACGTCCACCCGATCATTCAAAATAAAAAGAGTTCCCGTCCGATCACATATCGCTTGCAGATCTTTGGCCAAACGAAACAGTTCCCGCGCGGACAACGATTTGTCGCGCAACTGAATGACGTCAGCCCCCCCCGCGCAGGCCGCAGTCACCATCGCCACATAGGATTGTCCGGGCCGCGGTGTTTGGGTCACCACATAAAGATGAACATCTGAAAAGTCATTGAGCCGTTTTCGCATCAATTCTCCAAATGAGCCAGCGCTTTTTTTTCGTCCGAATATATCCGAAATCGCACCGCTTTAAAGCGAGACACCGCACCAATTGAAAAAACTTTTCCATATTCTTCAAGCACCCGGAGTGCTTCTTGCACCCGGCGGAAATTGGCGGCCACCAAACCCGGCCAATCGCGGGATGTCCCTTCCTCCATGCGCCGCCCCATGTCCGCCGCGCTTTCCCGCCCGCCGACTAAATTCGGATAGGCCGAGCGTGTGGCGCGGTCCAATTCGTGGCGGCACTGCCGCAACGACTTAAAAAGCGACTGGTCCTCCCAAACAAAGCGAGCGGTATCCTCCAACACCCGAAGACCTTCCCGGGCCCGATTGAGGTTCGCGTCAAGCACACGAAAAAGGTCCGCCCCCCCCGCCGGCTTACTTTTTCTTTGACGGGGGAGCGCCATACCGTTTAGCGATGGTGGAGATAATACCCGTTGTAGATCGTCCCTTCATGAGCGGGACGCGCACGACTTTCTTGACGAATTCACGGCCCACAATCGAATCCGCGGCCCAATCCCCGCCTTTAACCAAGATGTCTGGGCGGAGGAGACGAATCAATCGCTGGGGCGTCTCTTCTGAAAACGAAGTGACAAAATCCACCGGTTTAAGCGCCGCCAAAAGCGCGGCGCGGTCTGCCAACGGCAAAATCGGGCGACGGGGCCCTTTCAACTTCCGAACAGAGGCGTCTGAATTAAGCCCCACCACCAAAAGGTCGCCTTGGCGTTTGGCCCATTCCAAAACCTTTAAATGGCCCGCGTGAACCAGGTCAAAACAGCCGTTGGTGAAAACAACGGTTTTTCCATGGCGGCAAGACTTTAAAACTTTCGCCAGTGAGGGAGAAGAAAAAACGTTTCTTTTGTTCAAGATTTCCCTGGGAGCGCGGGCGTCCCGCCCGCAGGCTGATCAAACAAAACAATTGCGGGCGAGACGCCCGCGCTCCAAATGCCACCGTTCGCGTTAATACCCACTCGCCTTTCCGACTGTCGGGTACAACTCGTCTTCAATAATGCCGCAAAGCGTGTGAAGGAGGGCCAAGTGCCCCTCTTGAATCCGCGACGTTCGGCGGGATGGAACTTCCAGACACACATCCGCCAACGCCTTCAGTTTCCCCCCGCCCTGGCCGGTCCAGGCGATCACCACCGCCCCGGCTTTCTTCGCTTCTCGGGCGCCTTCCAACACATTTTCGGAATTTCCAGAAGTCGAAATCGCCACCACCACGTCTCCCGCGTGGATAAAGTTCTCTAACTGACGAGAAAAGATTTCTTTGTAGGAATAGTCGTTGGCAATGGCGGTGAGAGCGGAACTGTTCGTGGTGAGCGCCACCGCCGGAAGAGCCGGGCGGTTTTTCTCAAACCGTCCCGACAGTTCCGCCGTTAAATGCTGAGCGTCGGCCGCGAATCCCCCGTTGCCAAAAGCCACCACCTTCTTTTTGTTTTGAAGGGCGTCCACCAACAACCGGGCGGCCTTTCCAATGGCGGGGGCGGCGTCGGCCAAAAGGCGCAGATTGTCGGACGACTCTTTCAGTTGAGCTTTAATGAATTCCTGATACCGAGCTCCCTCGCTCATGACATCAGTGCGCGGGTTGAAGCGCCAAATGCTTTTCGATGAAATCGGTGGTCACGTCGCCGCTCATGAAGGCTTCGTGGGCCATGACGTCCCGATGAAACGGGATGGTGGTCTTCACGCCGTCCACCGTAAACTCGCTTAACGCCCGAGCCATGCGTCGGATGGTGTGTTCGCGCCCGCCGCCCGCGCCGTAGCGTGTGGCCACAATGAGTTTGGCCATTAAGCTGTCATAATAGGCCGGGATGGTATAGCCCTGATAGATATGGGTGTCCACTCTCACCCCGGGCCCGCCGGGAAGAATTAATTGTGTGATTTTTCCGGGCGACGGCATAAAATTCCGATCGGGGTCTTCCGGCGTTAATGCGGCATTCCATCGCGTGGTGGCGGATTTGAACGTCGTCTGAGGAGAAAGGGATTTTCTCTCCCGCCGCGGTGCGGATCTGCTCTTTTATCAAATCCACTCCCGTGACCATTTCGGTGACGGGATGTTCCACTTGGATCCGGGTATTCATTTCAATGAAAAAGAAATCATCGGCTTTTTTGTCATAGAGAAATTCAACAGTGCCCACGGTGTGGTATTTGACCGCCTTGGCCGCGAGACGGGCCGCCTTTCCCATTTTTTTTCGAACGCTTTCAGAAATAGACGAAGACGGCGACTCTTCAATCAGTTTCTGGTGGCGCCGTTGAACCGAACAGTCCCGTTCCGGGAAACTCACGACATTTCCGTTTTTGTCGCCAATGATCTGAACCTCGATGTGTCGAGGCGCGGTGAGATAGCGCTCCAAATAGACTTCGCCGTTGCCGAACGCCGCCTTGGCTTCCGTGGTCGCGGCCACAATCTGGTCTTTCAGGGACCCCGCCTCCTGAACCACCCGCATGCCTTTCCCTCCCCCGCCGGCCTTGGCCTTGACGAGAATGGGATAGCCAATTTTTTTTGCGATTTTGTGAAGATCTTTATCGTTGACGTCGATGCACCCCTTGGTGCCGGGGATAATCGGGACACCGTAATCGCCCATAATTTTACGCGCTTCGGCTTTGTCGCCCATTTTGCGAATGGCGTCTTTGGACGGACCGATGAAGGTAATGTGGCAACTTTCGCAAACCTCGGCGAAATGCGTATTTTCCGACAGGAACCCATACCCGGGATGAATGGCGTCCGCCCCCGTGATTTCAGCGGCGGAAATAATCGCCGGAATATTTAAATAACTCTCAACCGCGGGACCGGGACCGATACAGACGGATTCGTCCGCGAAACGTACGTGCAGAGATTCCCGATCGATGTCGGAATGAACCGCGACAGTGCGGATACCCAGTTCCCGGCAGGCGCGAACCACGCGCACAGCGATCTCCCCACGGTTGGCAATTAAAATTTTCTTAAACATCAGGCCCCCTCGATCACATCAATTTCAACGATCGGCTGTCCATATTCCACCGGCCGGCCGTTCTCCACCATGACCCGAAGGACCCGACCTTTGACCGTCGAAATCACATCCTTCGGCACCTGCATTGCTTCCACAATTCCAAGCCGGTGGCCGACGACCACCTCATCGCCCTCGATCACCAGGGGCGGCCGCCCTTTGGGCGCGCGAAGAAAGGTTCCGACCATGGGGGACTTCACCATATGGTGGTTGGAATCGGGGGAAAGAGTGGGCGTTGGGGCCTCGACCGCGCTGGCCGCGAGAGTGACCAGTGGGGCAAGCGGCCGTTTAAAAGCGATGCGCCGCCCGTCTTTTTCCCAAACCACTTCGGACAGGGCCGCCTCCGTCGCGAAATTCAACAACTCTTCTAAAGTGGGCGACGCCGATTCGCCGTTCGTCCGGGGCTTCATACTCGGCTGAGATACTCGCTGGAACGGGTATCCACCATAATGGCTTCCCCCTCTTTAATGAACAGGGGAACCATGATCTCAATATCGTTTTCAAGGGTCGCGGGTTTCACCATGTTTGACACAGAGTCTCCTTTGATTCCCGGAACCGTGCTGAGCACTTTCAGCGCGACGCTGGTGGGCAGTTCTATACCCAAAAATTCTTCTTCCAGATACAAAGCCTGCACTTCCATGTTTTCCGTCAAAAATCGAGCAGAATCTCCTAATTTCTCCCGCGACACGGAAATTTGGTCGAACGTTTTAGGGTCCATAAAAGCGAAATTTTCGCCTTCAGCGTAAAGAAACTGCATGGGTTTGCGCGCCAAAGAAAGTTCCTCAAACCGCTCGCCCGACTTAAAAGTCCGTTCAATGGTTGATCCGGTGCGGACATTGCGAATCTTCACTCGCAACATAGCCCCGCCTTTGCCGGGTTTATGGTGTTGAAACCAAACAATTTGATACACCGCCCCTTCATGTTCAAAAACGGTGCCGTTCCCCATATCCGATGTGTTGATCATAAACCGCTCCTCTAAAGATGAATAAACACGACCTTCTCCCCGCTGGGGGGTTCACCCACTTCGACAGCCACACTTCGTCATTCCGGTATGGGATTAACCGATATCCAGAGACAAAACTGAAATCCCGATAAAAAGTTGATGGATCAAAAACCGGGTCTGCTTACCTATGGCCGGGTGAGCCTCTCGTGCCCATCGGCTGTCACTCGAAGGGTGTCCTCAATCCGGACCCCAAACCGGCCGGCCAAATATATCCCGGGTTCCACCGTCAGGATCATATTGGGCGCGAGGACATCGGAACTCTTTGGCCGAATCCAGGGAGGTTCGTGAATATCGATGCCCACCCCGTGGCCCGTGCTGTGAACAAATGTGCGGCCATAACCCGCTTTGGTGATAACGCCCCGCGTGGCGGCGTCAACCTGTCCCCCGGTCACGCCGGGGCGAACTGTCTCGATCCCCGCCCGCTGAGCGGACTCCACAACACGATAAACCCGTCGATAATTCGATGTGATTTTACCGAAAAAGAAGGAACGGGTCAAGTCAGACCGGTAAGCCCCGACGCGGCATCCAATGTCGAACAGGACGGGGCTGTTGGGTTTCAAAGGCGTCTCTCCCGGAATGTGATGAGGAAGCGAGGTATTCGCCCCCACCGCGGCAATGAGGTCAAAGCCCACCCCATGGGCTCCCCGCCGAACAAACTCTCGTTCAATGGCCCATGCTAAACTTTTTTCCGTCATCCCGGCCCGTACGCGGGGTTTGATCCAGTCCACGGTCTGAGCCGTTATTTGGCAGGCCTTTCGCAATCGGATCAGCTCTTCTTCCCCTTTGATAATGCGTAACTCTTCCAGGGGATTGGGGTGAGGGGCCAGCCCCTTTTTGCGCAGAACGTCCCCTAAACGAAAGTTCAATTGGTCTGGGTCGAACCCAATGCGTTTGAGGCGATGTTTTTTAACCAGGTCGGCCACCGCCACCGAGAGGCGTTTGCCGATAACAAACCGACAGCCGGGCGCGTTTTCCCTCACCTGTCCGGCCAACAGGGCCGAAGCAAACAGCCAGGTGTCTTTGGCCGTCGCCAGCCCGTAAAATCCTTCCGAATGAAATCCCGTCAAATAATAGAGGTCCGACACGCTTGAGAAAAAATAAGCGTCTAACTTTTTTCGCTCAAACACTCCGCCCAACCGGTCTCGCCGTTCGCGAAAAATCGCCGGGGAAAGACTTTCTTTTGGAATCCTCACAGTCCGATCTCCTTTAAGATACGAACCACGATGTCCGGGGGCACGTGGGCCACCACTTTGGCCCGGCCAATTCCCACAGGAACGACAAACCGAAACCCTCCATTCACGGATTTCTTATCTCGGGCCATGGCCGCGAGAATCTTGGGCCGGGACAACGCCCGTTTGACCCGGGTGGACAACCCCCATCGGGTCACGAGCGCATCGACCCGGGGGACCCCTGATAACGGGAATGTGCCCACGCACACCCCCAACCGCGCCGCGGCGCACAACCCAATGGCAACCGCCTCGCCGTGGGTATAGGTTTTGTATCCCGAAACAGTTTCAATGGCATGGGCGAACGTGTGCCCCAGGTTCAACGTGGCCCGAAGTCCCGTGGTTTCACGCTCGTCTTTCGACACCACACGCGCTTTAATGGCCGCCGAGCGGGCCACCAACGTTTCTAGAAATTTCGGGGATTTCTTTAACCGAGCCAAATCGTTATTCTCCAATAATTCAAAAAGGGCTCGATCCGCCATCATCCCATACTTAATGATTTCGGCAATCCCCGTGCGCCATTGACGGTCGGGCAACGTGGACAGCGTGAACATGTCCATCCACACCAATTTCGGTTGCCAAAAAGCCCCCACTAAATTTTTTCCTTCAGGCAGATCAACGCCCGTTTTTCCCCCAACGGAAGCGTCCACCATGGCCAAGAGCGTGGTGGGGCATTGAACGAAAGGTATGCCCCGCATGTAGGTGGCCGCCACAAACCCGGCCACATCGCCCACCACCCCGCCCCCCAAGGCGATCAAGATCGATCGTCGATCTAATTGAGCGGAAAGCGCGTGGCGATACAGCCGTTGAACGACAGCCATCGTTTTATGGGATTCCCCGTCCGGCATGAGCCCGAGGGCCGTTTCAAAACCTGCGCTCCGCAGTCCCTTCAGGACGGTACGGGCATACCTTCGAGCAATCGGGCTCGCGCTCACCACCAGCGCACGCCGTCCCGAGACCACGTGAGAAAGGGCTCGGCCCAAATTTTCCAACCGCGCACCCACGATGATATCGTGGCTACGGCCTGCTGAAAGTTTCAGCACACTGCGGTTCACTCAACCTCCTCCCTTCAAAACCCGCTCCGCAATTTTGTCCGCCACCTGTTGATCCGTCAGAGAGTCCGTTTCAATCGTTTCATGAAACCGGGCATACGCTTTCTCTCGCTCTTTTAAAAGTTCCCGCACCCGATCCATGGGGTTAGTTCCGGCCAGCAGGGGACGAGGAACAGCCCCCAGGTCCAGCCGACGAACAATGGTGTCCGGGGATGCGGTGAGTAGGAAAACCCGGCCGTTCCGCTCCAATTCATCCATGTTGGTTTTTCGCAGGGGCACACCCCCCCCCGTGGCGATCACCGCTTTATCCATGAGTGCCACCAGCGCCACGGTCTGGGCTTCCAAATCCCGAAAAGCCGATTCCCCGCCTTTGGCGAACAAGTCAGCGATCGTATGCCCCGTTTGTTTTTCAATCATGTCGTCCGTATCAAAAAAAGCATACCCCAACCGATGGGAAAGCAATTTCCCAACCACCGACTTTCCCGTCGCCATAAATCCTGTGAGGACAATGTTCATGAAAGAGAGCCCCCGTTGCCAATGACCACCCTCTACCGCCTGCCACGACGAACGGCCCCTTCCCTCTCCCGCCCAAGGCAGAGGGTCAGAGAAAAAGGAGGAGGGGTGGTGGGATTTTGTTTTGACCGTGGGTGCATTTAAAACCGGAGCAGATGTTCCTTGTAACGGGTGAGGTGGTCCTGCATTTCCCTCAGAGAATCCGACCCAAACTTCTCTTTCACCGCCTGGGCGAGAGCGATCGCGGTGACGGCTTCCCCGATGACGGCGGCGCTGGCGACCGGACAGACGTCGGAACGCACAATTTCAGCCGTCATTTCCGCTTTGGTCAATATGTTGACAGAGCGAAGTGGTTTTCGCAGTGAAGCCAAAGGTTTCACCGCGGCGCGGACCACGATGGGTTCGCCGTTGGACATTCCGCCTTCGATCCCGCCGGCGTTGTTGCTTTCGCGGAAAAACCCGCGACCTTCTTTATAATGAATCTCGTCGTGCAGATCCGAGCCTTTTCGTTTGGCCATATCGAACCCGCGCCCCATCTCGACGCCCTTATGCGCTTGGATCGAAAGGATCGCCTGGGCCAATCGACCGTCAAGCTTAAGGTCCCACTGCGTATGATTGCCAAGCCCCACCGGACAGCCCGTCGCCACCACGGTGTAGACGCCGCCCAGCGTATCGCCGTTGGCTTTCGCGTCTTTAATGGCGTCCATCATTTTTTCTTCCGCTTTTTTGTCCGGGCACCGGACAGGCGACTTTTCCGCCAGAGAAAAAGCGTCCTCCACGGAAAGCGTCTCCGTGTGAGCGACAACGCCGCCAATTTCCTCGACCCACGAATAGATCTTGATCCCCAGTTCTTCCAACAGTCGGCGGCAAAGGGCGCCCACAGCGGTGCGGGCGGCCGTTTCCCGAGCGGAGGCCCGCTCCAAAATGTCCCGTGTGTCTTTCCGGTCAAACTTCAGAACGCCCACCAAGTCCGCGTGGCCCGGCCGTGGCCGCGTCAGCCGAAATTTTTCCTGTTGGTCTTCGGCTGAAACCGACATGATTTTTTCCCAATTTTCCCAGTCTTTGTTCTCGATCTGGAACGTGATGGGCGACCCCAAGGTTTCCCCCCAGCGCACGCCCGAAAGAATCCGCGCGGTGTCTTTCTCAATGTATTGAAGACGTTCGCCGCGACCAAAACTGTACTGGCGGCGAGAGAGTTCTTTGTTCACATAGGCCTCGGTGACAGGGACTCCGGCGGGAATGCCTTCTAATATGGCCGTTAAGCTGGGGCCGTGCGATTCTCCTGCGGTGGCGTATCGGATCACGGGTTTTTCCTTCAACTCGTTTTATTCAAGGCGGCGCGCGCGGCGTCGCCCATGATTTTTCTTAACAATCGAGGATCACATTTTACCTTTTTCAGATCGTCCTTAAACCAGAGCTCAAAACCCAGAGCGCCCTGGTTGACCAGCATTCCGAGGCCTCCCACCGCCCTGGCTCCCGTCGCGCGAGCGGCCGCGACCAAGGCCGTTTCACGATGATAGATCATGTCGTAGAGGGAAAGACCCTGACGAAGACATCGCTCGGGCACGGGACTGGGGTCCCCGGCCTTAAGCCCCACGGCAGTGGCATTGATCAGGAGGTCCGCCCCGCGAAGGGACGTTTCAATGTCCTGGAAGACCCGCACCTCCCCTTTTCCTCCCGCCTCCTCGTATTCCTTTGCCAAACCGAGGGCCCGGTCCAACGATCGGTTCACCAGGGTGATAAAACGCGCCCCGGGCCCCAAAGCGAAAAGCGCCGCCCGGGCGGCGCCGCCGGCGCCCAAGAGGACAACCGATTTTCCCTCCCACGCCATCGCGTGATCCCTCAAATCTTCCAAAAGACCTGGCCCATCGGTGTTGTGAGCCTCCCAACCGTCCGACCGTCTCACCAGGGTGTTCGCGGCCCGACAAACGGCCACGTTTCCCGCCAAAGATTGTGCCAATGCCAAAACCTTTTCTTTGTAAGGGATCGTCACATTAAACCCGTCCAGATCGACGTTTTTAGCAAACCCCTCCCACTCGTCCGGAGAAACCCGCAGGGCGCGATAGGCCGCGTTGAACCCCAAAAATGAAATGGCCGCGTTGTGCATGGCGGGAGAAAGAGAATAATCCAGGGGCCAGCCCACCACGCCAAATCGACGCGCGCCCGGGGCAACATCAGAAAAAACGGAGGTCGTTGTCCCGCTGTTGCCGCTTTTTTGCGGCGAATGTGGCGGACTCACGATCCACCAACGGAAAGCGATGTCACCCGGATGGTCGGAGCGCCAAAAGTCCCGTACCACACAAGGTCGTCGGCCACGGCATCCACATGGGAGAACAGGGTCAAGACGTTTCCCGAGAGGGTCACCCCCCGCACCGCGTGGCCGGGTCTTCCTTTTTCCAAAAGGAATCCCGACGCGCCCACCGAAAAATCGCCGCTCACGGAATCCGCCGTGTGCATGCCGATCACGTCCCGAACCACAAAAGCCCGGGGCGTCCCGTGATAAAGAGCCTCCCGGGAAAGCGGGCCTTCGGCCAAATAAAAGTTGGTCACCCCCGGGGACGGCGGAGCGTCACGTCCCGGCCGCGACGCGTTCCCTGTGCTCACCCCCTGGACCCGGCGGGCGGTCACTGTATCGTAAAGAAAAGACCGCAGAATCCCCCCCTCAACAACGACCGTGCGTTGTTTGGGAACACCCTCGTCATCCCACACCCCCGAAGCCAGGCCCCCCGCCCGCGTTCCGTCGTCGATCATCGTAATGAGAGGAGAGCCCACTTTTTTTGCCATTCGCCCCGCCAAACACGACCGACCTTTTTGAACCGCGTCGGCCAAAACAGTTTGGGAAAAAAAGTCCACCAGGTCCACGCCCACCCGAGGAGAAAAGATCACCGGCCACCCCCCCGATCGAAGGGGCCGAGCGCCAAAAGAACTTTGGAGACGTGCCCGCATGTCGTCGATGACAGATTCGGGATTTAATTCAGCCCACGTGCGCCTTTCGGCCGAGCCCCAAGTGGTTTCCGTTTCATGCCCCGACGCCCCCAAAATCTCGGCCGTAAAAGAAACAGCGCTCCAGGGTTCCGCCACCGCCATGCCACACGTATTCACGATGGCCTGTACTCCCCCCGCCTCATGAAACGTCAGATTCAGGGCTTTTTTGATCCGACGGTCCCCCATCAATGCCCGACGTTCCAACGTTTTCAATCGGGCGACCAGCGTTTGGGGAGAGCGGGCGTCCGACAGATCACTCCTGAATGGCCACGAGGGAGCGCACGGCCCGCCCCCGGCACGCGGGCCGCCGGTGTCTTTTTCTAAAAGCGTTCGGGACCCCTTTCGAAAAGGACGGGGCAAACAGCGCGCACGGTCAGGGAAAGTGGCCTTGGCCGAATCGACCGCCCGCTCGAACAGAGCGCGTATCCCATGGAAAGAGCCGTCCGTCCCACTGGCAAACCCCTGTCGTCCGCCCTTCATGACCCGAACAGAGCCCCCCGCGCCGATACTGGAAGAAATGTTTTTGGCGCGCCCCTCGCCCCAAGAAATTTCGCGCTCACTTTCTTCTTCCATCATAAGTTCCACCGCCCATCCCCGCCGAGAGAGACGGCGAAGAGGGTCACGGGCGCGTTGAAGAACCGCGGAAACGGAGGAAAGGGACGAAGAGTTCAGGGTTTTTGTTTGAGGCGCTGGGAAGCGGCGCGCGCCTGCCGAAAAAGGAACTCGGCGTGGGGGTCCCGAGGATGATCTTTCAGATATTGAACCGCGATCTCCGCGGCCACATCAAAACGTTTTTCATAAAAAGAAAGGTATCCGGCCTCGATGGGATCCCGAACCGGATCAACTGACACCAGCTGAGAGAGGTTAAGAAACCCGGAATACAGAAAGAGGACCGCGGCTAAAAAGGCCAGCAACCCCCACCGCCGCCGGTAATGAAGCAAATGGGCGTCATTAAACAACAACATCCGCCCCCACGCGTTCACCCGCAAAACAAGCACAGGCCGATAGAGATAAGCCAAGCTCACCAAAAGTAAAATAATCCCGACAATAATTTTGACCGCTGATTCCATACCAGTTTCTCCTAAGAAAATATCCGGGCCCGGGCGGACTCGAACCGCCGGCCCCATGCTTAGAAGGCATGTGCTCTATCCACCTGAGCTACGGGCCCACTGAAGCCGACAAAGGCTGAGGAATTATATCACTTGAAAGACAGTGCGGGTTTGGGAAGACCAGGACTTGAGAGGGTACCATTGCCTATTTTCATGATTCGCTGGTGAACCGAAGGCTCACGACAACTAAACTGAATGGGGGTTAAAAGGAAGTCATCGTCTTCGCCAATTCACAAGAACGGGACGTTCCGGAACACCGGGGGATGGAAACCGTTGGAGGTTCGGGTCAAAGTTTAAAACAGGCGGATTTGGAACAAAGCGGTTACACAATCCCATGTTGTTCCATGATCCCAAAAAATTGAAGAAATCGGGTGAAGGAGGGTTCACCCCGAGATGCGATATGGTAACGTTGTGGCCGGGGCCATTACATCCCAGATCATCATATGCTGGATCGGTAACGGCATAGGCGCCCGAAATTCTTAATGTTGATCCCACCGGACGCGCCGCGGGCAGAGAAAAAACAAATCCATAAGCCGCAATTACAAAAAGCGATTGGGTGGAATTGGCAAAAGCTTGAGGGTTTGGCAGTATGACAGGATAACCAAAGTCGTCCGTAACCGCGATAATACCCATATTGTTCAACGTAACTAATCCATTTGCAGGAGGAGCAGAACAGACGATTGTCACCCGAGCTCCCACTGTTCCAGACAAATAGGTTTTGGCATTTTCTACATAAAAAATTCCACCGTTGGCTGGGATATTGGTCCAGGCTCCCCAGCCCTCTCCTGCACCAAAAACATAATCATTATTGAAATCATACCGACTACGATATTGGGGCACGTTGGCATTCACTGCGAAGTCCCAGGAGGTGTTAATATTAAGGGATTGGGTTGTTGAATTTACACGATAAAAAGCCTGGTCGATTCGGAAAAACCCCCCGGGAGGAATTCCATTGATCGGAGGCCCGCCGGCATAAGTTGCCCCTGCAGTAAAACTATTTCCATAAAAAACCTGGGAATTGAAAACCGTATCATTTCGCACGTTGATATTGTTGGCTATGACGACATCGTTGAACGTTACATTGGCAGCATTAACAAGGACAGTGTCATCCATACGGACAGGACCATTAACAACCAAATTAGCAATAGTATAACCATGGAAAACACCTTGTTGGACATATTGCCCTATGAGTGGCACAAAATAAAAGAGGGCCTGAAGTGATTTGGTTGATTTTGGAGCTAAGGGATTTATCCCGTATTCCCCTTTAGCGGTGATTTGCACCGTTCGGGCATTCGTGTTTGTTGTTATGTTAACCGAGGCAAACCCGGATTCGAAAAATGTTTTTGTCCTTTGTAGATCCGTGACAGAAAAGTGATCTTCATAATAGGAGTTTCCTTTCGAGAATTGGCTCATAAATTCCATAGCCAGATTGTCGGCCGTTCGCCTGGCCGCGGCATTCGCACGATTCAACCAAAAGGCGCGGTTCATGACCACCGTTTTCTGCACCACGATCATGGCCAGTGGCACGATAACGAGCATTGCCAAGACCACTGAAAGCATGGCAATACCCCTTGCCCCTTTTCTCGTCTTCATAATACCCTCCGGTTTGTGCTCAAAAGAGGTGGCCGAACACGGGTATTTAATCGAAATTCCGGATTCCCATCCCCATTTCGATCTTGCGATAACGTCAAGGCAATGGAATCCACAAAGACCAATTCTGCGGGTGTGTCCAAAATCCCGTTACCATTGCCAATAGGTGGGCTATCAATTTCAGCTCGCTTTACTATACCGTCACCATCAATGTCAGCAATCGGACCAGGGATGTGGTTCAAAGAACCGACAAAATCAAAAACATCTCCCATGACGCCACGCAAAACAGTTTGTCGGAGCCCGAATTGGCCCCATCCGGCTCCGTTGATGTTGAAATCACGAACCAAGTCCCCATTGGCGACGAAATACCTACATAAAACGTCTATCTGGCCATTGTTATCATCATCTTGGTCCCACAGGTCGTTTCCATTAAAATCCGTGCCGGGAACCGGGACCCCGTTAAAGCCTGTCATATCTCCATCGTCGTCAATGTCCAAATCGTTGGGAACTCCATCCAGAGCCGCAGGAAACAGCTCAGAATCTGCGTTCGGATCGTAGTTAGGAAGTCGGTTTGAATCCAACTGAAAAACAATCGTTTGAGGTCCACAGGATTCCACCCGGGTCATTTCCTCAAAATCTTTTTCCATCAATATCATTGCGTTTTGAATGTCCATAACGGCGTCGGTTTGGCTGTTTACCCGAACAACCGAACGCAATCCTTTAAAAAAGCCATCCCCAAACATCACCAGGACAATGCCTAAGATGGCCATCGCCACAAGCATTTCAGTCGTTGTGAAACCAGGCCCCATCAACAGTGGCCTTTCCCTAGAAAAACATCGTTTTCTCTGAAAACGAAAGGGGCTCCCGCTCGACAATTTTTGGATAATTCTCATGGTACGTTAAAATTCTGAGGCGGTAAAAGAGAGTCATCCCCGTCCCAGTTTTTCACAGACACATCGTAGGAATATAGGCCGATCGGGATCGGTCCAGGAAATCGATAGGTCAACCTTCCGCCCGTAACAATGGTCCTTGGATTAAAGTAATCGCCCATCCGAGGAGTGTCGTTACGATTCACTTTCGCGATGAAGGGGGCTTGCACTACTGGGCCAGAATTCACTCTTAGATTAATACTGCGCCAGTTAATGCCGGAATCTGGATCATTTAAATCACACACAATCTCCGGTACATTGGCCGTGACAACGACCGAGCACCCGTCTGTCCCCAAATTGGGGACTTTAATGGTCGGAGTCGAAATGTCGTTGTTGACAACATTGATTTTCACCCTCCAAGTGGCTGAAGTTTTGTAGTGAGCATAATCACCACCCTCAACCTTGATAGAAATCCAGCTGTTGTCCGGTAACGGGTCAATCAGGCCAGACGTTGTTGAGGCAACAACAAGCCAATCGTTCCCATAATTGGCCCATCCATCCCTAAAAAGGAACTGGGTGCTTGAATAATTCCCATTTTGATCTTTTGTCGAAACAGAGATGACTTCTCTGTCAATTCCCGAAACATCGGGAGTGTTTATTGTGTCGTCCAACAGTTGGATGCCAAGAAAAGGCGTGCGAGTTCGTATGGGGTGGGCGTTATCGGGCGGGTCCGCATTTAAAAAATAAGGCGGCCGTAAATCGTAAATAAACGGTGCCGACCATATGGGAGATCTTTCTCCATTTTTTTCGGTGATTCCACCAATAATATTACGCCCCTCCACAAGGGCGGCTGTGATGTCGTTGGCATTGACCGAAAACAATCCGTCTTGATTTGCCACACCAGAATCCATGGGAGTGAATACACCGTTAATAAACGCAGGGTTTGTGGTAAAATGGACTTGTGCCAAAGGCGCAGTTTCGCCCTGAATTACCAGGAGATTCTGCGCATCCGCCCGTAAGGCGGGAGGGGTAGCGGGGTAGGCTTGACTGATCGGTAAATCATGAGAATCCTGTTGGGCATTTGTTATGTAACTATAAAGGATGGTAGACACCACCGGTTGCTTGACATCTAAAACCAATATTGATTCCCAGTCATCGATTTTGGCTCCACTGAATCCTCCCTCCGATATAACCCACCCTTCACGGTGGACAAGTTCTCCCCGATTGTTCCATAAGCGCAAATTGACCTGTTTCAATCGAGTGTCCGGCATTTCGGTCAAACTACCACCTTTGAGAGGAGGCACGAAATTAGCGGGGAGAGAAGCTCTATTTTGGCACCCCATCAAACTATTGGGATTACCCTGGCTGAACCAAATGCAACCACCTGGAAGCTGAACATTAAAAGGTACCCACCCTAAAAAAAACTGATCAAAATAATCTCCATCATTATTATAATCCGTATATCGAATCATCGGATCATAATCGTCATAACCGTCCCCACCCGTATATGCCGCCAAACTGACGGGAGGGTTAGGGTTGATACTGTTATCAGTGTCGGTGAAAGGAATCACGTTTTTCGTTATTCCTGCGGCACGGACAGCGGAACGATCTCGCCGTAAAAAAGTTACTCCCAATTCAAATTTTGAAAAACCCGCACTCAACGCCGCATGATGCATGGCCAGAAGAGTGCGAGAACTTGGATAAAAAGAAAAGGGGTCCGCCACATTCTGACGGTATGCCTCAGAGTGAAGGCCACCGCCTGCTACGGGGGTTAAACCAAAAAAAGGCCGACCAGAATCGCAAGAAAAAATGTCCCCAAACCGCATAGAATCAAGCTGGACGCGAATCGTGCGGGCCAATCGGTGGGCCTGGGCCTGTTCGCGGGACTTAACCAATCCCTTGGCCATCGAAAGCATTAGGACAGCAAGGACCAATACAATAACTGAAAATATCCCAGCCGCAACAACAAGTTCCACCAGGCTAAAACCCGATATTCCACGATAAATACCCATTGTTCGTCTTTTTTTTTCCATATATTTTTCCCTCATGACCGCTTGCTTCTCAGGGCCGACATCCGTGCCCATCACATAACCCGAATGCTAAGTTGGGTCCTCACCATGGATCTATGCTCCAAAATGGCCAATAGCCTTGATTTGAACAGTGGAAATGTCCCGAAATTGCACTAATCATACAAAAGTCGAAGTAAGTATTGCCCATAATCGTTCTTATGCATCGGTTCAGCCAGCTGGCGTAGTTGATCGGCGGTAATATAGCCCTGGGTGAACGCGATTTCTTCCAAACAGGCCACCCGTAGGCCTTGCCTGTCTTGAATGGTTTCGATGAAAACAGACGCCTGTAAAAGAGATTCGTGGGTGCCGGTATCCAACCAGGCGATCCCGCGCCCAAGCTTGACCACATTTAATTCTCCCTGTTCCAAATAGACCCGATTGACGTCCGTAATTTCCAGTTCCCCTCGAGCGGAAGGGTTCAGCCGGGCGGCCACGTCCAACACGCTGTTGTCATAAAAATACAGGCCCGTCACGGCATAATTGGATTTGGGTTCTTTTGGTTTTTCCTCAATGGAGGTGGCCCGACCGGTTTGATCAAAAGCGATCACCCCATATTCTTCTGGTTTCCGGACCTGGTAGGCAAAAACCGTGGCCCCTTTTTTCCGATCGGCGGCCTGACGCAAATCTTCCACCAGCCCATGGCCGTAAAAAATGTTGTCCCCCAACACCAGGGACACATTCTCCGCCCCCACAAAATCTCGACCGATGGTAAACGCTTGGGCCAGCCCGCCAGGGTTCGGCTGAACAGCGTAGGATATTTTGACACCAATCCAGGCCCCATCCCCCAGGAGCCGCTTAAACCCGTCCTGTTCGTGGGGCGTCGTGATAACCAAAATGTCCCTGATCCCGGCCAACATGAGAACCGAGAGGGGATAATAGATCATGGGCTTATCGTAAATGGGCACCAACTGTTTGCTGATACCGCGAGTGAGGGGATACAACCGCGTGCCGGAGCCGCCGGCGAGGATGATTCCTTTCATCGTGTCTTCTCCTGTTCAAGCAATTGACGTTTCGTTTTAAGGCCCCCAGCGCCAGAATAGCCGCCTAAGCTCCCATCCGATCGAACCACTCGGTGGCACGGAATGGTGGGGGCGAAGGGATTGGCCCCCAACGCTCGGCCCACCGCCCGGGCGCTCCTCGGTTTCCCGATCCGTTTGGCGATCCAGCCATAGGTCCGGGTTTCACCTTTAGGGATCTCGGCGCAGGCGCGCCATACCGATTGAGAAAACGGAGAATACCCCTTCATCCTATCCAAAATCTCGTCACGTATCATAAGCTCCCCGTCAAAAAAATTAGTTCTCAGCAGTCCCCCCCCCTTTTTTCAAAGGGGGGTAGGGGGGATTTGCCGGGGGATGGATCTTTCGCCTTGTTTCATTCCGGCTCGTCCGAGTGAGGCAATGGAGCTTTCCTTGGAGAACAAATTTTTATTTCTCCGCGCGCGATGGAAACTCACCGCGAACCGATGGGCTTCGTCGCGCACCCGTTGAAGCAGTTGAAGCGCGGGCGATTCTTTCGGCAGTCGAAGGGGTTTTTCCCGGCCGGGCTGATACACTTCTTCCTCCCGTTTGGCCAACGACGCCAGGGGGATTTTTCGGTCCGTCACCGACGACAACGCCCGCTCCGCCGCCGCCAACTGCCCGGCGCCCCCATCAATTAAAACCAAGTCCGGCCAGGGAAGCCCCTCCGCTTTGACCCGTCGATATCGCCGTCCCACCACCTCGGCCATGGAGGCAAAATCGTCCACCCCAACAACGGTCTTGATTCTATATTTTCGATACGCGCTTTTGTTGGGCCGCCCCCGATCAAAACACACCAGGGACGCCACAGTCTCTGTCCCATGAATATGGGAAATATCAAAGCATTCGATGCGCAACGGCGGACGTAAAAGTCCCAGCGCCGTCTGAAGATCCTGTAAGGACCGCGAAGATTCAAGACGCCCTTTCACCTCGTCTTCTTTCAATGACCGAAATGTCACAGGCTCTCGAATATGGTCCAAAGCCGACAAACTGTCCCGGAGCTGGGCCGCTCGTTCGAATTGCATGAGGGTGGAGGCCTCTTTCATTTCTTCCCGCCACACGGCCAACAGTTCCGCATTTTTTCCGTTAAAAAAGAGCCGCGCTCGTTGGGCGATTCGCCCATAGTCCTCTTTGGAAATACGGCCCAGACAAGGCGCCGGACATTCGCCGGTGTGAAGATAAAGACAGGATTTCACTTTTTCATACGCATACACCTGTCCCTCGGTGATGTCCAGGTCGCAAGGTCTTAAAAGGAAAAGTCGGTTCCGCCACACCCAATCCAACAGGTGACGAACAGCGCGGACGTTGGGATAGGGACCAAAGAAAAGCCCCCCGTCGCGTTTGAGCAACCGCGTGAGCCTCAACCGTGGGAAATCTTCGTTGAGAGAGAGACAGACATACGGGTAACTTTTCCCATCTTTCCACATGACGTTAAACAGGGGCTGGTGCCGCTTAATCAATCGCTGTTCGATCACCAACGCGTCCCGTTCCCCCGCGGCGGCGATGTAATCGATGTGGCGGACATCCGCCATGAGGGCACGGATTTTGGGCTCCACGTCGGGGCGAAAATAGTTCGCCACACGCTTTCGCAAATCGATGGCTTTTCCGATGTAGAGGATTCCCGCGGCGGCGTCCCGCATGAGGTAAACCCCCGGCTGATGGGGCAGGGTAGCGAGGAGAGGACTCACCCTAAAATTTTGTTTCACGGGACCTTTCTGTCCGGGCGCGACTGAAAATGCTGTATCAGACCCAGCGGACGGCACCAAGGAATCCGGCTAATCAACGGGAAAAGGCGGTCCGGTCCGCCGACGGAGAAGGACCCGCAGATGGCCGAACTCTTCCAAGCGACCCATCCAGGTCACGAGGAGATAGAGCCCCGTCCCCGCCGCCACCGCGCAAAGCGCGCGCACCGCCAGGGGACCGGGCGCCCATCGCAGAACTCCCCACGCCCCCGCGGCCATCAGCAAAGACGCGATCCCGCTTCCCGCGATGGTCCGAAAAATTTTCCGTCCCCCCAAGGGGCCCATGTCACGACGCAGGAGCCACAACAACACACCGCCATTGACGAAAGAAGCAAAAGCCGTGGAAAACGCCAATCCTCCCACCCCCCACCGCCGCATCAACAGTATATTCCCCACCATATTAATGATCAAACAGAGCGTGGCCACTTTCACCGGCGTTTTCGTGTCTTTCCGTGCATAAAAAGCCGTCACCACCACCTTGACCACCGCATAAGCCGGCAGGCCCAGCGTATAGGCGGCAAGGGCAGAGGCCGTCATGCGCGTCTGCTGTTCCGTAAACAGCCCGTGTTGAAAAAGAGTTTTGACCAAGGGATAGGCCAATACGATCAGCCCCACCATGGCCGGGATAACAAGATAAAGGGTCATCCGAAGAGAGAAGGCGAGGTTTTCTTTAAACGCGCCCCATTCCTCCCGCGCGGCGCTCATGGACAATTGCGGCAAGGTGGCCGTCGAGATCGAGACACCGAAAAGCGCCAAGGCGAATTGCATGAGACGGTTCGAATTGTAAAGGGCCGTCACGGATCCTTCCCGCAAAAACGACGCGCAAATCGTGTCCACGTAGGCGTTCACTTGATCAATCGAGAGCCCCCACAAGGCGGGCAAAACCACAGGGTCACACGGCGGATGTCCGGGTGCCCGGGGTTCCACTTCCAGCGGGGGGCCATGCCTTCCCGACGAAGGAGCGGCCAGACCATGGCCAGATGAAGCGCCCCGCCCACGGTGGTGCTGAGGGCGAGCCCTTGCATGGGGTCCATGGCCCACTGCTTGATGCACACGATGTACACGATGGTCGTCACCGACAACATGGCCGGCGCGAGCGCCGGGATAAAGAAATGGCCCAACGCGTTCAACGCCGCCGACGAAATGGCCGCCAGACAAACGAAGAACAAAAACGGGAACATCAGACGGGTCAAGGTGACCGTCAAGTCAAAGGTGTCCGGGTTCGATGACTTAAATCCCCCCGCCGCCAAAGACACGATCAACGGAGAAGCCAACAGTCCCACCCCCACAAGGACAAGGAGCAGAAGTCCCAAAGCGGTGAACAGGGATTGAAAAAAGTCCCGGGCCTCTTTCGGCTCGCGTTTGGCGAGATGCTCGGAAAAAATGGGGACAAACGCGGTGGAGAGCGGCCCTTCCCCCAACATCCGTCGAAACAGGTTGGAAAGCCGGAACGCCGCATAGAACGCGTCTGTCAAGTGGCCCCCGCCTAACACGCTCGCCACCAGCGCGTCCCGCACATACCCCAAAATGCGCGAAAGAAGCGTCGCCAACGACACCGCCCCCGCGTGCCGAACAAATTTTTGGACATGAACCCGTTGACCAACCACCTTTTTCCGGGGAAGATTTTTCCTTTCCCTGGGGGGCCCCCCCCTTTAGGGGGGCGGGGGCTTTCATTGACGCCGCCGATTGAAAAAGGTAAACTCCCGCTCTATGGCAAAGCTTAAGACCGGACGTCACACGTCCTCCCTTAAAGAAGTTCGTAAGGCCAACCGTCGTCACTGGGCCAACGCCGCCGCGAAAACAAGCGCGCGCGACGTGGTCAAGGACCTTCGGAACGCGATTCAGTCCAAAGACGCCGCCAAGGTGAAGGAACTCCTTCCCAAAGCCATGTCGTCCTGGACAAAGATGGGAAACCGCAACACGGTTCATCCCGCCAACGCGTCCCGCAAGATTGCGCGCTTGTCGCGCGCGGCGCATAAAGCTCTTACCGTCGCTTAAGACCGACAACTTCACCCTCCGTCAGGGACCACACCAAGCGCGTTAAATCGGCGTCGGGTGAGCCGCGTCCAGTTTTCATCGAGACGTCGGCCTCCACCAACCGGTCCAACGCGCCCAAAAGGTCCCCCCATGTCCAGAGGGCGAGGGCCTTTTCAAAATCCGTCTGGGCGTCTTGAAGGCGGATCCAAAGACGGTCAAAAACCTGCTTTTTGGCCAGGGTGTTCTCACCAAACAGCGCTTTCCCCAAACACAGTTTCTGAATCGCACGACTCAGTTGAGGCAACAGCTTCTCGGTGGGGTCGCCGTTGCTCCGCATCAATTCCAAAAGGCCAAGAGATTTCACCCGATCCTTCCGCCACAGGCTCCTCTCCCATTCCATAAACCGCATCGTGGCGCGCGTTCCCCCGCACGCCTCCACATCTTCCAACGCAATGGAGGGGCGGTCTTTGACGTAAAGCACCAATTTTCCAATTTCTTGCACCAGGTCCGGCAGGCTCGGCCCCACAGCGTCCAAAAGCGCCTGAGCGGCCGCACGGTCCATACGTTTGCCCGCGCTCTCCACCCGGCTCATGACCCAGGCCGGCATTTGATTTTCGAAGGGGGGCCACAAAGTCGTCAACGCCCCCGCCGAGCGAACGGCCTGAACCAAAACGGAACGTTGATCGGGTTTTTCATCCCACAACAGAACAAGGCAATTCGTGGGAGGGAGGGTCGAAAGACCGTCGGCCAACCGGTTGGTGTCCGCCGTCGACAGTTCCATGGCCCGTTTGACCACCACCAACCGCCGTCCGCCAAAAAAGGGAAGGGTATTGACCGCCGAAAGAATCGCCCCCACCGTCGTATCGTTCCCATCAAACGAGTCCAAGCCCATTCCGGAGGGATCGTTCCCAAGAAACTCTTTTTTAAGACGGGACAACGCCTCTTCTTTCGTCAGGGTATCTGGCCCGCCAAGAAGATACACCCGATGAAAGAGCCCTTTGCCCCACCCTTGGATCAGGGAAGAAAGAGTCGTTTCGTTTAGGACGGCCATAACGAGCCTTTTCCCTTTTCCGACGCGTTGAGAGAATAAAATTCATGCAGTTTGGCGGCGAGCAATTTTTTGTCGGGAAGTTGTGTCTGGTACTCGGCAATAAGCGCCGGAGACAGCGACCGGCTCAGAGCGTATTCGACAACCTCCTTATCTTTGGAGGCACAGAGGAGGAGCCCGATGGAAGGACGTTCGTGGGGCTTTTTGACGTCCCGATCCAGCGCTTCTAGGTAAAAGTTGAGTTTCCCCAAATGTTCGGGTTCGAAGCGATCCACTTTCATCTCGATGCCGACCAGGCAATTAAGCCCGCGATGAAAGAAAAGCAGATCAATCGCAAAATCGCGCCCACCGACTTGCAACGGATATTCGGAACCAACAAAACAAAAATCCCGACCAAGTTCAATGAGAAATTCCTTCAGACGGGCGATCAAGCCCTGATGAAGGTCCGCCTCCCTATGGGGTTCTGGCAATTGGAGAAATTCGACGAAATAGGCGTCCTTAAAAACCTCCCCGGCATCCGGATGGATTTGCCCCGCACTCTGAGAAATTTTTGTCGGATGAAGGACGGCACGCTCAAACAATGCGACACGAAACTGACGTTCCAGCTCCCGTTTTCCCCATCGCTCGCGAATGGCCATCCGCATGTAAAACTCACGCTCCTCCATGCCTTTGCACTGCCCTAGGATGATCAGATGGTGAGTCCACGGCAATTGTGTCACCAGTGGCGCCACTTTTTTTTCTCCAGCGTAGGTTTCATGAAACTGACGCATACGGAACAGATTCCGACGTGTAAAACCTCTCAAGCCCGGCATGGAACGGGCCAAATGCCGCGCCAATTGTTCCACCACGCCATCGCCCCATTCGGCCGTTTTCATCTTCCGACTAATGTATTCACCCACTTTCCAATACAGGCCGACAAGTTCGCTGTTGACCGATTGAAAAGCGCGCCGACGGGCCTGCTCGATAAGGCCGACGATCTCGGCAAAAACATTTTCAACCGGCAAAGCAGGGACAACCTGCACCGGAAGGGTCTTAGCTTTCAGGCGAGCCCTCTTTGTCATGGCCTTGCCTTCCGCTCGTCCGTCGAACAATCCCCACGCGTCACATCAATACGGCGCCGGGGGCGCTTCGCGGGGTTCTGCGGGCGGAGGGGGTGGGGGCGGGGTGTTGGGCACCGGCAAGGTATTTTCCGGAACTTTATGGGAGCTGGCGCCGCTCACGGACCCGAACCCTTCCAACGTCCGTTTCACGATGTCCCGCGCAAACAGGTCCCACACTTGTTCGCGTGCCTGATCTTCTGTCATGCCTCCGGGTTGGGTCACGATAAAATAGCGGTAGGCCTGCTCCAATCGGGGCTCTTCCCAAAGGACTCGGTTCTCCCGCCGATCAAAAAAACGGACATTGATGATCACCCAGAGCCGGTATTCGAGGGGCTGGTTGGCGGCGTCATAGGTAACGACCTGGGGGATGTAGTTGACGATCTCGCCTTCAATCACGCCATCTGCGTCAGTTTCGGACCCCGAGAACGGTAGGCGTCCGTCGCGGATCATTTCCTGCTCGACCCGCAAACGCAACCGATCTTCCAATCCAAAATACTGCGTGCGATTGATAAAGGTTTTCAACCCGATTTTTTTAATGTTCTCAGGCAAAATCACATTCGCCTGTTTCTGATATTCCCCCATTTCCGCGCACCCCGCCAAAGCGAGGACACCCACCCATCCCATCCATCTTCCAAAGTTTCTCATTAAGATTCCTCCTTATTTTCAGGCGCGAGCACAAAATTGATCATTCGGCCCGGCACATGAATTTCTTTTGCTATTTTTTGCCCGTTCAAGAATCTCCCTGAACTTTGGGCAACGCTTTCGCCGCGGACAAAACCGCCAGCGCGCCCGTGCCAACAGGCACCGACAACCGGTCTTTCAGCCGTCCATTGATTTGAACCGGGTATTCCACCGCGTTTTCAGCCACCAAGGCCGGGTCGGCCTTCGGCCACGGGCGCCCACACACCAACCCCTGCCCCCCCCCCTGTTCTCCCATTTCTTCCGCCAGATGAGGCGCAAAGGGGAGACAGGAGCAAAACCAGGACATCGATGCCCTCCGTCGCCGCGCCTGCCGTCAGGACATTGACATATTCCATGAGGGCCGCGATGGCGGTGTTGAATTTGAAATTTTCAAGACGATCGGTCACGGCATGAATCGTGCGATGGCGGATCCGTTCGTTTTGGTCCTTGGCAACTCGGGGAGAGTCCAACAACCGCCACACTTTTTGAAGAAAGCGCACCACGCCTTCCACCGTCCGCATGTCCCAGGGCTTTTCCGCTTCAAAGTCCCCCATAAACATCTCATAGAGCCGCATGGCGTCGGCCCCGTGCCGGTCGATCACGTCATCGGGGCTAATCACGTTCTTTTTGGATTTCGACATTTTTTCTTTCAGTTCCCGCAAAACCTCACCGGTATCTTTCAAGACAGGCGGGGTTTTTGTGAAATCGATTTCGTCATAGGAATGATAGGCCCCCATACTGTCCTGATAACTGTAGGACAGGATCATCCCCTGGTGGCGAAGTTTGTGAAAGGGTTCCTTTGACGTCACCAACCCCAAATCGAAAAGGGCCTTGTGCCAAAACCGAGAATACAGAAGGTGAAGAACCGCGTGTTCCGCGCCGCCCACATACAGGTCCACCCCGTTTGCCCCCAGCCAATGCCGTTCGGCCTCAGGACTCCAAGCGGCGGAAGGGTTGGCGGGGTCGATGTACCGAAGATAATACCAGCACGACCCCGCCCATTGAGGCATGGTGTTGGTCTCACGACGGGCTGGCTCGCCGCATTTCGGGCAGGGGGTGTTGACCCAAGACTCCACCACGGCCAGGGGCGATTCGCCTGTGCCTGTGGGTTCGTATTTCGCCACGTCCGGAAGAAGAACCGGCAGTTGATCTTCGGGAACCGGCACCGGCCCCCCGCACTTTTTACAATGAACAATAGGGATCGGTTCTCCCCAATACCTCTGTCGGGAGAAAACCCAATCCCGCAACCGAAAGTTCACGGCCCCCTTCCCCGCGTTCTTTTCTTCCAACCATTTCGTGATCAGGCGTTTAAATTCCAATGTCGGAAGGTCATCAAAGGGCCCACTGTTAACGGCGAAGCCATTTTCTTCGAAAACAGATTCTGGCCCTTCGCTTTTGGTGCTGTCCCAGGGATCGGACGCTTTTTCCGGCGAAGAAGAATGCTCTGAGGGTCCAGGCGCCACCACCCGCCGAATCGGCAACCCAAACTTTTTTGCGAACGCGAAATCCCGCCCATCGTGGGCCGGCACCGCCATAATGGCCCCGGTCCCGTAACTGATCAGAACATAGTCCGCCACCCACACAGGAATCTTTTCTTGGTTCACCGGGTTGACGGCATAGCCCCCCGTGAACACCCCGGTCTTATCCTTGGCCAAATCGGTCCGTTCCAAATCGGATTTTCCCCGAGCCTGAAGTTGGTACCTTTTGACCGCGTCCCGCTGGGGCGGTGCGGTAAACGCGTCGACCAGGGGATGTTCCGGAGCCAACACCATGTAGGTGGCGCCAAAAAGAGTATCGGGCCGTGTGGTAAAGATTCGGAGTGTTTTCCCCGCCGCCGTCTCCGGCGCCGCTCCCACAAACGAGACCTCCGCTCCTTCGGACCGTCCAATCCAGTTCCGTTGCATGGCCAAGGTGGAGGCGGGCCAATCTAACCCCTCCAAATCGGCCAGAAGCCGGTCCGCATACGCCGTTATTTTTAAGAGCCATTGTCGCATGTCCCGCCGCTCAACGGGGGTTCCACACCGTTCACACGCGCCTTGATGCACCTCTTCGTTCGCTAACCCGGTCCGGCAACTGGGACAAAAATTAATGGGACTGACGCCTTCGTAGGCCAACCCTTTTTTATACAGCTGAAGGAATATCCATTGGGTCCATTTGTAGTAGGCGGGATCGGTGGTGTCCACTTCCCGATCCCAATCGTAGGAGAACCCCAACGATTTAATTTGCCGACGAAAATTGGCCACATTTTTTTTCGTCACGTCGCGGGGAGGGAGCCCGGTGGCGATGGCGTGATTCTCCGCGGGCAGGCCGAACGCGTCCCATCCCATGGGGTGGAGGACGTTGTATCCCTGCATGCGTTTCATGCGGGAGAGGATGTCGGTGGCCGTATATCCTTCTGGGTGCCCCACATGAAGGCCGGCGCCCGACGGATAAGGAAACATATCCAAAATATAAAGTTTAGGTTTGGCCGGGTCCGGCGGGGCGCGAAACGATCCCGCCTCTTCCCAGCGTTTCTGCCACTTCGGTTCAATGGCCTTGGGGCTATAAAACTCGGACATTCGTCAGACTCTCCTCAGATGCATCAGAAATTCATGGTTGCCTTCCGGGCCGGTGATGGGAGATTCTCGTTTTGACAACATAAAAAAACCGCTCGCCACAGCAACGCGTTCGATGTCTTCCAAAACCCGCCGATGAACGTCCGGATCCCGAACAACGCCTTGGGGCGCGTCTTTGGGACCGACCTCGAACTGGGGCTTGACCAGGGCCACACACTCCGTGCCCCCCGGCAAAATATCAGCCAAATGAGGCAACACTTTTTCCAGCGAAATAAAAGAAACATCCACTGCCGCGAGCCCCGCGCCGAGGGTCGAACCGCTTCCCCGCGCGGAGAAAAAAGCGGAGATGTCTTCCCGGGTCAAGGTGAGAACATGGGTCTTTTCCCGGTTGATCACCCGCGGGTCGTTCCTCAATTTCCAGTCCAACTGCCCATGGCCCACATCCACCGCCAACACCTTGGCCGCCCCGGCCTGAAGCAAACAATCCGTAAACCCGCCCGTGGAGGCCCCGATGTCGACGCACAATCGCCCCGCAACGGTCAGCCCAAACGCTTTCAAGGCCGCTTGAAGTTTCAGTCCGCCGCGGGAGACGAAGGGAGGCGTTTCCTCCACCTCCAGAGTCTGATCAGCGGAAACGTTGAGCCCCGCTTTCGGATGAGAAACCCCCCGCACCCGCCCCGCCAAAATCAGCGCCTGGGCGTGCCCCACATCCCGAGCCAACCCCCGCTGGACAAGAAGCTCGTCCAACCGGCGCTTCTCTTTCAAGGATCAGCGGACCGCTAAACGTTGCCGGTGCAATTCCAACACCCTTTCGGCGATTTTTGCCGAGGAGAGCCCCACCTTGTCCCGAAGTTTCGCCTGGGTGCCGTGTTCCACAAAACTGTCGGGCAAAGCGATGGTCCGAACCTCCACACCGGTCCCTTCTAAAGTTTCCCGCACCGCATCGCCGAACCCCCCGATGACAGTATTTTCTTCCACGGTAATCAGAAGAGGGGCCTGCCGGGCCACGCCCAAAACAAAGTCCCGGTCCAAGGGTTTCACAAACCGGGCATTGACCACGCCCACAGGGATCCCTTTCTCGGCCAGGATGTCGGAAGCTTCCATACAGTTCTGAACAGGATACCCAATGGCGAAAAGGGTCGCGTCCGCGCCGACGCGAAGAATTTCCCCTTTCGCGATGGGGAAGAAGTTTTAACACGCTGTCCATGGGCACACCCAACCCCGCGCCCCGGGGATAGCGGATCACCGATGGTCCCGGCAAATTCAAAGCCGTCTTCAACATGTGTTGCAGTTCGTTCTCGTCTTTGGGCGCCATGACCGTGAGGTGGGGCATCATGCGCGTGAACGACAAATCGAAAGTGCCGTGATGCGTTGGCCCGTCGTCGCCCACCAGGCCCCCGCGGTCCAAACAAAAGACCACCGGCAACTTTTGAAGACAGACGTCGTGAATCATCTGATCGTAGGCCCTCTGCATGAACGACGAATAGATCGCCACCACGGGTTTCAACCCGCCGCAGGCCAAGCCGGCCGCAAAGGTGACCGCGTGCTGTTCCCCCAACCCCACATCGTAAAAACGTTTCGGAAACTCTTTGCGAAAAAGGTCGAGCCCTGTCCCTTCGGGCATGGCGGCGGTGATGGCCACAATTTTGGGATCTTCCTGAGCCAATTGAACCAAGGTCCGCCCAAACACCTGGGTGTAAGAGGGGGGCCCGCTCGGGGCTTTCACCATTTCGCCTGTCTCCGGGTTGAACCGCGTGACGCCGTGATACTTAATGGGGTCCGCTTCCGCCGGTTCATAGCCGCGCCCTTTCTTCGTCACCACATGAAGGACGTGGGGGCCTTTCAATTGTTTGATGGCCTTGAGAACTTCGATCAGTTGCGGCAGGTCGTGACCGTCAATGGGTCCCAGATAACCGAAACCCATTTCCTCAAACAGGACGCCGGGGAACAACAACACTTTCACCCGCCGCGCCACGCGCAACAAATAGGGACCGTAGAAACTCATGCGCGTCAAAAATTTCTCCACGCGTTTTTCCATCCGCCGAAACGCCCCCGCGGTGGTCAGCTTCGCCAAGAAGGCGCCGAACGCCCCCACCCGGTGCGAGATAAACATTTGGTTGTCGTTTAAAACCACCAGCATGTCTGTCCCGAGATGCCCCGCGTTTTGAAGCGCTTCAAAGGACATGCCTCCGGTGAGGGACCCGTCATTGACGCAGGCGATCACATGGTGGTCCTGCTTGAGCACGTCCCGCGCCGCCGCGAACCCCACTGCCGCGGAAATCGCGGTCGAGGCATGCCCCGCGCCGAACACGTCGTGCTCAGACTCGGCGCGGGTAAGAAACCCCGAAATTCCCCCAAATTGTCGGAGCGTATGAAACCGGTCTCTTCGGCCCGTCAAAAGTTTGTGGGGATACGCCTGGTGTCCCGTGTCCCAAATAATCTTATCTTTGGGCGAATCATACACCGAGTGAAGGGCGATGGCGAGTTCCACGGTGCCCAACCCGGCCCCCAAATGGCCGCCCACGTGGGAGGTCACATCCAAAATTTTCTCCCGAATATTTTTTGCCAACACAGAAAGTTGATCCTGCGTCATTTTTTTTAAATCCGCCGGACTGTTCACTTCATCAAGTAAGTTCATCGTCATATCCTTTTTTGGGAGCGCGGGCGTCCCGCCCGCACAGGCAGTGCCTTAAAATAAATCATCGATCCCGCTCAATCATGTAGTCCGCCAAAGCCGAAAGAATCAGAGCCTTTTGACCAAAGGGCCGAAGGGCCCTTTTGGCCTGAGTCACCGCATGCTGGGCACGCCGCCGAGAATCTTCGAGCCCGTAGACAGAGGGAAACGTCAATTTTTGATTCTCTTTATCCGACCCCTGTTTGCCCAAAAGCTGTTTGTCGCCGACGATGTCCAACACATCGTCGGCGATCTGAAACGCCAACCCGATGTTTTCACCATACTGCGCCAATGCCTTCCGCTGAGCCGCCGTGGCACCGGCCAACACCGCTCCCGCGTCCAAACTGGCTTCAATGAGCGCCCCCGTTTTGTGCCGATGAATGTAATCCAACACCTGGGCCCGATGCCCGTTCAAGGCCGCATTTCCCTCAGAGACGAGGTCCACCGCTTGCCCACCCACCATTCCCAAAGAGCCCGCCGCCTGGGCCACGGCGCGAATGGTTTCCACCACCCATTCCGGCCGAACCCCTTTGATCTGGGCATTCCAAGCCATTAGCTCGAAAGCAAATGTCAAAAGACCGTCCCCCGCTAAAATAGCCATTCCTTCCCCAAACACCTTATGATTGGTGGGCCTCCCGCGCCGAAGATCATCATCGTCCATGGCCGGCAAATCATCATGCACCAACGAATAGGTGTGAAGCACTTCCAAGGCACAGGCGGTCGGAACGGATTTTTTGGGATCCCCCCCGCAGATTTCCGTGGCCGCCAAACAAAGGATGGGCCGAAGTCGTTTTCCCCCCGCAAAAACGGAGTAACGCATGGCTTTGTGAACGATCTCCGGCGGTTTGGCTTCCCGAACCAGAAATCGGTTCAGGGCCTTGTCCACCAAAAGGGCCCGTCGTTTTAAATGGACCAACAATTTTTTCTGAACAGTGTGATTCACGTTTCACTCCCTGGGAGCGCGGGCCTCTTGCCCGCATGTTGAGGCCTTTGGTAAATTTCGTTGACTCGTTCAATCGACCGCGCCCGGCCCGTGTTCTCATCCACATCCACAATCACCGCGCAAAATTGAGCGTCGCCATCGGCCACCGACAATCGAACACGAACCCCGGTCAAAAACCGTTCCAAGGCCGGCCGCCGCTCCCCACCAATAATGCCGTCCCGGGGCCCCGCCATCCCCACATCGCCGACATAGGCCGTCCCGCCGGGCAAAACCCGTTCGTCGGCCGTCTGCACATGGGTGTGCGTGCCCAACACCGCCGTCACACGCCCATCCAAATACCACCCCATGGCCTGCTTTTCGCTGGAGGCCTCGGCGTGCATGTCCACAATCACGATGTCCGCCGCCACACTTTTTAAAAGCGCGTCCGCCGCGCGAAAAGGACAATCAATCGTGTCCAGATGAAGACGTCCCATCAGCTGAAGCACCGCCACACGCTTCCCACGGACGGGAAACACCCCCACCCCACGCCCCGGAAGGGAAGGCGGATAATTGGCTGGTCGAAGAACGCGCGGGTCTTGAAGCAAAGGCAACGTTTCTTTCCGGTCCCAGGTATGGTTCCCCAGGGTAAACACATCAATTCCAGCGGCAAAAAGTTCTTTGGCCACCGGTTCCGTTAACCCCCGCCCCCCGGCGGCGTTTTCCACGTTGGCCACCACAAAATCGATGCCCTGATCCCGGCGAAAAAAGGGCACGAAGTGCCCAACAGCCTCGCGCCCCGGCCGGCCATAGATGTCCCCCACAAACAAAATACGCACGCCCGTCCCCCGTCGAAAACGAATGAAAAGATTATATCAAAAGAGGTCGGAAAAAGGAGAAACGCCGTTGACTTTTGTCGTTTCCCAATCATGGGGCGATTCTAAATAAGAGAGGGTTATCGTCCCATCACGGAACCCATCCAAAACAGCGCCACCCCCAAAACCGCACTGCCGATCGCATAAACAATCGCCGCCGCAGGAGCCCCGGCCCTCATTAATTGCGTTGTTTCCAACGCAAAAGTTGAAAAGGTGGTAAAACCCCCGCAAAACCCCGCCATCAGGAAAAGACGCGCCGCCGGCGACAACCGAAGCCGAATCTCGGCCCAACTAAAAAAAACGCCGATTAAAAAACAACCAACCAGGTTGACCACCAGGGTGCCCCAAGGAAATGAGGTCCCCCACCGACGATAAATACCCCCCGAAAGAGCCACCCGCGCCACACCCCCCAACGCGCTCCCCACCGCCACCAACAAATAAGACTTAAACATCCCCCCCCCAAAAAAGTCCTTTCGGGGTGACCACAACATCCACCCGCCGATCATGCGGCGCACAAGGCAACCGAACCGCTCGCTGTTCATCAAAACAAATTCCAATGGACTTGGGTCGCGACCGCCCTGACAAAAACCGATCGTAGTACCCCGCCCCCGCTCCCAACCGATCCCCGCGATCCGTAAACGCCGCCCCCGGAACAATCACCAAATCCAAAGAATTCACCCATTCCGGTTGAAGCGGTTCAAGAATTCCGTACACGTTTTTTTTGAGTTTCGGCCGCCCCGCGGGAAGAACAGCAAAACGCATCCGCCCCTCCTGCGGGAAGACCACAGGAACAGCCACGGTTTTCCCTTCCTGTCGAGCCAACTCAATCAATGGCGCCGTATCAATTTCAGTGGGAAGCGAAAGGAAAACCCCGACTCGCCGGGCCCGATGAAACTCTGCCCTCGCCGAAACCCCCCGCGCCACCCCCCGCGCTCCGCCCGTTTTTCAGCAACCGACAAACTTCTCACCGCTTGACGATAATGAAGCCGCAAAAAATATTTGTGCCGCGCCGTTTGGTCAGAGGAAACGGATTTCACTTGGAATCACTTTTCTTTGGAAAGCGTTCTGGCCACAACGACTCATACCGGTCCTTCAGCCGTTTTTCGTCCCCCAGCTCCCCCGGCTCCCAGAACCGAACCCATTTCGGCATGTATTCTTGGGGGGTAAAATGACCGGGAAAATC
Source organism: Elusimicrobiota bacterium (assembly GCA_016714745.1). Taxonomy (GTDB): domain Bacteria; phylum Elusimicrobiota; class Elusimicrobia; order FEN-1173; family FEN-1173; genus JADKHR01. The sequence continues at coordinate 21,811 of JADKCG010000007.1, read as the reverse complement.
GTGGGCGTATTTGTAATCTTTTCCGTGGCCCAAAGACTCCTGGTCTCGGCTCGCGTCTTTCAAATGGTTCGGAACCTCGCGGCGCGGGCCGCGTTCAACCTCGGCCAACGCCTTGTTAATGGCCACATAGGAAGAATTGGATTTCGGCGCCGTCGCAATGTATACCGCCGCTTGAGCCAGAGGGATACGGGCCTCGGGCATACCGACTTTCTCCACGGTTTCAAACACCGCGTTGGCGATCAGGATGGCGCGGGGATCAGCGTTTCCCACATCTTCGGAGGCGCAAATCAGGAGTCGACGGGCCACAAAACGAGGATCTTCCCCCGCGGCCAACATCTTGGCCATCCAGTAAAGGGCGGCGTCCGGGTCGGACCCGCGAAGGGACTTAATAAATGCCGAAATCGTGTCGTAGTGTTCGTCTCCGGACTTGTCGTAACGAAGCGCCCGCCGTTGCGTGGACGCCTCGGCCACGGGCAGTGTGATGTGGATCTCTCCCCCCGTCTCCTCCGTGGTCAACACCGCCAGTTCCAGAGCGTTCAACACCCGACGCGCGTCACCGTCCGACATGCGAAGGAGGTGCAATTCGGCCTCTGGCTCCAGGCGAACCTTCTTTTGACCGAACCCCCGTTCCGGATCGGAAAGAGCCCGGCGCACCAACCCGGTCAAGTCCGAAGGAGCCAAGGGCTTGAACTCGTACACCGTGGATCGGGAAATCAACGCCGCGTTCACATAAAAAAACGGATTTTCCGTCGTGAGTCCAATCAACGTGATCAAACCGCGTTCCACGTCCGGCAAGAGGGCGTCCTGTTGAGTGCGGTTGAAGTGATGGATTTCGTCCAGAATCAATAGAGTTCGTAGACCCCGGGACCGTTTGCGTTCACCGGAGGCCGCTAAAATCTTTCGAATATCGGGAATGCCAATGGTCACGGCGTTGGTTTGTTCCACGTGGGCCTGGGTCTTGGTGGCCACCAAACGAGCCAGCGCGGTTTTGCCACATCCCGGCGGCCCAAAAAAAATCGCTGACCGAAGCCGGTCCGCGTCCACCGCCCGACGAAGCAAACTCCCCTCCGCCACAAGATCCCCTTGCCCGACAAACTCCCCCCAATCCCGCGGGGCCAAACGCGCCGCTAAAGGAACATTCGTTCCCGTCGGGGTTTCGGTTTGCGAGAAGAGATCCCCCGTCATTTCAAGAGTCCCCCTCCCTCTGAAACAAAACCCCCCCCCCCGCCCCCCCCGGGGGCCCCCCCCTATTTTTTGCGGCGCGCCGGGGGGGGGGCTCCGCGCCCCCCCTGCCGCCCCCCCGACCCCGGGGGCCCCCGCTAATTTTTCTTGGGGCCCCGGGGGGGGGGGCTGCGCAAGCGCCTTCTCCAACGATTCCACAAGCCCCTTCATCTTCGTCTCATCCTGCGGCGACATCTCCCCCGCACCGCTCTTGTTTTTTGCCCCCATCTCAAAAGCGATGTTTAGCGCCGCTAACACCGCGATCTTTTGCGTATCCGCCAACCCCAACTTCTCCGAAATTTCTTTCATCTTGGCATCGACGTAGGCGGCCAACTGATTGGCCTCGAGGGGGGTGAGATTTCCAGGATCAAGTTCATACAGTTTGCCGAAAATTTCCACGCGGAGTTTTTCTTTAAGTAGAGGGTTCATATGACCTTCAATTGGTCCAATTTCGCAAGGATCTTCTCCAACCGCTCGCGGGTTTTATGCCGTTCGGCCAACAATTCCCCATGTTCGCGAATCAACCGACGGGCCCGGCGACTCTCATCGTCCATCAAGGCCACCTCCGCCAAAAGCCGTTCACGCTCCTTGCGGAGATTGTGGATATCAACGGTGGCCAACCGAACCTTCTCAGCCAATTTCGTCAGGAGAGAGGAAGACATTGCGGTGAAAGATTAGCAGAAAACCCTCCCGCCGACAAGACATCATCGACGGAAATTGAAACAATAAACCAAACCCCAACCCCTGACCAGAAGACTTTCTTTTGACAGCGAGCAAACGATCCTATAGAATTGAGAACCATGAATACGACATCAGCGACCCATTCTCATTCCCGCTGGGCGCGGGCCAGTTATTTTTTTTCTGTTTGGGCATTCGTCGCGGCCCTGCTTGTTGTGGCGCTCCGCCTCTGGGGAGGAGCCTGGGCGTCCTTGTTGGGATCGCTCGTGGCCTTGCCTTTTGCGTTTTGGGTCATTGTCCGAACATCTTTGTATCGCCACATTTATCGGGGAAAACCATTGGCGATGCTGGGTTTTGTTGTTGCGTTTTTGGGATTTAGCGATGCGGTGGGCCAGCTTTCTTACCAGGCTCTTTGGCGGCAGGCCTTTCGCCTGGGCGGACCGGTGGCCGTTTTCGAGAACAAGAGTGAAGAGTGGAGAATTCGTTATCCGGGCCTCTGGGCCCGCTATTCACTGAAAGAAAAAGACGTGACCACGTTCTTTTTTAAACCGGCGGCCACAACTCCGGCCATTGAATTTTCGATCAGCCACCGAAAAGGAACGGAAACACCCGACCTGGATGCCGCCGTGAGAAACTTTTTTCTGGCGCTCCCGAAAAGCGGGTCAACACAAGTTCTCGCCCAAGGCCCGATCCACTATCCCCTCTTCCAGCACGCCTACGAGGTGGTTTACGAAGATCCGGATCAACCCATCGTTTTGCGCCACCGGCTCATATTTCTTTCAGGAGCCGAAGGGCTGACCGTTCTCTCGGTCACCGCGGTCCCCTCCTGGTACGAACGGCTCTTCGCCGACGCTGAGCGCTTTTTGCTTAGCTTTGAGCCTTTGGGGTAATATTTTTTTTCGTTCGTCGGTTCAGAAATAATCCCACCGTCATAAAAACGGCTCCGCACAGCGCCACCCAGAGGAGCGGGCGCGCGTGGTGTAAAACGGCTTTGTGAAACCCATCCATTCCCGCCTCGACCAATACCGCCCAAAACGTGTCGGCAAAAAATGTCATCACGAACGTCCATGGCAAAAGGCCAACGGCGGTGGTCCAGAGGAACCGGCGGAAACGCATATGGGAGAGCCCCGCCAAATAGTTGGTCACGACGAAAGGCGGAAACCCCACAAGACGGACAACGATACACCCCCAGGGACTGGGGTTGCGCAGGCGAGCGGCCGCATCGCGGTTATGCCAACGGCTGAAAAATTTTGTGAGCGAATGTTGGCCCAACCGCCGAGCAATTAAGAAGGGTCCCGTGGCTCCCAATAAAACCGTGGCCAAATTGATCACCAACCCCGCACGAAATCCAAAGAGAACGCCCCCCGCCACTGGAAACAAACTGACCGGAATGACAAAACAAGCCGCCGCGTACAACACCACAAACACCGGCAGTGACAGCGGGTTCCCTTTTAAGGCCTCAATCAAATGGATGAAATTATGAAGCAACGGGTTCTCCCTTTTTCTGTGGGGACAAAGAATACCCCAAAGCGAACGTCACCGCGGTCCCAAAAATCACGAGCCAGCTCCATCCTAAGGGAAGTATCCCTTTTTCCGAGAGGATCAGTAAACCCAGATTCAACACGGCGCTCACAATCATGGCAAGGATGTTGGTGTTGCTTTGGCCCCTTTTCGTGAGGAGCCCGAGTAAAAATACACCCAAGAGCGACCCAAACGTCACCCCCCCGATTTTAAACGCCAGCCAGAGTATATTTTCGAAAAAACTGAATCCCCAAGCGAGAAGAGCCAGCAACACGCCAAACCCCACCACGCAGATCCGACTTAGTGAAAGGAGCCGACGATCCTCCAAAAGATCGCCCGCCCGCGTCACCAATGGACGGTAAACATCGGTCACAAAAGACGTGGCCAGAGACGCCAGAGGGGAGTCAATCCCTGCCAGGACGATGGCCGATAAGAGCAACCCTTTCAGCAGTGTGGGCATCTCATGACCAATGAAGTGGGGAAAAATGGCGTCCACTTTATTCGGTAAGATTGCGGCGGGATGTCCTGCGTAAAAAGAAAAAAGGCCCGCGCCCACAGTGAGATAGATCAAAAGGACACCCAAACTTAAAACGATCGTGGCCACCATGGTGCGCTGACTTTCGCGCCGGGTTTCCACTGTCAACAACCGTTGCATCAGGTCTTGATCTGTCCCAAAAGCGGCCATGGACCCAAAGAACCCGTTTAAAATCGCCACCCATAGGATATTCGGGTTTTTGAAGAAGGTCGAAATAAACTGGGAAGACCCGAGGACCGGTCCCCCATCGAACACGGTCAAATGCCCGCCCGCTTGCGCGGAATGAAACAGCCCGCCGATTCCTCCCTCAATCCGCCCGGCCAGAAAAACGATGGCCGCGATGCCTCCGGCCATAAACACCACCGCTTGAAGCACATTGGTCCACACCACCGCCCGCATACCGCCCAACCCCATATAAAGCATTCCGACCACAATAAAAATAAGAATGACGGGAAGAATGTTCCACCCTAAAAGCACCGACAAGGCCAAACAAGCCGCCATGAGGCGAACGCCAGACCCGAGGAGCCGCGTGAGAAAGAAAAAGAAAGACGCCGCCACCTGGGTTCCCCACCCAAACCGCGCCGCCAGAAACTGATAGATGGTCGTGCAATTGAATTTATAAAAAGCCGGGATGAAAAGGGTGGCAATCACGATCCGCGCGGCGGCCGACCCAATAAAAAACTGAAGGTATTCCCAATTCTCCCGGTAGGCGGTGGCGGGAACTGAGATGATCGTCACAGCGCTCACTTCTGTCGCGACAAAGGAAAGCGCCGCCGCCCACCCAGGAACCTTTCGGCCCCCCAAAAAGAATTCGGCTGTGGACGTTTGCCTCCGCCGAAAATAAAAACCTACCCCCACCATGAAGACCAAGAGCACAGCCAACACCGAAAAGTCCGCCAACGAAACCAACGGAACAACGTTCATCATTGATACAATAAAAACGGTTTCCGCTCTTCTTTAAAATCCTCGGCGCTTTTATGGAGCCGTTCAACAATGGCCTCGGCGGACTCCCCGGCCTTAAACCATGTTTCAAAATCCGCAGACCCCACGACGCGGGGCATCTCGGCCCACCGCGGGCGAAAGTCTTTGGGGGAGAGGTCTCGCAATAGGCACGCGGCATGAACAAACAGGTCCACGGGCCTGGCCACGTGGGGGTTCGTCACCGTCACACGAACGCCGTAACACTTTGTGTTTTTATAAAGGTCGCTCGTCGGTTTAAAGGAAGTGGCTTTCAGCTTGATCCCAGGAAAGTTTGTTTTGGACAGCGCCTTGACCAGCGTGATGTTTTTCATCCACGGCGCCCCAAAAACCCCAAAAGGAGAGTTGGTTCCTCTCCCCACGGAAATATTTGTTGATTCGAATGCGCCCAGGCCAGAGTAAAGGAGGGCCGCGGTCGGAGTCCGAATATTGGGCGATGGGGATAGGAACGTAAGTCCGGTGTCGCGCCACACCATCCAGCGTTTCCAGCCCTGCATGGCAATGGGCAAAAGCCGTGCGTTTAAATTCATGCGCTGATTGTGCCAGCGCGCCACCTCCGCCAGGGTCAGCCCGTGTCGCGTCGGAATGGAATAATAGGCCGTAAAATGGCGCACGTCAGTGGACAGGACCAATCCTTCCACCACCTCTCCCCCTAATGGGTTCGGTCGATCGAGAACCACAAACTCAATGTCGGCCTTGGCGGCCTCCTCCATCGCGTATCCGAGAGTGGTGATGTAGGTGTAGAACCGGGTTCCCACGTCCGGCAAATCGCAGACCAAAACATCGATGCCTTTTAATTGCTCTTGGGTCGGACGTTTCCGTTCGCCGTAAAGACTCAGGAGGGGGATGGCCGTACCGGGCAAAACATCGTCCGTTACGGGTTGGCCGTTTTCGACTTTCCCCGTGAACCCATGTTCCGGCGTGAATACGGCGACCAGAGTGACACCCGGGGCTTCCCGCAACAGGTCCACCAGTGGCCGCCCCGACCGATCCACCGCGGCCCGATTGGAAATAACGCCCACGCGCTTTCCCCACAGGGGAGCGAAATGGCTTTCCTCTAAAACATCCAACCCGGTCTTCACATCGGCCCGCACGACGGAGGATGAAACAACAGCCAATAACAGAAGAAAAAATCGCCGCTTCATTTCTTTAATACCTCCCTCAGAAATCCACCGGCATGGGTTAACACTGTCTCGGCGTCCCGCCTCGACAAATGTTTTTTAGCCATGACAATGGCCGTTTTAACACGCCCCCCAGACCGCACAAGAAACCGCTTGGCTTGGGGAAGTGAGACACCACCCAAATGGGCGATCATATTTGTCCCTCGCGCCACCAGTTTTTTTGAGCGCGGTTGAAGGTCCACCATCCATGGCCCATACACCTTTCCCAACCGAATCATCGTGAGAGTGGTGATGATGTTTAGTATCATCTTGGTGGCCGTGCCGGCTTTCAGCCGCGTGGACCCGGTCAAGATCTCTGGACCTGTTCGCAGAACAATCCGCACGTCTGCCGCGGGGGTCGCGCGCGGGTTGCAGGTGAGAAAGATAGCCGCGGCGCCCCGACGTCGGGCCAGGGAGAGGGCAGAAGATGCGAACGCGGTCACACCGCTGGCGGCCACAGCAATAACCGCATCGGAGGACCGAAGTTGCGCGCCGAGTCGGCGGGAAAGGTCCAAAGACTGATCTTCCGCGCCCTCTTTCGATCGAAAAACGCTGGAACGTCCTCCGGCCATTAGGGCCTGGACGAGAGAGGGAGAGGTATTAAAGGTGGGCGGACATTCGGCGGCTTCTAAAACGCATAACCGCCCGCTGGTCCCCGCCCCCACAAGGAACAATCGCCCTCCTCGGGAGAGGCGATCGACAATGCAAGCGACCGCACGGAGGACGTCCCGCTGGGCTCCGGCCACAGCCCGGGCCGCGGCAAAATCCTCTTGGTTCATCAGGTCGAAGAGGGCCTTCGGAGAAAGCCGATCCAGATGAGCGGACCGCGAATGGGGCCTCTCTGTGACCAACCGCGCATAAGAACGAACGTCCATAAAGACGAGAATATCAATTTTGAAGATCTTTTCGTTCTTCGTGGATAGACTCAGAGGTTTCACTTAAACGAGCACAAGGATCTTTTATGCCCCCCACCATTGAACACCTCATCGGCCAAACTCTGGTCTTCGGAATTCCGGGTCCGCGTCCGACCCGACGTGACATCCAACTTTTTCGCGACACCCACGCCGGCGGATTGATCCTTTACCGCATTAATTTTCGTTCCCCCGCCCAGATCAAACAATTGATCCTTGAAATGGAAGAAAGGCTGGAACGACGGCTTTTGGTCACCATGGACCACGAAGGGGGCCGGGTGGTCATGTTCCAATCCGGCGTGACGATTTTCCCAGACAATCTCGCCTTCGGTGCTGTGGGACGATCGGAACATACCCGCGCCCAGGGTGCCATGGAAGGGCAAGAACTCCGGCGACTGGGCATCGACGTCTCTTTTTCTCCCACCGTTGACGTTTTGACCAAAGATTTCAGTCCCAACATCGGGATCCGTTCCTACGGACAGGATCCCTCGGTTGTGGCCCGCCTGGCCGCGGCGAGAATCCGCGCCCTCCAACAGGAAGGCGTGAGCGCCTGCGCGAAACATTTTCCGGGCCTTGGCCCCGCCACGCTTGACCCGCACTTGGAGCTTCCGATTATCTCTGTGGGATGGCCCGAACTTCGACGAAACCACCTGGTCCCTTTCCGCGCCGCCATCAAAGCCGGTGTGGACATGATCATGTCTTCCCATCCCCTCTATCCAAACCTAGAGCCACTGCCAAAAACGCCCGCCACCTTTTCACGCCGCCTCATGACCGACCTGCTCCGGAAAGAAATGGGGTTTAGGGGCGTCGTCGCTTCGGACGATTTGGAAATGGGTGCCTTAAGGTCTTTGGCGGGAGTTGGCCCCGCGGCGGTTTTGGCCGCCCGCGCCGGACATGACATGATTCTCTGCTGTCACAAAGAAACTCTTCAACGCCGGGCATTTGAATCTCTGAAAGAGGCCTACCGTTCCGGCGCTCTTCCTTTAAAGAATCTGGAGGAATCCGTTGACCGCATCGGTCGCCTTCGAAATGAAAACGGTCCCCGCTTTTCCGCCGGCATTCCCCAAGCGGACCCCAAGGGAACAACCCTGGCCCGAAATGTGGCGCGCCAAGCGGTGAGAGTGACCACCGGTCGTATTTCGCTCCCGATAAGACGGAACGATAAAGTGTTGATCCTTTTTCCCCGCCTATCAGACCTCGCACGCAAAATCATGATCGAACCGGCCCTCTGCCACGAACGGTCGTTCATTGAACGGACGTTCGTCGCGCCGCATGAACATTCCGCCAGACCCCACATTCATGTGTTGCCGATCAACCCCGGCCCCATCGACATTCGGCGGGCCATCGCCGTCGGAAAGAATGTCGATGCCACCGTCTTCTTTTGTTTCGACGCCCACCTTCACCCGGGCAACCGTCGTTTATTGGCACGCCTTCAAAAAGAAAAACAGCCCTTGGTGCTGGTCCTTATGCGAGATCCCTACGACGCCGAATGGGCCGATTCCGATACGACAATCGTCACGGCCCACGGGTTCCGCCAAGCCCAGTTGGAAGCCTGTCTTCAGAAATTGTTCCAGTGATTTCCACCACCGTCGCCATCGATCTGGGCGGAACCAGGCTTCGCCTGGCCGCCACAAACGTAAACGGCCAATGGGTTCAGCAGGAGCAAAAAGCCGTTCCTCCGGCCCACCTCGCCCGAGCCCTGTCGAAATTTTGGAAAAAAATAACTGGTCCGTCGTTCCGCTCTTGATTGTGGGGTCAAAAGGAATTTGGACGATTCGCGAACGGAAAGCCCTGAGAAAGTCGCTTCAAGGGCTGGCGAAAGAAGTGAGGGTGATGTCCGACGTGGAACTGGCCATGCACGCCGCGTTCGCCCGCACACAAAATGTTTCGGATCGGATCTTTATCGTTTCGGGCACCGGGTCCATCGCCTTGGGCATGGCAAAATCCGGCGCCCTCTTTCGTGCCGGAGGAGGGGGACCTCAGAAAGGAGATGAAGGGTCTGGCTGGTGGATCGGGAAAGAATATCTGCGAAGAATGAAACACCGAAAAAGAGGGGGGACTCCTTCCCAGGTGGCCGCCTTGGCCAAACAGGTTTTAGCCAATGCCCCTCGTTCCCCGCTCTGCGCCGCCATTATCCGCGAAGCCCAAACACATTTGGCCAACTTAATTGTCGACGTCCAGCGTCAAATGAAAAGCCGCGGACCTCTCTCCATCAGTTGGGGGGGATCCTGGATGCTGGATGACCGCTTTCGCCGCCCTATTCGCGCCACCGTAAAACAAAAAATCCATCGACCCCTCCGATGGATTCACCCAAAATTCTCCCCCGACCAAGCCGCCGCCCAGCAACCGGACCGAATGCCTCAGGGTTTCCCCTCCGATCTTCCGCCACGTTTTTTGACTAAGAAATAAAGCCGCCCCTTTTCCCAAAAACCCACGGCGTAACGTTCGGCCTCGTCACCACTTCCGGCAAAATAATCCATCCGCGCCGGACCTTTGATCGCGCCCCCCTCGTCCTGGTTCAGCACAAATCGTTTCACCCGGTATTTCCCCACCGTCTCCATCCAGGCCAACGCCCCCGGCGGAAAGACCTTCGGGTCCAACGCCACCGACCGCCCCGGCGTGAGCGGAAGGTTCAACGAACCGAAGGCCCGATCTTTCGTCGGCCCCCGGTCAATTTTAAAGAACACATAACGGGGGTTAACGTTCAGAATATTTTGCCGTTCGTCCGGGTGTGAGGCCAAATAATCCACCATGGCTTTTCGGCTGAACTTTTCTTTAGGAATAATGCCCCGCTCGATCATCGCCCCGCCGACCGAGTGGTAGGGATGGCCGTTGTTCGCCGCGTAACGAACGCGGACCTGGTCCCCGTTAGGCAAAAGGAGCCACCCCGACCCCTGCACTTGCAGGAAAAAAATCTCAACGGGATCCTCCGCCCAAGCGATTTCCAACCCTTGGCCTTGGAGAACCCTTCCACTGTCGATCTCTTTGCGCGTGAAGTAAGGCCGGCGACCATCGCTTCCGCGCCGAGTGACCTTCCGTTCCCCCCCGACCGAAATCTCTTCCAAGTCCGGGGGACGCGCATAGAGGGGAAAGCGAAAAGATCCCGTTTTCACAAGAGAAGCCCGAAGCGAATGTTCGTAATAGGAACTAAAGACCACCGTCCCCTGCCCGTCCGACCCGACAGACGAATACACGGCATACTCCCGCCGAAGAACGTCGTTGATATCGGCTCGCCCCGACCCCAACAGTTCCCGAAACGACTCAAGAGACTCCGCCATTTCCTTGGCCGAGTATGTATCTCCCCTAAAACAAATGGCCGATCGACCGGCAAAGAACGATAATAACCCGCACTTTTTTGAGCCGCCTCCAAAAGCCCCGCCCGATCCCCGTCATCGACAAAATTCGGCATTTCAAAAGAGTCCACCGAACCAACGCCCCCTGTGGCCCCCGCCCACATCCAAACGACCACCCCCTTCCCCTCCTCGAGGCATAGGCCCCCGACAACCCAAAATCAAAATCAATATAAAAAAAAGTGAGGAACGCATTTAATTAATGAGGTTCTTTGAAAATGCGGTTACTCGCGGAGGAAAAGGGCTTCGATGGAGGATTGGTCCCAATGCACGAACACCTTTCGTAAAAGGCCGTCGCGGGAAAAACTCAGTTGCGTTAATATCAGAATGTCCCGCGGCGCGTTGGGAATGGTGTAACGGTAGGTCAGAACGTCCTGATCGTCCAACATCGCGGATTCCAAGGGCGGCCCCAACAACATTTCCGTTTTGGATCGGCTGGGCAATTCGGCCTCCACTTCCTGGTCAAGATGGATACGGCCTCGCGCAATTTTTTTTAACTCAAAAACTTCGGCGTTTTTGGCTTGTTTCAGGGTGTCCACGATGACATTGCGCGGAAAAAGGAGCATGAAGGTTTCGGGGACGATGATTTTCGTCATTTTTCCTCGTTGGACCGCGAGGTCCACACTCAACCGGCCCAAAGGCGGAAGCGCCACCTCTGTGGCGTGTCGAACCATCTCAAACTCATAATGCTGACGAACCTCGTCTTCCCCCGAAACAGAGAGCGGGTCCGCTCCGATCAAAAACCGCAAATCCTTCGTCCGAATCACCGGGTTCTTAAATTCGATCACCAACTCTGAGAGACCGCTGATTTTAAAATTGGCATCAAAATCCATGAGCTGTTTTTTAACTTCCAGGAGTCGGAGATAAACACACCCCGAGAGCAAAGACAACACAGTCCCCAGGAGAGCGACCAGCGCCACGTTTTGGACTGGGCGAAAAGATTTTTGTACGAAACAGCCCCTCATGCCGATGATCCGGGACCTGTTCGGAGATGGGCACCGTATTCTTCCGACAAACCGGTGAGAACGCGATTTTGAAGCGTGTGAGCTTCGGCGTCACTCAGGGTCCGGTCGGGATGCCGGAACGTCACGCGGAACGCCAGACTCCGCGTCCCCTCCGGCAATTCCTTGCCGGTGAACACATCGAAGAGTTCCACGCCCTCCACCCCTTCGCACGACCGGTGAATCCAAAACACGACCGACGACCAGGACACGTTCTCCGGAAAACCAAAGAAAAATCCCGAACGAACGCTGGCTGGCGGGAAAGTGCCGCGTGTTTGATTTCCAATAATTTTCCCGTGGCCGCCAAAGAAAGATTAAACTCCCCCACGAACGTGTCCGGGGAGATCTCCCACGCTTCGGCTTGACGCGGATGCAATCGCCCATAAAAACCCAACGACTGATCCCCCAGGAGAATGGTTTGCGATTCGGTGGGGTGAAGAAAAGGAAGCCGACCGGCGTCAAACGTGATCCCCGTCAATCGCCACTCTTTCAAAATTGATTTCGCCCACCCTCGGGCGTCCCACACTTCCAGAGGTCGGGAATGGAACCGCCAATGATCCGCGCGGTCTTGCCCCGTGGCCGCCCACGCCAAATGGTCCGCTTCCTGGACGCCGTCTGTCCCCCGGTGAAAAACGCGGGCCGATTCGAACAACCGAATGTTCCGGTTCCCCCGCCGAACGTTCCCGGACAGACACACCAAAAGGTTCACCAACAGGCTCGGGTTCAAACACTCCCCCGTGAGAGAAAGCGGATTGGACAACTCCGCCGGATTTTCCGCGCCGGGTCCGGCCAGGCGATCCCACAAAGCGCGAGGAACAAGCCCGCTCTGGGCCGCTTCCCAAAACCCCAGCCCGATCAACCGTTCCCGGCCCCGCAAGGCCAGGGACCGAACCGGTGAGGGCGGCGCCCCCCCCGACGACGCGGCGCGCACACGTCCGGGAATTCGATCGTATCCGATGCGGCGGGCCACTTCTTCCACCACGTCCGCAAGCTCCCGCACATCCGACCGATGAACAGGCGGTGTCACCAACAAAAGAGACTCTTTCTCCTCGCACAGGAACTCCAAACTTTCCAAAGATTTTCGAACCTCCCCCCTCGTCACCGGCAATCCCAAAAGTTTCTGCAGTTTTTCCAACGGAACGTCGATCGGCGCGGTTTTTGGCTGAGACCCAAAAACATCTTCTTCCCCCGCCAACCGCCCGCCGGCCATCGACAGGATCAACCCCACCGCCCGGCGGCTGGCGCGATCGGCCATCTCGACATCGGTTCCCCGCTCAAAACGGTATGAACTTTCGGTTGAAATGTTTAGCCGACCCCGCGAACGGCGGACCTGCGCCGGCAGAAACCGAGCGCTTTCCAACAACACGGACTGGGTTCCATCGACCACGGCGGTGGGTTGCCCCCCCATGACGCCCGCCGCGGCCACAGGAATTTGGCGGTCAGCGATCACCAAAATACCGTTGACGTCGCGGGTCACGCCGTCCAAACACTCGAGTTTTTCGCCCGGACGCCCCATCCGCACAGACACCTCCCCGCCCGACAACCGCGCGCGGTCGAAAACGTGGAGCGGGTGGCCATATTCCAGCAAGACATAGTTCGTCACGTCCACCAAATTATTGATGGACCGAATGCCACAGCGTTCCAGACGGAGCCGCATCCACAGGGGGGCGGGCCCCACCGTGAGTCCCTCCAGCACCCGCGCGATGTATCGGTTGCACAAAACAGGTTCGTCCACTCGGGCCAAACCCGTCCGTTTCTCGGTCGTTGGAAGTGTCATTTCCGGGGTGAGCAACACTTTCCCCAGGCCGGCACAGACCTCCCGCGCCACCCCCCAATGGGACAGAACGTCGGGCCGATTGGGCGTCACCTCAATTTCCAAAATCACGTCGTTCAGGGCCAAGGTTTCAGTGATGTCTTGCCCCACGGGGGCGTCGGCCGGCAAGGTGTAAAGACCAGAATGGTCGGCGCCCAACCCTAACTCCCGAGCAGAACACAGCATACCGTGGGACTCAATGCCGCGCAAGGGACGCTTTTCAATCACCAATCCGTCCGGGAGGCGGGCACCCAATCGTGCGAAAGGATATTTTTTCCCAGCTTCCACGTTGGGAGCGCCACACACCACGGAATGGCGCCCCACCCCATCAAACACCTCGCACAACTTCAATTTGTCGGCGTTGGGATGTTTCTGCGCGGATTCCACCGTCGCGACCACGACACCGGACACTGGCCCGCCGACCGGCGTCACGCCCGCAACCTCAAACCCCTGGCGTAAAAGAAGCGCGGCAATTTCCGCCGGCGTTTCAGTAAAATTGACAAACTCTTTTAACCAGAGGAAAGAGACCTTCACGCGAAATTCTCCAAGAACCGAATGTCATTTTCGTAGAAGAGCCGCATGTCGTCCACGCCGTATTTAAACATGGCCACGCGTTCCACCCCGATCCCGAAGGCCCATCCGGAATACTTCTCTGGGTCACACCCCGCCGCGCGGAGGACGTTCGGGTGAACCAGTCCCGACCCCAACATTTCCACCCATCCCGTCCCTTTACAAACACGGCATCCCTTCTGGCCGCAGAGGGTGCAGGAAATGTCCATTTCCAGACCTGGTTCGACGAACGGAAAGAAAGACGGCCGGAACCGGGTTTTCACCACGGTGCCCTGCCCACCAAAAAGCCGTTCGGCAAACAGTGTCAACACGCCTTTTAAGTCCGCCACCGAAATATCCGTGTCCACCGCCAGACCTTCCACTTGATGAAAGACATAAGAATGGGTGGCGTCCACGTTCTCATGTCGGAAGACCCGTCCTGGCGCCACGATGTAAACGGGCGGCGTGTGCGTCCGCATATAACGAATTTGGACAGGTGATGTGTGAGTGCGAAGGAGCAGAGGCCGGCCGGCGCCATCGGTAAACTCTTTTAAATAAAAGGTGTCGTGGGAGTCGCGTGCGGGATGATCCGGCGGATGATTCAACGAGGTAAAATTGTTGTCATCGGTTTCCACTTCGGGGCCTTCCGCCACAGAGAACCCAAGCCGAATGAAAACGTCAGTGATTTCTTCCATGACGCGGGTCAACGGATGGAGTCCCCCCCGAACGACAGGGGTCCCCGGAAGAGTGAGATCGATTTTTGATTGGGAGAGTTCGGCATTGATCCGCACGTCGTCCAAGACCTGACGACGACGCGCAACAGCCGATTCGATGGCCACTTTAAGGGCATTCGCCCTCTTTCCGACTTCGCGCTTCTCGTCCCCGGTCAAGCGTGGGAGAGACATGAGAATGCGGGAGAGAAGGCCCTCCTTCCGTCCCAGGTATTTGAGACGGTAAACGTCCAAAGCCTCCACGTCGGCCAACGCACTGGCCTCGGCGAGACTTTCTGACGTTAAAGCGTCGATTTGCTCTAGGAGGGTGGACATAAAGGAATCACCGCAACGTGTAGTTGCCCGATTCATCGGGCGATTTTAAGTTCAATCGAACCAAAAACACCCCACCCCTGGGGCAACTACAAACAGAAACAGGATTTATGCGGCCTTAACCCCAGCGTGTTCACGAGCAAGCACCGCCAGTTTTTGGAAAGACGGCTGATCTTCAGCCGCCAAGGTCGCCAAAATCTTGCGATCCAAAATAACGCCCGCTTTTTTTAAACCCGAGAAAAACCGAGAGTAACTTAATCCCTCGGCGCGAGAGGCGGCATTGATCCGCTGAATCCAAATCGCGCGCAAATCGCGTTTTTTGTCTTTGCGGCCCCGATACATATGCCGCATGGACATTTCTAAATGTTGAATGACCATCCGCCAGCGGGTGCTCTTCGTGGCGTAAGCGCCTTTGGCTCGACGGAACCATTTTTTCTTGCGTTGACGGGTGTAGACGACGGATTTAACGCGCATAGGGCAAAAGGGCTTTAATAATATCGGATTGGACTGTATTTAACTTGTTGTCTTTGAGAAAGCGGCGACGTCGGTTAGACGACATTCCGATCAGGAGGTGACGACGTCCTTGCGTTTGATGCATGACGTGGCCGTTCGCCGTGATTCGAAAACGTTTCTTCGCTCCGCTGTGGCTTTTAATTTTTGGCATGGGATCAACTCGACTTATTTATTGACCGATCGTTTCGCCGGCCTTAAAATCGTGTCACTTTTTTTGCGGGGCCAACATGAGGATCATCCGATTCCCAAACATCATGGGGTTCGACTCCACCGTCGCCGTTTCCCCGAGGATGAGCTTGATGCGCTCAATGATCTTGTAGCCCAAATCCTTGTGTTCCATTTCGCGGCCGCGGAACATCACGGTAATGCGCACTTTGTCGCGCCCTTCCAAAAACTTCTGAATGGCCCGAAGTTTCGTATCAAAATCGTGGTCCCCGATGCGGGGACGAAACCGAACCTCTTTAACCTGCCCCCCCTTCGCGTGCTTCCGGGCCTCTTTCTTCTGCTTCTCTTTTTCATAGCGATACTTAGAGAAGTCCACCACCTTGCACACGGGCGGATTGGCCAGGGGAGCGACTTCCACCAAATCCTTCCCCCGGTCTTGAGCCGTACGAATGGCTTCATCCAGGTTTTTTACTCCCAACTGAGTTCCGTCCTCGTCAATCAGGCGGACCTGCTGGGCTCGAATTTGATGGTTGATGCGCGGTCCGCCACTGTTGCCGGCGGGAGGCCGCTGAAAAGTTCTCGGGTAGATGCTCGTTGTCTCCTAAAAAAAACAGAGGAGGAAGTCCCCCTCTGTATTTTTGAATGCGGTCATATTAACAGAACGGAGGTCCGCTGTCAATGGCCCGGATTCTGAAAAATTATTTTTTTGTCTCCCCCCCGGGGGTTTCCGATGGAGACAGCGCGTTCACCGCGTTCAGGTTGGCTTGCGCTTCTTCCGCCCAGGGAGATTTGGGGTAAAGAACCAGCAACCGTTCGTAGGCGGCGCGAGCCTCTTTCCATTGTTTTTGAACAGACCGAATTCGCCCCACCTCCATGTAGCATCGCGGAATAAGATAGTGCCCGGGGTAATCACGAATAAAACGGTCGTAAAGGTCAACAGCTTCGGGATATTTTTGCAATTCCACGGCGGCGGAAGCCTGGCCCATCCACATCAACGCCCGATAGTCCGGCAGAGACGCTTGCCCGTATCCTTCTTGGTAAGTTTTCGCCGCCTCTTCAAATTTGCCGGCCTGCGTTAACAGTTCGCCTTTCAAAATATAGGCCTGCATGGCAACGGGACTGGTGCGCTGAGACCGGAGAACCTCATCGATGGATTGTATGGCCTCTTTCATTTGACCTTTGGACGCCTGATAGCGGGCCGAAGAAAGCTGGAGGATTCCTCCTTCCATTAATTTCCGACGATTAAAAACGATGGCGACAGAAAGCGCCGACGTCAACGCCAACAGCCCCAGAGCCAACCCCAGTTGAGCTCGGTGGGTGATGATCCATTGGGCCATTTTTTCCCCGCGGGTCGCGGGCGCTTGCGTTCGTCCGGGCAACGAATAAATGGGAGAAGACATGGGAGACACCTTTTAAGTTTTTTTGTAACCGCTCACCCCCCTCCTCCGGCTTTTTGGGGTCCTTCGGACCCGGGGCGTGCTCTGGCAGAGGGAGTGAGCTGAGCATTACCTTTTTGATGCCTTAGGGAACACCATTTTCCGCCCACGCCCCCGGGCGGAATTGAACCACCATTTTCTCCTTAGGACGGAGTAGCTCTATCCAATTGAGCTACGGGGGCTTGGGCGAAAAACAGACTCCATTCTATCACTTAGGGCCCGCGCAGAAAGAACTATCCACTTTCTCCGGCGGCTTTTGGCCTGCGCCTGCGTTGCTCGTCAGTCACATAGTCCCCGCTATGCTCCTTCCTCGCGCCTTGGCTCGGCTCAAAATCCACTCGGATAAAATGGACATTTATTTCTGCGCGGGCCCTAACGGTAAAGGAGGAGCGAAGCCACCTCAAAATTCTTCAGACGTTCGCGACCTTTCAAAAATTTGAGTTCGATGGCAAAAGCCGCGGCCAACGGAAGCCCTCCCGCCTGAGCCACAAGACGCAAAACGGCGTCGGCGGTTCCCCCAGTCGCCAAGACATCGTCCACCACCAACACGCGTTCCCCGGGACGAATGCCGTCCACATGCATTTCCAAGGTGTCCTCGCCGTATTCCAACGTGTAAGTGGCCGACAATGTTTTGTACGGCAGTTTCCCCTTTTTTCTCACGGGGACCACCCCCACACCCAACCGTTGTGCGACGGCGGAACCAAAGATAAACCCCCGCGACTCAATGGCGATCACTTTATCCACCTTGTGCTTCGCCCCGACCTTGGCCAACAGGTCGATGGAAAGGGCAAAGGCGGGGCCGTTCCCCAGAAGCGGGGTAATGTCTTTGAAGACGATCCCCTTTTTGGGGAAATCAGGGATGTCTCGGATATATTTTTTTAAATCCAACGAACGTGACAATGGGCGGGCTTTCATTGGAGCCCCATGCGATGGCTCACCCGACGAAGCCGGGCCATGGCGCGCTCTTCAAGTTGGCGAACCCGCTCACGTGAAATGTGCAACTTTTTTCCCACTTCTTCCAATGTCATGGGCAACTTTCCGGTCACGCCAAAACGCAATTCCAGGATCATCCGCTCACGCGGACCGACCCCTTTTAACGCCGTGGAGACATCGCTCCGGTCCCGAAGGATCGAGAAAATCCGGTCCGGACCCCGCTCCGAACTGTCGGTCAACATGTCGCGAAGATAAAGGTTTTCATCTTCGTCCAGCGGAACATCCAGACTGCCCACGGGCTTGGCCGCCTCGTGCGCGTCCACCACGCTCCGAATTTGACGAGGGGACAGAGATAACTTTTTCCCCATTTCTTGAAGGGTGGGACTGCGGCCGAATTCCACCCGCATGCCTTCCCAAGCGCGAAGCCATCGGCGAAGAGCTTCGAGCGCGTGGGGCGGAATTCGGATAAGCTTCGATTGTTCGTCGTAGGCGCGCCGGATGGATTGCTCGATCCAGTAGGAAGCATACGTCGAAAAACGAAAACCTCGTTTGGGGTCGAATTTATCCACTGCGTGCATCAACCCCAGATTTCCCTCCATAATAAGGTCGATGAAATCGACCCCAGACCGATAATATTTTTTGGCGATGGGGATGACCAAACGAAGATTAAACTCTACCAGTTTTTTTTTGGCCTTTTTGTCGCCTTTCTTGGCGAGACGCCATAACTCCGTCACATCTTCCTTGGATGTATCCGAAAGACGTTTGACCCCGTGAAAGTAGAGTGAAACTGAATCTAAACTTTCCGCCATCCCGGCCAACTCCTTAAACTTTCCCCAACACGGGGGATTTGCCTAAAAGGATCTGATTCCAACAATTCCATAAAGAAAGATCATAGTAGATATTCGCCCATTGTTGAAATCTCTCTAGCGAATTTCAAATTTCTCCAAAGGGTCATTTTTTACGGAAAGAAGAAACTCTTCCGTTCGATCCACCCGCGCCGGCAGATGCTTCATTTTAATGTGACGAAGGAAGTCAGCCAAGACAGCCGTGTCCCCTTCGACTTCCACCGAAACAGATCCGTCAAACTCGTTTCTCACCCATCCCCGCAAGCCCCGCGCCAGCGCCGCCTCTTCACAGAAAACGCGAAATCCCACCCCTTGAACCCGCCCATCAAACCTCCATCGCCGACGACCAATCATGCGAAAATCGGGGTGCGGGGTCGCGTGTGCCAGTGGCACACGTTTTGGACGGGCCGAACAGGCCCCGGGTCCCGCGGTAAACGGAGGGCACGACATCCTTTACTCCCTCGGCATTCAAACCTACCGCAGATGCACACCTTACCCGAATCAAAATTCGGGGTGCGGGGTCCAGTGTGCCAGTGGCACACGTTTTGGACGGGCCGAACAGGCCCCGGGTCCCGCGGTAAACGGAGGGCACGACATCCTTTACTCCCTCGGCATTCAAACCTACCGCAGATGCACACCTTGCCCGAATCAAAATTCAGGGTGCGGTCGCGTGTGCCAGTGGCACACGTTTGCGACGGGCCGAACAGGCCCCGGGTCCCGCGGTAAACGGAGGGCACGACATCCTTTACTCCCTCGGCATTCAAACCTACCGCAGATGCACACCTTACCCGAATCAAAATTCGGGGTGCGGGGACTTGAACCCCGGACCTCTTGGTCCCGAACCAAGCGCGCTACCAACTGCGCTACACCCCGTAAATTTGTGTTCACGCCCGCATTTCGATTTCGAACCAAGCGCGCCTTCCGCCCCATATTTCGGGGCTCCAGGCCGGCCCGGCTAAAGCCGGGCGTCGCTCCCGTGTGCCACTGGCACACACGACCCAACTGCGCTACACCCCGTAAATTTGTGTTCACGCTTTATTCCTACTGGGCAGACCGTTTCCAAGGTTTTCCCACAGCGGTTCGAAACAATACCATTGATCGCCGTGAGTTGCCACGTATTTTCCCAATACTTGGGCCATCTTGTCCATAAGATTCTGAACGGGATCGGGCCCCTCCCCCCACAATGCGTTCTCCACCACCACCCGATAATGGCCCGGGCGCTCCATCAGCGCAAACCCCGGCAAAACCGGCGCGCCCATGCGACTTGCGAACAAAAAGGGCCCGCGCGGAAAACGCATCGGGCGCCCACAGACGGAAACCCACCCCCCGTCTTCCCCGAACGGTCGGTCAGCCAACATAGCGACGGAACCTTGCCGCCGTAACACTTTCGCTATGCCATGGGCGGCGCCGCGCCCCACCGCAAGATAACTCAATCCCGGCGCCCGTTTCGTCTGAATAAAATGTTGCATGGTTTTAGACCGATAGGGCTGAAACACCGCCGTCACCGGCCACCCCCAATCGGACAGCACGCGCCCCCCCAGTTCCCAATTGCCAAGATGGGTGGTGAGAATGATTGTCCCGCGCCCAAGAGAACGAGCTTCTTCCGCACGTTCTCGGCCTTCCACCTGAATCTCAACTTTCTGACCTCCCAGAAAATCGGCCAAGGTGATCCCAAAGTTTTCAAACACGCGCTCCGATGTAAATTGCGTACCGCAATACGCGTTGATGTGGCCCACATTTTTATCCACCGCCTCGCGTTTCATCGGAAAAAGCCGACTGACCCCGCGCCCAAGACCAGCGGCCAAACGATAGCGGGGCCCTTCCGGCATGGCCGACGTGACCCGACTGGAGAGAGAAAGCCCCAGAGCCCAGACCGACTCGCGGTTCATGAACGAGACGGCGACACAGGCCAGACGCGAGCCCGACGCGCGGGAGGGGCCTCTCGCTTTTCAATCAAAGTGGCAATGGCTTCAGCCGCGTCACGCGCGGCCCAGGGTCGGGCCAGAATAACGCCGTTTTCGCGCAAACGATCCAATCGACCCCGGTCGGTCAACAACCGTTCGACCACGCGAACCAATTCGTCCAAGGTGTCCGCCCGTTCCGCCGCCCCATGCCGAAGGAGAAATTGAGCGTTCCGTTCTTCCTGGCCGGGAATGGGCTCAATCATCACCATCGGAAGCCCCTTCGCCAAAGCTTCAGAGGTCGTGAGTCCGCCCGGTTTCGAGATCAAAAGATCCGACGCGTCCATCAACCGATGAACAGACCGAGTCAAACCCAACACCGGGACATGGCGATCCGAACTAAAATGCCGATTCATTTTCCGCAACAACGATCGATTGTTCCCGCACACCACCAACAGTTGGGCCCCCAAAGGGATACGACGGAGAGCGTGGACCGCATCTTCCAGAGGGCCCAATCCGTAATTGCCCCCCATGACCAAGACCGTGGGACGATGGAGCGAGAGCCCCAGAGCCGCCCGTTCCGCTCGGCGATCCCCCCGAGAAGAGAACCGAAGGTCCACGGGGATCCCCGTCACGCGAATACGTTCTTCCGGCACCCCCAACCGCACCATCCTCCGACGTACGTCGGAGGAGGGAACCAGATAAAGGTCCACCTGGGAAGAAATCCAGTATTTGTGAACCCCAAAATCGGTGATGATCCCAACAATCGGAGCCTTGATAAGACCCCGCTCTTTCATCGCAGACAGCAACCCCACCGGCACCGCCTGAGTACACACCAAGCAATGGGGACGGTGTTTTTGCAACACCTCTGCGATCCGTCGGGTATTAAAAAGGCTCAAGAACTCGCGAATGTCTCGCGTGGCCTTCTCTATGTAGGGGTTATCATACAGATAGTCCCACACTTGAGGCGCCACTTTGAGAAGTTGAATATAAAGCTTGGAAATAATTTTCCCGAAAACCGGGTTGGAATAACTGATGGAATTGATGCCTTCGCATTGCACCGAAGGGTGACGCCGACGAAGTTCCCCCATCACCGCCTCGGCCGCCCGCTGATGGCCGCTGGCGTGCGAGATATAACAAAAGAGAACTTTCGTGTGCGGGCTCATGAGTGTTTCAATCCCCGCCACTCTTGTTGTCCAGTCCGTTGCATCGGGGCGGTGGGACTTCCCTCTCCCCCGCGACTTCGTCGCTCCTCCGA
>JADKCG010000006.1 GCA_016714745.1 Elusimicrobiota bacterium | reverse complement strand
TCGAATATTTCGAGCCCCATAATGTTTCCTTTATCTCAGTGACAGAAAGATTCGATACCTCTACCCCCGCTGGTCGTTTATTGAGAAATATCATGCTCACTTTTGGCCAGTTTGAACGGGAGCTGATTGCCGAGCGGATACGGGACAAAATAGTTCAAAAAGTGAAGCGGGGTTTATACATTGGTGGCCGCCCACCATTGGGGTACCGAGCAGAGAACGCGCGGCTCGTTGTTGAACCCGAAAAAGCCGCGCTTGTGCGGAAAATTTTCGAAATGTTCGCCCAGGATCAACAGGTTTTTTCAATTCTGGAAATGCTGAAAAAGAATGGTTTTCAAACGCGGAACCGTCGTCCGTATGGGGATTCCCTTATTCGCCATCTATTGAGAAACCCAGTCCTGACCGGGAAGATCATTCATAACGGCAAGGTTTTCCCCGGGGTCCATGAGGCGATCATTTCGGAAGACCTTACCTACCCATGTGCAAACCCTGCTGAAAGGAAATACCCGGCCGCAAGGACGCAACTTGGTGAACATGCCCTATGGTGGCCTGATCCAGTGCCAGGAATGTGGCTCCAGTATGAGCGCGTCCTATATTCTGAAAAACAAGAACCACAAGGTGAAGAAATATTTTTATTACCGGTGCAGTAAACTTTCGCACCGGGGATGGGGCCTTTGCTCAGTCCGCCAGATTAATGCCAGCCGTTTTCATGAAGCGGTTTATCAGAACCTTTTAAGGGTTTCGATGGACAAGGAATATTTAAATAAACTGGTTTATTCGAGTGGGGAAGAACTTCGCTCGACCCTCCCAGCGGGAATCGAACCCCAGGGGCATTTTGAGAACATAACGGCCGAAAAACTGGGCCAAGGCATTCAGAAATTCTTAAATGCATGTGCGCGCAAAACCGGAATTGAAAAAGCCCTGGCCCTTCGCCGAGGCATCAAACGGATTCACTATTCCAAAACGTCGGTCATCGTCGAATTTGTTTGTGACCCCGCCTTCGACGGAAAAACAGCGTCCGAGCCCGTGTCCTCCGCCCCCGCGCTCAGAGTGGCCCCGACCGACAGCCCCCCGCGAACACCACAAACAAAAGAGCCCACCCCCGGACTGG
Organism: Elusimicrobiota bacterium; assembly: GCA_016714745.1. Taxonomy (GTDB): domain Bacteria; phylum Elusimicrobiota; class Elusimicrobia; order FEN-1173; family FEN-1173; genus JADKHR01. The sequence goes on along the minus strand of JADKCG010000006.1, from coordinate 140,425 downwards.
GAGTGGGCCCTTCTGCCTCTACCACCTACAGGAAATGGTGTCCCCGACGGGAATCGAACCCGTGCTACGGCCTTGAAAGGGCCGTGACCTAACCGCTAGTCGACGGGGACATGGTCGAAGTCAAAGCCACCTACGTGGCTTTGGGAACTTCGGCCGGTTATGTCGGGCGCGAGATCGTGAGCGCCCCGGGCCCGAACGCTCCAAATCGATTTGTGCGTTCGGGCAAACAGCCAGACAGAGAAATATGCCTAGCGGAGGAACATAAAATTTTGGGTCCGGAGGGATTCCCTCCTCCCCCGCGGCTTCGCCGCTCCTCCGGAGGCCGGCCACTTGCCCTTCATCCGCCATTCAAGGCGGCGGGCAAGTTGGCTTCGAATCCTTCCAGACCAACACAAAGGAACGAATAAAATTTTGGGTCCGGAGGGATTCGAACCCTCGACCCCTCGCTTAAAAGGCGAATGCTCTACCCCTGAGCTACGGACCCCGCGGGGTCGTGCCCCGAGGGGGCCATTCTAGCAATTTTCATCAACCTTGTGGGAAAATCGAGATAAATTTGCCGTTCGGTCTGGGACATTTATGGTAGAATGACCCGGTTTCCATTTCGATCTATGGCCGACCAATTTTTCTACAATACCGCTCACCACCCGAAAGGTGCCCAGAGCCTCCCAACCTTTGTTTTGAGGGGAGAGTTGGTATTTACCACGCCACACCATTCTGATGGGGAAGACCCGCGGGCGTGGTATGTGGTTCGGGACAACCAGGTTTATCCGACGGAACATCATCCCCAACGGGCGGGGTTGACAGTGCCTTGGTATGAAATTCGCGGGGGGGCTGTTTACGCGGCACAGGGGCATCCCCATGGGCGGCAACCCGTCGCTTGGTTCAATTTAAAGGATTCGATTTAGGGAGGTATTCCCTATGACCAAGCATAACGCTGACGAACAAAGAACCCAGTCTCCCCCCAAACACCTTCCCGAAACTGACGAAACGAAAACTCGAATCATTTTTGTCTTCCATTTGCGACGCTGGCGGAATGTCGGGAAAACCGTCGCAACGATCTCAAGAGGAAAATGAATATCCTGCCCACAGCGGACTCTCCTGCCAAGGTCCCTGCGCGAAAGCCGAGTGGCGAGCCCATTTGGACATTCCCGGGGGTCTCTTGTGCGTTTCGGCCGCCTGGTCTCGGAACAGCCATGTGGACCGTCACCGCGACATTATCTTTGGACTGACGTATATGGACGACCGTGGAAAACCTCAATATTCAGAAATGGGGTATTGCGATTCTGAAGTTCGTTGGCTGATGGAAACCCTCTGGCACGCTCCCATCTGGGATTAACCTTAAATTTTCAGATGACTGAGCATTTCCGTCCGGGAGGGCTGGGAATTTTTTTTCGGCCCATTGTCGACAGTCACCCTGTGCCAACCGGGGAATACCGGTTAATTTAAGTTCTTTCATGCCGTTTTCTTCCGACACTCTCCCGTCCTTTGTCGGAAGTCTCTCTGACTCCTATGCCGCCTGTCAGCGTTTGACCCGCGGCCATTACGAAAACTTTCCGGTGGCCTCTCTCTGGTTGCCCCGTTCCCTCCGCCCGGCTGTTTCTGCGGTTTACGCGTTTGCCCGTTGTGCCGACGATTTCGCCGATGAATGGGGGATGAACGATCCCACCCGACTCGCCCGCCTCGCGGATTGGCGGCGGCGTCTAATCGCCGGGCCGGCGCACGAGAATCATCCGGTGTTTTGGGCGTTGTCGGACGTGGTGGCACGCCATTCGCTTCCCTTAACTCCTTTTGATAGACTCATCACCGCCTTCGAGATGGATGTGCAAAAAAACCGGCACAAAACCTTTGATGATTTGCTTTTCTATTGCCGCTCTTCGGCGAATCCTGTCGGTGAAATTGTGTTACGTCTTTTCGGCGGTTGGACAGAAGAACGGGGGCGTTGGTCGGACGCCATTTGCACCGCGCTTCAACTGGCGAATTTCTGGCAAGACGTTACTGTCGACGCCCTAAAAAATCGGATCTATGTTCCTCAAGATGACATGTCGAAATTTGGCGTCAGCGAAGTCGATGTGCTTGGCGGGCCGGCGTCGGAAGCACTGAGGGAATTGATCCTTCATTTGGTGACCCGAACATGGGGCTTTTTTAACGAGGGGCGCCCGCTTTTGGACGATTCGCCGAAACGTTTGCGAAAAGAATTGCGGTTCGTGTGGCTCGGGGGCACGGAAATCCTTCGGAAAATTGAAGGACAACGTTTTGATGTTTGGACTCGACGGCCCCACGTTTCAACGTGGGATTGGGTTCGCCTGTTTGGGAAAATGCTGAGGGGGGTATGATGACTTTTGGGGTGACGCCATTTAAGTCGAGCAGTTTTGCGCCGGCCTTTTGGTTTTTAGGACGCCGCCGCAGGCGTTGGCGGCGGTGTATGCGTTTGCCCGGGAAGTGGACGATGCGGTTGACGAAATCGGTCTGGACGGCAAGGATCCTGTGCGGGCACGTCGGATCCTGTCGGCGTGGCGCGCTGTGTTGTCCGGCGGTCCGGTGACGGAGGACGTTGCTCTTCAGGTTTGGCGCCCGCTCCAACGGGCTTTGACCCAATTTCCCATTGATCGAAAAAATCTGGTGGAGCTCATCGGCGGTGTGGAGCGGGACCTCACCCAAACCCGGTATGAAACGTGGGACGAAGTGAAATCCTACTGCTATGGGGTTGCTGGAACCGTGGGGTTGGTTTGCCTCTCCATTTTCGGCTTGGATCCGGTCGGTCAAAGGGAATTCGCCGTGACGCTCGGGCAGGCCGTGCAAATGGTCAATATTTTACGTGACGTCAAAGTGGATGCCCTGCGGGACAGAATCTATTTGCCCCAGGAGGATTTGCGCCGTTTCAATTTGGGAGACCAAGAAATATTGGGTTTGATTTACAACGAAAATTTTCGCCAACTGATGAAGTTTGAAGCGGATCGAACCCAGGCCCTCTTTAAGACGGCGTTCGCGGCCGTGCCCGCCGATAAACGAAGTTCCGCTCGCCCCGCGTTGATCATGGGCCGTCTTTACAGCCGACTCCTAAACAAAATCGAGCAACGTCAATTCCAAATCTTCACCCAACGCCCGCGCCTCACCCTCCTCGAAAAAATCGCAAGTGTGTTAGGCGGATGAGGCCAACCTTCGGGGGGGGGCCTTTCCCCCCCCCACCCCCCCCCCCTCACCCCCCCCCCCCCCCCTCCCCCCCCTTTTCCCCTTCTTCTGCCAGGGCGCGGAGAAATGATTCAGGCGTGTGTGCTGGGCTTTGCTTTCCGCCAGGCGGGTTTCGACTTCAGCCACCTTGTCGGCAGGGGCGCGGGTTCGGAAATCAGGGTTGACCAACCGCTCTTCGTCCCGTTTAATAGCCGCTTCACATTCGGCTTTGTTTTTTTCGAGACGGGTTCTTTCTTTTGCGAAATCGATCAATCCTTCCAAGGGAATAAACATCTCGAAATCGGCCGCCGCCTCGGCCGCCGCCTGGGGGGGGCATTCGCCCCCCTCGATACACTGCCAGTCTCCGATTTTGGCGAGGTGTTGAATGTGGGGGGACAACAGGGACAATAGATTCTTGGTCAGAATAGAAGCGTCTTTTATATTCACGATCACCTTGATCTGTTTTCCGGGCGGGACGTTCATTTCGGAGCGGATGGTGCGGATCGCCGTCACCGTTTCTTGAACCAGCGCGATTCCGCGCATGTCGTTCGACGTCGCGAGAGGGCCCGTCCAAGGGCATTCGTAGGGGCCTTCCATCAAACTGCCGGCAGGTTTTGATCCTAAACCGGTCCACAGGTTTTGCCACAATTCTTCCGTGATGAACGGCATGATCGGGTGCAAAGCGCGGAGAATTCCGTCCAAGATCTCCGTCAATGTTTGTTTTAACGCGGGTTGGTCAGCGGCCCCTGGTTGCATTCGCGGTTTCGCCATTTCGATGCCCAATCGCAAAAATCGTTCCAGAAAAAGCCATACAAGGCCCGGCCGGCTTGGGACGGGTCGAACCCGGCCAAGAACCCGTCCACCTGGGCGAGGGTGTCGGTGAACCGTTGGATGATCCAGCGGTCCGCGGGGGTTCGGTCCGCCACGGGGATGTTCACGGGTTTAAAGTCTTTCAAGTTCATCATGACGAACCGGCTGGCGTTCCAAATCTTGTTGGCGAAATTTCGTGCGCCCACAAAATTGTCGTCCGACATTTGCATGTCGCGGCCGGGGGACGCCTGGGACACCAACGCGAACCGCAGGGCGTCGGTGCCGAACTTTTTCATGATGTCCAAGGGGTCGATCACGTTGTTTAGCGATTTGGACATCTTGCGGCCTTGTTTGTCCCGCACGATGCCGTGAATGAAAACGTCCCGGTAAGGGATGTCGTTGCGAAGAGTCAGCCCCATCATCACCATCCGCGCCACCCACAAATAAAGGATTTCGTGCCCAGTGGCCAACACCGAGGTGGGGTAATGGATTTTAAGGGAGTCGGTTTCGTCCGGCCAACCCAGTGTGGTCAGGGGCCAAAGACCCGAGGAGAACCAAGTGTCCAAAACGTCCGGGTCTCGCACCAGATCTTTGCCTTGGCAATGGGGGCAGGCGGTGGGCGCTTCGGCTTGCACGATGGGGCGCGGCGAGCCTTCCCGCAGAAGAGACTTCACGCTCTCGTTTTTAAAGGTCGGGTCTTCGCGGATGCGGCGCACTTTTTCCTCGGAGTAGTCCCCGCAGGCCAGGCAATACCAAACGGGGATTTGGTGGCCCCACCAAATTTGTCGGGAAATGCACCAATCCCGGTTGTTGTGAAGCCACGCCAAATAGGGTTTTGCCCAGGATTCGGGATGAATGTTGACCCGCCCCTCTTCCGTCGCCTTGGCGGCGGCTTCCGCCATGAGGGTGGTTTTTAAAAACCATTGGCTGGATTCCAGGGGTTCTATGGTTGTTGCGCATCGGTAGCAGGTGGACACCGCCAAGCGGTGATCTTCCACTTTCACCAAAAGACCCAACGCCTCCAATTCCGCGACGACCTTTTCGCGACACTCTTTAATAGGCAACCCGGCAAACCGTCCGGCGCGAACGGTCATTTTTCCATCGAAGCCAATGACCCTCTCGTGAGGCAGATGGTGGCGCTCTCCGATTTCAAAATCCGTGGCGTCGTGGGACGGGGTGACTTTGACCGCCCCGGTGCCAAAGGCGGCGTCTACCGCCGCGTCGGCGACGATCGGAATCACGCGGTCCATGAGCGGCAACTTTAGTTTTTTGCCCGCCACCCCTCGGTATCGTTCGTCGGTCGGGTTGACGGCCACCGCGGTATCCCCCAGCATGGTTTCAGGACGGGTGGTAGCCACGACAATACCGCCCAAAGGATCGTCCGCGAAGGGATAACGAATGTGCCAAAGGTTCCCCGCCCGTTCTTCATGTTCGACTTCGATGTCAGAAAGCGCGGTACAACACCGCGGACACCAGTTGACCAAGCGAACCCCTTGATAAACAAGCCCCTTTTGGAAAAAGGCGCCGAAGGCCGCCGCAACCGCGCGAGAACTGGCTTCGTCCATGGTGAACCGGGTGCGGGTCCAATCCAAGGAACAGCCCAGTTTTCTTAGTTGGTGAAGGATCGTGTCCCCCGACTCTTTTCTCCAGGCCCACATCCGTTCCAGAAACTTAACCCTTCCCAAATCGTGTCGGGATTTCCCTTCTTTCTTTAAAATTTTCTCGACCACGTTTTGCGTGGCGATGCCGCCGTGGTCAGTGCCGGGGATCCACAGGGCGTTGTCGCCCTTCATCCGGTGCCACCGCACCAAGACATCTTGAAGGGTGTTGTTGAGCGCATGCCCCATATGAAGGGATCCCGTAACATTGGGCGGGGGGATGACGATGGTAAAAGCGGGACGGTCGGAATCTTGGCGCGAGCCAAAAAGGCCGCGCCCTTCCCAGAGGGGATACCATTTCGATTCGGTTTCTTCCGGGCTATAAACGGTTGGGAGCTCCATACAGGGAGCTCAGATTATCACATTCGTCAACACTTTCCAAATTGACGCCGGCGTTCCCATGACCTATAATCCCCAGAGAGCTATGGCTAAAATACTTGTTGTGGAAGATGACGAAGCAAACCGAGACTTCCTTCGGTTTGTCTTTGAAAGTGCCGGACACCGCGTTAAGGTTGCGGCCGATGGCCAAGCCGCGCTTGACGCAGTGGCCGCCGAATTTCCGGACTTGATCGTTCTCGACGTCATGCTCCCGGAGGTTCATGGCTATGAAGTCTGCCACCGTCTTAAGCGGGTCGAGAAGACGTCGGGGATCAAAATTCTCATTCTCTCGGCCAAGACGTTTCAGGCGGACAAACACCAGGCTTTAAGCGTAGGAGCCGACGATTTTCTCTCAAAACCCGTGGAACCGGGGGTTCTCTTGGAGCATGTGACCGCGCTCTTGAACGGAAAACCTCCGTTGGCAACTTGACGACCACCCCTCTGTTTTCCTAACATCTTTTTTCCGTTCATCTCTGGCGTGTTGTTTCCCCAGGCAGAGGACTCTTTCGATTCGCCCGAACAATCGGGCAATGACGAAACCTAAACAGATTGAACGTGGCCCCTTTTTAAAATTCATTAAGGAGGATTCATATGGCAGTCAAAGTGGCAATTAACGGTTTCGGACGAATTGGGCGATTGGTGTTCCGCGCTTTGGTGGAACAAGGGCTTTTGGGCAAAACCTTGGACGTGGTGGCTGTGGGCGACATTGTGCCGGCCGATAATTTGGCGTATCTCCTCAAATACGATTCGGTTCAAGGGCGATTCAACGGCACTGTCGGCTCTAAAAAATCGTCCGCCGACAAACTGGAAGACGACGTTTTGATCGTCAACGGCAAAGAGATTCGGGTGGTGAGCGCAAAAGATCCCTCCGGCCTTCCTTGGAAAGAGTTGGGCGTCGAGATCGTGATCGAGTCCACCGGTCTTTTCACCGATGGGGAGAAAGCCAAAGGCCATATTGCCGCCGGCGCCAAAAAAGTCATCATCAGCGCCCCCGCCAAAAATGAGGACATCACCATCGTCATGGGCGTCAATGAAGGGAAATACGATCACGCGAAACACAATATAATTTCAAACGCGTCTTGCACCACGAACTGTTTGGCCCCCGTGGTTCACGTCCTTTTGAAAGAGGGTTTTGGCATCGAAGAGGGATTGATGACCACGATCCATTCTTATACGGCGACGCAGAAGACCGTGGACGGCCCCTCCAAGAAGGACTGGAAAGGCGGACGAACAGCCGCGCAGAACATTATTCCCTCCACCACGGGTGCCGCGAAGGCCGTCGGTTTGGTGATCCCCGAAGTAAAAGGGAAACTGACCGGCATGGCGTTTCGGGTTCCCACGCCCACCGTGTCTGTGGTTGACCTAACCGTCCGCACCGTCAAAGAGACAAGCTATAAGGAAATCGCCGCCGCCATGCGCAAGGCCAGCGAAACGTATCTGAAAGGCATTCTCGAGGTCACGTCCGATGAAGTCGTGAGCTCCGACTTCATCCATCACAAGGCCTCCTCCATCTTTGACGAAGGGTCGGGGATTGAGCTGAACAAGCGTTTCTTTAAGTTGGTGAGCTGGTATGACAACGAGTGGGGCTACTCCAACCGTGTGGTCGAACTCGTCACCTACATTCTCAGCAAAGCCTCGTAACAGAGCCCGTTTCCCCAACCCCCTCCCCGCGCACAACGGGGGAGGGGGTTTTCTTTGGGCCGGAACTCTTTTTATTTATGCCTTGACGAAACGCCAGTCATGAACAATAATTAGCTCAGCCATGAAGATCAAATTCTGGGGAACCCGGGGATCGATTTCGTCCCCCGGCCCGACAACGACAAAATACGGCGGCAACACGGCCTGCGTGGAAATCTCCGATTCCGAAACTCTGGCCATCTTTGATGCTGGCACCGGCATCCGCCTGTTGGGGGAAGATTTGCTCCGTCGCGGGCCCGGCCGTGTGGAAGGGCATCTTTTCATCAGTCATTTTCATTTCGATCACATTGGGGGTTTCCCGTTTTTCCGCCCTCTCTACATAAAAGGCAACAAGTTCACCATTTATGGGTGCGAGGGAACTGGACGGAAATTGGAAAACATTTTCGTTGGGCAAATGAGTCCCGAATATTTCCCCGTCACTATGTCCGAGATGCCCGCCGACCTTAACTTCGTCCAACTGACCACCCGCCCGATCCATTTGAACGGGTGGACCGTCACGCCGGCCTACATCAACCACCCAGGCCTGGCGCTCGCCTATAAAATCGATAATGGGACGAGTAAGATTGTCTACATGACGGACAACGAACCTTTCCGTTATCTCCTCCGTCAACAATCGAAAAAACAGGAAGTCTACGACGACCTCAAACGCGGCCAGGTCGAGCTCGAACGGGAAGATCTGATGTTGGTGGACTTTTTTGAAGGGGCGGACCTCTTGATCCACGACGGTCAATACACCCAGGCGGAATACCCCCCCCATCTTGGGTGGGGCCACAGTTTTTACGAGTTTGCCCTTGAGATGGCGGTGCAGGGCCGCGTGAAACGGCTGTTGTTTTTTCATCACGATCCCGATCGGACCGACACGGATCTGGACAATCAGGTGGAGAAAATTCGATCGTTGGCGAAGACCAAAGGCGCGACGGTGGAAATCGACGCCGCCGCCGAGGGCCTCGAAATTCAACTCCCGTAGGGAACGCGACTCCCCTTTCTTATGAAGAAACCCCTCCTTGTGATTGCCACCCATAACCGAGACAAATTGCGTGAGATCCGCCGTATTTTGAGTCGCTGTCCATGGACCGTCAAGGGGCTGGACGCTTTTCCTCCGCCCACCTCCGTGCGGGAAACGGGGAAAACACTGGAAGCGAACGCCCTCTTAAAGGCGCGCAAGGCTGTTCAGCGTACGGGCCATGCGGCGCTTTCGGACGACAGCGGGCTCGAAGTCGCGGCGTTGGGCGGGCGCCCCGGCGTTTATTCCGCACGATTTGCGGGGTATGGGTGTTCGTATGCGGACAACAATCGAAAGGTCTTGCGGTTGATGAAAGGAGTCGCTCGAGCCCGGCGCCGCGCCGTTTTTCGGTGTGTGGCGGCGTTCGTTACGCCCGAAGGCCATGAACGCCTCTTTGAAGGCCGATGTCCGGGGTGGATCGTTGAAGAAAGTCAGGGGATAGAAGGGTTCGGATATGATCCGATCTTTGAACCCCGAGGAAAAGGATGCACCTTTGCCGAACTTTCCTTAACCCAGAAAAATAAAATCAGCCACCGCGCCCTGGCATTCCAACGCGCGGCTGTCCATCTCCGCCGTCATTTCCGATGAAAACGATTTTGCTCACCGGCGCGGCTGGTTTTATTGGGGCCCACACGGCCCAAGCGTTGCGGGACCGGGGCGACCGCGTGATCGGGTTGGACAATTTTAGCCCGTACTACGATGTCCGGTTAAAGCGCGATCGGGTCAAGGCCCTCCTCCCCAACCTCAAAATAATCGAAACAGACATCACCGACCGAAAAGCTCTCGGACGGGCCCTGGCTAAGATCAAGATCGACCAGATCTGCCATTTGGCGGCCCAGGCAGGGGTCCGTTATTCGCTTGAGAATCCCTATGCATACGAAAGTGCCAACAATCTCGGAACGCTGAATCTTCTGGAGTTCGCGCGGGAGCGAGAGATAAAATCTTTTGTCTACGCCTCGTCTTCTTCGGTTTACGGCGCCAATAAAAAAACTCCTTTTTCCGTGACCGATCCTGTGGACGCGCCGGTCTCTCTTTACGCCGCCACCAAACGGGCCAACGAACTGACGGCGTATGTCTACCATCATTTGTATGGCTTGCGTTGCACGGGTTTAAGATTTTTTACGGTTTATGGACCCTGGGGCCGTCCCGATATGGCGCTCTTTTCTTTTACGAAAGCGATTTTGGCAGGGGAACCGATCAACGTATACAACCACGGTCGGATGAAGCGGGATTTTACGTATATCACCGACATTGTTTTCGGTGTTCTGTCAGCGTTAGACCACAACTATCCTTACGAGATTTTTAATCTCGGCAACTCCCACCCCGTTTCTCTCAGTCTTTTTATCTCGACCATCGAGTCTGCCCTGGGGAAAAAGGCAAAGGCGCGAATGTGCCCGATCCAACCCGGTGACGTTCCCGCCACCTGGGCCGACATAAAAAAATCCACCCGTCTTCTGGGTTTTCACCCAACCACAAACATCCAAACCGGCATTCGCCAATTCGCCGACTGGTACCGCTCCTATATTGCATAGTGTCTCGCTGGATGGGGACACCGTGAAATATGCCCGACAATAATCAATGTTTTTAATTGGTGGATCCGGTTCGGTGGCTGGTCTGGGCTCGTTCCAAACTCATTTTGAGCGCCTTGTTTTCTTGTTGCATTTCGATAATTTCCAAGTGGAACTTGTTTAAGAAGTACGACCCCATCAACAGTGACGAAATAGCCAATACCCATCCGGAAAAGGCCATAATTTTTAGCAGTTGAATGATATGCGCCTTTCTTTTTTCCTCTTCTTCGGTCATGTCGTCACCTCAGATGTTGAATCGGAAATACACCACGTCCCCGTCTTTCATTTCATATTCTTTTCCTTCAATGGAGACGAGACCCTTTTCCTGAAGGGCTTTGTAAGAACCCAAGCGAACCAAATCCTCGTATTTGTACAGTTCCGCCCGGATAAACCCGCGTTCGATGTCCGAATGGATTTTGCCCGCGGCTTTCACCGCCTTTGTCCCCTGAGGGATCACCCACGCCCGTGTCTCTTGGGGCCCGGCCGTAAAAAAGGAGATCAATCCCAACAGGTCCTTTCCCGCGCTGGCCAACCGTCCCAATCCCGGGGTTTGGATCCCAGCGGCTTCGTAGTAGGAGGCGCGTTCTTCTTGGGGAAGTTGAACAATTTCCGCCTCCATCTTGGCGCATAAGGTCACCACCACAGCGTTCTCTGTCTTGGCACGCGATTCCAGTGCGGCCAAGAGTTTGGGGTCTGGCCCGTTCTCGTCCGTATTGGCCACATAAAGAACAGGTTTTCCCGTTAAAAATCCCTGTTCCGTTTGAACCTCCGCCGGGACGTTTTGGGAGCGGGCCGAACGGCCCTCCCGAAACCCTTTTACCAGATTTTCCATCTGTTCCAGTTTTTCCCGGGCCTTCTTGTCGCCCGACCGAGCAGGCCCCTGCAGTTTGTCGAGGGCTTTTTCCGCCTGTTGAAGGTCGGAAAGCAATAGTTCCGTTTCAATAATGTCCGCCGCCTCGCCGGGGTTGAGCGACCCCAAAACGTTGATCACTTCCGGATCGTTGAAACAACGCACCACGTGGGCAATCGCGTCCACAGCGCGGATATGTGAAAGAAACTTGTTGCCCAACCCTTCCCCTTGGCTTGCGCCCTTGACAATTCCCGCGATGTCAATGAACTTGATCCCGCCGGGGGTCACCTTTTCGCTGTCAAACATTTTTCCAAGCACGGTCAACCGTTCGTCCGGAAGCGGAACGATCCCCACGTTGGGGTCAATGGTCGTAAACGGAAAATTGCTGGCCGCCGCCGCGGCGCCGGTCAAGGCGTTGAAGAGTGTTGATTTCCCAACGTTCGGAAGTCCAACGATGCCAATGTCCATAATCTAAAACTCCTTTCGAATTAAACCCTGATTTTGCAATAGGAAACGGCATTCGATGAAGAATCTGGGACTTTTTCTTCCTCAAAACGCTCAACCGTAGACACCGCTACGCTTTCGCGTTTTTCGTCGAAAAAGCCGCCGGCTTCTTCATCTCGGTGCTCGCGCCTATTGCAAAGTCCGGGTTAAAAAACGGTTTCCTCGGATCGAGCTCGGTTTCTAGGAAATAAGAGGGCGATGCCTTTTGGTTCTGGCGGACGATGACGGTTTCGCCGGTTTGGACTCCACGGGTGTCGGTTCGGGGGGAAGTCCTTTGTTTCGGGCCCAGGCGGCATCCGGGTCCGGGACATTTAAATGTTCAAGTCCTTCGGGAATTCGGGCGACGATTTTCTTATATTCGTTCGCCACGGCCGGGTCCGGGTGAACCCACGGGTGAAGAAAATACACTTTTCGGATCTTGGCTTGAAGCATTTCCTTCACGCACCCAAAACAGGGCTGGGTCGTGGTATACACCGTGCCGTTGGCAACGGAGATCCCAAACCGCGCCGCCGCCAACACGGCGTTTTGTTCCGCATGAACACAGATGCAAAGGTCGTAGCCCGTGCCAGAGGGATAAGAGGCCCGGTTGGCACACCGGTCACACCCGCCGTCGAGGCAGTTGGTCATGCCTTCCGGCGTCCCGTTGTACCCCGTGGACACGATGCGCCGGTCCACGACGACAATCGCCCCCACCCTGCTTCCTCGGCAGTTGGCCCGCCGGCGCACGGCCATGGCGATGCCCATAAAGTAATTGTCCGGATCTGGCCGCGCATTCATTTATTCTCATCCTTAACAAATGTCAGGGCCGCCGAGTTGATGCAATAGCGCAGGCCCGTGGGTTTCGGTCCGTCAGTAAAAACATGGCCCAGGTGGGACCCGCACTTTTTGCAAATCACTTCGGTTCGGGTCATGCCGAACTCGGTGTCGGTCTCTTCCTTCAGCCGTTCTGTTTTGGCCGGTTGAAAAAAGCTCGGCCACCCGGTGCCCGAATCAAATTTATCGTCAGACCGAAACAGTTCCTCGCCGCAGGCGGCGCACGTGTACGTTCCCTTTTCATGATGGTTCCAAAAGGCGTTCTTGAAAGGCGCTTCGGTCCCTTTCTGCCGCATAACGCAAAACTGTCCTGGCGTGAGAACCTTCTTCCATTGTTCGTCAGATTTAGGCATGTTGGTTTCGTCCATGGGGTCCTTCTTTAGTGAATGTTTTCCCTCGTCCGCGAAAAGAGACACCGCCATCATCAACCCCATCACCGCTATTCGAAACTGCACAGGTATTCCGCGATTCCGGAATCCACCGCGATATCAAAAGAGGATTTTCCCGCCACGTTGAAATGGGTGCCCGCCGCGAATTCCTTCCACCCCGTCTCTCCGGCGAACTTCACCCGGCACGCCCCGGCCACAATGTCCATCCTTTCCGGCGCATCGGTGTTGAAATGAAATGAGCCGGGATAAATCAGCCCCACCGTTTTCTTTTTCCCATCTAGAAAAAGCAGGGAATGACTGACCACTTTTCCCTCAAAGTACACATTGGCTTTCAGTTTGACAATCACACCATCTATCTGTTCAGGGATGGACATGGGGCCTCCTTTTATGTCGTGGGGCAATAAATTCGACGGAACGTCTATCGATCAGGTGCCGTTCCCGTTCGATTTCGCGCCGAAGTTCTCTCTCAGTGGGCAGGACCCTTACGTATTTTGCAGCAAAAATATGGCGGCGATCGTTTAATACGGAATATTTGGCAATGGCTTCATTCTTGCTGGAGCACAGGATGAGACCAATGGTGGGGTTGTCTTTGGGGGGACGGTCCTGAGCATCAAACATGCGCACGTAGGATTCCATCTGACCGACGTCTTGATGTGTCAGTTTACCGACCTTGAGGTCGACCAGGACGAAACATTTGAGAAGATAATTGTAAAAAACCAGGTCCACATAAAATCTTCTTCTTCAAAACGCATGCGTTTTTGCCGAGCCACAAAAGAAAACCCTTTGCCCAGTTCAAGGAGGAACGATTGAAGGTTGCTGATGATGGCTTGTTCCAGTGCCGACTCCCGCCAGGCCGGGGGCCCCTTGAGATCAAGAAAGTCCAGAACATAGGGGTCCCGTAAAAATTGTTCTGGGCCTAGGGCGGCCAGTTTTTGTTTGGCTTCACTGCGAACCGGCGCTTTTTTTCGGCTCGTGAGGAGTCGTTCGTAGTACAGCATTGCAATTTGGCGTTCAAGTTGGCGTGTGGACCATCGTTGTTCGGTGGCTTCTCTCATATACCATTCCCGTGCTTTCGGGTTTTCCACCTGCATAAGCAGGCGATAATGGCTCCAGCTCAATTCCTCCGAGAGGGGGGGGCGCATCCCCTCCATTTCCGCAGCGAGGGACGGTTCCTTCCGTTGAGATCCGCCAGATTCGAGACGCAGTGCGTCTCGAATCTGGAACATGCGGTAGAACTGTCTCATTTTGCGTAGGTTCGTCACGTCAAACCCGCGTCCAAATTCTACCGTGAGTCGTTGGCCTAAATCTTCCAACACGGTCTCGCCGTAAGCGGCGCGTTTTCGCCCCTTCTGCTCATGTTCGATGATCAATTTCCCTATGTGCCAATGGGTCCGCAACATAGCGACGTTGACCGTTCTATAGACGGAGGAACGCGCGCTTTCCAGCACCGCACGGATGTCTCGAAACAGATCAACAGCGGAAAAAGACCGGGGCTTTACCATGGCTATTTTTTTCTAAACAATCCTTTAAGATTCGGAATTTTCAGCCCTTTCGTTCCATTCTCCGCCAAATCGTCCAATGTCTTTTTGATTTTCCCTTCTACATCGCCCAACTCTTTGTCTCCCAAATTTAGTTTCTCTAACGCGGCGCCGGCGTTTTTGTCCACCAGGGCGGAAAGTTTCTCGGTTTCTTTTCCCACCATGTCATTGATTTGTTTTTCCAGGTCGGCCCGAAGTTTAGCGATTTCTTGGTCCATGGCGCCTTTCATGGCGCCGCGCAACTGGTTATCAATGGAAGAGTTTAACGCAAACTGTGGGGCTTTTATTGTGCCCGAAACGCCGATGCTGATTTGTGCTTGGGTCAGTTTTTCAAACACGCTACGGATGGCCGCCGACAGACGATCTGTCTTCGGGCTGGATTGTTCAAGTTTGAGGGCCGAACCCTCCAAATCAATGGTCCCGCCCAAATCGGGTCCGCGGATGACGACATTGGCCTTCACCGTTCCACGACCCCCCGCGATCGATACCGCGCTGTTGTTGATCGATCCCAATTTCATCCCGGCCAGAGGCAGGCCCGTGTATTCGGTCTTAAGGGATTCGCTGGGGATTTTCGTCGTCAAATCCAGCGTGGCCAAAAGGTTCAGCGCCCGTTCGCCGGACCGCCCCGCAAGTTCCAAAACCGTCGGCTTCCCGATCAACGCCGGGTCGGATCCCACGTCGGAAAGAGTTCCCTGATATGCCAACCCCCCCGGGGTCTCACCGCTCAAAGCGGCCCGTCCCAAGTGAACAGCGGGCCAACGGTGATGGAAAGGAAACGGCACATCGCGGCCCTCCCGCACCGGAGGAGGGGGGGGGGCTTCTTTTTTGTCGTCCCCGCCACCGGTCAGCGTTCGGCCCTTCTCAACCCAACCCAACAATTTTTCGAGTTTCGAAAACCAAACGGGGCCCAGCAACCCTTTGGTCAGCCCTTCGGTGGAGAACCCCGCCTTCACTTGGCCCACCGCCTTGTCGATGTCTTGTCGGCGAAGACGATCGATTTCTTTTAAGGCGGCTTTCGCGCTCGCCACTTCGGTCGTCAATTCGGAGCCCAAACTCTTCACTTCTTTTTGAGCGGTGGAAAGATCGGATTTAAGAGCCTGTCCTTCTTTCAAAAGAAGTTGGGCTTTGGCCACACCCTCGACGCCAGAAAACTTTTCATTTTTCACCTTGTCGACAAAAGTTTGACCGCGGGTGGAGAGGCCCTTCACGTCCAGGCCTTGACTGCGGGATTTCCATTTGTCCGCCAGCTGGGTGAGCTGATCCCGCTCCGCCAGGGCTTTTTGATATGACGCAAGATTTTCGGGAGCGACCAGTTTTTGGGGATCGTAGGCGTCTTTTAAGTTGGCAACGGCCGCGCCGGAAAGTTCTTTGGCGGTTTCCGTCAAAGCCGACGGTTTTTCTTTTTTCGCGGTCCGCTGGGGCAAGGCTCCCGACGATTTTCGGGATGTGCCGGTTCGAATGCCCAATATCTCCGCCCGATCAACGATGAATTTTTTCCAAAACAGAGGCTTTAGTTGAAGCTTTAAACGTAATGTCCCAATCTCGACGAGATTGGTCATGGGCTGGTCGGGGTCCGTCACCGCAAGCCCGGAAATCGTTGCCGACAACCGCCAGAAGCTCGTGCGAACTCCGGCCACGTCCACTCGGGCGCCCACGGCGGCGGATCCGGCCGTTTCAATCGCGCGACGAATGCCCCGGTCCAGGAAAAAGTGCGCTCCCGCCCAAATCAAGAGGAGCGGAGTGAGAAGAAACGCCAACCGGCCCCAGCGGATCATGACAGTTTCTCGTATAACAGATAAATTTTAGACACCTTCATGATCTGAAACAGTTTCCATTTGGACGCGATCGCGACCACCCGTTCCCGGTATTTTGTCACAGCCCATACGCTCCCCACGAAAATCGGAACAAAAAGGGCCAGGGCCACTGTCAAGCTTCCCAAAACCAAAGTATTGTTGAACCGTGTCCAGGGAACAACGGGGGTGTTGTAAAGCGCTGTCCAAAAACCGTGCAGGGGGGAAAGTGTTAACAGAAACTCCCCCACACGGTTAAACATCGGGTCCATCAGATAAGCGATCAGCGAAAACAAAGCCGCCGCCACCAACGACGCGCTTTTATTGACGGGTAGAAAAAAAATGAATAGGACCACAATCGCGTTATGCAGACTGCCTTTTGGGGTCAAGCCGATGATGGCCCAGCGCAAACCCTCCCGCCATTGCGCGAGGAGACGCCTTCTCGTTCAGCGCTTTCAGAAACGAAACCAGTATTTTCAGTAACAGCATGCCCCTATTCTATGTTACCGAGGAGAGATCGTCAAATCAATGCGCAGGAACCACGTATGAATCGTCTCAAACTCGAACCGACAATACCCCCGCGTGGATCCTTCTCTCTCCGGGAAAGAAGGTGCCCCGGAGGGGCGGATGAGGGGGCTGAGCCGTTCCGAATTTCCCGTCAACTCCCGCGGGTCCCACTTTCCGTTTTTCGGTGGCTACTCCAGCGTGTGGGCTTTGCGCTGGGACCGGCAAATCCCCCCCCCTTTTTTGAAAAAGAGAGGGAAAAAGTGCCCGGGATCAAAAACCCAAATCCTCCGATAAGGATCATTCCCCGTCTGAATGTCTTCACCAATTCAGTGAAATAGAGATTTTGTAGCACGGGCATCCTGCCCGTGTAGAAATACATGGGCTGGAAGCCCATGATACATCCTTACGTGAGCTTCTGGATCAAAGGTCCACCCATTGAAAAAGGGAGAGAAAAAGTGCCCAGGATCAAAGGTCCCCCCTTTGAAAAAGGGGGGTGCGGGGGGATTTGCCGTGGAATTTTTCCATTGACAAAAACCGTTTAGGGGTATAAAAAGGAAGTGAAACAGTCGATACTGTCACGGTGGATCTGCGCGTGGCGTTTGTGGGTGACGATTGAAAAAGGAGACAAAAAGATGCGGATGAAGAAGATGAACTCGGTGGCGTTGGTGGTGGGGCTGATTTTGGGGGCGGTGGGCGTTTTAGCCAACAACCTGGCGGTGACGAACGTGACGTTGGTTTCGCGGGATTCCACGACGACGTACATTGAATTCGACATCGCGTGGTCGAATTCTTGGCGATACACGAACATCAACCATGACGCGGCTTGGGTGTTCTTCAAGATGCAGGAAGAAAGCACAACGACCTGGACGCATGTGATGCTGGAAAGTGCGGGGATCAACCCGGCGGGCACTTCCCCCCCGGCACGGGGACGGGGTTGAACTGATCGTGCCTCCGGACCGGGTGGGGTTGTTTGTTCGGCGCGCGGCGGAGGGGGCGGGACCGGTGGCGGTGGAGAACGTGCGGGCGGTGTTTAACTTTAGCGACCACGGCTTGTTGCGAACCACGAAAGTGAAGATGCAGGCGTTGGCGATGGAGATGGTGTATGTGGCGGAGGGGGATTTCGCGGCGGGGAGCGGTGGGACGGAGGTGAGCTCATTTACGCTGACGACCATCAACACGAACCAGGCGAACGCGGTTCCCGCGGGGGTCGGAACGAAGGGGGGTAAGGCCGGTGGTTATCCGGAAGGTCAGACCGCGCCGAACGTCAATTGGCCCAACGGATATTCGGCGTTTTACTGCATGAAGTATGAAATCAGCCAGGGCCAATACGCGGACTTTCTTAACATGCTGACGGCGACACAGGCCGGCAACCGATATTCCGTGTCATCGTCGGGGTACAGATACACGATCAGCGGCACCCACCCGACCTTTACGGCGACCGCGCCGGACCGAGCGTGCAATTTTATCTCGTGGGCAGACGGCAGTGCGCTGGCGGATTGGTCTGGATTGCGGCCGATGACGGAGCTGGAATATGAGAAAGCCTGCCGGGGTCCGCTGATGCCAGTGGCGAACGAATACGCGTGGGGGACTGTAACGATAACCGCCACCACGGCGATCGGGGCTGACGGAACAGGGTCGGACACGGCCACGGGGGGAAACTGCAACTATGACGCGAGTTCGCCGAACGGCCCCTATCGAGTGGGGATCTACGCCACGGGGAGCTCAACCCGAGAGCAGGCGGGGGCCTCTTATTGGGGGATCATGGAACTGAGCGGAAATGTATGGGAACGGTCGGTGACAATCGGGCATGCGACGGGACGGGCCTTTACCGGGCTGATGGGCGATGGGGTGTTAACAACAAGCGGCAATGCGAACGTGAGCCTTTGGCCTGGGACCGATGCTGGCGGCGCTGGTTTTCGCGGCGGTAGTTGGACGAACGCGGCCGTGTTCGCGCGCACGTCGGACCGCGGCAACGCGGCCAACGTGGGCGCGGATCGGTACAACAGCTACGGCTCGCGAGCCGTGCGGCCGGCGCCGTCCGGGGTGGGCCCTTGATTACTTGGGGTGCAGGGGGCGAAGCCCCCTGCCGAAAATAAAAATTTTGCGATGAAACCGCTTCGTCACATTTTTGACGAGATCGTGAGTCTTGAGACCCTTTTTCGCGCGGCGCATGCGACGTTGTCGCGGGGTCGGCGATTTCGGGGCGAGGGGGCGGCGTTCAAGTTCAATCTTGAGAAAAGTGCTCACGCTTCACGCTCAGTTGGTGGCGGGCCAGTATCGCCATGGGCGTTACCGGTTGTTCACGGTGCTGGACCCGAAGGTGAGGACCATTGCGGCGGCGACGGTGAAAGATCGCGTTTTGCATCATGCGGTGCACGACGTGATTGAACCGCGGCTGGATGCGATGTTTATCCACGACAGTTATGCCTGTCGGGTCGGGAAGGGGACGCACATGGCGTTGGACCGGGCGCACGGTTTTTTGCGGTCGTGCCGGTATGGGCTCCATCTTGATGTGAAAAGTTATTTTCAGAGCATTGACCACGAGATATTGAAGACGTTGCTACGGCGTTACGTAGCCGATGAGCGGGCGTTGGCGTTGATTGAACGGATCGTCGATTCGACCGTTGGCCTTGCGCGCGCTGGTTCAGCCGCGCCGAGCGTTTCGAGTGTCGCGCCGGCGGCGGGGCAGTTGGAGCTTAACCTCGGTCCGTGTCACGGGGCGGACGGTGTCGGACGGGTTCGAGGCCTCCCGCTGGGGAACTTAACGAGCCAGTTTTTTGCGAACCTGTATTTGAACGAACTGGACCAGTACGTGAAGCACGAATTGAAGGTTCGGCGCTACATGCGTTACATGGATGACATGCTGATGTTCGCCACCGAGAAGGCTCCGTTGCTCGAATGGGAGAAGGCCATCCGGGATTTCGGTCATCGGAAATTGCTTCTGGAATTGCACCCCGCTGGCGGACCGCGGCCCGTGGGGCGGGGCATCGGTTTTCTGGGCTTCCGGCTGTTTCCCGGATACCGGAAGCTAAAAAAAACCAGTGTGTCGCGGTTCATTCGTCGTATGAACAGATTTTCGAGAGAGGACGTCGCGCTCTGGCCTGACCGGGAACGACAAGCGGCGCTGAGGGAAGAGATCCAACAATCGACGCGGAGTTTTCACGCGCATGCGCTGAAAGGCAACACCTATCGGATCCGAAAAAGGCTGTATGATCGGTTTCCCACCATCAACCAGTATGCGTTGGCGGGGATGAAAGAGCGGTGGCGAGGATTTGACAAGGGGTCACGCTAACCTGAAAATTTCAGTTGACTGAGCATTTCCGCCCGGGAGGGCTCAAAAATTCTGTTCCGTAATCTGCCGACGGTAGCCCCGTGCCAACCGGGGAATCCCGGCTAAAAACGTGGACGTTGAAATCGGCGCGTGGAGCACGCGTCGGCAGGAGGGGAGAGACCGGATGGAGATGCCACCGATCGTGGAGAAGATGTACGAAGTGAACAAATGGTTGTTGCATAAGGTCGGGAAATTTCCGCGGGATCAGAGGTTGCTTTTAGGGCAACGGCTCATGCAAAAAAGCCTTGATATTCAGGAGGGTTTGGTGGCGGCCGCGCTGAAAGGGAAGAGTGAAGAAAAGTCGCGGCTTCTGGCGGACATAAGTTTGGCGTTGGAACAGGTGCGGTATCTTCTTCGTCTGGCGCGTGACAGCCGATGTCTAAGTCATGATTCGTGGTTTTTTTGCGTGAAAAACCTGCTGGAGATAGGAAAGATGCTGGGGGGTTGGATGAAGAGTGTGTGAACAATTGAAGCCCGCGATGTCGCTGTGGCCGGATCAAGGTCCGACCGCCGAGGCGCGGGTCGCCCACCCGGCCTGTGGTCCGTCCCGTCCAGTTGGACGGGAAAATAAGGAAGTGTCGCGGTTCGGTATGGCTTTCGGGCAACTCCGGAACGCGGCGAAACGCCCCCAGCACAAGCGGGGGTCGGGACACAGGCGGAAGACGGCGCTGGTTTTCGCGGCGGTAATTGGAACAACGCGGCCGTGTTCGCGCGCACGTCGGACCGCAACAACGCGGCCAACGTGAACGCGGATCGGAACAACAACTACGGCTCGCGAGCCGTGCGGCCGGCGCCGTCCGGGGTGGGTTTTTGTGGAAGAGGCGGGAGGAAACGGGGCATGTCACTGGTTTTGAGGTTTATAAGTTAAACGTTGGGAGAAGTCGCGAATGAAAACGACGGTCGTAGGTTTATCGTTGGTTTTTTTCCTGTCAGTGGCCCATGCGACGGATTGGGCCACGGACCTGCCCTGTTTTAATGGTGGCGCGAACGACGGATGGGGCCAGCAGGCCATGGCCGGTGCCGTGGCGGTGGGGGGCGCGGATGTGACGATGTCGTCGGGGGCCGACCAACCGCTCGCGTGGCTCTCAGGGAACCCCGCGCTGGCCATGCTGACGATCACCGCCGCCTCGCCCGGAAGCACGCTCACGAGCGGCACAACAATTCAAATCGCTGTCCCGCGACGTGGTCGTCTTGGTTTGATACAAACGTGGCGGTGACGCTCGGCGGCAATGCCGTGGGCAAGGTGGGCTCGGCGATCTATTCCAGTGATGGGCGCAGTCTGCAGATTCCAGTGACAACGAATTTCGCCAATGGCGACACGCTGACAGTGACGGGCCTGAAACTGGCGGGGGTTCCCCCCAGCCCCGACACGCAACGGCTGGAACTGAATTTCACAGGCGGATTGGACGCGTACGACCAATACACGTTGACCGCGTCCCAGCCCCCTTCTTACAACGGCGGCACGAACGACGGATGGGGCCAGCAGGCCATGGCCGGCGCCGTGGCGGTGGGGGGCGCGGATGTGACGATGTCGTCGGGGGCCGACCAACCGCTCGCGTGGCTCTCAGGGAACCCCGCGCTGGCCATGCTGACGATCACCGCCGCCTCGCCCGGAAGCACGCTCACGAGCGGCACAACAATTCAAATCGCTGTCCCCGCGACGTGGTCGTCTTGGTTTGATACAAACGTGGCGGTGACGCTCGGCGGCAATGCCGTGGGCAAGGTGGGCTCGGCGATCTATTCCAGTGATGGGCGCAGTCTGCAGATTCCAGTGACAACGAATTTCGCCAATGGCGACACGCTGACAGTGACGGGCCTGAAACTGGCGGGGGTTCCCCCCAGCCCCGACACGCAACGGCTGGAACTGAATTTCACAGGCGGATTGGACGCGTACGACCAATACACGTTGACCGCGTCCCAGCCCCCTTCTTACAACGGCGGCGCCAATGACGGGTGGGGCCTTAACGGCCCGGCCAATTACGAGGAAGTTGGCGACATGATTGCGCCCTCTTCTGCCATCACTTTTACCGCTCAAGAAGGCGCGGCGGAAGGCGAGATCTCTCTCTCCTGGGACTCCCCCGGCGACGACGGCGGGGTTGGCAACCTCACAGGCAATTACCGCATCCAGTATGCCACCTACACCGTCACCTGGAGCACGAGCTCAACGCCGACCGATGCCACGACCGTCACGATCTCGACCACGAACGCGGTTCCGGGATCGGCCCAAAGCCACACGGTGACCGGGCTAATACCGTTGACAACGTATCACTTTGTATTGTGGACCTGCGACGATGGGCCCAACTGGTCAGACGTGTCAAATTCCACCTGGGCAATTCCATCGGCGGAAGGGTATGCGCCCTCGACCAGCGCGTTGACGGCGGTGACAGGGGCGAATTCTGGAGAAGTGAACCTGTCGTGGTCTTCGGCGGGGGCGGACGGGGTGTATAACAACCTCACGGGCAACTATCGAATCCAGTATGCCACCTACGCCGTCACCTGGAGCACGAGCTCAACGCCGACCGATGCCACGACCGTCACGATCTCGACCACGAATGCGGGCCCGGGATCGGCCCAGATCCGCACGGTGACAGGCCTGGCCGGGGGGGTGACCCATTATTTTGTTTTGTGGACCGGCGACGAAGTCCCCAACTGGTCAGGCATATCCAACACCGCCGGCGTGTTGTTGGCCCCGTCGCCGCCCGCCACGGCCGATTGGACCTCCCGTTCACAAACATCGATCACCGCCGGGTGGGTCTTTTCGGTGGGCGCGTCCAGCTACACTTTGGTGGTCTCCACCGTCGCCGCAAACCCGCCTGTTGCCGTGGCGGGGTCCAGCGTTACCGCCGCGCTTTCTGGCACGGTCACCGCCTTGACGCCCAATACCCCCTATTTCGGGTTTATCACCGCCTGTAACGGAGCGGGCTGTTCCGCCTACACGGCGGTGGGATCCACCGCGACCTGGGCCAACCCGCCGGTCTCGTTGTCCACAACAGCGATGAACTCGGTCGGCGCCACGTTGAGCTGGGACTCCAGCAATAACCCCGCGGGAACTGCGTACGTGGTGGAAACCGCCACGGAACCGGGGGGGGCCTATACAGTGTCATTTTCGACGTCGGAAGTGACGGCTCTCTTAACCAATTTGTCTCCTGGCACCCCGGCCTGTTACCGCGTGTTAGCCAACAGTTGGGACAACGTCCCCACAGCACCCAGTAACGAGCTGTGCCTTGTTCCAACTTACACGGACCCCGGCGTGGGAAGTTTAACCACCGTGTCCGAGAATTCCATCCGAGGCGATTGGGGGTCCGCGGCGGGGGCTACGTCTTATACACTGAGTTTGTCCACCATGGTCGACAATCCGCCCGTGGCCGTGGAGGGTTCTGACACGACCGCGGGGTTGAACACGACCATCGCCGGTTTAACCGCCAACACCAGCTACTACGGTTTTGTCACCGGCTGTAACGGTAACGGGTGTAGCGCGAACACCGTCTTGGGCGTGGCAGTGACCTTTGCGGCGGTACCACAGGGGTTGGCTTATACCGGGCTGTCGGCGGTGGGGGTGACGGTATCGTTCTCCAATAACGGCAACCCGCCGGGCACCCTCTACGAAATCGAACGGGCGGGGGGCGCGGGAAATCCCCAGGTTTCCGTGACCACAAACACCACCGCGCCGTTCGTGGGGTTGGACCCCGGAACTTCCTACACCGTGCGCGTCCGTGCCATCAACCACGGGAGCCTGGCGAGCGCGTATTCTGAAACACTCTCTCTGACCACCACCGGCGCGGGACCCGCGGTGCCCATGAACCTGCGCGGATCGCTGGGCACTGGCGGGATCACCTACGCCTGGGACCCTGTGACACGGGACACCAACGGCGATGTTTTGGCGGGGACAGTGACCTACCACCTGTTCCAGTCCCACTCGCCCAGCGGGCCCTTTACCACCGAGCTGGCCAGCACCACCGGGACAGTCTACGGCCTGGTTCTGTCCCCTCCGCCGAACCAATACCACGCGATCCGGGCAGAATGTTTGGATTTGTTCTCCGGGTTGACCCCGGCGATCGACAACGTCGACGGCGGCCGTTACGTCTATCCGTCCGAGGTGGGCCATCTGGCGGTGACGCCCCAGGGTCTGCTGACGGGAGAAACGTCGGCCCAGCACACCGCGACGGTCGCGCCCCACAGCGCGGACGGTGGTTTGGTGGGTTTTGAGGTGACGGTGGTCAACCCGTCCGGCGGATCGGCGGGGGACGTGACATTTTCGCCTGTGGGAGAAATGACGATCCCACTGCCCAGCGCAACGGGCGGCGTGCGGCCGGTGGAAAAGTGGACAGGATCGCGGTGGTCGTTGGTGGGTTCGGCGCGGGTGGGCCCGCCAGGGGTTGTTACGGTGAACATTGCGCGGACCGGGATTTACCGTGTGATGGGCGCACTGGAGAGCGGGCCGCTGGTGCGGGAAGTCTACAACCGCTCCTTTAGCCCCAACGGGGACGGCCGTGCGGAGGAGGTGGTGTTCCGACTGGAAAATTCTGAGAACCTGCCCATGGACGGAGCCGTCTACAATTCCGACAACATGCACGTGGCCGACATGGCGCCAGGGCCGATCCCTGGCCTGACCCTGAAATGGGACGGCCGAGCGCGCCACGGAGCCATCTGCGACGGCGGCATCTACCACTACGAGATCACCGTGGGCGGCCGCCGCACGAGCGGGATTGTGGTGCTCCTGAA
The DNA here is from genome assembly GCA_016714745.1 of Elusimicrobiota bacterium. Classification (GTDB taxonomy): domain Bacteria; phylum Elusimicrobiota; class Elusimicrobia; order FEN-1173; family FEN-1173; genus JADKHR01. Next base: position 115,698 of record JADKCG010000006.1, on the reverse strand, counting down.
ATGAAACGCAAAGAGAAATTCTTTTTTGGTTGTCTCCGAGCAAAATGTGTCGATTTTGCAGAGAACGCAACTCGTTGCGCAAAGATCCTTTTTCTCTTTTTGTCTTTGTTCGTTGGTCAGCCTGGATGGACAGCTTTTGAAGAGTCGCATACCGGCGGGCGAGCGACGGCGCTAGACGGGGCGATGACCGCCGCGACGGGCGACGTGTTTGCCATGCACTATAATCCCGGAAGTCTTTGCGATCTGATGGAACCGGAAGCGGGGCTGTATTACGGCCGTCTGGTCAAAGGGTTTGACGACGGTGGCGATACCAGCCGATCGTTTTTCGGCTGGGCGAGTCCCAGTCCGTGGGGAACGGTGGGGCTGAGCTACAGCGGATACGGCGCGGCCGATGTGTATTCTGAAGAAACTCTGTCATTGGGATATGCCCGGGCGTGGCGGGAGCGGGTTCGCTGGGGCGCCGTCGCCAACTACTTGCGCAAATCGGCCAACACGAACAGTTCCGCAGGAACTGTGTTGGACCCCGTGACAGGAGACCCTGTGCCGGGAGCGGGATCGCCCGCCGATCTCTCTGCCACGGCCTGGGACATGACCTTAGGCGCCCAGTGGGTCCCCAGCGATCGATGGCGGGTGGGAGTGACGGTGGCTCACGTTCTGGAACCCGACCTTGGGTTTTACGGCAAAGATTCTGTGGACCGGGTGTGGAAAGTAGGGGGCGGCTATGACACCCGGTGGGGCATGGCGTTGGTGGAAGGGTCCTACCAAAACATCAACGACAAGGGCCAGGCGCGGCTGAAAGGCGGCATCGAGAAAACGATGAAATATGTGGTTCTCCGCCTGGGCGGCGGCGTGGGGGCAGAAAACTATTCCCGCCTGACAACAGGCGTGGGCGCGCGGTTCCGGGCCCTGCGGGTGGACTACGGATACCTGCTCCCGCTCGACACCGCCAAAGACGATTCCGGCACACACCAAATATCAGTGGCCCTAGGGTTGGGAGGACCAGATGAATAGAAAGCGCACGTGGGCAGTGTGTGCGTGGGTGGTGTGTGGCGCGTCGTCACTGTGGGGGGAGATTAAAGACGCCTGGGGCGTGGAACTCGACGCCGGGGGCGTGGCGGCGGTGGGATCGTCCGTGGTGCGCAGTGAAGGCAAATCGGGTTTTTCAGCGGGAGGGTTGGTTCGTTATGGTGGCCACAAAGGCTGGTCCAAAGGATTTGGCTACAACGTCCTGTCACTCCAAAACGGGCATCGGCTAAAACCCGTCACGTTCGTGGGCGACCGACGCGGCTCGCCCTGGGGAACGTGGTCGCCGTTTGCCCGACTGGGCGCGGGGATCGGCACGGACAAAGAGGCCGGGTCCATGAACCGGCTGGTGTTTCGCGGCGGGGTGGGGGTCCGTCGCCCCATTCATCCCCGTTGGGACCTGGGACTGAAATCGGAGTTGTGGTTTTCCCCTTCATCGGGTGGAACGGGAGAGACCATGACGCTCGTAACCGTTGGGGTCACCTTGGCGCGGTCATTTAAAACCATTCCGCGCAAAGAACCCATCGCCAAACCCGTGGAACAAAAACAAACCCAACCGGCGGAAGAAACGAGCCCCGGTGCCGATAATTCCCCAACGGCCACCGCGAGCGAAGGCTCCCCCGCCATGGTGATCGCACCAGCGGCCGCGACGACGGCTGAGACGGCGGCCCCTGCTGTCGGGGTGACGTCCCATAAGATCAACATCCTGTTCCAATTCGATCGATCGGACAGGGAAGGAAGCGACCTGGAAGCCGAAATTCCGGCTTTAGAAGAAATCGCCAAAATTCTGCGCAATGACCCCGCCGCCGAGGTGGAAATCCACGGCCACGCCGACAGCCGAGGCCCCCTTGGATACAACATCGCCCTCTCCCGCAAACGCGCCAACACGGTGCGCGACTTCTTCGTCTCCCGCTGGGGACTCGACAAAAAACGCTTCACGATCTTCGCCCACGGCCCCAAAAAACCCGCCGCCTCCAACGCCACCCCCCTCGGCAGAGCCAAAAACCGACGGGTGTTGGTGCTTCTCATCCCATAGGATGCGGGCGGGAATTGCAACGATTGAAGAATATAAAGTCAAGACTTGACCCCTTTTCGTTTCTTTTCGTTTTCAGTCAAGATAAATGTCGGCACTTGAATTTATGTGCCGACATTTAATAACATGGCCAACATGGGTTACCCCTCGAGTAAATCCGTTTTTGAAAAAATCAAGAATCGCGTATTTTTCAGGCCCGGCGACGCCAAAAAACTCGGACTGACATTCCAAAACATTCAACAACTATTAAAAAACAGGGACGTGGAAAAGATCTCCCGTGGGCTTTATCGTGTTTCGAATGCGGAGCCCACCGAAATGGAAACCATAGCCATGGTCGCCGCCGCCGCTCCTAAAACGATCGTTTGCCTGCTCAGTGCTCTGCGCGTCCACGATATAGGCACGCAGTTACCCCATACGGTTTGGATAGCCCTCAATCGTAAGAGCCGCAAACCGGCGCTTCTTCCCTCCCAAGTTCGCATTGTTCGCTATTCAGGCCCCATGCTCAAGTATGGTGTGAGCCAGCGGACAATGATGGGTGTTAAAGTGTTCGTCACTTCCCCAGCGAGAACGGTGGTGGATTGTTTCCGATACCGTCAAAAGATCGGGCTGGCCGTCGCGCTGGAAGCCCTTCGTGACGCGATTCACTCTCGTAAGACCTCCGTTGACGAAATCATGCGCACCGCAAAGGTTTGTCGGATCAGCACGGTCATCAGTCCTTATGTGGAGGCGTTGTCCTCGTGAGAACTGAGAAGGGCCGCGCAGAATCGGTTCGACATCGGCTTCGCAATCTGCTCCGGGAGCGAGGAGAAGACATCCAATTTGGTCTCCAGCGTTATGGCATCGAACGATTCCTTTATCGCCTTGGCGTTTCATCGCACCGGAACACGTTTATTCTAAAAGGAGCGGCTCTTTATGCGGTCTGGGGCGGCTCGATCTACCGCCCCACCCGGGACCTGGACTTTACGGGGTATTGTGGCCCAGAAGAGGGGGAAGTTCTGGTGGCCATGCGGGATATCTGCGTTCTCCCGAATATCCCAGATGAGATTCTTTTCGATCCCAAATCCCTTTCGCTTTCTCCCATCCGGCATGAAAGCGACTATCACGGCCTCCGCGTTCAACTCCGCGCTACGCTCGGGGAATCCCGAATTCCCCTCCAGATCGACATCGGTTTTGGTGACGCCATTTATCCTTCCGCCCAGGATGTGGATTACCCGACACTTCTGGGCGATCCATGTCCGCGCATCCGGGCCTATCCCCCAGAAGCCGTCATTGCGGAGAAATTGCATACCATGGTCATGCAAGGGGAACGAAACAGCCGGTATAAAGATTTCTACGATATCTTTAATTTGTTAAGTCAGTTTAAGTTCAAAGGCGAGGACTTAGCGAAAGCCGTGGCGGCCACCTTTGACCGGCGTCGAACAGAGATTGGCGTTTCCCAACCGTCCGCCTTTGAAAAAGGGTTTTATATCGACACAGCACGTGCCCAACAATGGCGCGCCTTTTTGACTACCAATAACCTGCCTGGACCACAAGAGGATTTCATCCGTGTCGGGAATTCGATTTTGAATTTTCTCATGCCTGTTTGGGCGGCTTTGGCCGCGAAACAAAAGTTCAAGGCCACATGGTCCCAGGGAGGGCCTTGGAGATAATCCTTTCATTGTGGCGGAGCGAACCTTTTGGGAGAAAGCCACGATCCTGCATCAGGAAGCCCATCGAGATCCAGGAAAGACTTTTCCTCCTTTTGGTGTCATCACCGCCAAAGACGATTGCGGCACACACCAAATTTCAGTGGCCCTGGGATTGGGAGGACCAGATGAATAGGCCCACGGTTTGTCAGGGGTTTGTAGAACGGGCATCCGACCGCGCTAATGGAAGTTCCGTGTGGGAACGACCTGCCCGTTTAGAAATACATGGGCTGGAAGCCGATGCACCATCCTTCCCTGATCTTCAGGGGGTCATGAGCCCAATTTGACAACGGGTTTATATATTATTAAAATGGTCGGGTATTAACCCCACCGTAGTCGATTGTTTACTCGCAGGCCAGGCGAATCCAACGACGTGTTTTGCCAGATCAATAACCGGTCTTCGTTGAATTGCCCTCCCACAGAGGGTATTTATTAAGGAGGATTCATCGCAATGGATATTAAATCAGCGACAGTTTGGATCGGGGGCGCGGCCGGCGACGGCGTGGCGTCCACGGGTGACATTCTTGCCAAGACCTGTAGCCGGAGTGGGCTTCACTATTTTGCCCAGAGCTCGTATCAGTCCGTGATTCGGGGCGGGCACGTGGTCTATCAGTTCCAGGCCAGTTCAGAGCCGGTTTATACTCACGGCGACAATTTTGATCTCCTGATTGCCCTCAACCAAGATTCCGTGGATTATCATATTAAGTCCATCAATAAAGGTGCGGGCCGGGGATTCATCTTTAATAGCGACAAAGTGAAGCTTGACGTGTCCGCGCTTCCCGCCGGGGCTTTGGCCTATGGGTTGCCCGTGGGCGACCTAACAGCAGAGTTTGGCCGCAATCCGGTCATGCAAAACACCTTAGCGTGCGGGGTTTTTATTAATCTTCTTCAATTGTCATGGGACGTTTTCGAGAAAGCGGTCCGCGACCAGTTCGGCAAGAAAAAAGCCGAGATCGCCGACCTCAACGTCAAAGTGGCCCGCAAAGGGTTTGAATACGCCCAATCCAAATTCCAACCGTTGAAGGATATTGTATTGAAAGGCGACGGTCGTCCCCGCATGTTGTTGGGCGCCAATCAGGCCATTGCTTTGGGTGCGGTGGCGGGAGGATGCACGTTCTATTCCGCTTACCCCATGACCCCGGCTTCTGCCATCATGCATTGGCTAGCGCCTCGTTCTTCCAAGTATGGCATTGTGATGAAACAGTGCGAAGACGAAATTGCCTCTATTAATATGGCCATCGGCGCAGGATTTTCCGGCACGCGGGCCATGACCGGGACCTCCGGAGGGGGGTTCGCGCTCATGACCGAGGCCATGGGTCTTTCTGGGATCACGGAAGTCCCCGTGGTGGCGGTGTTGGTTCAGCGGGGTGGTCCTTCCACGGGTCTTCCGACTAAAACGGAACAGGGGGATCTCTTTCAAGCGTTGGGAGCGGGACAGGGGGAATACCCTAAAGCCGTCATGACGCCGATCTCTGTGGAAGATGCCTATTTCTCTACGGTTCAATCTTTGAACATCGCAGAAAAATATCAGCTTCCCGTCATGCTCTTGTCGGACCTTCTGCTTTCCGAACACCTGGAAACCGTGGATTCCGAGGCGTTGACAAACAAAGTAGTCATCGACCGCGGCGACGTGGTGGACAGCGTGGGCGCAGACTATACGCGCTACGCCGATACGCCCTCCGGTATTTCGCCCCGCGTCTATCCCGGGCTTGAGGGGGGCCAGCATGTGGCCGGGTCCGACGAACACGATGAAGATGGCACCCTGATTTCCGACATCTTCACCAACCCCACCACCCGCGTCAAAATGGTGCGCAAACGTTTCCGGAAAATGGACGCCCTCGCGAAAGAAATCGCGGGGGAATCATTTGTTAAAGAAGGGCCGGCCCAAGCCGACCTGACTTTGGTGGGATGGGGATCCACCTACAAAACCTTAAAAAATATTCGGTTGGCCTTGGAAAAAGAAGGGATGAAGGTCAACCATATTCAGTTCCGGATCGTGTGGCCCTTCCCCGCGGAAGCGGCGCTCAAGGAACTGAAATCCGCCAAGAAGGCTGTGCTGGTGGAAAACAACTATTCCGGCCTTTTCGCGAAACTTCTCCGGCAAGAAACCGGCCTCTCTGTTCCGCATCACATCCGTAAATTCGACGGAGAACCCTTCTATTTCGCTCCGCTTCTGGAGCGGGTGAAAGGGCTCTTGAACCCCGGCGCGCCAGAAGTTCAATACCTCGTCACGGCGGAGTTGGATATCCCTATAAAGCGCGTCGTCGCCACCGCAGGGGTGTAGTTGCCCGATTTAACGGGCGACATGCATTTAAACCGAGTCAAAAGAGCCCCATTAATGGGGCAACGATAAATTAAAATAAATCAGGAGAGACTTTATGATCGAATTAGCTTCCCCTCAAGCGGCTTCAAAATTCCGATCCGAAATTAAACCCACCTGGTGTCCGGGGTGTGGCGATTTCGGTGTGTTGAATTCTCTTCAAACGGCCTGTGCCACCATTGGAATTAATCCCAAAGATTTGGTGGTGGTGAGCGGCATCGGCTGTTCCTCCAACCTCCCGGGGTTCATCCACTCCTACGGCATGCACACGCTCCACGGCCGCGGCGTGGCCGTGGCCCAGGGTGTTCGGCTCGGCAACCACGGTCTGACGGTCGTGGCCACGGGCGGCGACGGCGACGGCTATGGGATCGGCGTCGGACATTTCGTCCACGCCGTCCGCCGGAACATCAATATGACCTACATCGTCATGAACAATCAAATCTACGGCCTGACCACAGGTCAAACGTCGCCCACCACCACCAAGGGCGTCAAAACAAAATCTACCCCCGGCGGAAACATTGAAAACGCCTTGAACCCTTTGGGCATCGCGCTCATGGCGGGCGCTTCTTTCGTTGCGCGAGGATTTTCCGGTGACGCCAATGGGTTGGCCGAAATCATGACCAAAGCCATCGCTCACAAGGGGTTCTCCCTGGTGGACGTGCTCAGCCCTTGCGTGACCTACAACAAGATGAACACCTACGCGTGGTTTCGGGAGCGGGTTTATAAACTTCAGGAGAAAGGCCACGACGTGACCAATATGGAAAGCGCGCTCAAGGCCAGTTTGGATTGGGACCAGCGGATTGCCACCGGCGTTCTTTACCAAGTCGAACGTCCCACCTACGAGGAGCAGGATCCCGCCATGGCGGAATTTGGCCCTTTGGTCAACCATAAACTCGGCCTCTCCGACAACGATTGGAAAGCCGTCGTTCAAGAGTTCATGTAAACGCAATGAAGTCTAAATAATCCAGAAGATCCGATACGGATGTGGCATGGGCTTCCAGCCCATGGGATTCTTCACAGGCAGGCCGCTCCCACGGGCGCTTCTGTTTCCTCGGCGGGATTATTCCTGCCGCGGCCGATTTATTATAGGGGAAGAAGAATCTACAGCTTAAACGATTTTAGGACTTGGGAGAGAGACGTGCGGGCGGAATCCAATCGGACACGTGCGTCAAGGGAAAGGGTTTGGTCTTTTAATCCGTCCAGATTTTTTAATGCGGTCCCAATGGTTTCTCGATCTTTTTTGATTGTTCCGGCGAGCGAGTCCATCATGAGGTTTAAGTCGTCTTGAACGTCTTTTAGCCCATCAAAATTCCTCAAGTGAACCCGTTGGGTGAGATCGCCTTCCGCGACACTTCGAGCCAATCGTTTGAACCTGAGGGCGGGGCCCGCCAGCCGATGGAATAAGACGTAGAGAAAGAAAACGAGGGATAAGATATAGAGGATGAACCTCATATAAAATGTCCAGGAAGCTTTCGCAAAGAGTTCTGTCAGGTCCGGCCGTGTGGGGTTGGTGAGGACGGAATCTTGAACAAACCAGGAATAATCCAGAAAAATCATTAGAGTCAGAGCCCCAAAAAATCCGACGGTCAACAAAACATACGGCGTCTGAAATGAACCTTTAATAATGGTGATACGGCGCACAACGCGGGGTTTTTGTTCCATGGTGTTACATGTTTAGCGGGTATTTGTTCTTTTGTCAAGGTCTTTTCGCTTTTTTTTATTGTAGAATCCGTTTCGTCATGAAAAAGATCTCCCGGCTTTACTTGTTTTTGTCGTTTGTCCTCCTCCCTGGTTTTGCCCTGTCCGAGATGTCAGCGCTGAATCTCGGTCTTGATTATAAACTGCGTGGAGTGGGCATTCAAAACAATGACGTCGATTCCAATACCAAGGACAATTATAACTACTACTCACACCAAGCCCGTTTGTACATGAACGGTTGGCTCAATGAAGATGTGGAAGCGGGGCTTCGAATTCAGTCCATCAACATTTGGGGTTTGGAAGGGAGCACCTCGGCCCCGGTCACTCGTTATCCCTCCAGCGACGGAACTCCGTGGATCGAGCAGGTTTTTGTCCACATGCCCACTTTGGCCAATAAACACTTAGACCTAACCATCGGCCGGCAATCCATCGTGATCGGAGATGGGATGTTGGTGTCGGACGACCAAATGGGATTTAACGCCGTTCGGGCAAAAATCTTTCTCCCGAGGGGGGTGGGGGTGGACTTGTTCACTGCAAAAGTGAAAGAAAGTTTGAACGGTCAGAAGGACTCGGACTTAAACGGCGCCGTGCTGGCCCTGAACCAAGGGGACAACAAGTGGGAATTGAGCTGGATCCAGGAAAACAACAAAAGTCCTTCGGTCTATACGCTGGGGGGAACCACCACCACGGCCAACAGTATCTCCCGGACATTTTTTGATCTGCGTCTTTTTGGAGATTTAAAAGACGCTTACTACAAAGTCGAGTTTGCTTTAGGGAAAGGCAAAGCCCAACTTCCGGGGGGAGGCATCAAAATTCAGGGCGTGGGGGAGAAAATAGAGCTTGGGGCTCAGTCCGACACGGCCAAGTTCGGCCGGTTTGGCGTGAAAGCGGTCTACGCCTCTGGTTCCGGCGACGATCCGGGGACGACAGACAAAGACGAATCCTTTCGGCCCACCCATGCCCACCGCTGGGACGGCCTTCAACGGTCGGGGTATGGACAACATTTCGGGGCCACTCTTTCGGACGCCTACGACCCGAACGCGCCCTTTTCTCCCACGGCGACCGGTCTTCCCAACGGTGCTTCTGGCATCAAGACGTTGGGGTTTGGCATCTTTACAGTTCAAAAGGTGAATTGGACCGGCAACATCGATTACTACACTTTCGATTCCCGCGTGAAGGTCCCCGGCTCCAACCAAAAGAGTTTGGGAGCAGAGCTTGACCTGGGCGTCGTCTATCGTTTCACGGGCTATGTGACCTTCGCCTTAGGGTCCGCCACTTTTTTCCCCGGCGACGTGTTCGGACTAAACACCGCCAAAGTCACCCGATACACCGCCGAAACCAGCATCCACTTCTAACCCCCCCTAAAACAAGAAAGCCGCAGGAGACAAAGTCTCCAGCGGCCATCCTTGTTGCGGGGGTAGGATTTGAACCTACGACCTCGAGGTTATGAGCCTCGCGAGCTACCAGGCTGCTCCACCCCGCGGGGGAATCATAGCAAACTCTGAGGGATGACCTCAACAAAATTTTTTCCCCTCCGCCAAAACCCAAACGCCAAAAGAAGTGCGCAGAGGACGATGAAAAGATCGCCGTGTCGAGCATAGAACGTCAGAACATTCAGGGGTTCCACACTGTCACGGAGGACCGCTGGTTCGAGCAATCTTGTTCTCGAGGTGATTTTTCCTTTGGGGGAGATGAATCCGGAATAGCCGGTGTTGGCGGCGCGGACGATCCAGCGGCGGTTTTCCACGGCGCGGATCACGCTGGACGAAAAATGTTGTTCCGGCGCGGCGGTGTGGCGGTACCAGCCGTCATTGGTAATATTGATCAAGACTTGGGCGCCGTTGTTTGTGAAACGGGTCACTAGGGTCGGAAAAAGTCCTTCAAAACAGATGTTCACGCCCAGTCGTGCGCCGGGAATTGTTATCACCGTGGCTTCTCGTCCCTGATCGAAGGATCCTAAATCGTTTAACACGCTCACGAACGGGGCTAAGAGAGCGCGGAGGGGAACATATTCCCCGAAAGGAACGAGGTGCATTTTTCGGTAGTGGGCGATGATTTTGCCGGCGGGGGAAAAGAGAAACGCGGCGTTGTAGTCTCGGTTCTCTTGGCGCGTCACAGCCCCGGTCAACAGGTGTGTTTGGTTTTCCTGGGCAAGTTTTTGAATCCATTGGGTGTAACGGGCATCGTTGGGGATCCACCCCGGGACGGCGGTTTCGGGCCAAAGGATCAGAGCCGGGTGGGTCAACCCCGCCTCCCGCGTGAGGGCAGAATAGGAGCGAACAATTTCGTTTTCGTAAGCCGCGTCCCATTTTTTGTATTGGTCGATGTTTCCCTGGACCACCGCCACATCGACCGGGGGGCCCACCGCGGGGAGAGGGGTTCGCCAGAGGAAAATACTCCAAACGGTCAACCCGATCAGAGCGGCCAGGCTCGGCACACAAGCCAACCATCGTTTTTCGCGACCCCAAACCCCTTTCAGCGCGACAGCGATGGTCCCGTTGAAAAGCATGATCAAAAACGACACCGCATATCCTCCGCCGATTTCCGCGAGCGGCAAATGTGTCGGGACTTGCCATTGGGAGCAGGAAAGGGGAAGCCATGGGAACCCGCTGAAGAGGTTTCCGCGAAGCCATTCTAGGACGGTCCATGACGCCGCGGCCCAAAACGGAAATTGCCACAGGGGCCGTCGAAAAAAGAGCCACACGCTCGCCCCGAACAGAAGCCAAAAGAGCGCCCCATGAGCCGCAAGGCCTCCCAGGGCGAACAGGCTCACCACGGGATTGACCCCTCCCCACCGGCAGGTAGGGTAGATCCAATAGAGTGTCCCCAGTCCCGCCAGTCCTCCGGCAAGAAAGCTGTAACTCAACGCCGCCTTTTTCGGGAGGGAAGGAACGGCCAAGAGAAAGGGGACGAATGTCCCCCAGGCCAATTGACCGTGATTAAAGGAAGGAAAACAAAGGAAGTAGAGAAAGCCAGAGAAGCAGACGGCCGACTTTGTTAAGAGCGATGACGTGACGAGTAAATTAATCTTACGATTATTTTCCACAACATTTTTTGTATTTCTTGCCACTGCCGCAGGGACAGGGATCGTTGCGGCCGATTTTATGGATTTCCGGCAGTGGGGCGGACGCTGTGGGCAAAGGGGGACGGGGCCCCGTCGAATTTCCTGCGGTGCGGATGAAGGGGGCGGGAACGGCGACGACGGGGTCGGTTCCTGTCGAACCGTCGCCCGCTTCGATGGTCGGTGCGGCGGGTTTTACCGCCACCATCACACGTTCCCGCGGTGGCACCGCGGGCGCGGCCTCGATTCGAAAGAGGAACTCCAAGGCTTCCTCGCGCACCCTCTGCATCATCGATTCAAAAAGGGCGAACCCCTCTTTGGAACTCGATCAACGGATCCTTTGCCCATAGGCACGGAGGAAAATCCCCTTGCGCAACTGTTCTAGGTAAGTCAGGTGTTCCACCCAGGCGGTGTCCATCACTTGAAGGAGAACCATCCGGCTGAGCTGTTGAAACGTCTCCGGATTTAAATCCAGTTCCCGTCGTCGAAAGGCTTTTTGAAGCAGATCCATCAGTTCCGTTTTGAGGTCCGCTGGGGCGTGATAATTCGCGAAGTCCAGTTTGACGTCCGTTTCAAATCCGCGGGCCAACCAGGCGGTGAGGCTTTGGAAATCCCATTCTTCGGGGTGGGCTTTTTCGGGCGCCCAAAGCGCCAGTTTTTCGTCGAGGGATTCCTCCATCATGTCTTCCAGCCGGCCCGTCATGTTTTCGCCTTCCAAGACGGCATTGCGAAAGGAATAGACGGCTTCGCGCTGTTTGCTCATGACCTTGTCAAAATCCAGCAGTTGTTTTCGGATGTCGAAGTTCATGGCTTCGACTTTGCTCTGGGCGTGGCCAATGGCCCGGCTGACCATGCCGTGCTCAATGTTTTCGCCTTCTTGCATGCCCAGCTTGCCCATCCAGCTCTGAATTCGTTCGGTGTTGCCGAAGAGTCGCATCAGTTCGTCGTCAAGCGCGAGGTAGAACCGGGACGAACCCGGATCTCCCTGGCGACCCGCCCGGCCGCGCAGTTGGTTGTCGATCCGCCGCGATTCGTGCCGTTCGGTTCCAAGAATATGCAGGCCGCCGCGGTGTTCCCGCGCCATCATGGCCGCGTCAAAAAATGATTCCAGAATTTTTCGGTTCAGTTCGCGCAACGCGTCCACACTGGGCGTTTCCTTGACCGACCGCCACAGTTCTTCCGGCACGCCTTCGGGGGGGATTGCAAATCCAACAGTTTCGCTAGGTCCGGCTCGTCGAGCAGGCTGTTCAGGGCGCGGATGACGTCCCGTTCTTTCGCTTTGGAATAGCCGGCCGCATCCACGCCCATTTTTTTCAATAGGATCTGTTCAATGGGCCGGGGTTTCTTCACCATCTTCTCGAACTCAAAAACGTTGAAATCTCCGAGGCCGAAAAACACCGACCCTTGTTTGACACTCTCGGCTTGGGCGTCGTCGGGTGGGTTCCCGCCCAAAATAATGTCGGTGCCTCGGCCGGCCATATTCGTGGCGATGGTGACCGCGGCCCGGCGCCCGGCTTGGGCAATGATCTGGGCTTCTTGTTCATGATATTTGGCGTTGAGGACGTTGTGGGGAACCCCGATCCGGCGAAGCATGCCCGAGAGCCGCTCGGATTTCTCGATCGACCGCGTGCCCACCAATACGGGTTGGCCGCGCCGCCAACAGTCTTCAATTTCTTCTACGATGGCCTCGTATTTTTCCCGTTCTGTCCGATACACGCGGTCCGGATGGTCCACCCGGGTGACGGAGCGGTTGGGGGGAATCGCCACCACGTCCAACTTGTATATTTCCCAAAACTCTTTGGCCTCGGTCAACGCGGTGCCCGTCATGCCGGCGAGTTTTTTGTAGAGCTTGAAAAAATTTTGGAACGTGATGGTGGCGAGGGTTTGGTTTTCTTCCGCCACGCGCATGCCTTCTTTGGCCTCCACCGCTTGGTGAAGCCCGTCGGACCATCGGCGGCCCGGCATGAGGCGGCCGGTAAATTCGTCCACGATAATGACCTCGCCGTCTTTGACCACGTAATCCACATCTTTCTTGTAGAGCATGTGGGCGCGGATGGCCTGGGTGATATGGTGCACCCATTCGCCGGAAATGTCGTCGTAGAGGCTCCGCACGCCCAAAATCCGTTCGGCTTTGCCGAGCCCAGCGTCGGTGAGCGTGGCGGTGTGGGCTTTTTCGTCCACGATGTAATCAAATCCCGCGGTCAAGTCAGCGCCCGAATATTTGGCCTTGATCTCTTCGTCTTCGGTGATCATTCGCCCTTTCAGCTGGGGCACGAGACGGTTGACGATCTGGTAGCGTTGGCTGGACGCCTCGCCCGGACCCGAAATGATGAGCGGGGTGCGCGCTTCGTCAACCAAAATCGAATCGACTTCGTCGACGATGGCGTAATGGAACGGGCGGAGCACCCGGGCGCCCTTGTCCCGCACCAAATTGTCTCGCAGGTAGTCAAAACCAATTTCGTTGTTGGTGACGTAAGTGACGTCGGCGGCGTAGGCGGCGCGGCGATCGTCGTTGGGCATGTCGTGTTGAACGAACCCCACCGTGAGCCCCAAAAATTCATAGATCGGCCCCATCCATTGGCGGTCCCGTTTGGCCAGATAGTCGTTGACGGTCACCACATGAACGCCTTTGCCGGTCAAAGCGTTTAAATACACGGGCAACACCGCCACCAGGGTCTTGCCTTCGCCGGTTTTCATCTCGGCGATTTTTCCCTCGTGAAGAACCACGCCGCCCACCACTTGCACGTCGTAGGGACGCAGGCGGATGGCGCGCTTGGCCGCTTCGCGGGCGACGGCGAAGGCTTCCGGTAAAAGGTCGTTGACCGTTTGACCCGAGGCCAAACGGTTTTTAAATTCGAGGGTTTTGGCCCGCAGGCCGGCGTCGTCCAACGCCTCTGTGGCGGCTGAAAACGAATTCACCGCGTCCACCAGCGGCTCAATTTTTTTGAGTGTCCGTTGGTTTTGCGTGCCGATGAAAATTTTAAGGATGGTTTCAATCATTGTGTGGCGGGGATTATATCAAAAGCTCCGACATGGTGCTTTACCAATTCGATAAAATGGAGGTCTTTGTCGCACGGGCATCCGACCGCGCAAGTGGAAGTGTGCCGGCGACAGCCGAAATGCCGTGAGGGAACGGCCCGCGTGGGGGCGTCCTGCCCGTGTAGAACACATGGGCTGGAAGCCCATGCGACGGGTCCCCCCGCCTTTACGGCCCCGACGGAATGTGTTAGTGTAGCCGCCTATGGTAAACCATTTGGATCCGGACAAAGAGACGCCCCCGGTGTCCCCAAGGAGAGCTCCCGTGATGAGCGAAGTCCCCGTTGCAGAAGAAATGACGATGGAGGAATTGTTAAAGGAATCCGCGCCTCAAGTTCGAAGCGGGGGATTGGTGACCGCTTACGTGGTGGATGTGAGCGCGACCGGCGTTGTGGTGGACGTGGGTTTGAAAGTCGAGGCGGTGATTCCGCTCGCGGAATTCCGTTCTTTGCCCCAGCCTCCGGTGGTGGGCGATACGTTTCCTGTATTGGTGAAACGCGCTTCTGGCCCTGAAGGGCCTGTGGTGTCTTTCAAGGAAGCCCGAGACCGCTCGCAATGGACTCATTTGATCAAAGCCCGGGACGCCGGGGCGACGCTCGAGGGAACGGTGCTTCGTTCCGTCAAAGGCGGCCTCATCGTTGATGTCGGGATGGAAGCGTTTCTTCCCGCGTCCCAAGTCGACCGGCGACCGGTGAAGGATCTCTCGGTGTGGTTGGGCAAAAAAGTGTCCGTGATGGTGATCGAGTTGGACACTCATAAAGGGAACGTGGTGGTCTCCCGCCGCAAATTGTTGGATCACGACGCCGCCCTTAAACGCGACGCGACCTTGAAAACTCTCGAAGTGGGAAAAAATTTAAAAGGGACAGTGACCAGTCTCACCGCGTTCGGCGCTTTTGTGGACATCGGGGGCGTGGAAGGGCTTTTGCGCATCACCGACGTGTCTTGGGGCTGGGTGGGCAAGCTCTCCGACGTTTTAAAGTCCGGGGACGTGATCGACGTGAAAGTGTTGAAGTTCGATCGGGCTACCGGCAAAATCGGGTTGGGCCGCAAACAGCTCCTGCCGAAACCCTGGGACACTGTCGATGAGAAATGTCCCGTGGGTTCGATTCAGAAAGGGAAAGTCTCCAGCCTTACGGATTTCGGCGCGTTCGTTGAAGTCGTGCCGGGGATCGAGGGTTTGGTCCACCAATCCGAGTTCTCCTGGAAAGACCGCGGCGTCAAACCCAAAGAGGTGGTCAAACTGGGCGACGAGGTGTATGTCTACATCCTCTCCGTCAGCAAGTCCGAAGAAAAAATGGCGCTCAGCATTAAGCGGGCCGGCGAAAATCCCTGGGTGGAAACCGCCCGACAGTTGCGACCCGGCACCCGCGTCACTGGGGTCATCACGAACATGCTCCCTGTGGGAGCGTTTTTGCGTCTTCCGTCAGGAATGGAAGGCATGATTCGGGTGCAAGACCTGTCGTGGACAAAAACGTTTGCGCATCCCAAAGAGGTTCTCACGGTGGGGCAAGAAGTAGAGGCGGTGGTTCTGGAAGTGAATCCGACCGCTGAAAAAATGTCTTTGGGCATTAAACAGTTGACCGAGGACCCTTACGCCGCATTTACGGTGGGGGCGGTGGTGGAAGCCAAAGTGGCCCGCTTGACCGACAACGGCGTGTTTTTAGAACTCGCGCCGGACATCGAAGGGTATGTGCATATCAGCGAGATCGGCGGCGAATCCCGGCTGGATCATCCGTCCCAAGCGGTGAACGTGGGGGACCTGGTCACCGCGCAAGTGGTCAAAAACGATCGCAAGAAACGTCGGATCGACCTTTCCATTAGCAAATATCAGAGAAAGGAAGAAAAACGCCTGCTCAAACAATACAAGGCCACCACCGACGGTGTTTCTCTGGGTGAAGTCATGGGCTGGGGCCAACAACAAAAAGAAAACACAGAACCCACGCCCCCGCTCGATTCTGTGGAGGAGACGACCGCTTCTCCCGTCGTTGATTCCGAACCGCCCGTTCAAGAACCGCCCCCCGCGTCCGGTTCGCCGGCATAAAGAGGCGGTAAGGCCAAGAAGCTCGTCACCCGGACGGAGCCGGAACCAAGCAGGGCAGAGACACAGTCCCCACTTGAGAGAAAAATGGCACCCATAAAAAAAAGTCGCTGGTTTACCGACCCTGTTTGCCTGTTCATCGTGGCCGTTGGGGGGACGGCATTTTTTTGGACCTTGCGACGCTATCCCCCGCCTCCGCCTCCTCTCCCGTTTCCGCGCTCTTCCGCGGATTTTCGATCCGCGCCTGATCTGGCCGCGGCCAAGGCCGTTTCCTTAGCGAAATTGGCCGAACAACCGGACACTATTTCCGCCCATGTGGACCTGGCCATCGCGTGTTTCGAGGGGGGAACCTCGGAGTATGTGAAAGGATTGGAATTTCTGGAACGGGCCCGGGACCTCGGCGCTTTGGACGAACGCCTCTTTTATTACGCGGGGGTGATGTATAACGCCCAGGGCCTTTCGGAATACGCTGTGCCTGAATTCGAGAAATTTTTGAGGTGGCATCCAGGCGATCTGGAAGCCCGGCTCCGCTTGGCGAACGTTTATTATCAGATGGATGAACTGGACAAAAGCATCGAGGCCTATCGTCTCGTTCTGGAGGGAAAACCCAACGACCTTCTCGTATCGTATAACCTGGCCATGGCTTATCGGGACAAGAAAAATTGGTCGGAAGGACTTGCCGCGTTGAACGCTT
The DNA here is from genome assembly GCA_016714745.1 of Elusimicrobiota bacterium. GTDB lineage: Bacteria > Elusimicrobiota > Elusimicrobia > FEN-1173 > FEN-1173 > JADKHR01. The sequence goes on along the minus strand of JADKCG010000006.1, from coordinate 99,110 downwards.
ATTTGGGTTCCGGAAAGCCCCTCCCCGCGGGGGGCCACAAATTATTGGGCGATCTCTATCGGGGGGCTGGGGACGCGCGAGGGGCGTTGATCGAATACGAAAAAGAGCGGGCTGATTCTGGGGAAAGCACCGACCTCGCCAGCGGTATGGCCGCCGCCCACCAATCTCTGGGCGAAACCGACGCCGCCATCGAACGATGGAAAAAGTGTTGGAGTTCGATCCCGCAAACAGAGACGCCCGCACCCACCTCAGAACCCTAAAACAGCCGGTGCCGGGCCGCCGTCGATAACCCAAAAACGAAGGTCGTTTTCAGTGGGGGTTCACTTTTCCGCTGGAAGGGGGAGCGTAAACCAAAAGAGGGCCCCCTTCCCCGGCCCCTCGGACTGCGCTCCGATTTCTCCCCCGTGGGCGTGAACGATTTCTCGCGCGATCGTGAGTCCCAACCCCAACCCTTCTTTTTTTGAGATGTGGGCGTCCGCTTGATAGTACTCCTCAAAGATATGGGGAAGCGCCTCAAGCGGAATGCCTTCCCCCGTGTCGGTCACCTCAAAACGAAAGTGGTCGGGTGTGCGAGCCAAACACACCGTCACCTTTTGGTCAGCGGGAGTATGTTTGAAAGCGTTTCCGATGAGGTTGGTCAAGACTTGGTCCATCCGTTTACGGTCGATGGGAATGGCCGGAAAATCTTTGCCTTCGATGACGGTTTTGAAAATGATTTTTTTTTGCACCGCGAGGGCGGCCATGCGCGCCTCAACGCTGGCCAGAATGTCGGTGACGACGGCGAGTTTTTTGTCGATGCGGAGTTTGCCCGCCTCGATGCTGACGATGTCCATCAAATCGCTGATCAGCCCCGCCAGATGGTCCGATTGAGAGACGATGATCGACAAGAATTTCGCCATCTGGTCGGGCTCAACCCCCTCTTTTAATTGGAGAAGCTGGGCGTACCCTCGGATGGAGGTCAAGGGCGATCTCAGGTCGTGGGAGACGATGGAGAGGAAGCGGGACTTCTGTTGGCTCATCCGCACGAGTTCCGCGTTCGTTTTCTGCAAGGTTTCCATGAGGCGTTTGTTTTCCACGGTCAGATGATTTTTTTCCAGTGCGTTGTCCAGCGACCGTTTGAGTTGGTTGGAATCGATGGGTTTAATGAGGTAATCGTAGACATCGGCCTGAATGGCTTTGACCGCCATGTCCAGGGTGGCGTGGGCGGTCATTAAAATAATATTGATGTCTTCGTTGGTCCGTCGGAGTTCTTTGGCCAAGGCCAGCCCGGTCATGTCGCCCAGTTCGTAGTCCAAGAGGGCCACGTGATAAACGGTTCGGCGTGCGGCGAAAATGGCGGCGGTGCCGGTGGCCACGCCGTCGACCGTATAGCCGTCCTCGCTAAGGACGTCTACCAGTAGGTCTAAGAGGTGGGGTTCATCATCCACCACCAGGATCTTTCCTGAAATCTTGGTGTCTCTCATAAGGGCTCCCTATAGAGTAATGGGAACTTAACCAAAGATCAAGGGGAATTTTTGGCGTCAGGGAACCGCGAGCGTCTTGACCGCCTATTTGGAGGGGTTAAAAAACCGTGTCTCGTGACGGTTCTGAGAAAACGGAATCCCGGTATTCGCCGGGCGGGGAGGAGGGGGGCCCTTGACGGAAACAGATTTGGGGTTTATAATCTGTTTATCGCTTTTTCGTCGGAAAAATTCGTTGCCGTGGCGAAAGCCACAGAAGGGGAGATTATGGCCTCTAAAATATTAATTGCAGAAGACGATTCAAATATTCTCGGCCTGTTGTCGGTGTTTTTAAGCGGGCTGGGGTATGAGGTCTCGTTAGCGCGGGACGGCCAGGAAGCGTTGGAGATGGCCGTCCAAATAAAGCCCGACCTCTTGATTGTTGACATCATGATGCCTCGCATGAACGGGTTCAAACTGGTCAACACCCTCGCCATGGACCGCCACGACATTCCCATGCCGAAAGTGATCATGTTGACCTCCTTGGCCGACAAAGAAAATGTGCAACGGGGCCTGTCTGTGGGGGCGGATGTGTATATCCCCAAACCCTTTAATCTGGAAGATGTGGCCGCACGCATCAGCGAACTTTTAGGAGAGACGCCCGCAAAATAGGACGGCGTTTCCCGAGGGAACCCATGGGATTCTATCGACGTTGGACAATATTTTGGATGAACAACTGGTTGGCGGTTGTTCTGGTCGCGTCTTTCCTCCTCTTGACCTGGGCCACGATTTACGGGCTTTCCAAGCTGGAAAGTTTTTATCGCACCATGACGTTGGCGACGTTGCCCCTGCAACTTTTGTTGACGGGGTTGAACGCCATTATTTTTGTCTACCTCTACTCCGTTATTCTCCAAGGTCGGTTTGGGAAACTCGGGAAAAAATCGCGCATCGCGCTTAACGACGTCAAAATCACCTTCAAAGACGTCATTGGCTTAGAGAACGCGAAAAAGAGGCCATGGAAGTTGTTCAACTTCTGAAAGACCGGGCCAAACTGAAAGCCATTGGGGGCAATATCATTAAAGGGCTTTGATGGTCGGCCCTCCGGGAACGGGAAAAACCCTTTTGGCTAAAGCCATCGCGACGGAAGCCGGGGTCCCATTCTTGTCGATCTCGGGGTCAGAGTTTGTGGAAGTTTTCGTCGGCGTCGGGGCCAGCCGAATGCGTCAACTCTTCAAACAGGCCCGCCAGTTGGCCTACGCTCAAGGCGCTTGCATCGTCTTTATTGACGAGCTTGACGTGATTGGGCGAGGTCGGCACTTTAACGCTTTTGGCGGCGGGGAAGAAACCAACAGCACCCAAAACCAACTATTGGTGGAAATGGATGGTTTGGGTGAAAAAGCCCAAAACGTTGTTGTGGTCGGTGCCACCAACGCGGCGGAAGGGGTTTTGGACAAGGCGCTCCTGCGCCCCGGCCGGTTTGACCGTAAAATATACATTGACCTTCCCAACCTTAATGAACGGGTGGAACTGTTCCGCTATTATCTGAAAAAGGTGAAACACGACAAATTCATGGACATCGGTCGACTTGGCCGTCGGTGCGTGGGGAAATCTCCTGCCGACATCATGAACATCACCAAAGAAGGCGCCCTGATCGCCACGCGAAACAAACGGGACGTGGTGGTTTACAAGGATATTACCGAAGCTCTCGAACGGATCGATTTGGGCATCGCCCACCCGCTGTCGATGTCGGAGAAAGAGCGGGAAAACACGGCTTATCATGAGGCCGGCCATTTGCTGGTTCTTTACACGCTTCACCCGACAGACGACGTGTTCAAAGCCTCCATCATCCACCGCGGCGGCGCCCTGGGCGTTGTCTATCACAGCCCCCGGGAAGAACAGCACACGTCCAACCGCGATCGTATGCTTGCCGATATCAAAGTGTCTTTGGGCGGGTTCATGGGGGAAAAAGTGAAATTCGGCGTGACCACCAACGGGGTGTCTTCTGATTTTGCCCATGCCATGGGGCTTGCGCACACGATGGTCTGGCGGTTGGGGATGGGGCGCAACGGATTTGTGGGGGACTACAGCGTAATTCCCGAATCACAGCTTTCGGACTCCATCAAAGAGAAATTAAACCAAGAGACTTATGAAATCTTGGGCGGATGCGCCAAAGACGTTGAGGAATTACTCCGGGCGGAATGGACGATCGTGGATCGTTTCGCCCAAGAACTTTTGAAACGCAACGAGTTAGAATATGATGACATTCACGCCATCTTCAAGGAATATGGCAAAGCCCGAGATCAAGCGCCCATTGAAACGGTCACTCCAGACACTCCGCCTCCTTCTTTTAACTCTCCCGGCGCTTAGCGCCTGCGGCCCTGTTTCTTTTCCGGCAGACCGTTTGCCGGAAGCCGTGCGCGACTTGTGCAAAAAAGAGCAAAAGCTCGACGTGGATGCCCGTCTTGTGGGAAAGACGCTGTACCTCTCGTGCGCCCTGGAAGGTCTGATCGGCCTGAATTTGGATTTCCAAAAAGAGGCTCTGGAAACATTGGAGGGCGTCATGCTCTCCGGTACCCGTGCCGCCCTTTCCACTGATGCCAAGGTGGATTTCTTGGTGATGAAAGTGAAAGATGCCCGGCTGGGCTCCGCCATCACCCTTTTGCGATATATCCCCGACATTAAGGGGCTCATTTACATGCGTTATTCCCGAAGCGATTTCGAGGACCGTCTGGTGATCGAAACCGACGGTGCGGAAGACCCCGCTCAATCCCCGGAACCACTCACCGACATCACCATGCCAGAGTTTATCGCCCGGCTCGTTTCTTCCCGCCTTCACCGTCAACTCACCGGCAACCCCCTGGTCAGTGTCTTCTTGCGCATCACCCAAGTGCGGGGCCGCGTCGAGGAAGGGATCCTTATTCTGGCCCTCGAACGCCCCGAAGACGACGAACTCACGCCGTCTTCCCTCGACGTTTTGGAAGCCGCCGTCGCCGAAGTGGCGGTCGATGTCACCAAAAAATTTGACCCCGACGGCCTCTTGGTCCAAAATGTCCGCATCGAAGACAAAGGCGGCGAACTCCTCTGGGAAAAACCGCTCAGCGTCCTCCAAGAACGGGTCAAATCCACTGAAAAGAAGTAACTATTTGTTCATGGGCCAAGTTTCCAAATCCAATCTCCCCGTCCCTTAATGAATTTGAGATAATGGTCCCTAGCACGTTCTCCTTCGATTTAACCGGGATTCTCCGGTTGGCACAGGGCTACCGTCGCTAGGGTCCGGAACAGAATTTCCCAACCCTCCCAGGCGGAAAGGCTTGGTCATCTGAAATTTTTAGGTTCACTGAGGCACATGCAGAAAAACGTTTTCTTCATTTCTTTACTTTTTTCCTCTTTTGTTCGAGCGGAAAATGTTCAGGTTGCCACTGGGCCCCTGACGTTGGACGCCTGTTACCGTCTGGCGCTGGAGCGGAGCGAGTCGGTGGGGTTGTCGGAGGAAGACGTGCGCCGGGGGGAGGCGCAATATGCCCAGCTTCGGTCGGGGATTCTTCCGTCCGTGGGGTTCCGCGCCACGGAGAAATTTCAGGACACCGCGGGCTCCCCTTCGAGCGCCAACGGTACGTTGGTTCGCGGGGATCAGGTCGAAGCTTCCTTTTATGGGAAACAGACCATTTTCGCGGGGTTTCGCGAATTTGCCGCCATGAAAGGCCAGAAGGAAGAGATCGCCGCTCGTCAAGAAACCGTGTCTCGATCCAAAATCTTGCTTTACGAGGACGTGGCGGGCCTTTTTTTTACGATCGCCGACCGGGACCAGGAAATGGAAAGCCTTCAAAACCTTATTCGCTTGTCCACCGATCGGGTTCAAGAGTTAAAAAAACGGTTGGCCATCGGACGGTCTCGGGAAAGCGAAATCCTTTCCACCGAGTCCCAGGCGGCCAATTTGGAATCTCGATGGGAATCGGCCCGGGGGTTTCGCGAGGCCGCCTTGGCGGTCTTAAACACGCTTTTAAGAGCCCAAGTGACCGCAATTATGGATGACCAACCCGATGCCGTTGCCCCGGCGTCCATCGACCGTTATCTGGAGCGCGTGGCCCAGCGGCCGGATGTGCGGTCAGCGGAGTCCCGCCGTCTTTCCCGAGCACAGTTCGTCAAGTCTGCGCGACGAATCTATTTGCCCACGTTGGACCTGACGGGCAACTATTACGTGAAACGGGTGGGGGCCAATGAACCCATCGACTGGGACGCGCTCTTTTCTTTGAACGCCCCCTTCTACACCGGGGGTCAAACCCAAAGCCTTGTTCGGTTGGCGGAGTCGGATGAGCGGACCGCGGCGCTCCAGTTGTCCCAGGTTCGACGCGACGCCGAGGGGGAAGTGCGGGAACGGCACCGGAATCTCTTAAGCCTGCTTTCTCAAATGGAAAAATTGAAACGGTCCGCGGATTTGGCCGAACGAAATTACACTGTCCAGCGGAACGAATACCGATTGGGCCTTGTGAATAACCTGGACGTCCTGGCCGCCTTAAACACCTGGCAAGACACCCAGTTGGCTCTCGATACCGTCCGGCTCGCCGCTAAAAATGTGTCGATCCGACTGGAACTGGCCGCCGGATCTATCCCCGAGGTTCTCCCTTGACCCTCTCAGACCTTTCCATCAAAAACCCCGTTTTCGCTTGGATGTTTATGATCGGCCTGATTGTTTTCGGCGCATTGAGCTATCAGAAAATGGGAGTCAGCCAATTGCCGGACGTGGATTTCCCGGTACTCACGGTTTCCATCGATTGGGAGGGCGCCGCCCCCGAAGTGATGGAAACCGAAGTGACGGACGTGGTCGAGGACGCGGTGATGAGCGTTCAAGGGATCCGGGAAGTGTCGTCCACCTCCCGGCAAGGCCGTTCGAGCGTCACGTTGGAATTCGATCTGTCCAAAGACATCGACGTGGCGCTCCAGGAAGTGCAAACCAAGTTGGCGCAGGCCCAGCGCCTCCTTCCCAACGAAGTGGACCCTGCCGTCGTTTCTAAATCCAATCCCGAAGATCAACCGATTATGTGGTTGGCGGTCAGCGGAACGCGGGACCGACGATTTTTAATGGAATATGTTCGGGACAACTTAAAAGATCGATTCACCACCGTGCCCGGCGTTGCCGAAGTTTCCCTGGGCGGTTACATCGACCCGAACCTGCGAGTTTGGTTGGACACGGAAAAATTGCGGCAGAGAGAATTAGCGGCCGAAGACGTTCTTCGCGCCATCACCGCTCAGCACGCCGAAGTCCCGGCGGGCCGGATCGAGGCGCCTCGCCAGGAATTGAACGTGCGGGTGATGGGCGAGGCCGCCACCGTTGAAGATTTTCGCCGGATCATCCTTCCCGCCCGGAGTGGGTCGCCCATCTACAAAACCATCCGGATCGGCGACGTGGCGGAGGTGGAGGATGGGTTGGCGGATCTTCGTCGGATTTCCCGCTCCAACGGGGTTTCGGCGGTCGGGTTGGGGATCCGCAAACAGCGCGGGGCCAACGCCGTGGCCGTCGCCGACGAGGTGCTTCGCCGCATGGCGGAGGTGCGTAAGGATCTTCCGATGGGGTTGGCCATCGACTTGAACTTCGACACGACTCGTTTTATTCGCGATTCCGTCCATGAGCTCGTCACGACCCTGGTGTTGGCCGCGATCTTGACCTCCCTCGTCTGCTGGCTTTTTTTGGGTTCATTCAGTTCGGCCTTGAACGTGATCTTGGCCATTCCCACGTCCATCGTGGGGGCCTTCACGTTCCTTTATTTTTTCGGCTTCACCCTAAACACCTTCACGCTCCTGGGGCTTTCCCTTTGTGTCGGTATCGTGGTGGACGATGCCATCATGGTGTTGGAAAATATTGTCCGTTACAGAGAAGCGGGCCAGAGCCGTGTCCGTGCCGCTTTGGTGGGTGCGCGGGAAATATCTTTCGCCGCCATGGCGGCCACGGTGGCGATCTTGGCCATTTTTGTCCCGGTGATCTTTATGAAAGGGATCATCGGGAAATTCCTTTTTTCGTTCGGCGTGACGTTGTCGGTGGCCGTGACGCTTTCGCTTCTGGAGGCCCTCACCCTGGCGCCCATGCGCTGTTCCCAGTTTTTGGAGGTCGGGCATACCACCGCGCTGGGCCGGGCCATGGACCGGTTGATGACGGGGCTCTCCCACCTCTACCGCCGTTCGTTGGTCCGTTGTTTAAACGCCCGGTGGGCGGTCCTTGGTCTGGCCCTGGCGATCTTTGTAGGGTCCCTTTTTCTCGCCAAAGGGGTTAAAAAAGAATTTGTCCCGTCCCAAGACCAAAGCCGGTTTCTGGTCAGGCTCCAAGCACCCCTGGGGTCCTCCATTGGGTTTACCGATGACGTGATGAAGAAGGCGGAGGCCATCGTCACGGAACGGCCCGAAGTTTTGCGGACGTTCGCCGCCATCGGCGGGTTCGGCGGCGGCGACGTCAATTCCGGGATGATGTTCGTCTCGATGAAACCTCGGGGCTCTCGCCCCGTGGCCGACCCCTTCAAAAAACCCGCCACCCAGTCGGATTTAATCAATCTCTTGCGAAAAAAGTTGAATGGGATTCCGGGGGTCATGAAAGTGGGCGTGCAGGACCTCTCCCAACAAGGGTTCACGGCCCAGCGGGGTTACCCCGTGGAATTGACCGTGCGCGGCCGGGATTGGGATACCCTGGCCGCCGTCAGCGCCGACCTCATGAAGAAAATGGAAGGGTCCGGCTTGGTCGTGGATGTGGACACGGACTACCGACTCGGCATGCCCGAGGTTCGCGTCACGCCGGACCGGGAAAAGGCCAACGAGCGGGGCGTCACCGTGGGCGCCATCGCCGATACCATTAACGCGATGATCGGCGGCGTTCGCGCAGGCAAGTTTACCCGGGGAGGGAAACGCTACGACATTCGGGTCCGCCTGGCCACCGGCGATCGAGAAACGTCGGCCGACATCGAACGCGTCTATGTTCGAAACAATAGGGGGGAACTGGTGCGGCTCTCCGAGGTGGTGGCCGTTCGGGAAAAACCCACGCTTCTCACCATTACGCGGAAGAACCGGGAACGGGCCATCGGGATTTTCGCCAACATCGCTCCCGGCCATTCCCAGGGAGAAGTTTTGAGTTTCTTGGATAAAGCCGGCGCGGGTTTGCCCGAAGGAAACCGCCTGGTCCTGTCCGGGAGCGCCCAGACTTTTAAGGAATCGTTCTCCTCCCTCACCTTTGCTCTCGTTTTGGGCCTTTTCGTGGCCTACATGGTGCTCGGGGCCCAGTTCAACAGTTTCATCCATCCGTTCACGGTCCTCCTGGCCCTGCCCTTCAGCATCACCGGGGCGCTTCTGGCGCTTCGGTTAACGGGCATCACGCTGAATATCTACAGCATGATCGGCTTACTGCTTTTGATGGGGCTGGTCAAAAAGAATTCGATTCTGCTCGTGGAATTTACCAACGAACGGCGAAAACTGGGCCGCAACGTTCGGGAGGCCCTGTTGGAAGCCTGCCCCGTTCGGCTCCGTCCTGTGGTGATGACGTCGGTCTCCACCATCGCGGGGGCGCTCCCCGCGGCGTTCAGTTTCGGCGCCGGGGCCGAAACCATCCGCCCCATGGCGGTGGTGGTGATCGGCGGCGTTGCGGTCTCGACCCTGCTCACTCTTTTCGTCGTGCCAGCGGCCTACAGTTTGTTGGCCCGCTTGCAAAGCCATCGGCACGACAGAGACTTAAAAGAAGCTCTCGTAGAATTGGGAGAAGTTCGAGAGGTCCCCTCGACATTGGGATGACCCCGAAAAATTCAGTGGACCCAGCCGATTCGTCTATGAGACCGGGAAAATCCCGCCGGGCCGCCTGTCGACGGCGGCTCCGGGGCAGTCGAATCTCGGTCGCGGTTTCCGGATGGGCGATTCTATGTCTCGCCCCTTTGTGTGGGGCCCAGCCGTTCCTTTCTCTCTCCGACGCCGTGCGGGAAGCGGTGGAAAAATCGCCGGAGGTCGCCCGGGCCCTGATCGCCGCCCGGCAAGCCGGTCTTCAAGAGCCGCTTCTCCTGGCGGAGACCGACCCGGATTTTTTCGGTCTCATGAATTGGAAAAAAGACGAATCGCCTCGGGCCGCTCCTGTCGTCCAAGGGGAGGAAAGCCGGGAGAGCGTTTTCGACCTTGGCATCACCCAGCGGACTTTGCTCGGAACCACGGCCCGCCTGGCCTGGACGAACAACCGTCTTTCCAGCCCGTCGGCTTTTCGCCCCCTGGACCCCACGGTGGATTCGCGGCTGACCCTCAGCGTTGATCAACCCCTCCTCCGGTATTTCTGGGGTCGCCCCGACAAGGCCCGACGTGGTCTCTATCGCGCGGCCACCCGGGCCGCCGAGTCCCAGGCCGCCACGGCGGTCGAAAACACGGTGTTGGCCGCGGGCAAGGCCTACGTGACATATTATTTCGCCCATGAAAATTTGAACGTGGCCTTGGACTCACGGGCTTCATCGAAAAAACTGCTGGACGTCTATCAAGACCGCACCCGTTACGGTTTGGCCGACTCCTCGGATCTGGCCCAGGCCGAAGCCTCTTTGGAAGTGGACGAAGCCGAGGTTTTACTTTCGACGTCGCTTTTGGAGCGGGCGCGGTTGAGCCTTTTGGCGGTCCTCCACCGCCAGGGGGAATCCTCCGCCGGGGAGGTGGCGGTGTCCACGCCGACCTTGGATTTGGTTTTGCCCACGTCCGAACCCGACGCCGTGGCACTGGGGCTAAACTCCCGCCCCGATCTTGAAGCGGCTCGGGCGAGGCTGGAAGCGGCCCAATGGAACGAACGGGTGGGGATCCTGGATACGTTGCCGGAACTTTCTTTTTTGGGGTCTTATGGGATGGCGGGGTTGGACACGGGCTACAGTCCCGCCTGGAAGGATTTGAGCCAATGGGACAATCCCGTCGTGAGCGCCGGACTGGCTTTCCGTGTTCCCTTCGCCGGGCGAAAAGAAAAGTTGGAGCGAAAGAGCGGAGCGCTGACCTTGGAAGACGCTCGGCAAGAACTGGCTCGGGTCACGGAGGCGGCTCTGCGCGATATTCGGGACCAGATGGAGGCCCGGCGCCTCGCCCTGGAACGGGTGTCGGTGCGCCGCCGGATCGTGGCCATCGAACGGAAAAAACTGGAGGCCGAAAGGGCCAACTTTCGTCGGGGACGATCGAGCACGGACCTGTTGGTGCGCTTTCAAAAAGATTTGCAACGGGCCCAAACCCTCGCCCTGCTGGCCGAAGCCGACGAACTCATGACCCAAGTCGAACTGGCCCGGGCCACGGGGGGCCTCGCGCGCGCCTGGGGAACGACCCGTGATTGATTTTTTTCTCCGTCGGCCGGTGGTCACAAACCTCATCACCCTCTTCCTTTTGGTGGTGGGGGGGTATCAGTTTTTTCATGTGAGGCGGGAGGCGTTCCGGAAATCGATTTTGACATTGTGGTCATCACCACCCTTTATCCCGGGCCTCGCCGGAGGAAGTGGAGCGGTTGGTCACGACCAAAATTGAGGAACAGCTTCGGCCGGTGGCGGGGATCGACAAAGTGTTTTCCTCTTCCCTGGAAAATCGCTCCGTCATCACGGTTCGGATGGACGAAGATTTGTCGAAACGGCAAATCGACCGGGCGATCAACGACATCGAACAGGCGGTCAACCGCGTCACGGATTTCCCGGCGGAGGTGGACCGGCCCGTGGTTCAAGAAATAACCAGCGATCGTCCCTTGATTACGCTGTCGGTGGCGGGGGGGGAGGAAGAGGTTCGCCGTCATTTCTCCGATGAACTGGCGGACGTGGTGGAAGACCTGCCCGGGGTGTCTCGGGTGGAGAAGAGCGGATACAAAAAGCGGGAGATTTGGATCGAGGCCGACCGCCGCCTTTTGAATCAGCATCAGTTGACCTTGTCCGGAAGTGGCCGCCGCGGTGCGCGCCCGCAACACCGATGTTTCCGCCGTAACGGTGGAGGTGGGCACGCAGGAATTTTGGGTGCGGGTTACCGGTTCGGTCTTGTCGGCCGGCCAGGTGGGGGACTTTATCCTTCGCGGCAACGACGCCCGGCAATTCCTTCGTGTCAAAGACGTGGCCCGGGTGGCGGAACGGTTCGAAGACCCCCGGTTCCTCTACCGGGCCAACGGCCTTCCCAGCATCGATCTGAACGTTCGAAAACTCAGTTCGGGCGACACGATCCGGTTGGCGAGCGCCGTGCGGGCCGTTCAAGCCAAGTTCACCGCTCGCGCCAAGGACCAGGGGCTGACGTTGGTGGCTTCCGACGATTGGTCTTTCTTCATCAAACGACGACTGTCGGTGATGACCAACAATTTGGTGCAGGGCGGTATTTTGATTTTAGCCGCGCTTTTCCTGTTTTTGGATTGGCGGTTGGCGCTGGTGGCGGCCCTGGGCGTTCCGCTTTCTTTTGCGGCGGCGTTCGCCCTGGCGGTTCCCCTGGGGTTCACCATCAACTTGATGTCGCTGTTGGCGTTCATCATCGTGTTGGGGATGCTGGACGACGATTCGGTGGTGGTGGCCGAAAATATTTACCGCCATCTGGAAATGGGCAAAACCCCGCTCCAAGCCGCCCTGGATGGAACTCGGGAAGTGGTGGTGCCGGTGTTGGCGTCGGTGGCATCCACGTCGGCGGCGTTTTTACCGTTCGCGTTGGTGACGGGGATCATGGGCAAGTTCTTGTTGATGATCCCGATCATCGTGGTGCTGGCCTTTTTGGCGAGCGCCTTTGAAGCTTTTTTCATTTTGCCCGGCCACGTGGCGGAACTGATCCCGTTCGGCAGGCCGATCACCCAAGAATCCGAGGCCCGGGGGTGGTTCCGCTATGTTCGAAACGGATTTCGCTCGGCGGTGTCCTGGGGGGTCCACCATCGGTTCAAATTTGTTCTCTTGACGTTCGCCGTCATTTTAGGGACGGTCCTGATCGCACGCCATCGGCTTAAATTTGTGCTTTTTCCCGCGGGATTGGTCGATCAGTTCTTCATTCAGCTCGACATGCCGGAAGGGACTCACCTGAAAGAAACGGAGCGGGCCATGGCCTTTGTGGAGCGAGCGGTGTTGGAAATCTCCCCGGAAGACTTGGAGGCCGTGACCTCCAACGTGGGAATGAAAGGGTTTGAGGAAGAGATGCGGGCCGGAACCGCCTACGCCCAAGCGCGGGTGTTTTTGACCCCCGAAGAAAAACGTAAACGAAAAACCAAAACCCTCATTGCGGATTTGCGGGAGAAGCTGAAAAATATTCCGGGCGGCGGCCGGGTGGTTTTTGAAGAGCTTCGCACGGGGCCCCCGGTGGGGAAAGCCGTGCAGGTCTTGGTCCGCGGTCGGGACCCGGCGGTGATCGGCCGCATCGTTGACGACATGAAAAACGAGCTGTCCTCCTGGCCGGGGGTTCGGGATTTGCGGGATTCTCGGGAAGGAGGCAAGGTTCAGATGCGCGTGGTCCTCAATCCGCGGGAGGCGGCTTTCGCCGGATTGACGGTGGCCGGTGTGGCGCAGAATATTTTGTACGCGGTGGACGGCGGCGAGGCCAGCGTCATCCGCCGCGAGAACGAACAAGACGAAATCAAAATCCGCGTGCGCCTGCAGTCGGACCAACGGACCCAAGCCCAGGAACTGATGTCTCTGGAGGTGCTCAATCCCCAGGGGCGTCCCGTGAGGCTGGGCGCTGTGGCTCGGGTGGAGAAGAGTCGCGGCCCTCCTTCCCTTGAACGCTACAACTTCCGTCCGGCCGTTACGGTGTCCGCGGACGTGGACACGGCGGTGGCGACGTCCCGGGAAATCAACCTGCGCTTAAAAAACAAGTTTAAGACCCTTTCCGATGAATTCCCCGGGTACGAATTGGTCTATGGCGGAGAAGAAGAGGAAACCAACAAATCGCTCCGCTCGCTGTATAAAGCGTTCGGGGTGGCGATCTTTTTGGATTTCGTGATCCTCGCCGCGATCTTTAAATCCTATGTTCAGCCGTTCATGATCTTATTGTCGATTCCGATCGGCATGTTGGGGGTCGTGTGGGCCCTGCTCCTGCACAATCAGCCCGTAAGTTTTATGGCGCTTCTGGGCGTCGTCGCCATGACCGGCGTGGTGGTCAACAACGGCATCGTGCTGGTCAATTTCATCAATCAGCGCCGGGAAGAGGGGCTCGGCGTGAAAGAGGCCGCCGTGGAAGGCGCGGTGGTCCGGTTGCGCCCCATTTTCGCGAGTTCGGTAACGACGCTTCTGGGTCTGTTGCCCACGGCCTATGGAAAATTCTTGCAGGACAAATTCGGCATGAACGGGTACGAACCCTTCGTTTCCCCCATGGCTCTGGCTCTGGCCTGGGGGCTGATGATCGCCATGCCCATGACCTTGTTCCTGATGCCCACCGCTTACGTTTTAATCGAAGACGCCCGCGCGCTCACCGCTCGGGCGATCGCCCCCGTGGCCCGTTCATTTGGCGGGCTCATTAAGCGAGTGGCGGGCGCGACCAAAAAGGAGAAATCATGTTAACCCCCCTGGGTCTTTTCATCGCGGGAATGCTCATTCTTGTTCAGTGGGTGGAATGGACCGCCGATCTATTGAATTTAAGCGCCTTGAAGAAAGTTCCCCCGGCCGGTTTCGAAGATGTCTACGATGGGGAAAAGTATGCCCGCGCCCAAAACTACACCCGGGCCAAAACACGGTTTGGGTTTGTCGATTCTTCTGTGAAACTCGCGGGCCTGCTGGCCTTCTGGTTTTTGGGAGGGTTTGGGTTCGTCGATCACCTCGTTGGAGCCTGGGGCCTTTCCGTGATCCTGACCGGGGTGATGTATCTGGGAATTCTCTTTGTCCTGAACGAACTGTTCAGTCTGCCTTTCTCCCTCTATGCCACGTTCGTGCTCGAGGCGCGTTTCGGCTTTAATAAGACGACACCCCGGACGTTCGTCCTGGATCGCGTTAAAGGCCTTTTGTTGACGGCGGTGATCGGGGGTCCGCTGTTGGCCCTTTTGCTGTGGTTCTTCGGACGGTGGGGAACCTCTGCTTGGCTTTGGGCCTGGGGGGCGGTGACGGCCTTCACTCTCGTGCTTCAGTTCGTAGCGCCGACGTGGATTCTTCCGCTTTTCAACAAATTCACCCCTCTGCCCGAAGGCGAACTTCGTCGCGCCATTTTTGATTATGCCCGCCGGGTGGGGTTTCCCCTGACGAACCTTTTTGTTATGGACGGCTCAAAACGATCTTCCAAGGGAAATGCCTTTTTTACGGGGTTCGGCAAAAATAAACGGATCGCCCTGTTCGACACCTTGGTAACGAAACAATCAGTGGAAGAGTTGGTGGGCGTTTTAGCCCACGAAATCGGCCATCACAAAAAAGGCCATGTCTGGAAAGGCTTTATCTTGAGCGCCGCCCAAACCGGTGCGACGCTTTTCCTCTTGTCTTGGGCTCTGAAGTGGTCAGATCTTTTCGACGCTTTTCAGGTGTCCTCATCCATCTATGCGGGGTTTGCCGTGTTCGGGATTCTTTTTAGTCCGGTAAGTTTTCTTTTGTCGCTTCCGCTTCACGCCCTGTCGCGCCGCAACGAGTTCGAGGCCGACCGTTACGCCGCCGAAACGCTCGGAACCGGCCGCGCGTTATCGACGGGACTTCGCAAACTTTCCGCCGACAGTTTAGCCAACCTCACCCCCCACCCCTTTTACGTGTTCTTGCACCATACCCACCCGCCGTTGGTCGAGCGGGTGCGCGCCCTTCGTTGAAATCTCTTTCCCCCAGCGACCTCGACCATCGTTTTATGGGAATGGCCATGGCGGAAGCCCGCCGCGCGGCCAGTGCCGACGAAGTCCCCGTGGGCGCCGTGATTGTCTTGGGGGGGAAAGTCATTGCCCGTGGGAGGAACCGCATTCGCGAAAGAGTGGATCCCACGGCCCACGCAGAAATCTTGGCGATCCGCAAAGCCGCGCGCCGATTGAAGCAAGAGCGGTTGATTGATACGACGTTATATACTACGATGGAACCGTGTGTGCTTTGTGCGGGGGCAATTGTTTTGGCCCGCATCAAGCGCGTGGTCTTCGGTGTATGGGACCATAAAGCGGGTGCCGCTGGGTCGGTCGTTGATTTGTTGCGGCATCCTGTCTTGAACCACCGCGCGGAAGTGGGAGGGGGAGTCCTGGGGATCGACAGTCGTCGCCTGCTTCAGGACTTTTTTCGAGCGAAAAGGCGGTCCAAATGATATCCGATCAACGTGCCCATAGCAGGGTGAGTTTTTTTGTCGGTGGAGACATCTACCGAGAAGTGGAAGGGGAAAAAGTCGGTCGGGTCATCATACGGGACATCAGTTTTTCCGGTCTCCGTATCGAAACCCTCGAACCCTGGGAACCCGGCGAAACCGTATTTTTGGATTTCGCGATCGCCGGGCGTTTCGAATTCCGGCGCGTCCCCGTGGTTGTCGCCCGAAGCGACGGCAACCAGGGCTCATTGTCACCGGGCTAAATTTCCGCCAAGGCGAAGACCGCCGAAGAGTCCGCCACGCCCTCACCTACACCATAGAAAACTCTAACTAGAAATAGGGGACGTTGCTTATTTAGTGTTATTAGGTTGGCTGTGCGCACGCTTCGGCTGGCCCAATTGGATTGGTCGGGCACACTGCCTCACGGGAAGGGGCGGAGGACCTCTCCAAGTCATTGGTTCGTGATGATATGGACCTGGAGTTTGTTTAAGCGGCTGGATAAAAAATAGGTGTTGTCGGGATATTCACATGAAACCGGATCTGGTATATCAGACCGAACGTCCCAGCGAACCGGCTGGCGAAGATTAAAAAGTTTTAGTGCTAAAAATTCCTAATAGCACTAAATAAGCAACGTCCCCTTTCTTTGGGGGTGAACAGGGTTCGACGAGGGTGTTGGAGATTCAGGTCGCAGGCCGAAGTCGTCCGCGCTTCGTTAAAAAACGGGCAAACCGTTAAACGCCAACACTGAGTTGGCTCTCGCGGCCTAAACAGCCGTGACGCTCGTCCCAGAACGCCGGCTACCGGGAACGAGCGCCATTAGCCGGCTGGTCGCATCCCGCGCGTTTCGTCGGGACCGACGAGAAAACAACGGAGCTGGCGCCTGGGTGGTTCTGTCTAGGGACACCCCGGGCGCGAGACCAAGCCTAGGCTAAGCCTGTAGTGACCGAGTCAACGCACTCCCGGACGCGGGTTCGATTCCCGCCACCTCCACCATTTGGTGGGGTTTACCCCAACGAAAGGTCCTTCCCCCGCCGGGGAGGGGCCTTTTGTCTTTGTAGCACGGGCATCCTGCCCGTGTCGATCATTTGAGGGGAAGTTTCTTATTTAGCCCGGAATTTTCAGTTGGATCGCCGGATGCGACGGAAAATCCGGGCTTTTTACTTCACAAAAAAGTTCGTTCGTAGTCCCTGCTACGACCTTCACTTTTTTGTTCGTAAAAAAGCCCGCCTTTTCCGTATCGGTCCTCACGCCCAACTGGGGATTCCGGGCTAAATAAGCAACGTCCCCTGAATCCAAGGGACCTGACACTGAGGTCTCGCCTATTTTTTATCTTGAAACTGGGCTGATTTGGGGGTATAAGTATATGTCGGGGTTGGTGAAAAAAAGAAAAAATGGGGGGGGAACTTGGGGTTCAGGATTAAAAATAAAACCTTTTTCTCTCTGTTGGCAATTCCAATGACGGGTATATTCTGCGCCCACGGGGCGGAGATACCCAGTAACGCCGCCAATGTCATTTTTGAGATGCCAGCCTTTTTCAGTGATTATGTGAGGGACGACTTTCAGATTTACGCAAAGGGAGATTATAACGGCGACGGATACATGGACATTGTGGCGGCACGATTTGACGTTACAGACACCTGGAACGCTTTCATCATTCCAGGTGGGCCGAACTTGAACAGTGGGGATATTGGAACCAAAGCCATTACGACCCTTTCTTTTAGGGGTCGTTTTACTCCGATTGTTTACAGCGCCGATATCGACGGTGATGGATACGACGATTTAATTGTCTCTTATAACTATTCCAGTTCCCTTAACGGTGACCAAAAGATTTTGGTTTACTATGGAAGCGAGCCCTTTCCGAGTTCGTCCAGCCTGGAGACAGACGCGGACTGGGTGATTGAATATCCAACCCCAGGCCCGAGCCTTCTGGGGGTGGCGATGGGTGATGTGACGGGAGATGGGAAGATCGATCTATTGATCGGATCGATCATTGATCAAAACGCCGCGGGAAAGGTTTTCGTCATTCCCGGCACTGGTTCCCGACGAACAGGGCTGTTCAATCCATCGACGGAAAATGGGGTGTTACAGTTTCAAGGCCCCGCGGGAGGCTATCTGGGGCAATTCGTCTCAACGGGCAAATTCAACAACGATCCTATTTGTGATATCGTTCTTTCCATTCGGGGCGGGGATCGCGATCCGGGCGCCTATGTTATTTTCGGAAGCACGGCGCTTCCTCCTCTCTGGGATTTTTCACCCACCGTTAATTTTAGAGCGCCGAACGTGACTCTTTGGCATGACAACAGCGATACCCTCTTCTCCGGTGCGGGAGATTTAGACGGGGATGGTCAGGACGAGATGTATGCGAATCGGGCTTACCTAGATCCTGACAATAACTTAGGGCGTATCGATGTTTTGATTCCCGGGTCCGGCTTTCGATCGGATTTCCCGGACATCGCACTTCAGGAGACATCTCCCAACTATCAACCCGTGGTCGAAAGCTTCCGTTCCCTTCTTCTGAACGAGGTTTTAAATCCATTGTTAGGCGATTTTGATGGGGATGGTCGCAACGACGTTGGTCGCGTGACCGTCTCCAGCACAACGCTCAACCTATCAAATGACATCCAAGCATTTCCTACCCCGACCTTGACCACATCCTTGGTCTTCCGGAATATTTTGGGGGCCGCACGAGCGGCCGATTTGGGGGATGTGAACGGTGACGGATTTGACGATCTGGTGCTCGGAGAACTGGGAAGCACGGGAACCTTTTGGGCTTTGGTCATTTATGGCTTTCATCCATTGGACAACCCGCAGATCCAGTTCCGGGAGCGGGGGCTGTCTCCCGTAGAGCGCACCGTTGATTTTTCGGTGGAGGGGGACCCGGTGGAAATGCGGTTGGACGGCAACGGCGACCCCTCGTTGATGAATCGGTGGTTGCCGTTTCAGCCATCGCTCCGATTGCCGCTTCTTCCGGGGACCGGCACGCGCACCGTTGGGGTTATTTTTCGCAACCGATTTGGACGGGAAAGCGAGCGCGCCGAAAATACTGTTATCCTCGGAATCGAGGAGGCTGGCACTCAACCGCTGACGACGGTGCTCCGCCGCGGGGGTGAGCCCATCCGGGTGGAATGTTCCTTGTCCGCCGCCGGGCGAATCAAGGTGTGGGTCATCGACCGCCGGGGCGTCACCCTCGCGACCCTTTTCGATGAGGAGCGTGGAATTGGACTATGGCCTGTGGAGTGGGACGGTCGAAACGACGCGGGGGAAATGGTGGCTCCCGGGATTTACGTTTTTTACATAGTCACTCCCCACGGAACCGAAAAACAAAATGTTGTTGTTCAATAATTATTTTAGGGGACGTTGCTTATTTAGTGTTATTAAGGTAGGGTGTGCGCATGCCACGTCAAGCTCGATTGGATATGCCGGGTGCACTGCATCACGTGATGGGGCGGGGAATCGCTCGCACAAATTTGTTTGTGGATGATCTGGATAGGACGGATTTTCTTGATCGGCTGGATGTTCTCTGTGGGAAGAAACATTTAATAGTGATGGCTTGGGCACTGATGCCAAACCATTTTCACTTGTTGGTCCGTTCCACTCAAATCCCGTTGTCTCGAAGCATGCGCAGTCTAATGACGGGTTACGCTGGAAATTTTAATCGGCGGCACGCACGAGTGGGTCACCTATTTCAAAACCGATTCAAATCTGTCCTCTGTGAAGAAGAACCCTATCTGTTGGAACTGGTGCGGTATATTCACTTAAATCCGTTGAGGGCGGGGCTTGTCGGTTCGGTGGAAGAATTAGATCGCTACCCCTGGACAGGGCATAGCGTGTTGATGGGGAACTTGGCGCGGCCCTGGCAGGAAGTAGGCGACGTCCTATCTCGGTTTTCTAAAATGGGAGCAAAAGCCAAGGGTGCTTACCGCCTCTTTGTGGTGGAGGGATTAAAAGATAAAAATGCTCATCGTTACGAGGGCGGGGGATTGCGGCGCAGTTATGGGGGCTGGGAAGCGGTTCTGAAAATGAAACGTGGGAGGGAAAACTATTTAGGGGACGAACGTATTTTGGGAGGTAGTGATTTTGTTGGTGACTTGGTTCAAGACGTGGCTCGCCGAGAAGAAAAAAAAACGCACCTTCTCAAACAATGGAAGGTGGGTGAATTGTCAGAGGGTGTTTGTCGGCATATCCATGTCTCCCTGGAATCATTGGCCGGGGGTGGCAGGAATCGTGAGGTGGTGCGGGCACGGGAAGGGATTTGCTATCTGTGGATTAAACACTTAAACCAGAACGGAAGAGATCTGTGTCGGGATACTGGGATGAAGCCCACCCTGGTTTATCAGGCCGCGCGTCGAGGTGTACCCCACGCCAAAGAATGGGAAGATTTTTTAAATAAAACTCTTAATAACACTAAATAAGCAACGTCCCCTAAGATGACACGCCTGATTGCCCTTGCTTCAGCGGTTCCTCGGCTTCGGGTCTCTCAGCCTGAGGCGCTTCGGTTTATTTTAAGCCGTTTTGAAATTCGTCCGGCGACCCGGGCGCTTTACCGTCGCGTGTTTGCCCACGAATCCGTGGCGACGCGGCACTTTTCGCTCACGTCCCTTGACGAAGTGTTGGAATCCGATCCCGACCGGATTAACCGTCGCTTTGAACGGGAAGCGGTGACACTTTCTGTTCGATCTTTGCGGTCTGCGCTGAAACAGGCAAAACTGTTGTCCACGGAGGTGGGGTTTCTGGCTGTCACCACGTGCACGGGGTATGTGTGCCCTGGCCTGGCCGCCCAAGTGGTGGCCGCCGCCCACTTACCGTCTAACGTTCAATACGCCGACCTCGTGGGCATGGGATGTGGGGCGGCGCTCCCGGCCCTTCAGGCCGCGGACAATTTTTGCCGCAGTCATCCGGGCCAACTCGCGGCGGTGGTCAGCACGGAAATATGTTCGGCTGCCCTGTATTCCGACGATGCGCCGGACCTTGTGATCTCTAACGCGATCTTTGCCGACGGTTCCGCCGCCGCTCTTTTGAGAGCGGGACCCGGGTCGGGCCCTGCGTTGACTCATTTTTCTTCTCTGGTTGTCCCAGAATGGCGGGACGGATTGCGATTTCGCACCGAGAACGGTCGTCTTCGCAACGTGCTTGTCAAAGAAGTTCCCGGACGGGCGGCCCAGGCCACCGCCCGGCTCTTAAAAGTTCTATTGGATCAATCGGGGTGGCGTCGGTCGGACATCAGCCGTTGGGTGCTTCACGCGGGGGGAGCAAAAGTTTTGGAAGCTCTCGAGCGGGGCCTGGCGTTGGATCCCGGCGATTTGGCGGCCAGCCACGCGGTGCTTCGGAAATTTGGGAACTTATCGTCCCCCACGGTTCTTTTCGCCTTAAAAGAATCGTTGGCGCGGAGACCCCCTCGGCCGGGAGAGCGGGCCTTTATGGCCTCGTTCGGAGCCGGTTTTTCAGCCCACGCCCTGTTTTTGGAGTTCCCTTGACCCTGTTTCCCGACCTTTCGGTTCCCATTGACGAAGACGAATGGATGGACACCCGTCCCTTCAATTCCAACGATGCTCGGCGGGCGTTGTATTTCTTGGCAAAAATGAATCGCTGGTTTGGGGGCGTGGCCACCGTTTTGCGACCGCTCATGGAATGGAGTGGGCGGTGGCATCCCGGGGAACCCGTGCACATTTTAGACGTTGGGACAGGCGGGGCCGATATCCCGATTGCCCTTGTGAAGTGGGCCCGGGAGAACGGCCATTCGCTTCGAATCACCGCGGTGGAACTCGTGCCGGAGATCACCGCTTTCGCTAAGCAAGCGGCCCGCCCTTACCCGGAAATCACCGTTTTGGAACGGGATTTGCGGGACATGCCCAAAGAGTTAACCTTCGACTATGTTGTTGCCTCTCTCTTTCTTCACCACATCCCTCTCCCGTTGCGGGGCGAGGCTCTCCATTCTTTAAATCGCCGTGCGCGCAAAGGGCTTGTGATCTCCGACCTGATTCGCACACTCTTCTCCTATTGGACAGTGGGGGCGGCGTCTTTTGTCTGGGGAGACTCGGTGGTTCGGCACGACGGCCCGCTCTCTGTTCGTCGGTCTTTTCGTGTCACCGAACTGGAATCATTGGCACGCGACGCGGGCCTCCCTTACTTGAAAGCCCGATCGGAACCATGGTGTCGAGTTAGTCTAAGCGGAGAAAAAGCGTGACCACTGCCCTCGTCGTGGGGGCTGGCCCCGCCGGGGCCAGCGCGGCCCTGGCACTGCTCGGCGAAGGGATGGAGGTCAACGTATTGGAGCGCCGCCCCTGTGTGGGCCCCCGCGTCTGTGGCGCTTTTTTAGGCGCGGAGGCCGTACGTCATCTCGATACACTTGGGCTCGGTGATCGCGCGCGTGACCAGGGGGTTCTTGTTTCTTCCACCAAGGTCTCTGTGGGCGATGGCAAAGAGCGAACGGTCCATTTCCCCGTCCCGGGCCTTTCCCTCCCACGGCCGGAGTTGGAACAAATCCTTTTAGACGCCGTGAAGGAACGCGGGGGGAACGTGCGTTGGGGTGCCTCCGGGAAACCGGCTGGGCCCGCCGCTGTTTCTGTCCAGGGGCCCGGATGGACCCCCGCGGACCCGCCCATTATTTCCGCCGATTACGTGATCTGGGCCGACGGTCGATTTTCCGGCCAAGAATCGACGTCAAAAGGGTATGCGGGCCCGGCCTGGTACGGGTGGAACGCCACGTTCTCAGGCGTCGACCAACCCCCCGGCGACATGTCTCTTCATTTTCTTCCCGATGGGTATGTGGGCCTTGTGACCTTCAAAGACGGCACCTCCAACTTGTGCGGCCTGAAACGACGACGGGGAAACTCCCTCGAATGGGGAACGGTGTTCAATGAAACAAAGGAGCAGTCCGCCAGTTTACGTCAGCGGATGGCGCACGCAACTCTCTCATCCCCCTGGCGGGGAGTGGGGCCGCTTCCCTTTACGGGAGGTTTGCGGCACGACGACGGTCTGATTCGGGTGGGGGACGCCGCGGCGGTCGGGGACCCGTTCATGGGAGAAGGCATCGGCCGTGCATTGGGCAGCGGGCCCCTATTTGCTCAGGCGTGGAACCAACAATTTCCCCATGACGATGCCTTGAACAAGACCTTTCGCCGAACCTTGAATGTTTCCTATGGCCGACGGTTTCATCTGGGCAACGTTCTCCGATGGGTCTTAAATAGCCCTCGAATGGCCGGCCCTATTTTAAATTTGGCTGTTGGTCAACCGCGCCTTGCTCGGATTCTACTTCCGCTCTTTCACGGTGGATAAAACATTACGAGGAAAACCGAACTCCCACTTCGTCGGGGGTGAGATCCAGATCGCTGAGCGCTTTTAAAATGATGGGTTTGACGAACATCCCTGTGCGCGCGGTGTATTCCAAAAATTCAAAAACGGCCCGCCAGCGTTTGAGCGGGGCTTTTCCTTCCCGGATCATTCGGCAAAATTCTTTTTCGAATCCGCTGTAGCCCATGCGATGGATGTCCACCACGCCTAGGAGCGGAATCAATTGGTGGTTGGTGACAAGCGGGCTGTTTTCCCGCGGGTGAAGGAGGCCCCAGTCCGCCACTTGGCGCACGATGGCGGATTCGTCTAAATTCCAGGCATAGAGAGGAAACAGAAGCCGCGCCACTTTCTCCGTTGGCCAGCGCGACCCTCGCCACCACAGGCCCCGTTCGGAATCAGTGAATATGTCGGACAGGGCCAGGCCGGCCACGTGGGTGCGATCGGCCCGTTCACGTTCGGGCGGCGACTCAAATGAGTGAAGGCCAAGGCCGTCTTGCACTTGGTAACGGGAATAACCGCAGACAATGAGAGGAATTCCCTTTTCTGCCGCCAAGGCCCGAGCGGAATCCAAAATAAATTCGCCGTCGCTGAAATCCACGGTGCCGTATCCTCCCCCGTCGTTTAAGTGGGTGATCCCGTATCGGTAAAGTTTTTTCAGGGTGGCCCGGGCCGGGCGAAACGTGATGTGCGATAGGTCAAGACGGTCCACGAGCCGCAACACATTGGCCCGGGCAATGGGGCTCATGAACGTGTTGTCGATGGTGAACGCCAACAATCTCAATTTGGGATGATCGGTTTGAAGGCGGCGCACCATGTAAACGCTGTCTTTTCCGCCGCTAAAAAGGATCAGCGCGTCGTAACGGCCCTGCCCACCCCCTTCGTGGTCAGCCAAAATTTTGGAGAGGGCGGCGGTTTCCGTGGCGTTGGGCGGCGCAAGCGGCGTGACTTTTTGTGGGGCCAAGCACTCCGCACAAATTTGATTTTTGTCCAACGGGGTCGCCCGTTCAGACAACGCACAGCGGCGGCAACGGCGGGACAATTTTCCTTTGGCCCACAAGCGATGGAGGGGCCACAGGAACCGAGTATGAAACTCAAACAGGCGCGCGGCCCGGACAACAGCGGAGGCGTTTTCCATGGGGGCTCCCCCTCCAGAGAGAGCGGATCCATTATACCCAGAAAAACAGGTCTTGCACACGGTCTTTCGGGGATCGCCTAATTATGGTTGAATCACACCATCTTTAGGTGTCTGGAGGAAAGAATTTATGAAGCTTCACGAATATCAAGCCAAGCGCCAGATGGAAACGTTTGGATTGCCTGTATTGAAAGGCGCTGTTATTTCGTCGGTGGCTGAGGTTTCCTCCGTCCTCATGAAGACAGGCGAAGGCCCCATTCGGGGCGAAGGCCCCATTCGGGGCGGAGGCCCCTGGGTATTAAAGGCCCAGGTCCACACGGGGGGACGGGGAAAAGCCGGCGGAGTCAAACGGGTGGAAGAGGTGAAAGAAGCGGAGGCATTTGTTCAGAACCTTCTTGGGAAAAAGCTGGTGACACACCAAACCGGGCCGGAAGGTCTTGTGGTTCGGTCCATCCTCGTTGAGCCTGCGGTGAAGGTGGACCGGGAACTTTACGCGGCGGTGCTGATCAATCGAAAAACGGGACACCCTGTTCTCATGGTTTCCGCCGAGGGCGGGATGGACATCGAACTGTTGGCCGCCACCGCGCCAGAAAAAATTTTTCGCGTGGAGGTGGATCCCCATCGCGGTCTGGAATCTTTTCAGGCCCGCGACCTGGCCTTTGCCACAGGACTCGCGGGGGAACTGTTGGGAGAGTCTGTTCGATTTTTCCAAAACCTGGTGAAACTGTTTATCTCTTCCGACGCGAGCCTGGTCGAAGTCAACCCTCTCGGCGTGCGGCCCGGAAAAGGGGGCGAATGCCCCCGCCTGTTGGCGATGGACGCGAAAATGACCATCGACGACAATGCCGCCTTTCGCCATGCCGACCTGTTTAAAGAAGCGGACATTTCGGACCTTTCAAACGCCGAACGGCGGGCCGCCGAGGTGGGGATTTCTTATATTCGGCTCGACGGAACCATTGGTTGCATGGTCAACGGCGCGGGCCTAGCCATGGCCACCATGGACATCATCAAGTTGCAGGGGGGCGAGCCCGCCAACTTTTTGGACGTCGGCGGCGGCGCCACGGTGGAGCAGGTCACCGAAGCCTTTCGGATCATTTTGTCGGACCCCCACGTGCGGGTGATCCTCGTGAACATTTTTGGCGGCATCATGAAATGCGACGTGATCGCCGAAGGCATTGTGCAGGCGGTCAAAACCACCGGTTTGGACAGGCCGCTCGTGGTGCGGCTGGAAGGCAACCGAGTAGAAGAAGGGCGGAAAATTTTGGCTGACTCCGGCATGAAAATGACCCTCGCGTCCGATCTGGCCGATGCCGCGCGAAAATCGGTCGAACTTTCTCTGACCACGGTTTCCCAGGGAGGACCCCGATGAGCATCTTGATCGATCAGAACACCAAGGTGATCGTCCAAGGGATTACGGGAGCGGCGGGTTCGTTTCATGCCAAAGGATGCCGCGATTACGGTACCCAGGTGGTGGGCGGAGTGACTCCCGGAAAAGGGGGGAGCAACGTCGACGGAATCCCGGTTTTCAATACCGTCAAAGAAGCGGTGAAAGCGGGGGAGGCCACAGCGGCGCTTATTTTTGTTCCGCCGCCTTTCGCCGCCGACGCGATTTTGGAAGCCGCGGACGCGGGCATCGGTCTCATCTTCTGTATCACCGAGGGGATTCCGGTGTTGGACATGGCGCGAGTGATGGCGACGCTTCGGGGGACCGGGGTACGACTCGTGGGTCCCAACGGACCCGGTGTCATTACGCCCGGCGACGCTTCTCGGCCGGGATGTAAAATCGGCATCATGCCCGGGTACATTCATAAACCTGGCCGGATCGGCGTGGTGTCCCGTTCCGGCACCTTAACGTATGAAGCCGTGTGGCAGTTGTCCCAACGGGGGCTTGGCCAATCGACGGTGGTGGGCATCGGGGGCGACCCCATCCCAGGAACCACGTTCGTTGACGTTTTAGAACTCTTTGAAAAAGATCCCGGAACCGATGCTGTGCTGATGATCGGCGAGATCGGAGGATCGGCGGAAGAGGACGCGGCGATGTTTTTTAAGAAGAAGATGTCCAAACCCCTGTTCGCCTTTATCGCGGGGCGCACCGCGCCACCCGGTAAACGCATGGGCCACGCCGGCGCCATCGTGGGCGCTGGCGGAGAGGGGGGGGGAATTTCCCATGGGTCCGCCGCGGAAAAACGCGCCGCGCTCGAATCCTCCGGTGTCACACTGATTGATTCCCCCGCGGACATGGGCGAAACTGTTTTAAAAGTGATTAGGCCATAGCGTGGTCACTGATCACCCTCCTCGTTTGGCTCTTGAGGGCGAATGCCTTTTTCGGCTCTCTTTTCCCCAAACCCTTCCCCCCCATAAAAACGGGCAGGGAGAGGAAGGGACGAACCCCGACGTGGAGGGCGTCCCTCTTGATGAACGGCAAATCCCCCCGCACCCCCCTTTTTCAAAGGGGGGACCCAGGACCGCCAACCGGGATTTTTTTTTCTTTTCAAAGGGGGTCGTGTGTTCCCAGGGCACACGTTCGCGACGGGTCGAACAGGGCTCGGGCCCGAAGGGCAGGGGGGATTGGTTGTGGACGTTTCTTGGAAGAGGGAAAGGAAAACACGAATTTTTCCTCGTCCCTGGGGGGCGGGCGGGTGAGGGAAAGATTTCCGATGAACGATGGTGTTCATGACTGACCGTTCCCCTTCTTCCACACGAAATCTTCCGATCGTTCTTAATTCCGTGATCTGTCGCGACCCGCTCGCCGCCTCGTCTCGTGAATGGCTCGAAACCAACGGCCGAGGCAGTTACGCCCTGGGACCTGTGGCCGCGTGCGCCACCCGCCGATACCACGGGTTTCTGACGGTGGCGCGCCGTCCGCCCCTGGGCCGTTTTCAACTGATCAATCGGATCGAAGAGTCTGTGATCCAAGAAGGAACGCGGTGGCCCCTTTCTTGCCAACAATACCCCGGCCTCTCTTCCCCGCCGGGGGGCGATCGACTGGACTCTTTCCGTCTGGATCCTTTTCCCACCTGGACCTACGCCTGGGGCGACACCAAAATTGAGAAAACTTTTTTTCTGCGATATGGGGAAGACACCGGCGTTGTGACCTATCGTCTTCTTTCGGACAAGGCCATTGATCTGGAGGTTCGGCCCTTATTGTCTTTTCGAGACCATCACGCCTTGGGCCGAAAGGACGGCCGCTTCGACGGTCGGGTGCATTCGACGGGGACGGGTTTGGCGATTGATCTTCCGGACGGGGGGCGGTTGTCTCTTTGGGGGATCGGCGCTCAGAGGGAAGATTCCGCCCTGTGGTACAATCAGCAGTTTTATGGGGAAGAGAAAGCGCGTGGTTTGGAAAGCGAAGAGGACGTTTTTAGCCCCGCCGTCTTTCGTTTTCCGCTGGTGAAGGACACTCCCCTTTCTCTGGTTTTTTCTGTTGTTCAGGACGCACTCCCCTCCGTTGAGAAATGGGGTGAGGAAGAACGGGAACAACGTCAAAAGATCGTGGGGAGATCTTTGGTTCGGGGCGCGTTGGGGGGGGCCCTTTCTTTGGCGGCCGACCAATTCGTGGTGTCCCGCGGGGAAGGGACCAGCGTGATGGCGGGATACCCGTGGTTCGGCGATTGGAGTCGCGACGCGCTTGTTTCGTTTCCAGGGCTTTTCCTCGCGACCGGACGGTGGTCGGAGGCTCCTGCTGTGCTCCAGACGTTTGCCCGCCACCTCCGTCAGGGGTTATTGCCCAACTTTTTCCCTGAAGGAACCGACTCTCTCTCCTACAACGCGGCGGACGCGCCGCTGTGGTTTATTCGGGCGGTCCAGGCGTACCACACAGCGACCCATGACGATGGGGCCGTCCGCACATGGTTGCCGGTCCTGCGGGACATCGTCGACGCGTTTCAAAACGGGGCCGGCTACGACATCCACATGGACGGAGACGGTTTGATCGTCGCGCCGTCGTCGGAGAGGGCGCTGACCTGGATGGATGCGCGCGTCGATGGTAAACGGGTGACGCCGCGGTCGGGCAAACCCGTGGAGATTCAAGCGTTGTGGTACAACGCGCTCCAGTTTTTGGTGGAGATTCAGTTGAAGTTGAAAGAACCCACGCGCGGTTATGACACCCTGGCCCAAGTGGCGCGACGCAGTTTCAACGAAAAGTTTTGGAACGAGTCCGTGGGGTATCTGTTCGACGTTGTCGACGGGAAACATCGGGACGGCTCGGTGCGCCCCAACGCGTTGATCGCGGTCAGTCTTCCCTACGAAATATTGGAAGAAAATCGGTTCCGGCCCGTCGTCGATTTAGCCCAGCGGGAATTGGTGACGCCCCGGGGCGTGCGAACGCTGGCACCGGGAACGGCGGAGTATCGGGGCCATTGCGCGGGAACCCCTTGCGAAAGAGACAGCGCCTATCACCAAGGCACCGTGTGGCCCTGGCTTTTAGGGCCGTATCTGACCGCCTACGTCAAGGCCCACGGGGCCACCGAGGAAACAAAGAAATACCTGGTGGAGGTCCTCCGTTCATTCGCGGGGCATCTCCATGAGGCGGGGGTGGGTCAGGTTTCTGAAATAGGCGATGGGGACGCGCCCCATGCCCCGCGGGGATGTCCCGCCCAGGCCTGGAGCGTTGGAGAATTGTTGCGCGTTATGTGGGAGGAGGGCATCACTCTATGATGAAACGATTATTTTTATGGTTGACGTTCGGTTTTCCTTTAGGGGTCCAGGGCGCTTTTGACGTGCAGTTTACGCCCGAGGGGCCTGTGATGCAGAAAACCGAAACAAAAGGGTCCTCGTTTACCCCGGTGGAGGGATTGGTGATGGTCCCGGTGACGGACCTTCGTCGAAACCCTTCGTCTGTGTTGGCCGAGGCGGCGCTTCAACGACCCTACGCCGTCGACCCGAATCAAGAAACCCAACTGTTGTTTGGCGAGAGCGTCTTGATCTTGGAAGTGAAAGGCCATTGGGCCCGTGTGGAAGCCCCGGACCAAGCGGAATTCACTCACGCCGGACGGTGGCAGGGGTACCCCGGATGGGTACTCAAAGAAACGTTGATGGCCCATCCGTCAAACTTTTACCCAAGCGCGGTGGTGATCTCTCGATACGGACGGGTCAGACAATCCAAAAAGCACTCTTCCTTCTCCATGGAGTTGCCGATGGGGTCTCGCGTGGGGGTGATTTATACGGAAAAAGAGTGGGTCCGTATTCAGGGCCCTCAAGGGGAAATGGGGTGGATGAAAGAGCACGATGTTCGTTTGGACCGTGCCGCGCCCAAAAAAGGGGCGGAGGTTCGCGAAGCGGTTTTGGCCGCGGCGCGTCAGTTTATTGGTGAACCCTATTATTGGGGCGGCCGGACGGGGCATAGGAAAAAAAGCAGTATCCCCTCCGGCGTGGACTGTTCGGGGCTTGTGAATTTGGCCTATCGTTCTGTGGCGCTCAACGCGCCCCGGGACGCCCACGAACAATTCCTCCTTGCGCGTCCGCTGGAAAAGGCGGTCGCGCTTCAGTCCGGCGATCTTGTCTTTTTAGCCAAGAAAAGCACCCCGAACCAAATGGTTCACGTCATGGTCTTTGAAAAAAAAGAAACTCTCATCGAAGCCGTTCATGAATTTAATCGGGTTCGCCGCGTCTCATTTAAAAAGAAGTTGGGTGTGGCTCAAAAGGATCTTCAGTCCGGCCAGGGGGTGGGCGATTTCGTTGTTCGGTTCGGGACATTTTTAGAATAGTCATTCCCCTTGAATTCTCCGCTGATGGCACGAACGGATGTCCGCCGCGTCCGATGGGCGCTGGGAACCCCGTTCGTGACCGCGCTCGGTTTGAAATCCCATTCCGACAACGTCGTGGTTCGTGTGTCCCTCGCGGGAGGGGGGATCGGGTTGGGGGAGGCTTCCTCGTCTTTGGCCATGCCCGGCCAAACGGGTTTGGGGATGGCGGCGGCGATTCGGCGTTTGGGTCGACGGTTTCAGGGCCGGGATCTCCGTGACATTGAACAATGGGTCGCAGAGGCTTGGGCGGCGGAGGGGGCCTGGCCTACGGCGGTGGGCGCTTTTGAATCGGCGCTCTGGGATGCGCTGGCCCAACGGGAGGGGGTGCCCCTCTGTGATCTGTGGGGTGGCGCCTGTCGCGAGCTGGAAACCGTTCTTTCTCTGTCGGTTCTCTCCCCCGCGCACATGGGTCAACGGGCCCGACGGGCCACACGGTTAGGATGGCGGTTTCTGAAACTTAAATTGAACGGGCGCGATCGTCAATCACAGGACAGGGACCGTCTTCGGGCGGTTCACCGTGCGGCGCCCCGGGCACGGATCTTGTTGGACCTCAACCAGAGCTACACCCCAGAGGGACTGGCGGACTTTCTTCATCAGGCAAAAGGGGATGGCATTCCCATTGAGTTGATTGAAGAGCCGTTTGCGAAACGGGACTGGGCCGCATTGAAAGAAGCCAAAAAGATCGGGGGAGTCCCGCTTCTTGGTGACGAAACCATCCAAAACGTCGACGACGCCCGTCGCGCATGCCGAGGGTCTTTGTTGCGTGGGGTCAATGTGAAATTGGCGAAAAGCGGTCTTTTGCGTAGCCGAGCCATTTTGGATATTTTTGATCGGGCGCTCAAAGGGCGGGCGCTCTTGATGGTGGGGTGCATGGCCGAATCCCGGGTGGGCCTTGCGGCCGCGGTCCATTTTGCGTTGGGGCTCGGCATGTTTGATTACGTTGATTTGGATTCAGACCTCATTTTGAGTCCCACCTGTGTTCGCGGCGGGTATGAGCGAGACGGGGCTTGGATTCGCCTTCCCAAAAATCCTTCGCCCGGATTGGGCCTCCACCAATGACGGCACTGCCGCCTCCCTTGCTGGCTTTGTTCTTGGTTTCTTTCACGGCGGGAATAATGTGGGCGAAATCCCATCCCCCGTTGGCTTTTTTATTTCGATGGGTGCCGGTGCCTTTTTATTGTTATTTTATCCCCACATGTTTAACAGCCATGGGATTATTGCCTTCGACCAGCGCGCTTTACGGGGCCACTGCGCGATTTCTTCTTCCGCTTTGTTTGGCTCTGTTTTTGATCTCCGTGGACATCTCTGCTTTAAAAGGGGTGGGTCGGCCGGCGTTGGTCGCTCTGGTTTGGGGGATGGTTGGAATTGTGGTCGGTTTGGTGGGAGCCTATGGGGTTTTCCATGGACACCTGCCGGCCGAATCGTGGAAATCGGTGGGCGCGTTGGCCGGCAGTTGGACAGGAGGCAGCGCCAATTTGATCGCTGTTAAGGAATCTTTGGAAGCGCCGGAAAATGTGTTTTCGCCCATCTTGCTCGTAGACACGCTCTTTGCCTACAGTTGGATGGCTTTTCTGGTATGGGGGGCGGGCCGCCAAGCGGAGGTGGACCGTTGGACAAAAGTATTCCCAAGAGGGGCAGGACCACTCTGTTCACCCGCCCTTCGACGGTGGCCCCGTGGCGATGGGGGAATCCCGGTTCAGCCGACAGAGTCAGCGACCTCCGATTGTGTTCCCAAAGGACAAGGGAGCCCCACCTCGTGGTCCTGGGGTGTGGTGTTGTTCACCGCAATGGGAATGGCCGTCGTTTCAATTGGGTTTGGCACGGTTATGGGGCCACGCTTAAGCCAGTGGATCTCTTGTGTCTGGCCCACCCTGGGCGCCAGTTTCAAACCCGTCACCTGGACTGTGATCGCCGTGACAACAGGCAGTCTCCTCATGGCCTATTCCGGCCGATGTCGCGCGCGCTCTGAACGGACAGAACAGCTGGGCACCGCTTTTCTGTTTTTTTTATTAACAACGTTGGGCGCCCAAGCTTCTTTTGGCGCTTTAGGGAACGCCCCGGCCTTCCTTGCAGTGGGTGCGGTGGCTTTGATCATTCACGGGCTCATCCTCGCTGTCGGGGCGCGACTCTGTGGCCTTCCCCTGTCTCTTTTAGCCACAGCGAGCCAAGCCTGTGTGGGGGGCGTGGTTTCAGCGCCTTTGGTGGGTGCGGTCTATCACCCCGCCCTCGCCGCCGTAGGACTTTTGCTCGCCGTTATAGGGAATGTGGTAGGCACCTACGTCGGATTAATGACCGCCCACCTCTGTTTGTGGGTCGGGCAATAAACCCGTTCAGGGAATAGACAAAGGCGGACTGAACATATGAAAAAAATCTTTTTGATGTTGGTGTTAATGATGTGTGGCTTTCATGCGCGGGGGGAAATGATGGGCGGGCCAGAGGAAAGCGGCGCCCTGCTTGGCCCGGCGCCATCGACAGCGACGGTCGTTCTCTCAACAGAAATCTCCCCGGTCCCGCCGGTTCGTGTGCCGCTGAAAATTGTCCATCCCCCCGAAGGCGCGGCGATCCCGCCGGTCAAATCGTCGTTCGTTTTTGGTTGGGCGGACCCGAAAGGCCAACTCATGGTCAACGGCCAACCGGTCAAGATCCATTCCGGGGGCGGCTGGCTGACAATGATTCCTTACACCGCAGGGCCCTTCACGATTCAAGCGGACCTCCAATCGCCCACAACGACCTATACCGCGATCCGTCAAGTGACGGTCGGGGGCGGCGCGCCCCTATCCCCGCCCGCCCTGACTGTGACTCAACCGGACCAGGATCTTCTCCTCCCGGTCGGCGAGACCGTGTTGGTTCAAGCCCAAGGCCTGCCCGGAATGGACGCCTCGTTTCAGTGGCCCGGTTCAAGGAAAAAAATCCCCATGGGCGAAATCGCGGGAAATGGACGGAGCGTTTACCGTGCCTTCTTCGTTATTCCCGCCGATCTTGAGTTTGAGAACATCGCGTTCAAAATAACCCTGAAAGACAAAAAAGGAGGGAATAGGATATCAGCTGAATCGCCGGGTCGGGTCACCCGCCTGGACCGTTCATCGCCCTGGGTGGTGGAGGTCTCCAGCGACCCCGCCGTTCTGCGCGCGGGTCCGGGCCCCGGCAACGGGGACAAGGGAGGCTACATCTTATTTCCGACCGTCGGAACGCGCCTTCGGGTCACGGGCCGACGCGGCAAGGAACTTCGGGTCTCTCTGACCGCCACGCGAGAAGCCTGGATGGGCGTGGACGAAGTGAAGGAACTTCCCGACACGACGCCGGTGCCCCGGGCCACGGTGACATCGGCTTCGGTGGAACGGAACGGCCGACACACGTTGGTCCGCGCGTATGGGGCGACGAAAGTCCCCTTCGAGGTTCGTCCGTCCGAGGATGGACGCCTGATCGATGTGCTTTTTTATGGGGCCGTTTCGGACACCGATTGGATCCATTACCGCGCGGCGGGGGGGGCTGTGCGTCGGCTGGAATGGTTTCAAGACGATAGCGACACGTATCGTTTGCGGGTCCATCTTTTTCCGGGACGTTGGTGGGGATATGATGCGCGCTATGAGGCCAGCGGTTTTGTTTTGGAACTCCGCCGCCCGCTGGCGAACCCGCGAGACCCCTCGTCCTTGGCGGGGTTAACGGTGGCGCTGGACCCCGGCCATTCTCCCGATTCCGGCGCTGTGGGTCCCACCGAACTGCTTGAGAAAGTCGCGAACCTCGCCATTGCCGAGTGCCTTGAAAGGAAACTCAAAAAGAAGGTGCCCAGGTTTCCATGGTTCGAAAAGGAACCGAAATTGTTGACTTGTACGACCGCCCCAAACGGGCCTGGGCGGCGAAGGCAGACATTTTGATTAGCATTCATAACAACGCTCTCCCTGAAGGCGCAGACCCCTTTGAGCGAACCGGATATGGGGTTTACTATTTCCAACCCCACAGTTTCGCGTTGGCGGAGCGGATCCATGGGGCCTATGGGAAGATCTTCGGCGGAGAAAAAAAGACCCACCGATCCAAATCCGGCGCTCACCTTCGCGACGACGGTCTCCATTACGGCAATCTGGCGCTCCCCCGCACCACCCAAATGCCATCGGTTTTAATCGAATCCGCCTACATGATCCGCCCGGAAGAGGAAGCCCTCCTCAAAAACGAGCGTTTCCAATGCGACTGCGCCGACGCCATGCTTTTAGGTTTAAAAGGATATCTGCGCGACACCCGCCGCCAAGACACCCAAAGACCCGCCAAAGGGGATGTTATCAACTAATCAACGAATTTCCATATAATATAATAGGGGACGTTGCTTATTTAGTGTTATTAAGGAAAAGCGTTTGTCTGTCACATCAAGCGCGGTTGGATAAGCGGGCACACTCCATCACGGAATGGGGAGGGGGATCGCCAAAATTGATTTTTCCGCGAATGATGCGGCCCGCAAGAAATTTCTTGAGGAATAATAGGGGACGTTGCTTTTTCAGTGTTATTAAGGAAGAGCGGCTGTATGTCACGTCAAGCGCGGTTGGATAAGCGGACACACTCCGTCCCTGGCTGGGGAGGATCGCCAAAATAAATTTTACCGCTGATGCCGCCCGCAAGAAAATTCTTGAGTGGTCTGATGTCCCCCGTCACAAGAAACAGAGATCAATGTCGGGATATCGGGATGAGGCCAGCTCTCGTGTCCCGGGTTCTCGTTACGGAACCTCGCGCGCCCCCAAAAAGAAAGGATTTCTCAAACAAAATCAACAATAACACGAAATAAGCAACGTCCACTATGACTCTAAATTAAATTCGCGCGTCCTTCAACGTGAATGTAGGACGGGCTGGAAGCCCGTGTCACAAAACCGGAAAAAGATTTTTTCCTCCCTCTCTCTGCCCATTTTTGGCAGGGGGATAGGCTGGATTCTGGTTGATTTTGATGTGATCTCAAAAGAGGTTATTGTTTTCAAATTCTTTCTAGCCTATAAGGCGGTTTGACCAAAGTTCTTCTAAAAAAATGGTCCATGGGATGGCCCTCACCCCCTCAAACCGTTGGGGAGTGGGGTCCCGTGAAACCAGAATCCGTTTGAAAGAGGGGTATTCCTCACCAAAAGCGTTCAATCCCCGCAGGTGCTTGCCCGTGATCTCTGTGGTCGATTTAACCTCCACCGCGACATCATTGCCCAACACGAAATCCACTTCGTATTGGGATGTCGTACGCCAGTAAGAGATGGGATAATTGACCCCGGAATAATGAGAGTGCGCTTTCATTTCTTGGTAGAGGAAATGTTCAAAGGCTTTGCCGAACGCCTCTGTACGGGGGGTTAGATCCCGTTGGAGCAAATAATTGGCCAAGCCAAGGTCAAAGAAGTAGAAGCGCGGCGCACTCACGATACGCCGTTTGGGCCGAACCTGATATCCGGGCACGAACCGTCCCACCAAGGTTTCCACCAGGATGTCGAAGTAATCCGCGACTGTTGGAACGCTCAATCCGCACTCGCGGGCAATATTGGTTTGATTCACCACTTCGCCGTTGGTCAGGGCCGCCGCTTCCAAAAACCTTGAAAAAGAGGGGATACGCCGTTGACGGGCTTCGGCGGCAATTTCTTCTTTTAGATAGTCCCCCACGTACGCCTGCATCGCCGGAGACTTGGCTCCCAACAGGTAATGCCGTGGAAGCAATCCATAGGTCAAGGCCCTATCCAGATGAAAGTGAGGAATCTCTTTCCATACCAATGGGAACAATTCGTAACGAAGCGCGCGCCCGCCCAAGAGGTTCGCCCCCACCCGCTTCAATTTTCGCGGACTCGATCCAGAGAGGATAAAGGGAATTTTTTTATTCACGATCAGCCATTGAATTTCAGAAAGCAAATCAGGAACCATTTGAACTTCATCAACCAGGACCGGCGTTCCCTTCGCCGGGGGGGTTTCCAATAATTCTGTCCTCAGTCGCCAGGGATGTCGGCTGTATTTTTCGTAGACGTCGGAGAGGAGAAAATCGTAACAAGGGGAGCGTGGAAACAGAGCCTTGAGGAGGGTGCTTTTCCCCGTCTGCCGAGCCCCCCACAAAAAAACGCTCTCGTTGCCCCGGTGTTTGAGGTGTTGAAGCCGTTTGAACATATAAGGCATCTTACCATGTTTTGCATGAAATTGTAAGGAGGTGCCTTATGAATCTCATACGCTTCAAAGAGTGAAACCCCCAAAGAGGGCCAACCGGTTATAAAGTTTAAAGGGGACGTTGCTTATTTAGTGTTATTGAGGAAGAGCGGCTGTATGTCACGTCAAGCGCGGTTGGATAAGCGGACACACTCCGTCCCTGGCTGGGGAAGGGGATCGCCAAAATAAATTTTACCGCGAATGATGCCGCCCGCAAGAAATTTCTTGAGTGGTCTGATGTCCCCCGTGACAATAAACAGAGATCAATGTTGAGATATCGGGATGAGGCCAGCTCTCGTGCCCCGGGTTCTCGTTACGGAACCTCGCGCGCCCCCAAAAAGAAAGGATTTCTCAAACAAAATCAACAATAGCACGAAATAAGCAACGTCCCTTAGATATCTACTATGAATTGTATTTTTTAAATACAGCTTGATTATTAAAACTTGTTTTTAAATTATTGAGCTATGTTGAGGACGCTTGCCGCGCCATTGAATGGGTCTGTTCAGAAGTGGCGGTGTTCGGCATTGCTGGGACCTCGGCAAGCTGGAAAAACGACTCTCCTTGGCCAGCTCGTGGATGGGGCTGGGGTTTTTATTGATTTTGACGACCCTCTTGTTCGTGCAGAGGCCCGGCACGACCCTGTTTCTTTCTTGCGCACCCATCGCGACAAGGGGCGCTTGTGATCGACGAGGCCGCCAAGGTTCCGGAGATTTTTGATGCCGTCAAGGTTTTGGTGGACGAGGGGGGAGCCACCCCCTCGCGGATTGTTTTGGCGACGTCGGGAAATTATCTCATGTTGCACCGGATTCGCGAAACGCTCTCGGGGCGGGTTCACCTCTTGCGCCTTTATCCTTTCGCATGGGGCGAAGAGGGGACGGGGGGCTGATTGTTTACCCCGGAACCACAATCCAAAAGTTAGATCGGCACATTTGGGCTGTCCCCGACGGGTGGTTGTTTGGCCGTTACTGATGCCTGTATAAACAACAACCTGTTTGGGGGGCCCAGATTTACTGCCCAGTCCGCTGATTTTTAGGCGTGGGGAAAATGACGCCTTGATTTAACTGTGTATCCATGGTAATATGACTATGGTCATATTTGGAAAGGGGGAAGTCATGAGCGTTTCGGCGGCCTATTTTAAAGCGCGGTGTTTGCAATTGATGGATGACGTGAAAGAACGTCGCGCCACCTACGTGATTACCAAGCGCGGGCGGCCTGTGGCACGGCTTGTGCCTGTGGAGCCTGGGTCACGGACGCCGGTGTTCGGACGGATGAAAGGGACGGCGACGGTGAAGGGCGACCTGGTGGCCCCTGTCTCCGTTCCGTGGGATGCGGAACGTGATCGCTGAGACGCTTCTTGTTGATACCCACGTTTGGTTCTGGTGGGCCACCGGGGACGATCGTTTAAAAGGAACGAAAGCGCTTCGGGCTTTGGAAGCGTCTTCCCAGGAGAACCGGGTTTTTCTTTCGGTCATTTCTCTTTGGGAGGTGGGCATGTTGTCCGCCAAAGGGCGGCTTCATCTCTTCCCCGATGTTCGACAATGGGTGGATCGAGCACTGAGGGAAACGTCTGTCCAGCTGGCCCCGTTGACGGGGCACGGGGCCCTGGCCTCCACATGTCTTCCGGGTGAATTTCATGGGGATCCCGCCGACCGCATTAGGCCACTGCCGAGGAGGCAGGCGCTCTGTTGGTTACCGCCGACGCCCGCATCATTCGCTATTGCACCCGCCGCCACACCGCTGTTCTCGCCGTGTAAATCGATTTTAACCCACCTCGCACCATTTTTTTGAGACGTTTTGTCTAATATGTAATAAGGTCGAGTAGCCTGGGGGGTGAAATACCCCCCGGGCTACTCGACCTTAAAGGGGGATCACAGCTGTCCGGTTAAACGTCGACGAAAACCACCCCTCCTCCCGTCATTCCGGCATGGGGTTGGCCGGAATCCAGCATTAAAACTGGATTCCCGACAAAGTCATTCGGGAATGACGAATGTAATGCATTTATTCTCCGGACAGCTGTGAGGGGGCGAATTTTACAAGATTGTTACAACTCCTTAAGGGGTTCTTCTGGGGGGTTTGATAGGATTGGGGCATGGGGAGATATCTGTCTTGTCGTTTTATGCGATTAATTTCGGTGGGGATTGCGGCGATTTTTTCGGCGCAATGTCTGTTTGCTTATCAACCGGAAAAAAACTTTTGGGCGCAACGGCGTTCGGCGGTTCGGGCCGCTCGGCCGGTTGTTCTCGCTTCCGGCGGGGATTTCGTTTCGTCTTTATCGGCGCAGTTTCCTTTCGTTCCACCTGTTCGGCCTTCTCTCTCTCCTTCTCTCACGCGGTCTCTTCCTATAGGATTTTTACGCGATCAGGGGACCCTTTTGTCCGCTTTATCGCCCGTTTATGGGACGGTAAGAAAAGTGATCCCGGGCAACCCTGGGGGGCATGGGCGCCTTGTCATTCACATTCAAGATGTTCACCACAATGCCGAAGCCCAAGCCAATATTCGTGGGGCGGTGAGCGACCTTTTGAAATCCGGGCGGGTGGCGGTGGTTGGGTTGGAGGGCGCGACCGAGGACATTGATCTGCAGGCCTTTGTGGACTTTCCTCATCGGCAAGCCGTGGAAATGGCGGCGGATTATCTGTTGAAAGAAAACAAAATATCAGGGCCCATTCACGCGGCTCTGACGTCGAGCGGGCGGCTTCCGCGCTTATTGGGCATTGACGATCCCCTTCACTATGAGGCGAACGTTCGGGCGGTTCGGGATTCTGCCGCCCGGGCCGACGAAGTTCGCCGATCCATTCGGTCACAGCAAGCTGAGATTAATACAAAAAAGGCGGCGGTATTCTCTCCCGCGTTGTTGGTATTGGACCGGGTGGTTTCGGATTATCGGGCGGAGCGGGTTTCTTTAGAAACTTATGTCGAAGCATTGGTCTCGACTCCGGGGGGCACGGGAACGTTCCCTGCCGTTGACTCTTTCCTCAACGCTTTGAAGCTCGAGCGGACACTTGATTTTAAGCAGGTGGAAACCGAACGGGGGCGTCTGATTGAAAAATTAACTCAAACGTTGACCGCTCAGGAAATTGAATCGCTGATGGCCGAAAGTGTGGCTTACCGGTCGGGCGAACGACGGTTTGGGGATTTTTACGCTGGGCTTCAAGACCTTTGCCGCAGGAAGGGCATTGCGCTCGCGGCATTTCCAGCCATGGACGCTTATATCCGTTACGTGTTGATGGCGGATGGAATTGATCCTGAACTTTTATTGAAAGAGAATATCGCGTTGGAAAAAGCGGCTTTTGATCGGGTCGTTCGCACAGCGGAGGAGCGGGTTTTGGCCGCTCAATCACGTGAGATTTGGTTGGCCGGGCGGTTGGCGGAATTTGTTCTTACCCCCGCGGAATGGGAAGAGTGGGCCGCACACAAGCGGAATTGCGGCCTGGATCTATCTTCTTTTGAATCGTTTTATCGGGAAGCCCAATCCCGCGACAACTCAATGGCGGATAACCTGTGGGGATCTCTCGGGCCGGGTTCCGTTGCTGTATTGGTGACCGGAGGGTTTCACGCCGAAGGAGTGGCGCGCCGGTTGGAGCAACGGGGTGTGACGGTGGTTTCCTATGTTCCGAAAATCGAAAAAGTCGACACCGCTCAAGGGGCGGCCTATTTAAGCGTTTTTTCGCAAGAAAAAACCCCTCTGGAAAAACTGTTTAGTGGGCAGAAATTATTCTTGAGCACGAACCCGCTGGCTCCCGCCGACCGAAAAATACGATTGCCCATCGCGGTGACGTTGGCCGCCCTTTGGGTCGCGGGGTCCCTGGACCCCCAAACGGTCTATCAGATATTGGGGGGGATCGGAACGGTGGGGGAACTGGTGAAGAATACTGGTTTCGTTCAAGCGGCGGTTTCCCTGGGAGCAGGGGCTATGGTGTTCCAATCTATTGTAAGCAATAAAAAAATGGATCTTCGCTCTTTCCCCAGAAAACCGGACCCCATTTCAGAATGGAAAATCAAAGTGTGGGACCCCCTGCGCGAACAAGCGAAATATTATTTGCCGGCCGTCATTGTGGGTCCCTATGTTTTGTCTCTCGGCTTGACCACCCTGTTTGATGGGGGGTTAGGTCTATTGATCGTTTTCTACACGCTTTTGGGGGGCGTCGGTCAGAGAATAATGGTTCCGGTTTTTCTGGCAAATGAACATCCTCGGTTTACCCGTGGCTTGAGGCGGGCACTCACGCCTGTGGCGGAATGGGTGTCTGTGTTGACACGGGTGGTGTTTATTTTGGCCTACGCGCTTCTGTCTCCGCTTGGAGTGGGTTTGATCGTCGCATTCGAGCCCTTTTTTCCCTTGATCCCAACGGGAGAGGTTAAGGCATTTATTTTTGCGGCCTTTTTCGGTTTCGTTGCCGGGCTTTGGAAGCACATGGCACACAACGAAAGGAGTTATGGAAATTATTTGAAGTGGGTTGCGGGGGACTTCTTTACTGGGTTGTTGCCGCTTTCCGCGCAACGCCGAGCCGGGGCAAAACCTATTCATGAACAGCTTCCTGAAATCCTTTCAATTGAAACGCCGTTGGGAGAAGACTCTGAAATGGAAGAGGAGTTTGGGCGGTTTCAAATTACCGTGGGTGGCGATCGGTTCATTGTGAGTCATAAGCGCGCTTCTCCCCTGTTCCATTATCAATGGGGTTTTTCGGACCTCCCCATGGAGAGGCTGACCGTCGAGAGTTTGACCCGTAACGGAAAGGAGGTAAACCTCCCCATCGGTCCCTATGGCATTTTAGAGTTTGTCACTCACCGCGACGCTGGCGCCATAACAAAGATCAACGCTGAAATGCGCCACGGGATCCCCCATCCCCGCGGGGAGGCCCCTTACAATGCGGGATCGGTTTTAATGGCCGTTTTATTGAAAAAAATTGCCGGCCCCCCATGTCCCCGTTCACGCTGAGCTCGCCATGACAAATGCGACGGCTTTGTTTCACCTCATCTCAAGGGTCAAAAAAGAAAAAAGAGAATTTGATTTTGCCCAACTTCAACGGGTTCCGGCTTTTCGAATCCCTGAATGCCAATTCACTTTTGGCATCACGTCCATGGGCATTTTTGAATATGTGGTGCGTTGGTCGGGAATTCAAGGATCTCCATCTGGAATCGATCAGGAAAGCGCCGCGACTCTTTTCAATCAAAAGAATTTCGATAAATTTATCGACGCCCATGCGAAAAGTCATTTTCTCCAAGACTTCGGAAATACGGCCTCATCTCAGGGGTTGAGGCCTTTTAATGTTT
The DNA here is from genome assembly GCA_016714745.1 of Elusimicrobiota bacterium. GTDB lineage: Bacteria > Elusimicrobiota > Elusimicrobia > FEN-1173 > FEN-1173 > JADKHR01. The sequence goes on along the minus strand of JADKCG010000006.1, from coordinate 57,933 downwards.
TTGATGCGGGTCATGACCGAAAGACTCAACCACCGAGCGGGACGTTTGAAAAAAGGTGGTATTGGCTTAAGCATCCTTATGGCGGCGGCCCCTTTCTTGAAACCGCGGCGTTATGGTTGGGCCTCCATTGGATGGGGACCTCATTTTCCGGATCGGCGTTTTCGAATCCGGAATGGTTTTTGAGTTTGGTGGGACCAATGGGCTGGGTCGATCCCACAGGGACAATTTTTTTTACGGCCATTTTTATTGCCGCTATTTTTTCACTTTTACATCGAGATTTATGGAAGGCCTTGTTGGCGGAAGCAGGGCGAATAAAGAGTTCTCAAAGCGAGTTCAATCCTGGGATGATTTTTTATGAGGGGCGAAGAGTCCTATCTTTGATTTTTGTTTTCTTTTTACAGCGATTGATCGGTGGACTTCTATTCGTTGGCCTGCTTCAAGTGCCCGTTGTAGGATTCGTCCTGAGTGTTGGCGTCCATGCCTTCTTGAATGGGGTCGTTTTTTTGTTCAACAACGGGGAGGGGAACAATCTCGCTCGAGTAAAGGATTTTTTCACGCCACACCCCTCTTTGTGGGAGTTCGCCAAGGAACGCGTTTTTATGGGGAAGATGTCTGCGTGGCGATACCAATGGGCCGCTCGTCGCGACGCCGGCCGCATGCGAAAAATACTGGAAAAGGGAACTTCGCTTCGTTCTCTCTGGACGGGGTCGAAAGGGGGTTGACGGGTGCTGAAGACCTACTGCCCAAGACAGGTCCTCTTTCCGTTGAGGAAATATGGGGGCCATCGAGGAAATGGTTAGAGGGGGTACATGGTCGTCTGCGCCAACCGGGGTATGCGCGGGCTTTTAAAAAGGCGTTGGTTCGGGAGGCTCAGCGGGAGCGGCCTGGCGCGGCGATGGTTTCCACTGTTCAGGGTCAATTGGATCGGTTGTGGTCCTTTATGACGGGGCGGCCGGTGGAGGGCGAGAATTCCTCCACTTCAATCAACATCGTGAGCTTGGCGGATGTGCCCGCGGCTCTTCGGTCCGCCGAGAGGACGCGCACCCTTGCATCGGAGGGGAGGAATCCGCCTCGCTTGGTGTTGGCGGGGGCGGATGAGGAGACGGTCTTGGCTCTTCGGACGGGTGTTTCCCCTGGGCTGGTGGACGTTGTCTCCCGGCCGGTGGCCGCCGCCGGTCGATTAAACCCACTTTCCTTGGCACAGGCCATGGAACCCTTTGGCTTTCCAGTCAATGGGCGACTGGTTGTTTATATGTCGAAGGGCATCGGCGTTGACTCGGCTGATTTGGAGCAGTTAGACCGCCATGGGCTGGAGGAAGCTTTACGACGGGCTCTGTTGGATTTCCTTAGGTCCGGTCGTCTGTCTCCGGTGGATTTCCAGATTATTATTGAGGTCGTTTCCCACATAAGAACCAACGCTTAAAGAATGGCGACATTTCGAAACATTCTCACATCAGGCATTAACCCAGAACTTTCAGTTGGGCGTGAGGACCCGCTCCAGGTGCCGGGAGTTCTGCGAACAGCCGTTCCTGCGGGCTCACTGGGAAGTTTAGGTTAAAACTTCTCAGAAACATATCATACAGGAACCAGCGCCTATCAAGATTTTTCCCTCCCTTTCACGCCCGAAGGGCGGGTAAATTGATGGATTCCCGACAAAGTCGTAAGAGAATGACATCCCTAACGCATTTATTCTCCGGACAGCTGTCCTGTCGCGTTGAAAACGGGACAGAGGAAGGGAAAAAGGGACAGGGTTCAGCGCCGGTCTAAATTTTTGATGAGTTCTTTCTGGAAGGTTTCAAAAGAAGGATAAGGGAAGTTCCTTTCCACCCCGGTGTTCCCGATAAAATAAAGCTGTAATCTTGATGGGGAGGTGAAACCCCATGAAGAGACGAAAGACGTGCCGCGTCTGCGGCGAGCTGTTCTCCCCGTATAGGCGATCCCATCGACGAAAAAAAGTCTGTTCAAAGGCATCCTGCCGAAAAGCGAGGGCGCTTGAATTGTGGCGCCGGTGGCGAGAGAAAAATCCATTGAGCTTAGGCGTGAGCGCGGAGAAGAGAGCCGCGTGGCGCAGAAAGAATCCGGGGTATTGGCGGGAGTGGCGAAACAAAAACCCGGCCGCGGTGGAGCGAAACCGTGAAGAACAAAGAAGGCGAAATCGGGAAAAAAGGAGTTTGATTGCAAAACCAATGGGAGTGGAATGGATTCACCTCGAAAAGATGCGTCGAATCGAATCGCTTGGTGTGATTGCAAAAACAAAAGAGATGGACGCGTGCCCACAGAAGGTGAGAGAATGCGCCCCGAGTTAAAAAATGAAGGAGGGGCCCATGGACGAGAAACGGATACGCAAAGGAGTGAAAACCCATCGGAGTCGGGACCAGTTGCATCGGCGAATGAGCTGGCGGACGGTATGGAACATCGTGGAGCAGTTCGTACTGAGGAAAATGCCGCCGGCCAAAGCGATGGAATGGTTGGGGATCAGCCGAACGCGGTTGTATGTGCTGAAGGACCGATGGCTCAAAACGTGGCGGGAGGGTGCGAGGGAAGGGTGGTTGTATCAACGCCCGGAAACCGGGGCGGTTACCATCGGAGGTGCGTGGGTATTTGGAAGAGGAGTTGAACTACATTCGGACAGAGGCGCCGAAGCCGTTTCGTGGGCATTACAACTTTGCGTTTCTGGCGCAACAGTGCGAGCAACGGTTTGGCAAGCGGTTTCAGCGGGATACGCTGAGGCGGTGGGCGATCGCGCAAGGGTATTACGACCCTGCGGTGGACACCTGTCGAAAACCGTTCATCCGCTTCGAGATGGGAGGAATCGGGATGCTGTTCCAACACGACAGTTCCATTCACGGGTGGGTTCCGGCGCGCCGACGAAACGATGTGCTGATCATGACGGAAGACGACCACAGCCGTAAGGTGGTGGGCGCCATTCTGGTGGAGCAGGACACGTCCTGGAACCACCTGCAAGCCGTGCGATCGACGGTGGAGCTCTTTGGATGTCCGCTGGCCTATTACACCGACAACCACAGCCTCTTTGCGCCTGCGACCGAGGGTCACACGCAGTTTTCGCGGGCGCTAAAGAGTTTGGACATCACGTTGAAATTGGCGGGGCCCCGCCGTCCAGAATCGAAGGGAAAAATCGAAAAACGGTTTGGGTATTTTCAGTCAAGAGTTCCGTATTTGTGCGAACGATACAAGATCACGACTCTGGCGAAAGCCAACGAGCTCTTGCGTGAGGAGGTGGCGTTCTACAACGAGAAACACCCGCATGCGGAGACGGGAGAAATTCCGGATAAACGATGGAAGAAGGCCTTGGAGGACGGGCGGGCCTACCTGAACGATATTCCGGCCAAAACGCCGCTGGATCTTATTTTCTCGTTGCATTACGAGCGTGTGGTGGACAAGACGGGGAGCATTGAGTTCGGTGGTCAAACATGGAGAATTCCCAAAGGCGCACCCATCCGCCAGACCGTGACGGTGGCCCTGCGCCTGCCGACGGGGCCCCGGCGGCCGCACACGGAGATTTCCGTGATCTGGCGGGGGAGCACACTGGCACACTTTATTGTGCCGCAGACACGTCGGAGGTCTTTGCCCCCGGAGATGGAGACGCGGCCATGAAACGGCAGGTTGTCCACCTGGCTGACGAGCTCTATGACCCATTGGAACGAGAGGCTCACAAGCGGGGAACGACCCTGACGGAGATGGTGTCGACCTATTTGCGTCGTGAATTTCCGAGGGTCTATTTCGAATATATCTGGGAGAGATGTAAGGATTACCACGCGCAACCGTCGTCAACTCCTTCTGGCGGTGCGATTTGCGTTGCACTATGAGCGCGTGGTGGATAAAACGGGGAGCATTGAATTCGGTGGCGAGACATGGAAAATTCCCAAAGGAGCGCCGATCCGCCATAAAGTGAAGGTGGCGCTACGCCTGCCGACGGGGCCCCGGCGGCCGCATACGGAGATTTCGGTGATATGGCGCGGGAGCACGTTGGCGCACTTTGTTGTGCCAGAGAAACGGCGGAGGTCTTTGCCCCCGGAGATGGAGACGCGGCCATGAAACGGTTGGTTGTCCACCTGGCTGACGAGCTCTATGACCCATTGGAACGAGAGGCTCACAAGCGGGGGACGACCCTGACGGAGATGGTGTCGAACTATTTGCGGCGGGAATTTCCGAGGATCTATTTCGAATATATCTGGGAGAGATGTAAGGCTTACCACGCGCGACCGTCGTCAAGTCCTTCTGGCGGTGCGAGCGGCTCGAAACCCATTTAGCCAGCTATTCTGAAAAAGTCTCATCACCCACTTCCCGCGGTTGGCGCCGACCCCTTGGGGGGCCCACCGGGAAGGCGGGAACCATTGCATGACCGGGGCTGTTTTTTAGGCTCGTCCGGGATGTCTCGCTTTGCCTTCCCATTTGTCCCGTTTTAACGCGACAGGACAACGACTGTTCTGTCGCGTTGAAAACGGGACAAAGGAATAGAAAAGAGGACAGGGCGTGTGACCCTTTATTATCCCTCCATGACATTTGGGTGGTTTGAAGCAAGGAGATAGAAAAGGGTGAAGCATTTTCAGGAGCCTCGCCTGAAAAGAAACCGTAGACTTTGTGGGGAGGTGAAACCCCATGAAGCGACGGAAGACGTGCCGCATCTGCGGCGAGCTGTTCCAACCGTATAAGCGATCCTATCGACGACAAAAAGTGTGTTCAAGGGAGTCCTGCCGAAAAGTGCGGGCGCGTGAATTGTGGCGCCAGTGGCGGGAGAGGAATCCGTTGAGCGTGGCCATGACCGCAGAAAAGAGAGCGGCCTGGCGCAAAAAGAATCCCGGGTATTGGCGAGAGTGGCGAAACAAACACCCTGCGGCGGTGGAGCGTAACCGGGAAGAACAAAGAAGGCGAAACCGAGAAAAAAGGAGTTTGATTGCAAAACCAAGGGGATTGGAATGGGTTCATCGCGAGAAGATGCGTCGAATAAAATCGCTACAGGTGATTGCAAAAACAAAGGGGATAGCGGAGGTATTTCCCGTGGCGCTCGACGGCATACGGCGGTATTTTGTGGTCTTGGAAGATTGCAAAAACAAAAGAGATGGATGCGACCCTAAAAAAGGTGAGAGAATGTGCCCCGAGTTAAAAAAAGGAGGAGGGGCCCATGGACGAGAAACGGATACGAAAAGGAATGAAATCTCCGGAGAGCCGAGAACAACTGCATCGGCGAATGAGCTGGCGGACGGTGTGGAACATTGTGGAGCAGTTCGTTCTGGGGAAAATGCCAGCGGCCAAAGCGATGGAATGGCTGGAGATTAGCCGGACGCGACTGTATGTGCTGAAGGACCGATGGCGCAAAACCTGGCGGGAAGGGGCGAACGAAGGGTGGCTGTATCAGCGCCCGGAGACGGAGTGGGCCGATTGCCATCGGAGGTGCGTGGGTATTTAGAAGAGGAGTTGAAATACATTCGGACGGAGGCGCCGCTCCCGTTTCGGGGGCACTATAACTTTGCGTTTCTGGCGCAACAGTGCCAACAACGGTTTGGCACGCGGTATCAGCGGGACACGCTGAGACGGTGGGCGATCGCGCAGGGTATTACGACCCGGCGACGGACACCTGTCGGAAACCCTTCATCCGCTTTGAGATGGGCGGGATCGGGATGCTGTTCCAGCACGACAGTTCCATCCACGGGTGGGTGCCGGCGCGCAAGAGGAACGATGTGCTGATCATGACGGAAGACGACCACAGTCGCAAGGTGGTGGGAGCGATTCTGGTGGAACGGGACACGTCCTGGAACCACCTCCGGGTGGTGCGAACGACAGTGGAGCTCTACGGATGCCCGTTGGCGTATTACACGGACAACCACAGCATCTTCGCTCCGGCGACGGAGGGACACACGCAGTTTTCGCGGGCGCTCAAGAGTTTGGAGATCACGTTGAAATTGGCGGGCCCTGGCCGTCCGGAATCGAAGGGAAGATCGAAAAACGGTTTGGGTATTTTCAGTCGCGAATTCCGTATCTGTGCGAGATACAAGATCACGACTCTGGCGAAAGCCAACGAAGTCTTGAAGGAGGAAGTGGACTTCTACAACGAGAAGCACCCGCACGCAGAGACGGGAGAAATTCCAGATAAACGGTGGAAGAAAGCGTTGGAGGACGGGCGGGCCTACTTGAACGATATCCCGGCGAAAACGCCCATGGATCTTGTTTTCGCGTTGCACTATGAGCGTGTGGTGGACAAAACGGGGAGCATTGAATTCGGTGGGGAGACATGGAAAATTCCCAAAGGAGCGCCGATCCGCCAGAAGGTGACGGTGGCACTGCGCCTACCGACAGGGCCACGGCGGCCACACACGGAGATTTCGGTGATATGGCGCGGGAGCACGCTGGCGCACTTTGTTGTGCCAGAGAAACGTCGGAGGTCTTTGCCCCCGGAGATGGAGACGCGGCCATGAAACGATTGATCCTGGATATGGACGACGCTCTCTATGGCCGATTGGAAGAGAGGCTCAAAAGCGTGGATCGACCTTGACGAAGATGGTGTCGAACTATTTGAGCCATGAATTTCCCAAGGCCTATCTGGATTATCTCTGGGAGAGTTGCAAGGCTTACCACGCGCGGCCATCGTCAACCCCTTCTGACTCCGCGAACGGTTCCAAACCCATTTATTCGTAATGCTGGTCACTTAAGATTCAATAGGCCCGTCATCCCGGCGAAGGCCGGGATCCAGGGTTTAAAATGGCTTCTTAAATAAAGTTTTACGGATTGGACCCCGGCCCGCGCATACAGTCACAACGGGGCAGGCTCCGCCGGGGAGACGAACCATCAGTGACCGGCATTGCATTTAGCCGAGCAACTCTGAGCCGATTTTTATCACCCACTCCCCGCGGTTGGCGCCGACCCCTTTGGGGGCCCACCGGGGTGACGGGATCCATTCCACGTCCGGGGCTGTTTTTTAGGCTCGTCCGGGGTGTCCTTCTTTGCCTTCCCATTTGTCCCGTTTTGGCGCGACAGAACATATTCTCCGGACAGCTGTGCGGCTGAAAAATGTTACAAAAATGTTACAAGTTGTTAAGGGGAAATTCGGGGTTCATGGGGTAGAATAATCGCATGAGAAATCGACACGGGGTGTATCGTGTTTTATCGGGATTTTTAGCGATAACTTATTTTGGAACCCAATCCCTTTTCGCTTACTCCCCTGAAAAGTCTTTTTGGGCGGAGAGGAAGAAGTCCCGGGAACAACGGTCCGGCACGGCGTCGAATCTTCTCACATCAGCGGGCATCCGCCGATCGCCCGACCTCTACTCCCAAAACGTTTCCCTTCTGAGCGCCCTTCCTCAAGCTGTTGCTGTTAACTCTTCTTCTGCTGATCGATTTCCATCAGGTTTTTTATTGGGGTCGGCGGGCGACTCAGCGATGCCGGCTTCTGTGAATTCCGCAATCACAAAACGTGTTCTTCCCTACGGGACTCTTCTTGACGCCCACTTTTCTAAAACCCCCGACGCTCCCATGATCGTTCATATTCAGGATGCCCACGGGATCGAGGAAGCTCAAAAGAATGTGGCCGCGATGATCCAGGAGTTGAGCCAAAACCAGGGGGTCTCTCTCGTTGGTCTTGAAGCCGCCCAAGGGGAATTTAATTTGGCCCCTTACCGAAATTGGCCGGATATCTCGGTGACTCGCGATGTGGCCGAATATTTTCTGAAATCAGGGCGCATCGGCGGCCCGGAGTTTGCCGGGATCACGGCCCCCACGCCGCTGACTTTATGGGGGGTTGAAGACACAGACCTTTATCTCGCCAATGTCCAAGCATTGAAAGATGCCAACGCGTTTAAGCCTGAGTTCACAAAGATTCTCTCTGACCTGAAGAAAGACGTCTTTTCACTGAAAGACACGATTTACTCCCAGAAGCTTAAAGATTTCGATCGGCATTTCCAGTCATACCAGGACCAAAAAGAAGGATTGGGTTCTTATGTCCGGTTTTTGACGGGAGCATCGGGGGTTGATTCCTCCGGTCCCTACCCAAACCTTCGCCTTTTGGTCAAAGCCCTTGACTCCGAAGACACCTTGGATTTTAAGCGTGTGGAGAAAGAACGTCTAGAATTGGTGGAACTGCTGGCCAGTCAACTTCCAAAACAACAGTTGGATCTTTTGGTTCAGCGGAGCCTCCAATACCGAACGGGCCAACTGGTCTGTGGGGAATATCAACGGTTCCTCAAATCCCTTTGTCACAACCACAACATCCCTCTCGATGACCTTTCCCAATTATCCGATTACATCGAATACGTTTTGCTAGCCGAGAGGGTCGACCGCAACAAACTTTTGGAAGAATTGGCGGAAGCGGAGCGAGACGTCCAATCCCGCCTGGCGACAACGTCCGAACAAAAGAAGTTGGTTTCCGTTTCCCGCCATCTGGCCCTTCTGAGCAAATTGGCGGCCCAGGCCATGACTCCGGACGACTGGACATCCTATGAGAAAGAACGGGATGACATCCACAAGATCGCCACTGCGGTGGAAGCCCTGTCCGTTCAGGGACGGCCTGTCGAGCACGTATCTCTGGGCACGTTTCTAAAACCGGCAGAAGATTTTTGTCGAATCGCTGTTCAACGAAATGCCTCTTTCGTTGAAAACCTCTCGGCTCAAATGAAGTTGCAAAAGACCCCCACGGCAGTTTTGGTGGCCGGCGGGTTTCACTCTGAGGGTCTGATAAACCTGTTGCGTAAAAAAGACATGTCGTATGTCGTGGTCACCCCAAAGATCACCGAGGTTCCCAGAGAAAACAATTACTTGGATGTTTTCGCCCGCGACCCGTTGCCGTTGGAAAAACTTTTTTCGGGTCAAACCATCTTCTTGAATTTCGCCCGCCTGACCGCCGCCAAACCCACCCCGGGTTTCGAAAAAGCGGCCACGGCTTTGGGGAACGAATCTTTGGCGACCAAGTTGGTTTTGCAGGTTTTGAAATATGCTCAAGCGGGGACCCCTGATTTTGATTCCTTGGTCACCCTTACCAATGAGAACGCCCGCCGGGCCAGCCTTGCTCTTCGTGTTGCATCGAAGGACATTACCGCCACCCCGAATTTCGCTGTTGTTCGTCACACTGTCGACGGTTCCGCCGGGATTACATTGGCCGCTGAACCAGGGCAAGAAGCTGTTGCCAGAGAAAAAGGAGGGATAAAAAACCCCATAGCGACGAGCCAAATCGGCGGAAAAAATATTTATCACGGCCTTCAATTTCAAGAAAGGGAGGCGCTCCCCCTGGCCGCCGATATATGGAAAGGGATTGTGCAACCTTTGACCCAGCGGTTTCTGAAAAATAAAACCTTGCAGGAAGATCTTTTTATCGCTGGCGCGGGGTACATGAGCTTGGCGCTTTCGGTTCCCTGGTTTATCCCGCTTATTTTTGTTGGTTTCGTCTTCTTGCACATTAAAAACATTGAAATTGATCTTCAACACGCCATTTCGGCGGGCCGGTTGGATCGAGGCGATGTCGACGCTGTTCGAAATTGGAAGATTCAATACGGGGCCAGCTTATTGGTTAACGCTTTTTTCCTTCACCTGCTTTTACTGGGGCCAGGGATCCTCATGACTCTTTACCCTGCCATGATGGTCTCCATCGTTTGGGGTCTGCCCCTCGTCGGTGTTTTTGGCCACGGAACGTTTAGCCCATGGGCTTTTTCTCACTTGATGGATCCTTCATCAAAATGGGCTTTCGCTCCGCTCACGGTCTCACGTGATACTTCTGAACCCTCCGCTCGATTAAAAGCGGATTTCTATACTGAGGATGGGTTTGACCTGGCTCTTTACGTCAGCTTAATCCGACATCTCCGGGATACCCCTGAAGTTGCTTCAGCCTATCGCCTTCGTATGATCGCCGCACTAAAGAAGGGCCGGTTGGGGGAAGAATTAATTGCTATCGCTGAAGAGCGTATGAAGGCGGGTTTTCCATTCACGCGAGCGCGGTTGGATACACTGATGGAGGGGCAGAGCGAAACAGCTCACCAGGCTCTGGTGGAACTCATTAACAATGGCTGGGATGCCATGGGTGACTCGATCGGGCGGTTTGGTCGGGGGCTGTTTCAGGCGGTGGGGCAGTTGAAAGAGGATGGGGACAGCCTCACCTTTATGTCTGTTCCGGAAGAAGAGAAGCGCATGCGATATTCCGTTGTTTTTCGGAAAGTGGATGGCGTCATTCGGGTGAACTTTAAGGCGGAAGAACTTTCTCACACGGGAACAGCTGGAACAGAAGTGATCCTCCGCATGAAAAAAGGGTGGGATGTCGATGCCACGGAACGATTCTTAGGACGTAAATTGGGCCGGTCCCGTCGAGGGTTGTTGTTGCGAGGAAACAAAGATTTTGAGCTGGCCAACCACCTGGAATCGCTTGCGACTCTGGGAGGCGAAAGCCCCAGTTTCCGGTTGGGCAATCGCGGGGTCCAATACTGGATTTCGGCGGATGGCCAGGAGATTCACGTGAAAGATTCGGGCCATGGGTTGGCGGTGTTGGCTCATCCGGGGACACAACAAGAAATGTCTGTTCTTTTAGAATCTGTCCCGGTTCCTTACGTCTCCACAAATCGATCTTCTGAGGAACTTCAAAGGGCGTTGGCCAACAAAGATTGGTCGGCCAACGGGGATGAAATTTTGGTGGAGCGGGGGGCCGGGCCCCAGGGGTCGGTTCAATTTCAAATTGGCGGAACGGAGGTGGAGACAGAATCCGTCAAAGGCGTTCACTTGTCTCCGGAAATCGTGCTCGATCTCCCTACGGCGTGCGACCAAAAAGAGTCTCGGGACCGATTGCGATTGGACGACCCGGTCACTGTGGCGGCGCTCAAAGAGGTGACCGATGAAGTTCTCAAGGAGTTTATTGCGCGCCCTTCAGAGATCGCGCCCATCGTCAACGCGTTGTTTGCTGTTTACCGCGTTTTTCAAAAAGGAAGCCGCCCCCGGAGTTCTCGGCCCGAGGATGATTTAGCTGTTTATCTCAAGGACCAATTAGGGGGAATTCTCCCCACGCTGGATCGAAACGCCTGGGTCCTCATTCCTTCTGAGCTGGAAGGCAGGTTGGCGGACGATTCTTTGGGAAAACGTCAGCCCGTGGTCCTTGATGGGGAGCTCTTTAAGTTTAATCCCGAAACGGTGAAGGGTGAGATCATTATGTCGGGCAGAAACACCGTATGGAAGGTTAACCTTAAAGACAACATCTACATCCGAGTCGGTGGCGCATTGTTGTTAAATCGTTCTGTCTTTGATTTCCTGAATCAATCGGATCGGGTATTTCCTGGAAAGGGACCCCTTATCCTGAACTTGCTCTTTGGGTTCTGGATCGGTTATGGCGAGAAAACATCGTATGAGGATGAACTGATGGGGTCGTCGTTGGCGGCCAAAGCCGTTTCCTCTTCGGATTCTAATCATGCATTACAAGAAAGAGCCCAGGCGTTATTGTCCGTTGCTCACACCCAAGCGCCCAATTTAGACAACCTGATGAGAGGTGTCATTCCACGCCACCTCTTGCTGGGAGGGGATGGCAATCTCGTTCGTTTGGAACGGTACCTGGCTGTCATGAATTTTGTCGAATGGGGAGTTGGTGAAGAAATTGGCGACGCGGTCGAACAATTCTCCTGGTTGGAGGAAGTAGATCCTCCTGTGATTTCCCCTGGGGGAACAGCGTATTCTCGTGTTGGACGGAAAAAAACGCAGAGTATTTTTCGTTGGACGGACGGTCGAACGATTGTTCATGGAATGGATATAGCTCAATCCCCCTTATTCGATAGCAAAGGTTTCGGTTATGTTTGGGTGAAGCGAGGAGGAAAATGGAGTCTTTTGCGACTGAAGGACGGCAAACCCGTTCTTGAGAATCGGGACAATGTGGAACAAACTCTTTTTGACGGCAACGGAAACGGTTATGTGATTTCTTCCTTAGGATCCCTCAAAAGCCTCCATGGGTTAAAGGAGGGAACCGCCACCGCTTTGTTGGTGGATCAAAAAAATATGACAAACGTTTATTTGAGTGACGAAGGAAGTTGTTTTGTGTCATTTTCTCAAGGACCAAAGACAATTGTTCAGAGCTTAACAAATGGCACGAATAAAAACATTTTGGAATTGTCTGATTGGACAAGGCTTAAATCCAGAAATGGAATAGTTTCTATCACCGATCTCTTAAATCATAATAAGACATACCTGTTGACTGGGGGAAAAGCAATCCCCGTTTGGGAAGACGGTGACGATGTTTCTTCAGAAGTATTTGTTGGGCCCCATGGGCAGGCTTATGGTGTTTCGCGTTCAGATTCAAGACGTGTTTTTGCCGCTGTTGGGGGGCAGGTGAAGGCCATTATTGAGGGATATGATTTTTTTAACGACCCGCGGTTTTCTTCCGATGGAAGCGCATTTTTTATTGCGTTGAAAGGAGATCAATATTCCCTTATCCTTGTCAATAAAGGAATAAAGACCGTTCTGTTGCAGGGGAAAGAAGAGATTGAGCGCCCGTCCTTTGATCCTAACGGCAACGCCTATGTTTGGGTGGACGAGGCTTTGGTTCGCGTTCTTTATCGGTGCGATGCAGGGGGCTCAACTGAAAAAATTATTGAAATTGAAAAGAGCGAAAAAATCAAAACCAGGGGTCCTTTGTTTGATTCTTCTGGATATGGTTACTATGCCGTGCGCAATGGGATTGATTCGTCTTGGTCCGTTTACAGCCTGACCACCCAAGAAAAACTTCTGACCGTCAATGAAATGAATTTGATGGAGGTTAGCGATGGCGGACATCTGTTTTTTGACGGATCAATTTCAGGATTACCGGAGGACAAGAACGTCTGGCTACCCTTCGATAAACCGGAACGGGGAATACCCAGCCTCCATGTTTTCTGGGGGGGCGTTCATCTTGACTTAAAAATCTTCGGAAAACATGTGGGGAGTATGTCTGAATTAAATTTAGGCTATGCGGTCACCAAGGACAATGAAAAAACATATCGCATTCGTCGATTGGATTCCCTTGAGGCAACTATTGCTCAAAAACCGGGCGACGTTCACCGCGTGTTTAAAAAACAGCGTTGGGGATCAATCAATCGAAAGCAAAAAATTCGAGCAATGCAAAATCTGATTTTTTTCCAATGGAGGGCCGATGAAATTGAAACGATCACTTGGTTGCTTCCGTTCTCGCGGGGCGAAACACTGAAAGGGTTATCAAAAGAAAATCGCGATTGGTTAACCCGCTTAGAAGGCCAGGTGAGGATTTTGGATCGAAAAGTTGTTGGAGAATTTTTGGACAATGCGGGGGCTGTCCTCGGGAATGATGAGGAATTTAACTTGGTCGTCAAACGATGGCTTTCCTTGTTTTCTTCAGACGATGGGGAACGGGCCCTGGCTTTGTCCCGGTTCATGCGTAACAGTTCTTTGGGGTGGGATTCCTTTTCTGTTCCCTTGGATGCTGACCAGCACTTTCCGCCCCTGGTTCGATATCTGAGCGGAGAACAAAAGTTTGAGTTTATGACCCCGGACGAAGACCGACAGGGGGTTTCTCCTCACTGGTCTCCTGTCCCCCTTTCGTCGTTGGCGGGTTTACGAGCCAACACACAAATATTGTCGGGGGACACATTGTCCATCGATATGGTTCGTGAGGCTCTTCCAGAAAATGGTTTTCCCGCGACTGAAAATGAAATTCGTCGCAATGCGTCCGCCGGGGCGGGGAACGAATGGTTGAGGGACAATATTCAGAATGCGGACAAGGCGCTCATTCGGTCTGGGTCAAAGGACCCCATTGACGTGACGGTTTCGCCTCTTTTGGGTAAAGACAAGGTTACTTTGCGTGTGGCCACGCGTGATCGGGGGGAGGGAATGGATCTCCACGATGTCTTAAACTTTCTTCTTCCTTTGGATGAATCTTCAAACAGGGCGGCGACGGACCGGTCCAAAGGATTTTTTGGTCGAGGTTGGTATAAAAATCTGTCTGGGGCCGACAAAGTCCAGTTCACCACTGGGAAAAAGGGATCAGATCAACATTTGTTTTTCCAAGCCTCCAAGATAAATGGCCAATGGATGGTCACTCACTTTGAGGAGAGGGGGGGGGATTATACCGGCACTGAGATGGTGTGGATGAAAGATTATTCCGGAAGTTGGGAAGAGTTTCAAAGTCAGGGGGAGCTTGAAGCTGCCATTTTTGCGGATGATTTGTTGACCTATGTGGGGGTTTTAGGCAATGATCGGGAGATTTATTTTAAAGGAAAAAAAGTTTCAGATCCCGTTGAAGAGGTGGCGGCAGTGGGTTGGGCAGAAGGGGAAAGAATCCGATTGGTTCAACGAAAATCAATGAAAACAGGGGTGATTCAATCGGGATACTATGTTGAAGATCTCGGCCAAACACCAGACTTATATCGCCTACTTCCCTTGGAAAGGGCGGAGGTTTGGAGAAATAAAGGGGTGACACTTGATCTGGCACCCAGTACCCCCTTGAGCCGGGAAAGAGCGGGGCTCAGTCAAATGGATATTCATGGGGACAGGCTGTCCAAGGGTGTTTTAGCACTGGACTTAAAGTTCCGGGCGATAGAGCTCGACTATGCTTTGCCTGTCGATTATCTTTATCGATCCCATCATTTGGCTAAAAATATCTCCCCGCAATCGATTCAATTGGCGAGAAAAATTAACCAAGGGAATTGGTCGGATATTAACGCGGATGAGGTGAGCCTTTTGGGAAATTCAGATTTTATGGCTCAAGTGTTGGCTCAAGTAAAAGTGGGAAAAACCGAAATGTCCATGGAGGATTTGAGAATGGAATTTCTTCGGCGATCGCAATCCCACGAGGGCTTTAAAGATCTGGTGGATTCCCCTCATTTGCCCCCTTCCTTTCAACGGGTTCTAAAGGCGGCTATTGCTAATCAATCCTCCGGAAGTCTCGCACGCTTTACCCGAGAGGAGGATACATGGGAATACCAAAAGGACCCTTTGACGCATGGTCAAAAGGCGCTGGCGGATTTTATATCGGGTTTTATGACCCCATGGTTGAGGAAAAAGGGGGGGAGCGATGCGCAGGCCATTTATAAAGTCTCCTTTGGAAACGGAAAATTGGGAATGGCTCGTATGGGGAAGGGGTGGATTTCTTTGAACAAGAAGGATCCAAGTGTTATGAACTGGCTGAGCTGGGCGACCAACCCCAGCACGTTCACTCCGGATGAAAGTTATGCCATTGCGTGGGATATTTTGGAAACCGTTGTGCATGAAAACGTCCACGCCTATGAGGGCACCAACGAAGAGTCTCATAACGACGCTTTTAAACAGAGGATGCTCAGTCAATTTCTTGAGCTCGTGGAGTTGGGTGTTGCGCCAGAAAAATGGGCATTAGGGCAAATAAGCCCAGTTTCTTCAATAACAGGAGAGGATTCTCAAGGTCGAGCGACCAGTCAGTGGGGGTTAAAATTGGCGGAGTGGATTGGTTCGAAGCTGGATCCCGAACACGGGCGGGAATGGTTTGGCGCGCGCTATAAAAAATATGCGGGTTACATTGAATGGATTTTCGGTGCGAATGTGGCGTTTTGGGGCTTTATGGCGACCCTGGCTTTTGCGGGGGGGCCAATGGGATGGGCCATTGCGCCGGCGGTGGGGGTGGTTTATGGGATTTTGTTTGTAGCCTCACATTTTATTCCCAAATTCATGGCGCCGGTGACAAAGGTGAACGTTGGGATTTTGGAAACAGTGGCGATGGGGTTGATTTATGGGGTATTGATTGGGGGGACGCCTTTTCTATTGGGGGCGGTTCCACTTTTGGGTGTTCCGGAGTTCGGCGTGCAGGCGGCTGGCATTCTGTGGGGATTGGCGGGGTTCCTGCATCCTTCTATCGATCAAGAAAAAAAAGCAAAACTTCCGACCCGGTGGTCTTTAAAAAATAAAACCTTGCAGGAAGATCTTTTTATCGCTGGCGCGGGGTACATGAGCTTGGCGCTTTCGGTTCCCTGGTTTATCCCGCTTATTTTCGTTGGTTTCGTCTTCTTGCACATTAAAAACATTGAAATTGATCTTCAACACGCCATTTCGGCGGGCCGGTTGGATCATTCAATACGGGGCCAGCTTATTGGTTAACGCTTTTTTCCTTCACCTGCTTTTACTGGGGCCAGGGATCCTCATGACTCTTTACCCTGCCATGATGGTCTCCATCGTTTGGGGTCTGCCCCTCGTCGGTGTTTTTGGCCACGGAACGTTTAGCCCATGGGCTTTTTCTCACTTGATGGATCCTTCATCAAAATGGGCTTTCGCTCCGCTCACGACCCCACGTAAATCTTCTGAAGAAAATTCCTCGGCGAATCGGGAGCCTGCCAGCGAGGGGCCGGAAGAATTGACCCAAAAAATAGATGATTTAAAAGAAATTCTGACATCGACGATGGGGAATATCGATGAGACCGGCATTGAAATGATTGGAACATTGTCTCAAGAATTGGCCCAAAAGGGGTCTGTGACTCAATTAGAACGATTTGGGGTCCTGGTCGCCCCGCGCGTTTTTAATTTCAACAAACCGATGGCAGAAGCGGCACAAGTTGCCATCCCTTTGGTCTTGAATGCATTGAATAAACAGTCACCTGAAAAAATCTCTGCTCGGGCCAAGATTATCGCTCAGCTGAGCATCAGCCCAATGAATAAGTGGGAGGAAATATTGTGGGAACTGAAGCTGATCAACAATCTTCCCGTTTCCGAAGTGGGACCGCTTCTTTCTGGAATTGTTGCCAACGCGGACCTGAGAAATATTAAATCCGATAGTAAAATGGGAAAAAGAATGGAACATGTTGCTGAAGAACTGCAACTTCAGGTGGGGATCTTGCTCACTCGGTTGGAACCGTCCTCCCCCTTGTTTTCGACAATCAGAGTGCTGGTTAAATTATTACCACGCGAGAATGATCTCTACAGTGCCTGGTCTTTGGTGGCCCATATTGACGACGTTTTACTCCAAAGTAAATTTTCACATATCATTCGGGAAAGAATCCACGGTAGTTTTTCAAACGAGGACTATGATTTGACCGTTGCCTATCGTCATTACCTGGAAACGGGAAATTTAGAAAAGGTCAGGGCCATATCTCCATTTTTTATCCCAGACGAAAATGACGTCTCGGCGATGGAGGAGTTCCGGGGGGGGAAGGATCGTGCCATCCACGAAAGTTTTACTGAATTGGAGGAACTGCTGAGGCGCATTATTCATCACGATCCGACAGGTTTCGAAAACCGATATCACCTCTTGGACTCCCATAAAGCAAAAACCGAGCTTCTTATCGGGTCCTTCACCAAGGCTCTTTCCGATGGAATAACAGTTGAGATTGTTCGTCTCGGTGGGGAATTGCGCAACGTTTTCAGGCGCGAACTTTTTACGACCGACAACCCCTTAACTCGGGTTCAATTTATTTTCCTGGATGAGGATGTGGAGCGATTGGTCTATTTGCATCTTAGCAACTATATCAACCTTTTAGAGGACGACCCGGTATCCCGCATCCAAGAATTATCATCGATTATGGGAGATCTGGTGAACCAGTTGGGGAATTACGGGCTTATCAGTGCGAACACGGCCGATTTGTGCTCCCACATAAGGGGGGGGCGTGACAAAATTTATGTTAGCCAAATACGTGACTTGGCGAGAATGGTCATCGACAATCATCATCAATGGGCGTATGTCTTTCTCGAGCAATACCACACTATCGGGATGGCCATCACTAATAAAAAATCTCTAAAAGTCGATCAATTTATCGGGGCGTTAATGCGACGTCGAGAACTGGATTTAAACCTTTCTGTCCAAATCGCGGATGTTCTTATGAAAGCGACCAATTCCTTTCTCGGCGAGAACGATGATCGTCCTTTGTTTGGAAATGCTGAGCCTGAAAACGGAGAGCCCAAGCCGCTCTTCTTCTCTAAAGGCACGGGTCTATCCGAAGAAAATTCTTTAGCAGAGGGTCGGGCCTTCTATGGATCCAAAGGGTCCAATTTGGCGATCCTTGGTGCCACTGGGGTTCCCGTTCCGGAAGGATTCGTCCTCCCTGCCACGTTGGGGTTGATGCGAGCAGAATTGGGTCCTGACGCCTTTAACCGTTGGCTGGATAAAAATTTAACAAAATGGATTAAGAGGCTGGAATCCAGTGTGGACGGCAACCTGCGTTTTGGCAGTTCATCTCGCCCCCTCCTTCTCTCTGTTCGAAGTGGAAGCGCCATTTCAATGCCTGGCATGATGTCGACGATCCCCAACGTTGGAATTAATGATTCTATCGTTGAAGGTCTTGCGAAACAAAAGAAAAACCGTTGGTTTGCTTATGACACATACCGTCTTTTCTTGAGGGATTTTGCCGTGACCACGTGGGGAATGAACCCCGAAGTTTTTAATGACGTCATCCCCCTGGTGAGAGTTAAGCAAAAGGTGCCAACCAAGTCGATGCTCTCTCCGAATGATATGAAGGATGTTGTTAAGGAATACAAAGAAATTATTGCCCGTGCCGGACATAAAAAAGAGCTCAACGCTCTTCTGGAAGATCCCAAACTCGCTTTGATTATTTCCATCAACACGGTTTTGGATAGCTGGGAGAGCGGGCCGGCGCAGATTTATCGGGATCGGGAAGGATTATCCCATCAATGGGGGACTGGGGTTATTGTTCAACGCATGAGGTTTGGTAACCTGATCGATCCTGAGAAAGGACCATCGATGACGGGGGTTTTGTTTACAAGGGATGTTCACAACGCGCGTTTGGGAATAAACGGGGAGTACGTTGTTGGGGCCCAGGGGAATGACATCGTCGGCGGCATGGCAGGGCATTCCTCCATTCACAGTATCCCCGATGAGATGGGAAAAAATTTCCCTATTTTTCTCGACGAATTAATGAGGTATGCGCTTATAGCGGATCGGATTTTTCGGGCCAACCAGGATATTGAATTTACGGTTGAAACAGGAGCCTTATCAATTCTTCAGAGTCGGGACAAACACTATGAGTCGGAAAGCGCCCGCCGTTTGGATTCAACGGACCATCAGCCTATAGCCATGGGCGTTGGTGTGGCAGGCGGGGGGTACAGAGGGATTGTTGGTTTTATTGATTCGGATTTAACGACTCTTGGGAGACGGGTGGCTTCAATAAACGGCACTTTGGGCAAGGCGAGGGTCGATGGTATTATCTTATTTGTTCATGCTCCTGGCAGCAAGGAAGTCAATACGATGCTCCAAGATGCGGTAGGGGGATGGGCGGTGGCGGGGGGAGGATTGACTTCTCACGCTGCGTTGATGGCCAAAGAGCACGGAATTCATTCTGTATTTGGGTTGACTTACGAAGTTGATTTTGAAAATCGCTGGGTTGTCATTAAGGGAATTGGCGGCGATAAAGTTTTTCGGGAAGGAGATGTTGTCAGCATTGACGGCAGTCCACATGCCGGGGGGGTCTATCGGGGTTCGGTGCCCTTTAAGCGAGACGAGTGGCAGGGAGAAGGTGAACCGCATGGAGGCGTTTGGCCATGGTTGAGGGCTCTCTTTGCCCAAGTGGGGGTGTCCGGAAAAAATTATGACCGTTGGGTCGCTTGGGGAACCGAAAATGCCCTTTCTCAGGTTCTTCTTGGGCCGCTTTTGGCCACGACAGTGGGAACCCTTGCTCCCTGGTTTGGTTTTCACTTAGAATTATTTTCAGATTTTAACTACGGGTGGGCAGCTTTCTTCCTTGCGCATTTTGCCCAACTGCTTTGGGGTCAATCATCTCCCTCAAAATCAACGATATTTTCGGCGGGATTATTGGTTTTGGTCGGGGTTTGTCTTCAGCTGGAACCTCTCTCTTTTTTGGGTTTAGCCATGCATTTTGGGCTCAATATACTGATGGATTTAATCAAATCAAAATCATGGAGGAAATGGATAGGGGTCAATAAAACGAAATTCCATGGAGATGAGGCCGCCGAAAGATTCAGGAAAGCTAATCTTCCTCTCAAGAATTTGCCAATCCATGTGTCGGCGGTGGCTCTGCCATATAAAAATGATAACAATCGGGATTCTTTGCGATCGGTATTGCGCCGTTATCTGTTAGGGAAGGCGGCGGCCCCCGTGGGGTTCGATGTATCAATGAACGTGAATTCTCGGGGGGAGGATTTGGAAACCCTTCAAGGCATGGCACGATCTTTGGGGATTTCAAGTGAGGTGCCCAACGAAGCGGTGTTTATGGGGCAGTTGTTGTCACTTCTTGGTGGGGATGAATCGGTGCGGGGGGCCGGTTTGGATCATGCCGTGGAAACCCTAGAGTCCATTTCGATGGGGCAATCCGATATGAAGGGTCCAAGCCAAGGTGAAATATCCATTGCAAAGGCCGTTCGGATGGCGAAACGTCGGGTTGGGCAATTTGCTGTCCTTGATGTGCAAGGACGTGTTTCTCAGAGAGATTCATTTGTGCGCGAGGTGCAACCACTTTTGGCGTTGCTTCATCACTTCGGTCGGTCTTTCTTAATTGAGGCCGGGGTTATCGGAATGAAAAATGTGGCAGAAGGCCAGTCTATGGACATGGCCTTTGTCTTGAACCTTGCTTTTGGGGAAAACGTCGAGGGCTTGAATCAGGACCAGATAAAGGTCTACAACCAATCGCGAGAACGGGCCATTCAGTGGGGGCTTGACACGCGCACACAAAGTTTTGCCCAGGCGTTAAAGGAAAATCGCCCCGTGGTGGTCAATATTTCGGAGGTTTTTGAGAACGAGAAACACGGTTTTACGGGGGATCGAGCGGTCCTCTTGGCAAAACTAAAGGCAACACTTTTGGATCTCAAGCGCGCAATGGATCAAAATCCTGAATCTCAAAGCCTTGTGGGGCTCACCGTGAGGGACACGGGAGTAACGGACGAAACAATAAAAGCTTTGGCGGATCAGGAGTTGAAAGGATTGATCGAGCAACTTCGAGGGCCTGGCTACAACGTTCGGTTTCTTGTTGGGCTTGAAGTTATCGATAGCATAGCCGGAAAACTGTCTGTTCGCCAGGTCGCGAAAAGTTTGGGAAGTCAAGTCATGCCTGTTATCTACACCATCGATGAAAAGGATTGGATGGACCTTCAGTATGCCCTGATTAAAATCCTTTTGTCCGCGGGTCTTGTTCGCAACGCGACTGCCGACATTCTGGATGATTCGATTAAAATGCAATTTATAAAATTGCAAGCGTAAATCCTTTTGGACACCTCCTGCTTGTTTGACAGTTTATTTGTTGTGTGTTATACTTTTAGCACTCGAATGGCTTGAGTGCTAATTAATGAGAACCCTATCTCCCATTGAGCAGGAAGAACGGAAACGGCGGCTGCTTCAGGCGGTTATTCACCAATTTATTAAGACGGGGAAACCGGTGGGGTCGGCCTTTATTGCGGGGGGGCGGGCGTTGGATCTTTCTCCGGCGACGATTCGCAACGTGATGGGGGAACTGGAGCGGGAAGGGTATCTCACCCATCCGCATACTTCTGCCGGGCGGGTGCCGACTGACAAGGCTTATCGGTTTTATGTGGACAGTTTGGTGGATTTGCAACGGTTGGCGATTAAAGAAGAAGAGCGGATTCGGCAGGAGCATGAATCCAAAATCCGGGAGATCGAAGAGTTGATGCAGTCGACCTCCAAAACGCTTTCAGTATTATCTAACTACACAGGGTTTGTGACGGCGCCGGGGATTGACCAATCGCGCCTTCAGCACATGGAATTGATCCCCCTTGACGAGCGGCGGCTGTTGGCGGTGATGGTTAGCGATACGGGCGTGGTGAAGCATCGTCAAGTTATTTTTGACGGGCGCTATCCCCGGGAACTGTTGGAACCCTTGGAACGGACGTTGAACGAGCGGTTGCGGGGTCATCCTTTTTCCCGCGTGCGGGAATCGTTGTTGGACCACATTGAGGCCATTCACAAACGTCAGATGGACATGTTGGAGTTTGCCCGGCACGTGACCGAAGAAGCGTTTGCGCCGGGGGATGTGGGTGAAATTTATTTGGAAGGCACAGGGAACATCCTTTCTTTGCCGGAGTTTAGTGGGCAAGACGATTTGCGTCAGCTGGTGCATCTTTTAGATGAGCGGCGCGCTTTGGGCGATCTGATTCGGGAAGATTTGGATCTGCCGGGGTCGGCGGTTCGGTTTCCGGCGGTGAGGGTGAAGATCGGGGCGGAGAACCGGTCGCCGGATCTTAAAAACGTTAGTTTGATTTCGTCGTGTTACACCATCGGGAACCGTCAGGTGGGGGTGTTGGGAATTATAGGACCCAAACGGATGGAATATTCCCGCATGATGAATCTTGTCAATCAGATGGCTCAAGCGGTGACGAGCGCTTTGAACCGGATGGTCGGAGGACCCAATGAATGAGCCCATGGACCCGTTTGCAATGCCGGGCGCCGAACAGGCGGCGGAGGTGAAGGTCGAGGGAGCGAATGCCTCTCAGGTGAGTGCCCAGGGGAATCTGGGACGAATGCCGAAGCCCAAGGACGAAGTCCGATTATTATGATCAGTTGCTTCGGCTTAAGGCGGAGTTTGATAATTATCGCAAACGCATGGAGCGGGAAAAGGCCGACGCGCGTCGGTGGGGGAAAGAAGAGATCGTGCTGAGGTTGGTGTCGCTGATGGACGTGATGGAACAGGCCGAACGGGCGGCGCACCAAGCGCCCGACATTAAGGCCGTGATTTTTGGGTTGGATATGTTGTACGGCGAGTTTAAACGGTTGTTGAAAGACGAAGGATTGGAAGAAGTGACGGCGGTGGCGGGCGACGTTTACGATCACAATCTTCAGGAGGCCGTGGAGACGGTGGAGAGCGAGGGGGACGAAGGGCGCATTCTGTCGGTGCTTCAAAAAGGCTATCGGTTTCAGGGCACGCTTTTTCGGCCGGCGCGGGTCAAGATTTCTAAGAAAATGGGGGCGGGGGAAAAGATCTGCCGGAGACGCCCCATAAATCGGGCAACTAAGGCTAGGGATTAATTAACAACGAGGAGGAAACACCATGGGTAAAATTATTGGCATTGATCTCGGAACCTCGAATTCCGCGGCGGCGGTGATGGAGGGCGGTAAGCCCGTCATTATCCCTTCGGCGGAAGGGACGACGTTGGGGGGGAAAGCGTTCCCCAGTTATGTGGCGTTTACGAAAGACGACCAACTGTTGGTGGGGGAACCCGCGCGGCGGCAAGCGGTGTCCAACACCGAAGGCACGGTCTACGCGTTCAAACGCAAGATGGGGCAGGAATTTAACTATTCCATTCACGGGAAAGACTACACCCCTCAACAGCTGTCGGCGTTCATTTTGCAAAAGATCAAACGCGACGCGGAAGCCTATTTGGGCGATAAGGTGGAGAAGGCGGTGATCACCGTGCCGGCCTATTTTAACGACAATCAACGGCAGGCCACGAAAGATGCGGGGAAGATCGCGGGGCTTGAAGTGGTT
Organism: Elusimicrobiota bacterium; assembly: GCA_016714745.1. Lineage (GTDB taxonomy): Bacteria > Elusimicrobiota > Elusimicrobia > FEN-1173 > FEN-1173 > JADKHR01. The sequence continues at coordinate 34,591 of JADKCG010000006.1, read as the reverse complement.
CGGTTGGTCAACGAGCCCACGGCCGCGTCGTTGGCTTATGGGTTAGACAAGTCGGGTCAAGCTCAGAAAATTTTGGTGTTCGACCTGGGCGGCGGGACCTTGGACGTGACCATTATGGACATGGGCTCGATCGAAAAAGAGGCCACCTTTCAGGTGCTCTCCACCTCCGGCGACACCCAGCTGGGCGGCACCGACATGGACAACGTGTTGATCGACTTCATCGCCGAGGAGTTCCGCAAGGAAAACGGCATTGACCTTCGCAAAGACAAGATGGCCATGCAGAGATTCAAAGAGGCCGCCGAAAAATCCAAGATCGAGCTGTCCACCGTTTTGGAGACCGACATCAACCTGCCGTTCATTACGGCGGACGCGTCTGGGCCGAAACATCTTCAGATGAAGCTCACGCGGTCCAAATTGGAATCGTTGGTTCAACCCATCATCGACCGGTGCAAACATCCCATGGAACAAGCGTTAAAAGACGCGGGGCTTTCGGCCGGGCAGATCACGAAAGTCATTATGGTGGGCGGACCCACGCGCATGCCGATCGTATTGAAGTTTGTCGAGAGCTACATCGGGCGGAAAATTGAAGGCGGGGTGAACCCGATGGAATGCGTGGCGCTCGGCGCCGCCATTCAGGCGGGGGTCTTGGGCGGCGAAGTGAAAGACGTTCTGCTTTTGGACGTGACGCCCTTGTCCCTGGGGTTGGAAACTTTAGGCGGGGTGATGACGAAACTGATCGAGCGGAACACCACGATCCCCATGAAAAAGTCCCAAACCTTCTCCACCGCGTCGGACAACCAACCCGCGGTGACGATCCATGTCTTGCAGGGCGAGCGGCCCTTGGCGAAAGACAATACGTCGCTCGGGCATTTCGACCTGGACGGCATTCCTCCCGCGCCGCGGGGGATGCCGCAGGTGGAAGTGACCTTCGACATTGACGCCAACGGCATCTTAAACGTAAAGGCCTTGGATTTGGGAACCAAAAAAGAGCAACACATCACCATTCACGCCAAGAGCAAACTGTCCAAGGACGAAGTTGAAAAGTTTGTCAAGGAAGCGGAGAAGTTTGCGGACGAGGATAAAAAGAAGGCCCAGGAAATTGAGACGAAAAACGAGGCCGACGCCGTGGTGTATTCCACCGAAAAGGCCTTGAAAGAGCATGGCGACAAGGTGAGCCAAGACGAGCGCATGGCCATTGAGCGGGCTTTGACGGACGCGAAAGAAGCGCTGAAAGGCGCCGACTTAGACAAGATCAAGAAAACCAAAGACGATCTGCTTCAGGCGTCCCACAAGCTGGCGGAGGAAGTTTATAAAGCCGCTTCCGCCAAGGCTCAACCGGCAGGCGAAGCGCCCGGCGCCGCGGGGCCGACAGGGGAAAGCGCGAACGGCGCTGGGAAAGAAAAGGTCGTGGATGCGGAAGTGGTGGACGAGGATAAAGAAACCGTCCTAATCCAATGCCATCATTTTCGGACCCCCTGCTCTTCCCCCCCCCCCCCCCCTTGGAAAAGGGGGGGGGGGGGCCCCCCCCCCTTTCCCCCGCGCCCAAAGCGGGGGGTTTTTAATTTCCATGGCCAAACGCGATTATTATGAAATTCTCGGGGTTTCTAAAACGGCCTCTGCCGATGAGTTGAAGCAAGCGTATCGGAAACTGGCGCTTCAACATCATCCGGACCGGAACCCTGGGAACAAGGCCGCGGAGGAAAAGTTTAAGGAAATCAACGAGGCTTACGAAACGCTCTCGACTCCGGAGAAGCGGCAGATGTATGACCAATACGGCCATGCCGGGGCGGCCGGGCCCCAAGGGGGGGCGGGCGGCGGGTTTCATCAGGGTTTTGAAGGCGACGTGGGGGACATTTTCTCCAGCGTGTTTGGGGACATGTTTCGCGGCGGGCGTGGGCGGGGGGGGCCGCAAAAAGGCGCGGATCTGCAGGCTGAGCAGACCGTTACTCTCTCGGAAGCCTTTACGGGCACACAGACCACGTTGCGCGTGTCTCATCAGTCCGTTTGCGAGGCGTGCAAGGGGTCTGGCGCTAAGCCCGGCACCTCCGTTAAAACGTGCACAGACTGTCGAGGGTCCGGCCAGGTTCGCGCGACACGGGGATTTTTTACCATGGCCCAGACGTGCCCCCGGTGTCAGGGGACGGGGCAGAAGGTGGAAACACCCTGTTCCGACTGTCGGGGTCAAGGGCATGTGCGCAAAACTGAAAATATAACGGTTCGCATTCCGCCCGGGGTGGAGGACGGGACCGCCCTGCGTGTTTCCGGGGGCGGCGAGGCCGGCGATCGAGGCGCGCCGTCGGGGGACCTGTACGTGATTATTCGGATCGAAGAAGACGCGCGGTTCGAACGGGAAGGCGCGAACTTGCTCACCCAGGCCCATGTGACGATTCCCATGGCGGCGCTTGGGGGAGAGGTGGACATTGCCACTGTCCAAAAAACCGTTCGCATTCACATCCCGCCGGGCACCCAGTCGGGCATTCTTTTGCGCGTCCGCGGGGAAGGCATGCCGTCTCTGCGCGGCGGCGGGCGGGGGGACCTTTTGGTTCGCGTTATCGTCGACATCCCCACCAAACTGACCAAAGACCAACGCCGCTTGATGGCCGAACTCGCTCAATCCATGGGCGAAACCGGGCTCAATTTCGAAGAAGGGTTTTTGAAGAAAGCGTTTGGTAAGTAGTTTTTGTGCCGCACTTTTTTTGTTTCTCCTCAAAACATGAAGGCCGGTCAGTTTTGGTTTTGGCGCCGAAGAGTCTGGTCATTTGGCTCGGGTTTTGCGGAAAAAGTGGGGATGAGGTTCAATTGTTTGACGGGGTGGATCGTTCTTTTCTCGGGGTGTTGGAAACCGTGACGCCGACGCGGGTGTCGGGACGGATATGGGCGGAACGGGCTTCTGTGAAAGCGCCCTACGTTCTTCGTTTATTCCAAGGGGTTCCGAAAGGGGACACCTTCGAATGGATTATTGAGAAGGCCACCGAGTTGGGTGTTTCGGAAATTGTTCCGCTTCACACCGTACGGAGCGTGGCGCGGGTGCCGGCGGCGCGGGCTGTGGCAAAACGGGCTCGGTGGGATAAAATAGCTCGGGCCGCCGCGGCTCAATGCGGGCGTGCCGATGTGCCCGTTCTTTTAGCCCCCATGGAATTTGATGAAGCACTGGCGCGCGTGACATCCGATGAATTGTGGCTCATCCCCTGGGAAGGGGAAGAAACAACCACGCTGAAATCCGTTCTCTCCGCAGGCTGGCGGGGAAGCCCCTGAAAGGCGGGCGCGAGTTTAGGTGTTGGTCGGGGGCCCAGTTATGATCGGGGCAGAAGGCGGGTTTGATCCGGCGGAAGTGGATCGGGCGCGGGCGCGGGGGGTAATCCCTGTGACTTTGGGCCCGCGTATTTTGCGCACGGAAACCGCCGGCATTTTTGTCGCTTCCTCACTCCTTTATGAACTCGGGCTCTAAACTTCTATCGTCCTCGCTCCGCCGATCCTGGTCATGGATCGCGGGGGTCTCGACGGTTGTCTCTGTCCTGGCGTTGGGGGGCGGTTTTTTTATTTTATTTCCGCCCTCTGCCATTGTTGGCGGTGCTCCTCGTTGTTGGAGGGGTTGCGGGAACGTTTTCCACCCGTCAGGCCTGGTTGTCGGGGGCGATCGTTGGTCTTCCCTCTCTCTGCAACAACTCACTCGTCGCTCGCTTGAAGAGTTTGGAACAGTTTCGGTGGCGCTGTCCCAACCGGACTATTGGCGGATGGTGGTGCCTGTTCGGTGGTGGCCACCGGGGTCGCTGTTCTTGGGGCGCTCACCGGCGCGTGGCTTTTCGGTGAACGTTTTCGGCCACGGTGAAAGTTTCGTTTCAAACGTTTGGTTGTAAGGCCAACCAATACGATACCGAACTCCTCCGCACACGGCTGGAATCCGGCGGCGGGCAATCTGTCAATGATTTCCGTGAAGCCGACCTGTGTTTGATTAATTCCTGTTCTGTCACGGCCAAAGCGGACCAGGAATGTCGCCAATTTGTTCGGAAGATTCTGCGGGAAAACATCACGGCCCGCGTCGTCGTCACAGGCTGTTACGCCACTCATGACCCCCAGGCCCTTCGGGCTCTTTCCCCGCGCGTTGAAGTTTACTCCAACAAAGAAAAAGAGGGATTGCCTGCCTGTCTTGGGTTTGAGGTGGCTCCGGAAGTGTGGGGCCTGTCCCGGTTCGCCCACCGCGCCCGGGCGTTCGTCAAAATTCAGGACGGATGCAAGGCGCCCTGCCGCTATTGCATTATCCCCCAGACCCGTTCCACTTACTGGAGCAAACCGGTTGACCATGTTTTAAAGGAAGTCCAAACCCTGGTGGACGGGGGGCACGGCGAAATCGTGTTCACCGGCATTCGGTTGGGCCTTTACCGCGGGCGTTCGCCCGATGGAAAATATGCGGATTTAACTCAATTGGTGGCGCGCATCATTCACCTTCCGGGCCGGTTTCGCATTCGGTTATCTTCCTTGGAAGTCACCGAGATCCCGGACAAATTGATTCAGTTGGCCGCGTCCTCCGACAAAGTGTGCGCTCATTTCCATATCCCGCTTCAATCGGCCGACGACGGTGTCTTAAAAGACATGGGCCGTTGGTATGCGTTTTCCGACTACGCGGACCGCGTGGGCGCTGTTCGGCGCTTTTTGCCTGAGGCCGCAGTGACGGCGGATGTTTTGACCGGGTTCCCGACAGAAAGCGACACCGCGTTTGAGAATACCTTTCGCCGGATTGAGACACTTCAACTCTCTGGGTTGCATGCGTTTCCTTATTCGTCACGACCGGGGACGGTGGCGGCGGAGCTGAAACCTCTTGATCGCGCGGTCATGCAAAAGCGGACCCGTCGGTTGATCGATCTTTCCTGAAACGGCTGGGCTCGGTTTCGGGCGGTTTGTCGGAACCACGCGGACGGTTTTGGCGGAAGGAAACGGGGAAGGGTGGACAGACAACTATTTGCGCGTTTCCATCCCCCGAGTCCCCGCCGGAACGCTGGTTTCGGCGTCCTGGCGTGATTTTGCTTGCGGAATTGGGTTTTTCCGTATAATCCCGCTGTGAGCGATTGTCTTTTCTGCAAAATCGCGCGAAAAGAGATTCCTGCCCAGATCGTTTTTGACGAAGGGGATGTTTTGGCGTTTAAAGATGTTCGTCCCCAGGCGCCGGTTCATGTTCTGATTATTCCCAAAAAGCATTTGGCGCGCGTTCTGGATTTATCGACGGAGGATGCGCCGGTTTTGGGAGATTCATGGGGCGGCAACGCGTTGGCCGATCGCTTTTCTGTGCGCGAGTCGGGGTTTCGGCTGGTGGTCAACAATGGCCCCGATGCCGGTCAGGCGGTGGCCCATCTGCACTTTCATTTTTTGGCTGGTCGCCCGTTACGCTGGCCTCCCGGCTAGGCCTTCGACCTTTTGTTTGTGGGGTGTGTTCTTTTGCCGGCTCGGTTGGCCGGTGGAGAGTTTTTTGTTTTTTAAGAATAAATTTCACCCGGAAGGTGGTGTTTTAAATTATGGTTTTCGTCAAAGTTCGTGATGGAGAATCCATCGAGGAAGCCCTTCGTCGGTTCAAGCGTGAATGCGAGCGCAACGGCATCATGCAGGAAATTAAACGGCGGGAATACTATGAGCCCCCTTCCGTTAAACGGAAGCGCAAACAGGCCGAATCCCGCCGGAAATTGCGTCGGCGCATGGCCCGGGCGAATCGAGGCTAAGAGCCTCCCCGTCCGTGGGCGTTTCGCGCGATACGTTGGAGCGCATTAAGTCTGCGCTCGATCCTTTGTCGGTTGTCCGGGACGCGGTGCCGAGCTTAAAGCAATCCGGTTCCCGCTGGAAAGGCAACTGTCCGTTTCACAACGAACGCACTCCGTCCTTTTATTTTCAGCCCGATAAAGGGCTTTGGCACTGTTTCGGTGCCTGTCAAGAGGGCGGGGACATCCTTAAGTTTGTGATGAAACTGGAAGGGATTTCTTTTCCGGAGGCGTTGCGCGAGTTGGCCCATCGCACCGGGGTGGCCCTGGATTGGGACAAGACCGACGACGCCTCCAGTCGGCGCGCCAAAGAACGGGATCAGGTTTTCTCCCTCTTGGAAGAGGCGGCGGGGTTCTACAGGGATTCGTTGCGCGGCGCCGCCGATGCGGAAGTCGCTCGGCGCTATTTGGTTCAGCGCGGGATTCGGCCCGGAAACGGCGGACCGGTTTCGGTTGGGGTATGCCCCCGGCGAGAAGGGTTTCTGGACGTGGCGCTCAAGAAAGGCGTTGCCATCGAAGTGTTGCTCCAGGCGGGGTTGGCCTGCGGTCTGAACGGACCGGGCGTTACCAGGATCCTTTGGGGGGCGGTTGATCTTTCCCATTCAAGATCCCTATGGGCAGGTGGTTGCCTTTGGCGGGCGGGTGTTGGGGGAAGAGGCCGGGCCGAAATATCTCAATTCCTCCGGATACGCTGGTTTATACGAAGGCCGCCATCTGTACGGGCTCTACCAGGGCGCGCGGATCTTCAGGCGCGCGCGCAGGCCATTGTTGTCGAAGGATACATGGACGTGATCGGGCTTCATCAGGCGGGGCCACCACCGCGGTGGCCCCCTTGAACGGCGTTGACTTCCGAGCAGGCGCGGTTGATCCGACGATACGCTCAGGAAGCGGTTCTCCTTTTTGATCCGGACCCGGCGGGCCAAAATGCCAGTTGGCGGAGCGCGGCGGTGTTTTTGAAAGAAGACGTTTTTGTTCGCGTGGCCCATGTTCCGGGAGAGCAGGATCCTGACGAATTTGTGTTGGATCAAGGGCCGGCTTTGGATCTGATGCTGGCCAAGGCCCAGGATGTGGTGGATTTTTGGTTGGATGTGTTGGCCCCTTCGTTGGCGGGGTTCAACGATTTCCACGGGCGGTTGCGCCGAGCCGAAGAACTTATGCGTTTTATTGCGGGGGTCCCGAACGAGGTTTTACGTGAAGAATGGACCCGCCGGGCCGCGGCGCGGCTTTCTCTTGATGTGGATGCCCTTCGGCGTGAGATGGCCCGGCAGGCAGCCAAGGGGGCGGGGTCGGGCGTCCGTCTGAAGTGGCGCGGCCGTCTCGGCCCAAGGGCCCCATGTGCGAACCGCCGAAGAAGAGGTTTTTCAAATTTTGGCTGGGAGGGGCGGGTGGGAGGCGGGAGAAATTGCCGACGCTCTTTTTTCCGACACCCGGTGTTTGACTGTGTTTCGCCACTGGCGGGAACAATGGAAATCCCGTGGGTCGGTGGATCCGGCCGCGGCGGTGGAAGTCGTTGGGCGCGGCCGACGGCCCTTGGCTCACGGCGCTTCTTTTGGAAGGAAAAAAATTTGATGATCCGCGCGAGGCGTTGGCGCGGAGTGTCAAAAGTTTGGAACTGTCGGCGCAACGGCGCGACCGCGCCGGGCTGGAACGGGAGGTTTTGGATATGTTGGAAGGACGACGAACCCGCGACGAAATAAAAATTTTGCGATATCAAACCTTGACCCGCCTCCTTCGGGCGCCTTCCCCAGGGAGTTCGGGTTCATCGGACCGGTGACATGCCCGTGGAACGACGCGAACAATTGAATCATCAAGAAGTGGTGCGAAACCTGATTGAGCACGGGAAGGAAACGGGGTTCCTGACCTACGAAGAGATAAGCCAAAAGCTTCCCGAAACCAATTTTACCACGGAAGAATTGGACACCCTTTTCGGTAAGCTGGCGGAGATGGGCATCGACGTTGTGGATCGCGGCGATGACCGTCGCCACAGATCCGACGGCCCGAAGAAATGGGTGTCCCCGATGTCGAGTTGGATACGCAGAACTCCATCCGGATGTATCTCTCGGAAATGGGGAAGGTCCCCCTCCTCACACGTGAGCAGGAAGTGACGCTCGCTCGAAGCATTAAAGACAACGAAAAAATTCTCAAACTGGTTGTCCTCGAATCCCCCATCACCCATCGCGAAGTTCAGAACTGGGAACAGTTGCTTGAAGCCGATGAGATGACCCCCAAGGAACTGATGCCTCGCGGGCGTCGGACGGCTTCGGAACTTTCAGGAATGCGGCGGCGAGTGAAAACCGTCGTTCAATATATTATTCAAGCTGAGCTGCGTATTGATAAGTTAAAACTCAAAATGGAGGACAATCTCCCCGCCGACAAGACGGGACGAGTTGAAGCCAAAGTGATTGAAGAGCGCCAGATCATCGTTGAGCCTATCATCAGCCTTAACTTGAATCAGGAAAAAAATCCGGCGGCTCGTGAATAAAATAAAGAGTTTGGGTCTCAAAGTTCGCGAGTTTGAGGACGAAATTCAGCGCTACGAAAAACGTTTTAAACTGCCCTACGCTGAACTAAAAGCTGTTTCAAAAGACCATCGCTAAGCAGATGCCGACTGCTCAGTTTCACCGGTTGACGGGATACACCCCAAGCGGAATTGAAAGTTCCATGCAAAACATTGAGACGATTCAATTTCGACTTCAGCGCATGGTGAAAATGCTCCCCGTGAGCGCCCAGGAACTTGTTGGCGTTGGATACACGGATCCGTCAGCTGGAAGAGGCGATTCTCAAAGACAAACTTCAACTCATTAAGGCGAATCTGCGGTTGGTGGTGTCGATTGCCAAAAAGCATGTGGGCTCGAATTTGGAACTTTCGGATCTCATCCAAGAAGGTGGTTGGCCTCATCAAAGCCGGTTGAGAAATTTGAATGGCGGCGCGGGTTTAAATTTTCCACCTACGCCACGTGGTGGATCCGTCAAAGCATCAATCGCGCCATCGCCGACCAGGCCCGCACCATTCGGATCCCGGTTCACATGAAGGAAGTTATTTCTAAGCTGACCAAGGTGAGCCGAAAATTTCGGCAGGAAAACGGTCGTGATCCGACTGTGGAAGAATACGGCAAGGCGCTCCGTCTTTCTTCCGACAAGGTGCGCCAAATATTGAAGATCATGCAAGAGCCTATTTCTTTGACCACGCCCGTGGGCGAAGAGGAAGACTCCGTGTTGGAGGATTTTCTCGAAGACAAGGGGGATATTTCTCCCGCCCATTCGGCCAACGATTCGCTCCGCCAGCAAGAGGTGGAGAAGGCCTTGGCCAGTTTGAGTGACCGCGAAGCTGAAATCATTAAACTTCGGTTTGGGATCGGGACGGGGTATCCCCGAACACTGGAAGAACTGGGTCAGATCTTTAGCGTCACGCGTGAACGGGTTCGCCAAATTGAAGCGAAAGCCATCCGCAAGCTCCGCCATCCCAGCCGGAGTCGTTTCCTTCGCGAATACGTGGAGTAACCCGCGCGGAGCATAGGGGCCTCGACAGCGGGCTTTCGGTGTGTTTTGCGGGCCCTTAGCTCAGCGGTTAGAGCGTCCCGCTCATAACGGGGTGGTCGGTGGTTCAACTCCACCAGGGCCCATGAATTTTTCTGAGGACCGCGTTTCCTGGAAATGTTATAATGAGTCGCCCGTCCCCTCCGTGGGCGGTTAGCTCAGCGGTGGAGCGTTCGCCTCACACGCGAAAGGTCATAGGTTCAATCCCTATACCGCCCACGGATCAACTGAGTCGGAAAAACTTGGAACTTGAAATCGATGCCAAGGATCAGGCGGTTCGCAAGCATTCGGGCGAATTGAACAGCGTTAAATCCAACGATGCGTACAAGGCCTTGATCGTCGAAATAGACGCGGCCAAGAAAGAAAAGTCCCTCTTGGAAGACCAGGTTTTGGTTCTCATGGAAACCATTGAAACATTGCAGAAAGAAGCCAAATCGGCGGAGCTGGAGACCCTGAAAGTTCAGGCGGAATTGGATGGTTTGGATCGCGCCCTGGATGCCGTAGAGATCGAACTCAAAGCCAAGGCCGAAGCGAAGAAATCTGAACGAGAGGTTTTTTTTGCGGGTCTTCCCGTCACGGCCCGCGATCGCTACGAAGCGATTCAACGTGGCCGTCCGGGATTTGTGGTGGTCGTCCCTGTGAACGCTATGGTGTGCGGTGGCTGTCGCACCGGTCTAACGCCGAACCTCGTCAATCAGGTGATGAAAGGAAAAGAAATCATTACGTGTGAGAGCTGTTCGCGAATCTCTTTATGGCGCCTAAACCGGCTGATCCCGCCTCGCCCCCTGGACCCCCGTGGAAGAGGCCCCGCTGTCCGGCCGCCCCTCCTCACGTCCTCCCTTCCCAGCGTCAAGTAAACCTATGTTGTCCAAGCTTTGGACCGCCTATTGTGATGGCGCCTCCCGAGGAAATCCCGGTCCTGCATCTTGCGGGGTCGTCGTGTGCGATCCCGCGGGCACGGTGGCGGCCGAAATCGGCGGAGGGGTTGGGGATCAACACCAATCAGGTCGCGGAATATGAAGCGCTGATTCGGGCGCTGGAAGGACTTTCTGGACGGGGCGCGAAACAGGTCAAAATTTTGACGGATTCTCAGTTCGTGGTTTACCAGTGTAGGCATCTACCGCGCCAAAGATTCTCGAATGAAGGTTTTGTTGGCGCGGGTCAAAGAGCTGGAACAGCGGTTCGAAAAAATGGAACTCATTCATATCCCTCGCTCCAGCCACCCGTTTAACAAGCGGGCGGACGCTCTGGCCAACGCGGCGTTGGATAAACCTAAAAATTTCAGTTGACTGAGCATTCCCGTCCGGGAGGGTTGGAAAATTCTGTTTCGGACTCTGTCGATGGATGCCCTGTGCCAACCGCGGTGTCGATAGATACCGCCCCAGTTTGTCGGATGGGGGGGGAATCCCGGTAAATCCAAAAAATAAATTTCGGTGGTCGGTGGATCGCCGCAGCGAAACGTGCCGCGGAGGAAAGTCCGAGCTCCACAGGGCAAGGCGCTTCCTAACAGGAAGGCGGGGGTGGGCGTTTCCCCCGACGGAAAGTGCCACAGAAAACACACCGCCGAACGGCGCCGAACGGCGCGCGTGGCAAGGGTGAAAACGAGAGGTAAGAGCTCCCGTTCCCCCGCCGAGAGGCGGAGGAAGGCAAACCCCGCCCGGAGAAAGGCAAGAAGGGGAGACCCTCGGTCCGAGGGGGACCGGCCCGGTCCCGACGCCGCAAGGCGCGTTTCTCAGGTCGCCGCTTGAGCTTGTTCGCAAGAACAGGCCCAGAGGAATGATCCGTCAACTCTCGTTGGGAGTCCATCCCCGACGTGGGTGGACAAAACTCGGTGTACAGGCCATCGCAAACGCCACAAGGGGCCGCTGGTTGAAACCGATCAGCGGCCTCTTTTTCTCTATCGTGGAAAACAAGGTCCCCCCCCCGTTGAGGGGAGGCGATGAATCTGGTATTATGTTCCCATGATCGTCCGCCCCACCGGCGCATCGACCATCCTGATCGCCGACGATGACCGTTATGCCCAAAAGGCCTTGGAGGCGCTTCTCCGCGTCGAAGGGTTTCATGTGATTGTTGCCCAGGACGGGCAGGAAGCGTTGGAACGGATTCACGAATCCCGCCCCGATCTTTGCATCATCGATTTCGACATGCCTCGATTGAACGGTCTTGAAACGTGCCGCCGCATCAAAGGTCACCACGCGACCCGGCTTCTTCCCGTCATCATGGTCACCGGGCTCCTTCCGGAAGACGAAAAAGTGCGCGCCATCGAAGCCGGGTGCGACGATTTTCTCCCCAAACCCTACGAACAAGACGCCCTCATGACGCGCATCCGTTCGTTGATCCGTATTAAGAATCTGACCGACGAATTGGAAGACGCCGAAGCGATATTGATGACCCTGGTGCGGACCATTGAAGCGAAAGACCGATACACCTTGGGCCACGCCGACCGCGTGGGCCGGTACGCGGTCATGCTGGGCCGGGCCTTGGGATGCAACGCGTTTGAATTAGAATCTCTGCGGAAGGGCGGAATGTTGCACGACATTGGGAAACTGGGGATCCCTGACGTCATATTGCAAAAAGCGGGGCCCCTCGACGATACGGAATGGGAGACCATGCGCAAGCACGCGGTGGTGGGGGGCGAAATTTGTAAACGGCTTAAAAGTTTGGAAGGGATCCTTCCGATCATTATCCATCACCACGAGTGCCTCGATGGAACGGGCTATCCCAGCGGATTGAAAGCGCCCCAGATTCCGAAGTTGGTGCGCATCGTGAACGTGGTGGACATTTACGACGCGCTCACGTCTCGGCGAAGTTATAAGGAAGCCTACTCCATACAAAAAGCGTTCCAGACGATGTGGGAAGAAGTGGATCGTGGGTGGTGGGACGGGGACATCGTCAAAGTGTGGGAGGAGATTGTTTTGCGGGAGGGCGCGGGGTAGCGAGGTTCCCGCTGTCGTGGCTTCCCTTCGACGTCCCACGCCCCCGTTTCCGGTGGCGCTCTTCCATAACCCCAACAACCCCTCCGCCCAGCGCGCCCTCAAAACGTTGCGGTCTTGGCTGTCGGCTCGCAGCATTCGCGTCCTGGGGCCTCGCCACATCAAAAGCGCTCGCGCGGCCGTGGCTTTGGGGGGCGATGGAACGCTCCTCGCGGCGGCGCGGACGGCGGCACCGTTAGGCGTTCCGGTCTTGGGAATCAATTTGGGGCGGCTTGGGTTTCTGACCGCGACGGACGTGCATCGGGCGCGTCCCCTCCTTGAAAAGTTGGTGTCGGGCCGGTTGGTGTCCTCCGATCGAATGATGTTGGAGGCCCTCCCGCCCCAAGGTCCGACGTTGCCGATCGTCAACGATTGCGTGATCCAGGGCGCAACGGCCGGACGGGTGGTTCGTTTGTCGGTGCGTGTTGACGGAGAGTCGCTCGGGACCTATGTGGGGGACGGGTTGATCGTCGCCACCCCGACCGGGTCCACCGCCTATTCCATGGCGGCGGGCGGGCCCATCGTGAGTCCTGAAATTGATTTGATTTTGCTCACGCCGATTTGTCCTCACAGTCTCAGCCAGCGGCCGGTCTTGATTCCGCCGGGGAGCGTTGTGGAGGTTCGATTGGAACCGCGTCATCCGCGTGAAAAATTGGTGGTGTTGGTGGACGGACGGGAGCCTTTCACTCTTTCCCCAGGAGAGAAGGTGGTTCTGCGCCGGATGAAGGCGCGACTCCAAACGCTCTCGGAAAAAGACCGATCGTTTTTTGGAGTGTTGCGGGAAAAGCTGTTGTGGGGAGAGCGCTGATGTTGACAGAAGTGGTGGTTAAAAACTTCGCTTTGTTGGAAGATCTCCGGCTGGAATGGGGGCCGGGTTTAATCGCGCTGACGGGGGAAACGGGGGCGGGGAAGAGTCTTTTGCTGGACGCCCTCGGATTGGTGCTGGGGCGTCGGGCAGAGGCCGGGCAGGTTCGGCGGGGAGCGGAACGGTTGGTGATCTCCGCGCGGTTCCAACGCTTGGGCCAGCGGTTGAAATCTCTTTTGAATGAACTGGGCCTTTCCGAAGGGACAGAAGACGAGCTTCTTCTTCGGCGCGAAATCGACGTGACCGGAAAGTCCCGGGCGTTTGTCAATGACCGGCCCGTCAATGTGTCGACCTTGGGGCGGTTGGGGGAACTGTTGGTGTTTTCCCATGGTCAGAGCGAACAGCAATTGCTTTTGCGTCCAGCGGAACAGCGGAATCTCCTGGATTCTTTCGGGGGTTTGGAAAAGAGTGTCGAGCAGGTGGAAAAGGCGTTTACGCAATGGCAAGAGCGTTTGGCCGAACGGGACGCGCTGGCTCTCTCGGAACAGGAGCGGGCCCAACGGTTGGATCTTTATCGATTTCAAAAACGCGAATTGGACGAGGCCCACGTTCGGCCCGAGGAAGAAACCGAGCTCGATTCTCTCCTGCCTCAATTAAAGAATGGGGATAAGCTGAAAACGGTCGCCTTAGAAGCCCACGGGTTTCTTCAGGCTCAAGAATCGTCGGCTTTGGACCTGGTTCGGAAAGTCCAACACGATGTTGAATTGTTGCGGACCTTGGGGGCGCCGTTGTCGGAGGTGTCGGACCTGTTGAGCGGGGCCACTGTCCCTTTAGAAGAGGCCGCCCAGCGGTTGGACGCGTTCGTGTCCGGGATCGAGGCCGATCCCGCCCGATTAGAAGAGGTCCTTTCCCGGTTGGATGTGTTGGGAAAACTTAAAAGAAAGTATGGCCCCACGTGTGCGGACGTGATCGCCTATCGAACGCGCGTCACGGAGGAGTTGGACCGCTTGGAAAATTTGGAGGGCCAACGGCAAGATATCGCTCGGCGGTTGGCGGAAGCGGAAAATGCGTTGGTTCAACGATCGGCGGTGCTGTCGGAAGGGCGCCGGAAAGCCGCCAAGAAAATGACGTCGGCCGTGCAGAAAGAACTTAAAGAAGTGGGACTTGCCGACGCCACGTTCTTTGTCGATGTTGAGACAGCGGCGGACCGCAGAACCTCTTCGGGGGCAGACCAAATTCAATTTATGTTCAACGCCAATCCGGGGAGATGGTCCCGCGGGACGAAGTCCTCTGGTGGAAACGGCGAGCGGGGGGGAATTGTCTCGGGTGATGTTGGCCATTGAAAGCGTGTTTGTCCGGGCGGACAATGTGCCCGTTTTAATTTTTGATGAAATCGACGCGGGGGTTGGCGGCCGTGTGGGGGGTGTTTTAGGAAAAAAACTTTCCGCCTTGGGACGTGGGAGGCAGGTGTTGTGCGTGACCCATTTGGCCACCCTCGCGGCCTGCGCCGACGCGCACTGGACCGTGGAGAAAGAAATCAAGGGAGATCGCACCCGCGCTGTTTTGCGTAAACTCACGGAAGCGGAACGCCCGGTTGAAATCGCCCGTTTGTTCGGTTCCTCCTCTGGCGGCGACGCCGCCATCGGTCTCCGCCACGCAAAGGAACTGTTGGCGACGTCACGGGTGAAATGAAAGAGGGGTGAGGGGAATGGTCGTCGCTCGATCTCGCGGGCCAATGAATGAGGCAGGTCAACGTCGCCTCCTCCCGGTGGCAACACCAGATTCTTTAACTCGACCCATTTGTTTGGAGGGTGTATGGATAAGCGGTTTTTAAAAGAAGAAGGCACAGCGCCGTTTACCGGCAATGAGCTGATTTTGAAAGGGGCCCTGGAAGGGGGCGCGGCGCTTCTGACCGGATACCCGGGATCGCCGGTCTCCGAAGTCTTTGACGCGGTGTCGCGCATCTCGGATCTGTTGCTCGAAAAGGGCATCGTGGCCCAGATGGCGAACAACGAAGGATTGGCCGGGGCTCGGTTGAACGGGGCGCGGTTGGCCGACCTGAGGGGAGTGGCCATCATGAAATCTGTCGGTATGCATGTGGCCGCTGACGCGTTGGCCATCGGCAACCTCTCGGAACCACAAAAACCGGCCGGTGGGGCGATGGTGATTGTGGGGGACGATCCCTGGAACGAGACCACCCAGATCAATTCGGATTCGCGGTTTTTGAGCCTTCACCTCCATATGCCTGTGATGGAGCCAGCGACGTTCCAAGAATTGAAAGATTGGATAAAGGACGCGTTTGAACTGTCGGGCGCGGCGGACCTTTATGTCACCTATGTGGTCACCACGAACCAGGCTGACGGGGGGGGCTCGGTCCGTTGCCGTCCGAACTTGTACCCGGCGCTGAACCACCACCAAAAAACCACGCTCTCCTCCTCTCAAATGCCGGTGGAACGAATGGTCATGATTCCGCCCCACACCTCTTTGCGGGAAGCCACCTTGCCGGCCCGGTTCGAACGGTTTTTGAATGGCGTGCGGGACCATGGGCTTAACCGTGTGGAAGGGCCCTCCGGCCGCGCTCCGATCGGGTTTTCGGCGGCGGGGCTCTCGTATTGTTATCTGATTCAAGCCCTTCGCGAAATGGGTTTGGAGGGACGTTTCCCCGTTCTGAAATGGGGCGTTTCCTATCCATTGGATGAGGCGTTGTTGACGTCGTTTGCCCAGCGGGTGGACCACCTGATCGTCGTTGAGGAGAAGCGTGAATTCTTGGAGACTCAAATCATTCGCGCTCTGCAACGCGCCCATCAGGAGGGGCGCTTGGTTCGGTCCCCGGCCATCTGGGGCAAACGGTTTCCCAACGAGACGGAGGGGATCCCTTCTTTTCGCGGGGTGAACTCCTCGCTTTTGGTTCAACGGTTGGCTCCCGCCATCGAAAATCTGGCCCCGTCCATTTATGGGTCTGCCGGACTGATTGCCGGGGCGGCGGTGAACCGGGTGCGGGCCACCGGAGAACGAAAAATTTCAATCCCCATCCGTACGCCGACCTTTTGCCCCGGCTGTCCCCACCGGGATTCTTCGACGGTCACCAAGGCCATCAAGAAAGATTTTCTCGATCCGGTCTACATGAAAACCCATTACAAGAGCCCTCCCATGGATGTTATTTTTCATGGAGAATCCGGGTGCCATTCCATGCTTCAGTTTGAACCCAACATCGGGCTCATGCAGGATTATTCGGGAATGGGGCTGGGGGGAGGCACGGGGTCCGGCATCGCCCCGTTCATTAAGAACAAGCAGGTGGTGTTCCTCGGGGATTCCACGTTTTTCCACTCGGGGATGGTGGCGGTGTCTGACTCGATTAAGAATCACCAAGACATTACCTACATCATCCTCGAAAACAAGACCACCGCCATGACCGGCCACCAGCCCACGCCGGGGACCGCCCAAGACGTTATGGACCAAAAAACGTTTGCCCAGGACATAGAACTTTTGATTCGCGGCATGGCTCAGGAAGGCGTTCCCCTGTACCGCGTCAATCCCGGCTATCGAGATTCGTATCGAACCCTTCTGGAAGAGGTCATCCAAAAAGACGGGGTCAAAGTGGTGATCGCCGATAAAGAATGCGGCATCACGTATCAGCGCCGGGTCCGGCGGGAAAAAAAGCGGGTGATCCACGACCAGGGCTATCTCCCTGAAGAGCATTTCATCAACATTACGCCGGAAGTGTGCGAGTTTTGTTTGGAATGCACCAACGCCACCGGATGTCCGGGCTTGGCGATGGAAGAAACCCTGCACGGTCCGAAAATCGTCACCGACCTTTCTCTCTGTGTGGCGGACGGGGCGTGCGCGAAGGGGAAAGTCTGTCCCTCCTTTGAGGAAGTGATTGTCCGTCGGGAACGACCGGCGGCCGCTCTCCCCGGCCAGATGGACCCGCCTTTGCCCGCGCGAGCCACTCCGCGCGTTCAAGACACCTGGTTTTGCTACACCGCGGGCGTCGGCGGGATGGGGTCGGGGGTGACCACGGGTATTTTGGTTCAGGCGGGGCTGATGGAGGGCTATCACGTCCTTTTCGCAGACAAAAAAGGGCTCGCCATTCGCAACGGGGGCGTTTATGGCCATGTGATCTATTCCAAGACCGAAAAAATATTCGCTCCGCTTGTTCCTTACGGCCGGGCGGACCTCTTGATCGGGATCGATTTGCTGGAAGCGGTTCGCGGGTTGGACCCCAAAGTCAATCTTCGCGTGGCCTCGTCCGACCGAACGGCCGCTGTGGTCAATACCCACAAAATGCCAACAGTGAAAACATTGTTGGGGAAAGATGATTTTTCCATCCTCGCCCTTGAATCTTATCTGCAAGAGGCCTCACGCGAATATCTGGGGCTGGATTTCTCTGCCATTTCCGAAGCTTATTTTGGAAACCGGCTCTACGCCAATGTTATGCTTCTGGGCGCGGCGTATGAGCGGGGGCACCTGCCGGTGTCTGTCGAAAATTTAAGGAAAGCCGTGGCGCTGATGGTTCCCGCCCAAGATCGGGAAGAAAACCTGCGGGCCTTTGAGTTGGGCCGTCACGCCGCCGCACGGCCGGATCGGTTTTCCGGTTATGCCCCACATTTGCCCGGCTCTTTGGACGTCTTGGAAGACCGGGCGGAACTGTTGCGTCGCTCTCATTTCCTGAGAGGTGTTCGGTGGTCGAAGGCTTACCGCAAGATGATGGACGAAGCTCTGCGCTGGATGGATCTTCCTGAGCCCGCTCGGGCGCGGTTGGCCCAATACGTCTACGACCTTTTCCAATGGGGCGGGCCCGATTACGCTCGCCGATACGTGACCCGTCTTTGGGGCGTCTACCGCAAAGACCAAAAAGACCGGGGCTATCAAGCGACGCTGTCGGCACTGGGGAACCTCCATCGGGTCATGGCCATTAAAGACGAAGTCTATGTGGCTCACCTCCTGACCGGGGAAGAAAAACATCGGCGGGACCGTGCCCGATACAACGTCAATGAAGAGCGCGGCGACCGTTTGGACTACGTCCATTTAAACCGACCCCATTTCACCGTTCTGGGTCGAAACATTGAGTTTGACTGGCGTTCACGGCAATGGCAACTTCAGATCATGAGACATCTGGGCATTCTCCGCCAACTCTTGCCGGGCTGGCACGCGGGGGAGCGCGCCTTCCGCTCTTGGTATGAGGGGCTCGTTGACGAGTTTAATATTTTCGCGGACGCCGAGACCTACCGGCTCTACGTCGACATTTTGTCGCTCCCCGATGAGGTGCGAGGGTACCGAGATGTCCGCGCTCCCAAAATGGAGGCGGTCCGTCGGCGGGCCCAGGACCTTTTGTCCCGCATTCGAGAAAGGAATGCGTCTCTCTCTCCTGTGGCGACCCCGCGTCCATGAAGAATTCAGTGAGTAGGAGCAACGTCTCACGTCCTTTCGGCAGGGGGTTGGCCGGAATTTCTTTCGGGCAGAAGAACTCCGGAATGACCCGGTATGGGTTCCGGATAAAACCATTCCGGAAGGACGGGCCAAGAGACGTTGACGGAAATCTACGTCGTTGCCAATAATGGTATAATCCCATTCCCATGATAAAAATCCGGCGGGCCAAAATCGGGGACGTTCGCCCCATGCACAAATTGCTGGGGGTGTTTTCGGAACGACGGGAACTTCTTCCCCGGGCGATTTCGGAACTGTATGAAAATCTTCAGCAGTTTCATGTGGCCGAAGATAAGGGGCGCTTGATCGGGTGTTGCTCTCTGGCGGTCCAGTGGGACAATTTGGCTGAAGTGAAGGCTCTCGGTGTGGATCCGGACTATCAAGGGCAGGGGCTCGGGCGAAAACTGGTGGACGCGTGCGTCAAAGACGCTCGGACGTTGGGCGTCACGCGGGTTTTTGCGCTGACCATGAAAGACGGCTTTTTTACGAAGATTGGGTTCGTTCGCGTCGAGAAGAACCACTTGCCCCACAAAGTGTGGACCGAGTGTGTGCGGTGCCCCTATTTCCCCGACACGTGTGTGGAAATCGCCATGGTGAAAGATCTCGGTGGCGTTGCGCCTCCGTCGGCCTTCAAAGCCGCGGATCTTCCCTCGGACGGAACCGTGCCGGTGGAGCCGGAAGGCTTTGCCCCTGTTCGGTCGAAAAGAAAATTGCACTAAGTTTCCGTCGAAAAAAAATTCTTGACCACAACGAAATCATATTGTATTATCTCCCCATGTTCAACCCTCACACAAAGTTCCCTAAATCCACCAGCGTTGTGCGGCGGTGGTATCTTGTGGACGCCGACGGCGTCTCGCTGGGGCGGTTGGCCGCCTTAAGCGCCGGCCTCCTGCGCGGCAAAGGCAAAACCACGTTCTCCTCCCATGTCGATCAGGGGGATGGGGTCGTGGTTGTCAACGCCTCGAAGCTCGTTTTGACGGGCGACAAAAAAGTTCAGAAGATGGATTTTCGCGCCTCCGGGTATCGGGGCGGTCAAACCTTGACTCCTTACGGACGTCTGTTGGAAAAAAATCCAATGCGCGTGGTGGAGCTTGCCGTGAGCGGAATGCTTCCCAAAAATCGTCTTCGATCTCGTTTTATGCGGAGACTGAAAGTGTTCCGAGCCGGCGATGGCGCGGTGCAATACCCCATGGCGGTTGCTGTGGACACCAAGAACCCTAAGATCAAGTCGGGGGGACCGTTCGTTCCGGCCTCCGCGAAGTGACCCCTTTAGAGAGGCTTTCCCGATGACCGAAGCAACCCTTGAAATTTCACGACAAAGTCCGCTCTGGGCCACAGGCCGACGGAAAACGTCTGTGGCGCGTGTGCGCGTGGTTCCAGGCGAAGGGCGCATCGTGGTTAACGGTAAAACGGTAGAAGATTTTTTTGGCGGGAACGAACGACAAAAGGCGTCGGTCCTCTCACCTTTCCATGTGGCTAAAACGTTGGCGGCTTTCGATTTGTTTATCAGCACCGCCGGCGGCGGAATCACGGGCCAGGCGGAAGCCATTCGGTTGGGCATTTCGCGCGCCATGGTGGAGATGGATCCCGCCCTGCGCACCGCGCTTCGCGCCAAAGGGTTTCTGACACGCGATCCCCGCGAGGTGGAACGCAAGAAATCCGGGCAACCCAAAGCCCGCAAACGCTACCAGCACTCGAAACGATAGGTGTTTTTTGATCTCCGCGCTCTCGCTCTTAGCGAAGGCGGAGGCCTGCGTGGACCGAGAGCAATGGGGCAAAGCCCATTCTTACCTCTCGCGGGCGTCTCGCGCACCTTCCGATCCATTCCTTAAAGCTGAAATCCTCCATAAAGACGGCGAGGCTTTGCGTGCTCTCGGCCGTTTTCGTGAATCGCTCTTGTGCGATCGCTCTGCCTCGGCCCTCTATCAAAAACTCCGTATTCCCTCTGAACGTCTGGCCCCCCTTTTAGGGGTCAGCGGCTGTCTCCGCGTGTTGGGGCGTTACGGGGAGGCCCGGCGTCTGTGGGCTCAAGTAAAAAAACAGGGCCTTGACCTCTCGTTGGCGGAGGTGGAACTTGAACGCGCGCTCGTGGCGCGAGGCCAGGGACACTTCGATGAGACGCGTCAGCGTCTCCGGCGTGCGCTCCGCGGATTGCGCACCGCTCGATCTCTTTCCGGGCGTTCATCTCTTCAGCACGCCTACTGGATTTTAGGGGGGCTGGAACGATTTACCGGATTTTTCCCTCAAGCGTTGATCGCTTTTAAGCAGGCCGAGCGATTGGCCCGTGAATCCGGAGACGTGTCTGCCCACGCCTTTGCTCTTTGCGGGTTGGCCGGGGTGGAACGCGTGGTGGGGCATGCCCGTGCCTCTCTCACCATTATCAATGGGCGTATCGCTCTTTAAAAAAGAGAGGGGACCCTTTCGGTGAGGCCTATGGCCTCTGCGGCCAGGCCAATGCCCATCGAACCTTTGGCGATGCGGCCCAAGGGCTTCCTCTTTACCGTCGTTCAGCGGCCCTCTATCGTCGGTTGGGGGACGAAAGCAGTGAGGCCTTTGCCCATTGGGGGTTGGGGGGCAGTTATCGTCGCTTGAAACGGTTTTCATTGGCTTTGGCTTCCTACGCGCAAGCGGTGCGGTTGTTTCATAAATCGAAAGACGATCGGGGGCGCGTCATGACTTTTCTGGGACTGGCTCGGTTGGCGGAAGACGCGGGCCGCCGAAGGTCCGCCCTGGGCGAAGCGGCCCGCGCCCTGGCTGTGGCCCGTCGATCTAAACTGCGATACGAGACCGCCTTGGCCCGCTACGAAATAGGGCGAATCCAACGTCCTCTCCGGCCCCCTCACGGAATTCTGAAACCCATGGGCCTCTCCGCTTCTGTTCTCCGGCGTTGGCGGGATATTCCTTGAGTGCCAATGTGTTAAAATAAGCAAAAAGGAAGGAGACCCCATGCGATTTCTTGTGACAGGAGCAGGAGGATTGATCGGCGCCAACGTGGCGCTCACTTTTGATTCCCGCGGGCACGACGTCATTGCCCTGGACCATTTCGACGTCGGCCGCCGAGAGAACTTGGCCGATTTTCGCGGGACCATTCATTCTGGGGACATTCGAAACTTCCATTTTGATTCCCTCGGGCGTTTCGATGGGATTTTTCACCAGGCGGCCATCACGGATACCACGGTCATGGACGAAAAACTCATGATGTCCGTGAACGTCGACGCGTTCGTTCGAATTTTAGAATACGCCGACCGGAGCGGTTGCCCCAAAGTCGTTTATGCCTCCAGCGCCGCCACCTACGGCAAGGGGGCTCCTCCCAACCGAGAAGACCAACCTCCCCAGCCGGCCAATATTTACGCCGTGAGTAAGGTGGAGATGGAAAAAGCCGCCCGGGTTTTTTCGGACGTACATCCGACCGTTAAAACGGTCGGACTTCGATACTTTAATGTGTATGGCCCCCTGGAATTTCACAAGAAGTCTGCGGCCAGCATGATCTACCAACTCTACCGTCAAATAGCCGCGGGAAAATCTCCCCGACTTTTTAAGTGGGGAGACCAGTATCGTGACTTTATTTACGTGAAAGATGTGGTGGAAGCAAACAGGAAGGCCTTTGAATTTCCTGGGAACGGTGTGTTTAATGTGGGGACGGGGCGGGGAACAAGTTTCAATCAGGTGATCGCGGTCATCAACAAAGTGTTGGGATCAACGCGTCTGACGGACTATTTTGATAACCCGTATGGGTTCTATCAAGACGCGACATGCGCGGACACCGAGAGGGGAGAAACAATTCTTGGGTGGAAAGCGGGACATACGCCTGAAGAAGGAATCATCGATTACATCGGGTGGCTCCGCTCCCGGGACGCCGCGCCGGCCCGCGTCTGACATTTCTTTTTTTATTTATTGCGCCGGACAACCAGGTCTTTTTTTAGGATGATGGTGGCGGTGATGAGGAACTCCACGCCCAGGAGGAAAGCCGCCCCGGTAGAATAAACGAGGATAGCCGAGAGGGCATCCAACAGAAGGGCCCAGACGCTGGCAACAAGAACCATCAGGGCCAATCCGATGGAAAGGAGAAAGAGTTCCACCTTGTGTTTCAAAAAGATCAATTCCCCGCAAGTGGAACAGTCAATTGCCTGAAACGGTGTCAGGACGCTCATCACTTCGAAGAACGTGACGGGCCCATTGCAATGGGGGCAGGTGGTGTGAGGTAAGAGCGCCATGGTCTTCTATATTTATAACCAAATCGTCCCGTTGTCAATGGGTTTATTAAAACGATCTTAGCGAAGAGTAAGGGCATTAAAGCGTTTAATCTATTTGGCGGAGGGTTCTCAGTGACCGGTTTTGATCGTCATTCTGTTCCTCTTCTCAGGGACCTTCCGGACGTTCGGGGATACTTTGGCGCCTACGGGGGGCGGTTTGTCCCAGAAACATTGATGGCGCCTTTGGTCGAATTGGAGGCCGCGTTTCGGAAATTCCGGAGGGATCTCACTTTTCGGCGCGAATTGAACGGATTTCTTAAGAACTTCGCTGGGCGGCCCACTCCGCTTCTGTTTGCGGAAAATCTTACGAAACGGTTGGGGGGCCCTCGGGTTTATTTGAAGCGGGAAGATCTGTGCCATACCGGGGCGCATAAAGTCAACAATACTCTGGGCCAATGTCTTTTGGCGAAACGGTTGGGTAAAAAGCGCGTGATCGCCGAAACAGGCGCTGGCCAGCACGGCGTGGGGACGGCCACGGCCTGCGCCCTTTTGAGCCTTTCCTGCGAAGTTTACATGGGGGCCGAAGACATGGAACGGCAGGCTCTGAACGTGTTTCGCATGCGGAGCATGGGGGCTAAGGTGATCCCTGTCACGTCCGGGTCCCGTACGTTAAAAGACGCGATTAACGAGGCCATGAGGGATTGGGTGACCAATGTCCAAACAACGTTTTACTGTATCGGTTCGGTGGTGGGGCCGCACCCTTACCCCTGGATGGTGCGAGAATTTCAGAGCGTGATCGGCCGGGAAGTTAAGCACCAAATACGAGATTACCAGACAGGGGACCCGGACGCTCTGGTGGCTTGCGTCGGTGGCGGGTCGAACGCGATCGGGCTCTTCGCGCCATTCTATGATCATAAGAGGGTGAAATTTTTTGGGGTGGAAGCCGGGGGGGAAGGGTTGCGATCTGGTCGTCACTCCGCCACTCTTTGCACGGGCCGTCCCGGGGTTTTGCACGGGGCCTACACTTACTTGATGCAGGACGACAATGGCCAAGTGTTGGGGACCCATTCCATTTCGGCGGGGCTTGACTATCCCGCCGTGGGGCCGGAACATGCTTTTTACAAAGATTCGGGGCGGGCCACGTATGTGGCGGCCACGGACAAAGAGGCCTTGGCGGGGTTTAAACTTTTAAACGAGACCGAAGGGCTTTCCGCCGCATTGGAATCGTCCCATGCCTTGGGTTCCCTTCCTCGCCTGGTCCGCCCAATGAAAAACTCTCAATCGGTGGTTCTCTGTCTCTCTGGGCGGGGCGATAAAGACATGGGCCAATTGACGGGAATATTGCACCTCGGGTCCTCTGATCCCAAAAATACATGAGGAGTGGAATCTTAATAGAATAGGTCCCCATGGTGAACCGAATTGACCAAGTATTTATTGAATTAAAATCCCAAGGGCGAAAAGCTTTGATGGCCTACGTGACCGGGGGGTATCCTTCTCTTCCCGCCATGGATCGGGCGGTGCGGGAGATTGTGAAGGCCGGGGTGGACCTGGTGGAGATTGGGGTTCCCTTTTCTGACCCTATTGCGGATGGGCCGACCATTCAATTTTCTTCGCAAAAGGCTCTGGAGGGTGGCATCACCCCCGCTCGGTTGTTCGATTGGGTTAAAACGTTTCGAAGGACACACGAAACGCCGGTGGTCCTCATGACATACATGAACCCAATCCAAACAATGGGCCTCGCTTCTTTTGCCCGTCGCGCCCGAACCGCGGGGGTGGACGGTGTGATCGTGCCGGACCTCATCATTGAGGAAGGCGGCCCGCTCGAAAAAGCCCTCGGTCCCGCGGGGATCCACCTCATCTATCTTGTGGCGCCCACCACTCCCCCTCCGCGCCGAACTGAAATTGCCCGACGGTCGCGTGGGTTCCTCTACGCCGTTTCGTTGACGGGCGTGACCGGCGTTCGTCGGGCGCTTCCGAAAGGGTTGGGGACTTTTATCGCGGATGTGCGCCGTCGATCCCCGGTGCCGGTCGCGGTGGGGTTTGGTATTTCGGATGCGGCCCAGGCCCGCCAGGCCGCCGCCCAAGCGGACGGGGTGATCGTGGGGTCCGCTTTTATCCATCGCATGAAAAATCGGGAACCCTTGGTTCCTTTCGTTCGTTCGCTCCGGCGGGCGTTGGATGGCGCCTAAGTCGTTGATTTCCCTCTCCAGGGACGGTTTTGGTTTGTGTGAAATTAAACTTGTCCACAGGGGTCCGGAAAAAAAAGGAGAATATGATTATGGCCGTCGATGAAGCCGGACAAAAAAAACGCGTGCCTCACGGGCTTTGGACCAAGTGTCCCAAGTGCGAACAGATTATCTACAACAAAGAACTGGAGAAAAACCTCAAGGTCTGCCCCACCTGCCATTACAACCTGAGGTCCACCGCGCGCGAACGGATCGCCCAGATCTTTGACGAAGGGACGTTCGTGGAATTTGCGGAAAATCTGACGGCGGCGGACCCTTTGGGGTTTCATGATTCAGACTCCTATGTGAACCGCGTGAAAGAGAGCCGAAAAAAAACCGGTGAAAAAGAAGCGGCCCTCGCGGGAGTGGGAAAAATTTTGGGACAGTCCGTCGTTTCAGCCGTATTGGATTTCGGGTTTATGGGCGGATCCATGGGGAGCGTGGTGGGCGAAAAAGTGACGCTCGCTGTTGAGCGCGCCCTCACCGACACCCTCCCGGTGTTGGTGGTTTCCTCGTCCGGCGGGGCCCGCATGCAAGAGGGCATTCTCTCTCTTTTTCAAATGGCGAAAACCAGCGCGGCGTTGGGGCGATTGGAGAAAGCGCGGCTCCCCTTCATTTCACTTGTGGCCGACCCCACCACCGGCGGCGTGACAGCCAGTTTTGCCATGTTGGGCGATGTGATCGTGGCAGAACCCAAAGCCCTGATCGCTTTCGCGGGTCCCCGGGTGATCGAGCAAACCATTCGACAAACTCTTCCCCAAGGGTTCCAACAATCCGAGTTTCTCTTGAAGCATGGCATGGTGGACATGGTGGTGGATCGCCCTCTGCTTCGTCAGAGATTGGCGGATCTGTTCGCTTTTTTCCTGGCCGCACGCACATCCGCGGCGTAACTCAAAACTGGATTTTTACTTTGAATCCCGCGATCCGACTGAAAAGGGCGGGTTAGTCTGATGGTCTCGGCCCGCCCGAACCGCTTTCACGCGAGGGGGCGGCCCTCTTCTCTCCCCATTTTTCCCCAGCGGATTCGTCCGGGTCTTGATCGGGTGCGCCGGGCGTTAGACCTGTTGGGGCATCCGGAAGAGTCTTTTGCGTCGGTTCTGGTGGGGGGAACCAATGGGAAAGGGTCTGTGAGTGCCATGGTGGAGTCTGGCCTTCGCACCGCGGGGTATCGCACCGGGCTCTACACATCGCCCCACTTAGTGAACGTGCGGGAGCGGGCCCAGGTCGTTGGGACCCCTGTGTCCCCCGCTGTCTGGCGCCGCGCCACGGTTTGCGTGGCCGACCTAACGCGGCGACATCGGTTGGCGTTAACTGAATTTGAAGCTCAGACTTTGGCCGCGTTTCTGGTGTTCGCGCGGGAGGGGGTTGAGATTGCCGTTCTGGAAGTGGGGCTCGGTGGTCGGCTGGACGCGGTGAACGCGGTGGCGGCACCGGAGCTTTCGGTCATCACCTCCATCGGATTAGATCACACCGAATGGTTGGGCCCCACGCTTCGGCACATCTATTTAGAAAAGCGCGGCATCGCGCGGACGGGGACGGCGCTCCTCCAAAATTTGCCGGCCTCCCTTCGCGCGGAGGCTCGACGGTTCGCGGCGGAAGAGGGCGTGCCGTCCTGGGCTCTGGGTGAAGAAATCCAGTGGGGTTCTGTTCGCGGGAAGCGCGGGGGTTTGGGGTCGCGGGTGCGTGTGTCGTTGCCGGACGCAACATACGACGGTGTTTCGGTGCCGTTCTGGGGGGCTCATCAAGCGCAAAACGGTGCGCTGGCGGTGGCCGCTCTTCATGTGTTGCGTCGGAGAGGGTGGCGAATAAGTCGGGCGGCGATGAGAGACGGTGTGGCCCGGTCCCGTTGGCCGGGGCGATTCGATGTTCTTCAACGGACCCCCCCGGTGGTGTTGGACGGCGCCCATAACCCGGCGGCGGCCCGGGCGTTGGCCGCCGCTTGGAAGGCGTCGCCCTGGGGAGGGGAGCGGGCCACGTTGATTTTTTCCTGTCTGCGAGACAAGGATGTCGAGGGAATTGCCGCGGCTCTTTCGGGCGTGGCACGCCGGGTGATCGTGACGCCTCTCGTTTCGGACCGGGCACGGCCGGTGATTGATCTGGCGGCCCTGTGGCGCCGTCGATTGCCCACCGAAATCGCACCCCATTTTCGTGCGGCCTGGAAAGAGGCGTCAAAAGACAAAACATCCCCGGTTCTTGTGGCGGGGTCTCTCTATTTGGTGGGCGAAGCTATGAAATATTTCAGGAGGCGGTAATGCGCAAGGGTCTTCGGCTGGGGGTGGATCTGGGGGGGACGTTGGTCAAGATGGCTCTTGTCGACGAGCGTGGCCGCATTCTGGAGCGCGTTCAGGTGGAAACGGTGAAGAACCCACGGACCTTGGTGAAAACTCTTCGGTTGGCCGCTGAGAAGTGGCTGGCCTTCCCGATCTTAGGGACGGGGATCGGCGTGGCGGGTGACGTGAATCCTGAACGAGGCGTTGTTCGGTTCTCCCCGAACCTGGGGTGGAAAAATGTAAAACTGGCCGATTATTTCCGTCGGATGAAATTTCCCTTGCCGATTCGTGTGGACAACGATGCCACCGTTGCGGCGTGGGGCGCCTATCACGTGGAGTTAGCGGGCCATTCGAATAATTTGGTGGTTCTCACCTTGGGCACAGGCGTGGGCGGCGGGCTCGTTTTTGACGGTCGGCTGTACCGCGGCGCCACGGGCACGGCCGGCGAGGTGGGGCACATCATCGTTGAAGCGGGCGGAGAATCCTGTGTCTGCGGGAGTCGGGGATGCCTGGAAGCCTATTTGGGCGGAGCGGCTCTGGTCCGTTCTGCCCGGGCGGCGTACAAACTTAAGGGGCGGACCGTGGATGGCCTGGATCCGATAAGTCTGGAGAAACGGGCCCGCGCCGGTGACCCCGTGGCGAAGGCGGTCTGGCAGAGGGCTTCCCGTGTTTTGGGGATCGCCCTGGCCAACCTCGTCAATCTGCTCAACCCCGACACCGTTTTACTCACCGGCGGCGTTTCTCGGGGAGCCCCGCTTTTCTTACCCAACGCCCTGAAGATTATGAATCAGCGGGCATTCAAAACGTCGGCCCGCGCCGTTCGGGTTGTTGTCTCTCAGCGCCCTTCCGATTTGGGGGTCGCTGGCGCGGCCCTGCTGGTGGAGTGATTTTTGAACGAATGAACCCTGGGCGGTGGTTTCGTTTTCGACCCTTTTTGGGGGGGGTATTCTTTTTGGGAGGCGCTCTGCTTCCTTCCCTGCGCGCGGAGGATGTCTCGTCTGACACTGTCCTGTCTTTGTCTACGGCCTCGTTGACCTGTGACTTTATGGAATATCGATCCAGCGATAACGTGGTGATCGCCCGAGGTCATGCCGTGGCGGTGTCGAGCGGTACCCAGTTGGCGGCGGATGAAATGACGCTCTATCTATCGAGCCAGGTGGTTGTGGCTCAAGGACATTCTGTGTTGATTTCCAGCGGGACCCGGTTGGAGGCGGATGAACTGACGCTTTTTCAGTCCAGCCGGGAGGCCGTGGCCCGCGGACATATATTTCTGCAAGACCAGGAGTTGTCGATCCTGGCGGAAAACCTCCAATATAATTGGGACGATTCCACAGGAGAGTTTGAGAACATTTTTATTCAGCAGGGCCTGTGGCGCACGTGGGGGCGTCGCTTGGTGCGCCTCAGCCCGACCCATTACCGGATTGAGCGGGCCGCGTTCACCAGTTGCGAATTGAATCCGCCGCACTACCATTTCCGTGGGGGAACGGCCAATTTCTGGGTGCGCCATCGCATGAGCGCGGTCCATCTTCGGTCCGCGGCCGAAAAGACCCCCTTTCTCTACACGCCCTATTACACCCGGTCGTTGAAAGACAACTCTTGGACATTTACCGTTCGTCCCGGAAACAGCGAGCGCAATGGGTATTTCGCAAAAAGCGTGTTCACCTATCCCGTCACCCCCCACTCCCAAGCCAAACTTTTGTGGGATTATTATTCCCTTGCCGGGAACGGTTTTGGGGCGGAGTACACCTATTCCACCACGACCGTGAGGGGGTCAGTCTCTTATTACCGAATCGAGGATAAAATCGATGATCGCAAACGATGGGACCTTCGGTACGCCCATTGGCAACAGCTGGCGCCCCGCTGGCAAGTGCAGTCCCATGTGGCGATGCAGAGCGATCAGGATGTCAACAACATTTTCCTCGGAGACGATTATCAGCGCGCGCGTCAACTGGGCGAATCGGATCTGGCGTTCACCCGAAACGGATCTTGGTACACAAGCCGTATTTTTGTCCAACATGACCGGGCTCTCGATTCCGTCAATAGCCGTTATGTCACTTCCTTAACCATTCTCCCTCAGCTGGGATTCCAATCTTCCGCGCTCCGGCTTGGGAAATCCAACGCGTATTTTAATTTCGGGGGCAATTTCAGAAACGAGTATGATCGTCCCGAGGCGAATCCTCCGAACACAGACCCGATCGTTCCTGGGCTGGACCATTACCGCCAATACGCCGATGGGGCCGCCGCGTTGACCTGGCGATTGCCGCTCACAAAAAACCTGTCTCTGGAGCCCGGCGTCGGCCTGTCGGAGAGTTGGCAGTCCCAGCAACAGAAAGGAAACGAGCTGGACCCCGCCAACCTCATGCAAGGGGCCGGGTCGACGGGGGTAAACCTGCGCCATCGTCTCACGCGGGATTTGGATTATGATTTTGGATACCGCACCAAAGTTCGCTGGACTCCCAACACCTTTCGGCGCGACCACGCCGCCGCCGACCAAGGCATGGAGCAGAATATGTTGAATTTATTCGCCAATTACCGTCCCTCGTCCGCCGTGTGGGGACGGGCGTCCACCACCTACGATTTACGGGATTCCCCTTCTTCTCAGAATACCGCTTTGCCCCTTTATGAGACGCCCCGCCAGCGGTTCTCACCCCCTTCTTTTGAAATGGGGGTTCGGCCCCGGCGATGGTTTTCTCTCAGTGGACGAGAAACCGTTCAGGTTTTTCCCGTGACCAAACCCCAATCCAGCGTATTGGATGTTCGCTTTGGGGCCGACGACACGTCTTTTTTTTCCGCTGGGTTTAGTTATAATAACTTTCGTCCTGGAGCCCTCGATCTGGTGAACGGGGTGGCGTTTCAGTTGACGCGAGGCTGGTGGCTGTCGGGCGACGTGCATTACACGGCAACCGGCACCGGCGGCATGCAATACAACGCGATCGATTTCAAAGAAAAGAATCTTGTGATTCGACGGAATCTTCACTGTTGGGTTGTGCGAGTCACTTATAAAGAACGTCCGGGGGTCCATGAAGTGCTCTTTCGTTTTGATTTAAAAACCGATTTGGATGGGCGGTCAAATAAAACAACCGTCGACGAAAAACAATTCTATCCCGCCCGCGACACTCGAGGAGACTAAATGAAACTGATCGTGACAGGAGGGGCTGGGTTCATCGGGTCCCATTTCGTTCGGTTCTGGCTGGGGAAACATCCGACCGATCACATTACCACGCTGGACAAACTGACGTATGCGGGGAATTTGGAAAATCTGAGCGGGGTCATTAAATCCCCGCGCCATCGGTTTGTGCGGGGCGATATCGGCCACGCGCCAACGGTAAAACGACTTTTGCCTGGGGCCGACGCGGTGGTTAATTTCGCCGCGGAAACCCACGTGGACCGGTCTCTCTTGGACGCGAACCCGTTTTTGCAGACGAACGTGCAAGGCACCTACACACTGGTGAACGCGGCGCGGGAGGCCGGGGTGCCGCGGTTTGTTCATGTGTCGACGGACGAGGTGTATGGTTCTGTCGAAAAGGGAAAATCTCCGGAAGACGCTCCTCTGGATCCCACCAGTCCTTACGCCGCGTCCAAGGCCGCCTCGGACCTGGTGGTTCGGTCCCAGTGGCTCACCCATGGGTATCCGGTTTTGATCACTCGGTGCACCAATAACTATGGACCCCACCAACATCCCGAGAAGTTTTTGCCGCTCTTCATTACCAATGCACTGGATGGAATCCCGCTTCCCCTTTACGGTCGCGGTTTAAACATCCGGAACTGGATTCACGTTCTGGACCATTGCGAAGCCCTGGAACGGGTGTTGAAACGGGGTCGGCCGGGGGAGATCTATAATATTGCGGGCGATCGGGAATACAAAAACATTGACGTGGCCCGCCTCATTTTGAGGAAATTTTCGCCCAGGGGCTCGTGGACATGGTGGATTGGTACCGCGCCAATGAAACGTGGTGGCGTTCGATTAAGGCTCGTAAAGGCGGTTTTCAATCGTATTACAAAAGACAATACGGTTTACGTCTCAGAAAATAGGACGGATTATGAAACCCAAAAATGTGGCAGTGGTGGGAAGCGGATACGTGGGGTTGGTGACGGGGGCGTGTTTGGCGGAGATTGGCCATCACGTGGTGTGTGTGGATTCCGACCGCGCGAAGGTTCAATTATTAAAAAAAGGCGATATCCCCATCTATGAACCGGGCTTGCCGGAGGTCGTCGCGGCGAACCGAAAGGCGCGGCGGCTTCATTTTACCACCCGGCTCGAAGAGGCCATGAAAAATGCCGAGTATGTTTTTATCGCTGTCAATACGCCGCCCCTGCCCAACGGTGAGGCGGATCTCTCTTACGTGGAAACCGTCGCTCGCCAAGTGGGTCACATTCTTCGTCGCTATACGGTCATTGTTGACAAATCCACCGTTCCGGTCAATACCGGCGACAAGGTGCGCCAGACGCTCTTGCTTCACGGAAAAAAGAACGTGCCTTTTGATGTGGTGTCCAACCCGGAGTTCCTGCGGGAAGGGTCGGCGGTGCAGGATTTCATGAAACCGGACCGGATCGTGGTGGGGGTCGAATCCGAAAAAGCCGAGACCATGATGCGGGCGTTGTATGCGCCTCTGAAGGCGCCGTTGATTGTCACCGACATCAAAAGCGCCGAACTGATCAAACACGCCTCCAACTCGTTTTTGGCCACGAAAATTTCTTTCGCCAACGCCTTGGCCGAACTCTGCGACCGCGTGGGGGCCGATGTGGCGATGGTGACGAAAGGCATGGGGTCGGACCCCCGCATCGGCGCGTCTTTCCTTCGCGCGGGGCTGGGGTATGGGGGATCGTGTTTCCCCAAAGACGTGAGCGCCTTCATTCATATGGCCGAAAGCGCCGGGGTCGATTTCAAGATCTTGCGCGCTGTGCGGGAGGTCAACGACCATGCCCGCTTGTGGGCGGTGGACCGTTTAAAGAAGGCGCTCTGGAACCTCCGCGAAAAAACCATCGCTGTCTGGGGTCTGGCTTTTAAACCCGACACTGACGATCTGCGAAATTCCCCGGCGATCGAGATCATTCACCGCCTTCAGTCCGAGGGCTGTTTCGTGAACGCCTACGATCCCGTGGCCATGACGAAAGCGCGGACCCATCTCAAAAATGTTCGGTTTTGCCGCACGCCTTACGAGGCCGCGAGAGGCGCCGACGCCGTCCTTCTGTGCACCGAATGGAAAGAGTTCCGCGAAGCGGATTTGGCCAGGGTGAAATCCCTTTTGCGAACGCCGGTTTTCCTCGACGGGCGAAACCTCTTCGACCCGGCCGCCGTCTCCGCCCTCGGTTTCCAATACCACAGCGTCGGCCGCTCCGCCCCTTCCGGAAACTGATCTTTGTTACAAATAATTTACATCCAGCGTTTGACAATGAGCTATAGAATAAGCTTAAACTAACACTCATCTGGCCTTTCCCGAGCGCATCAGGGGGGGGCCGAGCGAAGGGCGTTGGGAGGCGTCCGGAGCCGTTTCTCCCCACCCGCCTTCCGCCTTAACGTGCGGCCTTTGAGTTTTCAAAGAGCCTGTTCACTGAGGATCCCGCGGCGTAGCGCGGGGAAGTGATGAGGTGATGCGAGATGACGCCCAACGCGACATCGGTTCCTGAAACAACTCCCGAAATCATTGCTTCCCCCGTCCTTCAAGCCCCTGTTGATCCCCAGATCCTTCCCCCACCCCCCCCTCCCATCGAACACGTCCAAGAAACTCTTCCCGCTGTTCAGATCCTCTTGGCGTATCTCGAACAGGAAGGGGTCGATACCATTTTTGGAATTCCCGGCGGCCCGCTCATGCCTTTTTTTGAGGGTATTTTTGATCGCGGAAAGATCCGGGCGATTATCGCCAAACATGAGGGGGGCGCGGCATTCATGGCGGACGGATACGCCCGCGTGTCCGGCCGGCTGGGCGTCTGTTGCGCCACCACAGGCCCCGGGGCCACCAACGCGTTGACGGGCATCGCCTGCGCCTACCGAGACTCTGTCCCGGTTCTGCTCGTGACGGCACAAGTGGCCCTCTCGGCTTTCGGCAAGGGCGCCGCCCAAGAAAGTTCCCCGCTCGGTATTGATATCGTCGATATGTTTCGGGATGTCACAAAAGCCAGCGTCATGCTCATGATGCCGGAAAAAATCGCCGACGTGACCCGACACCTTTTGCGGGCAGGGCTTTCTGGCCGTCCGGGCCCGATTCACTTAAGCCTTCCAGCGGATATGATGAAAACCGAAGCCCCCGCGGATCTCCGCCGTCTCTCCCAGTATCGATCGCCCTCAGAACTGTTCGACCGTCAATCTGTCAAAGATGCATCAAAACTCCTCCTCCGCGCGAAGCGCCCTGTTATCTTGGCGGGCTACGGGGTACACATTTCTCGCGGGTATGAAGAGCTGTTGGCCTTGGCGGAACGGTTAAATATTCCCGTGGCGACGACGCCGAAAGGCAAGGGCGTTTTCCCAGAAGGACCATGCCCTTTCCCTGGGGGTTTTTGGGATGGCGGGATCTCCTCAGGCTGACGCGGCCATTCTTTCTAAAGACACGGACCTTTTGCTCGCTATTGGGACAAGTTTTGGCGAAGCCTCCTGTCATGCCTGGGACCCCCGCGTGGGAGAAGAACGGTGGATGTTGCAGATTGACGTTGACCCGAGGGGAATCGGCAAGAACTACCCCGTCGATGTGGCCTTGGTGGGGAACGCAAAGCCGGTCTTGAAAGAACTGGATTTTGAGATCCGGCGGAAACCATTGGCTTCATCCCGGCTTGCGCACGAATGGCTGACTTTATCCGGAAAATAAAGAAGAAAACCCCGCTGTTATGAACGGGCCGCCATGGACAGTTTGGAGTCTCCCCTGCGGCCCCAACGCATCATCGGGGAACTTCGCCGCGCCATGCCGGCGGACGGGATTCTCTTTGTTGACATTGGAAATGTCATGGCCTGGGCCTTGCATTATTTTGAAGTGAGGTCTCCGGGGACATTTTTCATTAACATGGGGTTTGGGTCCATGGGGCATGCGGTGGCCGGCGCCATCGGCGGCAAGATGGCCGCCAAGGACCGCCCCGTGGTGGCCCTGGTGGGGGACGCCTCGTTTGCCATGAACGGGATGGAAGTTCATACCGCCGTGGAAAATAATATTCCGGTGGTGTGGGTCGTCATCAATAACGGCGGGCACGGCATGGTCCATATGGGCGAGAGCATTCAATTTAAAGGAAAATTCAGCACGTCTTTGTTTAATCACCGGGTCGACGCGGCCGGCATCGCCGAAGCCGTCGGCGCCCTCGCGTTTAGGGTCGAACGTCCCGGCGAAGTGGAAACCGCTGTGCGGGCCGCCATTAAGTCCGGCCGCCCCAGCGTCGTAGATGTCCGGGTCGATATCAGCGACCGCCCGCCGATGGGAATCCGCCTCGCGACCTTG
>JADKCG010000005.1 GCA_016714745.1 Elusimicrobiota bacterium | reverse complement strand
GGAAAGCGTGGGAAGTTTAAAGAAGGAGGAGGTTCAGTGAGAGAAAAAAAAAAAAGCGCGTTTTCGGGAGACAACACGTATGGGGTGGTGATGGGCCAGGCGGTGCTGTTGAAAGTGTGACGAAAGTTGGGCGTGGACGAGGTGGGGGGCGATACCGGCCGGTGCGGCGAGGTCTAACACGTCGGTGACGACGGTGCAATATGGCATAACGGGAAAAGGGCAGATGACTGGGAGCGGAGGGAGAGACGGAAGGTGATTCAGAAAATGGGAAAGTGTTGACGGTGAAACAGGAAGCGGACGGGACGATTAAGGGGATGACAGGGACGGGATCTATGAAGCCAATGAGCCGTGGAATTTGAGGTGGCGGAACACCAGAACAAATACAAGACGTGGAGCCGGTATGGGGTGATGGGAGGGCAGGCGTTGGTGGTGAAGAGTTTCGAGGAGTGGGTGGTGGGTATCAATGGGGTGGCGCTGGGAGAGGATGAGCACGGATACAGTTTGAGCGAGTCGACGGTGCGCAACTATTACACGGGAAGGCCAGTTGGAGGGCGCGGCGGGATGGACGGTGGGAGTATCGAACGCGAAGGTATTGAAAGATTCGCGGGTAAACGATGTGACTACGAAAACCAGCGAACGGAATCGATGACGAAGAACGTGTATGGGGTGGTGATGGGACAAGCGGTGGCGATGAAGGGAGTGACGCAGAGCTGGACGGCTG
Organism: Elusimicrobiota bacterium; assembly: GCA_016714745.1. GTDB lineage: Bacteria > Elusimicrobiota > Elusimicrobia > FEN-1173 > FEN-1173 > JADKHR01. The sequence goes on along the minus strand of JADKCG010000005.1, from coordinate 145,715 downwards.
GGAGCGATGGAAAGCGGATATCGGACGTGGGAGTCACGGGTATAACCGAACGGTGACGACGGTGTATAACAAGTATAACGAGACGGGTCAGTTGGAGGCGGCGAAGGGAGGATCGACGGGTCTAACGAACGTGGAGGGGTTGAAGGATTCGCGTGTATCGCAGGACGAATGGGCGGACCAGTTGACGGAGACGAGACGAGGAACGTGTATGCGGTGGTGCGGGGTCAGGCGGTGGTGTTGATGAGCGTGACGGAGAGTTGGAGTGCGGGTTCGGACGGCCAGCGGATCGTGAACGAAGAGGCGCACGGGTATAGCTATAGTAAGACAACGATGGTGAACCAGTATAACGTGGACGGTCAGATGATTGGCGCGACGGGTCGGACGGAGAGCAAGACGACGCAGGGGACGTTTAAGAGCGTGGAAGATTGGGCGGGTGCGTTGTTAGGTGGGGAAGAGGTGCTGGTGGTGTTAGACGAGATGTCGGGCGTTGACGAGGTGTATAGGGGTGTGGGAGATCCGCTGGGACGGTTGAAGGGGGGAGAGACGTATCGTGTGGTGTATGGGGGTGGTGAGACGACGACGGAGGGGTATGATCAGGAGAGGGGGACTGATTCCTCGTCCGTTGACTCGAACCTAGGGATCGGGAACGGGAATTTGGTGTTGTGGGGAGAGACGTTGAGTTTTATGGGAAAGGGGAGTTGCGTGACGGGAACGGAGATTTGGTGGGACACCTGACGACGGAGGGGACGTCGAGTCGAACGGGGTGGGTGATTGAGGGAGACGCGGACCGCGACGGGGTGGAGGATGTGGGAGAAACGTGGACGGTGGAAGCGCAACGGACGGTATCGACAACGGAGAACGATTATGTGGTGATTGGTGGGCAGGCGTTGGTGGTGAGAGCGAGACGGAGAGTTACGCGTGCGACGGTAATGGGGTGGCGATTAAAGACAGTATGGCGCACGGGTATAACCGAAGCGTGACGACTGTGAAGAACACGTATACGAAGGATGGTCAGTTGGAACGGGTGGAGGGGGGTACGACGGGGTGGGCGAACGTGGAGGTGAAGACGCCGAGGCGGGTGGCCGGAGTGATTGAAGGGGATGTGGGCAACGACGGGTTCATGGGGGATGGGGAGTCGTGGGTGTATGAGTGGGTGGACCAGGGGACGGAGACGGAGACGGTGAACGAGTATGCGGTGGTTTTGGTCAAGCGGTGGTGACGAAGAGCACGACGAAGAGTTGGGCGATGAAGGGTGGCGTGGCGATCACGGACGAAAAGGAACAGGGGTATAGTTACAGCGAGACGGTTGTGGCGAACGAATACAACCAGCGGGGACAGTTGACGGGTGCAGTGGGTGTGACGGGTGGACGGACGAACGGAGGAAGGTGAATGCGGCGGTGCTGAACGATGCGGGCAATGGGATCAAAAACGACGCGGACGGTGATGGGATCAGGACGTAGGAGAAGCGTGGGAGTTTAAAGAGGAGGTTCAGTGGAGCGCGTTTTCGGGAGACAACACGTATGGGGTGGTGATGGGCCAGGCGGTGCTGTTGAAGAGTGTGACGAAGAGTTGGGCGTTGGACGAGGTGGGGGGCGATACCGGCCGGTGCGGCGGGGTCTAACACGTCGGTGACGACGGTGCAGTATGGGTATAACGGGAAAGGGCAGATGACGGGAGCGGAGGGAGAGACGGAAGGTGATTCAGAAAATGGGAAAGTGTTGACGGTGAAACAGGAAGCGGACGGGACGATTAAGGGGGATGACGGGGACGGGATCTATGAAGCCAATGAGCCGTGGGAATTTGAGGTGGCGGAACACCAGAACAAATACAAGACGTGGAGCCGGTATGGGGTGATGGGAGGGCAGGCGTTGGTGGTGAAGAGTTTCACGAGGAGTTGGGTGGTGGGTATCAATGGGGTGGCGCTGGGAGAGGATGAGCACGGATACAGTTTGAGCGAGTCGACGGTGCGCAACTATTACACGGGGGAAGGCCAGTTGGAGGGCGCGGCGGGATGGACGGTGGGAGTATCGAACGCGAAGGTATTGAAAGATTCGCGGGTAAACGATGTGGACTACGAAAACCAGCGAACGGAATCGATGACGAAGAACGTGTATGGGGTGGTGATGGGACAAGCGGTGGCGATGAAGGGAGTGACGCAGAGCTGGACGGCTGGGAGCGATGGAAAGCGGATATCGGACGTGGGGAGTCACGGGTATAACCGAACGGTGACGACGGTGTATAACAAGTATAACGAGACGGGTCAGTTGGAGGCGGCGAAGGGAGGATCGACGGGTCTAACGAACGTGGAGGGGTTGAAGGATTCGCGTGTATCGCAGGACGAATGGGCGGACCAGTTGACGGAGACGGAGACGAGGAACGTGTATGCGGTGGTGCGGGGTCAGGCGGTGGTGTTGATGAGCGTGACGGAGAGTTGGAGTGCGGGTTCGGACGGGCGGCGGATCGTGAACGAAAAGGCGCACGGGTATAGCTATAGTAAGACAACGATGGTGAACCAGTATAACGTGGACGGTCAGATGATTGGCGCGACGGGTCGGACGGAGAGCAAGACGACGCAGGGGACGTTTAAGAGCGTGGAAGATTGGGCGGGAGCGTTGTTGGGTGGGGAAGAGGTGCTGGTGGTGTTAGACGAGATGGCGGGCGTCGACGAGGTGTATAGGGGTGTGGGAGATCCGCTGGGACGGTTGAAGGGGGGAGAGACGTATCGTGTGGTGTATGGGGGTGGTGAGACGACGACGGAGGGGTATGATCAGGAGAGGGGGACTGATTCCTCGTCCGTTGACTCGAACCTAGGGATCGGGAACGGGAATTTGGTGTTGTGGGGAGAGACGTTGAGGTTTAATGGGAAAGGGGAGTTGCGTGACGGGAACGGAGATTTGGTGGGACACCTGACGACGGAAGGTTCGTCGAGTCGAACGGGGTGGGTGATTGAGGGAGACGCGGACCGCGACGGGGTGGAGGATGTGGGAGAAACGTGGACGGTGGAAGCGCAACGGACGGTATCGACAACGGAGAACGATTATGTGGTGATTGGTGGGCAGGCGTTGGTGGTGAGGAGCGAGACGGAGAGTTACGCGTGCGACGGTAATGGGGTGGCGATTAAAGACAGTATGGCGCACGGGTATAACCGAAGCGTGACGACTGTGAAGAACACGTATACGAAGGATGGTCAGTTGGAACGGGTGGAGGGGGGTACGACGGGGTGGGCGAACGTGGAGGTGAAGACGCCGAGGCGGGTGGCCGGAGTGATTGAAGGGGATGTGGGCAACGACGGGTTCATGGGGGATGGGGAGTCATGGGCGTATGAGTGGGTGGACCAGGGGACGGAGACGGAGACGGTGAACGAGTATGCGGTGGTTTTGGGTCAAGCGGTGGTGACGAAGAGCACGACGAAGAGTTGGGCGATGAAGGGTGGCGTGGCGATCACGGACGAAAAGGAACAGGGGTATAGTTACAGCGAGACGGTTGTGGCGAACGAATACAACCAGCGGGGACAGTTGACGGGAGCGGTGGGTGTGACGGGTGGACGGACGAACGGAGGGAAGGTGAGTACGGCGGTGCTGAACGATGCGGGCAATGGGATCAAAAACGACGCGGACGGTGATGGGATCCAGGACGTAGGAGAAGCGTGGGAGTTTAAAGAGGAGGTTCAGTGGAGCGCGTTTTCGGGAGACAACACGTATGGGGTGGTGATGGGCCAGGCGGTGCTGTTGAAGAGTGTGACGAAGAGTTGGGCGTTGGACGAGGTGGGAGGGGCGATACCGGCCGGTGCGGCGGGGTCTAACACGTCGGTGACGACGGTGCAGTATGGGTATAACGGGAAAGGGCAGATGACGGGAGCGGAGGGAGAGACGGAAGGTGATTCAGAAAATGGGAAAGTGTTGACGGTGAAACAGGAAGCGGACGGGACGATTAAGGGGGATGACGGGGACGGGATCTATGAAGCCAATGAGCCGTGGGAATTTGAGGTGGCGGAACACCAGAACAAATACAAGACGTGGAGCCGGTATGGGGTGATGGGAGGGCAGGCGTTGGTGGTGAAGAGTTTCACGAGGAGTTGGGTGGTGGTATCAATGGGGTGGCGCTGGGAGAGGATGAGCACGGATACAGTTTGAGCGAGTCGACGGTGCGCAACTATTACACGGGGAAGGCCAGTTGGAGGGCGCGGCGGGATGGACGGTGGAGTATCGAACGCGAAGGTATTGAAAGATTCGCGGGTAAACGATGTGGACTACGAAAACCAGCGAACGGAATCGATGACGAAGAACGTGTATGGGGGTGGTGATGGGACAAGCGGTGGCGATGAAGGGGAGTGACGCAGAGCTGGACGGCTGGGAGCGATGGAAAGCGGATATCGGACGTGGGAGTCACGGTATAACCGAACGGTGACGACGGTGTATAACAAGTATAACGAGACGGGTCAGTTGGAGGCGGCGAAGGGAGGATCGACGGGTCTAACGAACGTGGAGGGTTGAAGGATTCGCGTGTATCGCAGGACGAATGGGCGGACCAGTTGACGGAGACGGAGACGAGGAACGTGTATGCGGTGGTGCGGGGTCAGGCGGTGGTGTTGATGAGCGTGACGGAGAGTTGGAGTGCGGGTTCGGACGGCCAGCGGATCGTGGACAGTTCGGTGCACGGGTATAGTTACAGTAAGACGCGGGTGGTGAACCAGTATAACGAGAAGGGTCAGTTGATTGGCGCGACGGGCACAACCGCGGGCGAACAAAATTCCGAAGTATGGACGGACATTGACCAGAATGGAACCATTGATCCCGGGGTGGACGTTTTGGAGGATCAGTCTTCTGTCAGCGCTGGAAAAAACTATTACGTGGTGATCGGTGGCGCGGCTCAGTTGGTGGCATCGGAGACGGAGACGTACGGTGCGCGGCGGGAAGGGGACGGTAGTTTCGTGGCGATAACGGACACGGGGGCGCATGGGTATTCCAAAACCCTTTCTTATGTGACTCATACCTACAATCAGTTGGGTCAACTGATGGGAGCGGAGGGGGGAACGATAACCGAACAGAACTCGGAGGTTTGGACGGACACCAACCGGGATGGAAAGATCGAAGAGGGGGTTGACGCTGTCGTGGATCAGTCCACACGGTCGCAAACGTTGAACTCTTACGCGGTCATTTTGGGACAGGCGGTGGTCGTCAAAAGTGAAACAACGACCTATGGGGCCACTGTTGAAAACGGAGTTTTCAAAGAAGTCAAAGACAAGGGGTCCCATGGATATATTAAATCGTTCGCGACGATTGAATACGATTTCAATGCCAGGGGTCAATTGATAGGGGCGGTTGGCCAAACGTATTCCGAATCGAACAACGAGGTTTTCTCGCTGGAACGGGATAATGACGGTGTGGTTGTGGGCGATGACAACCGGAACGGCCTGTTGGACGATGGGGAAGTGTGGTCAAAAACGATCCGGGTTGACCAATCGACCGTATCGGAAATAATAAATGACTACCATGTGATTCAGGGTCAGGCGGTGGTCGGGAAAAGTGTGACCAAGAGTCGGTCGGCTATATTGGATCCCAGCGATGCGTTTTTAGTGATTACACCCAGGGGTCACGGGTATAACTATTCTGAAACCACGGTCGAATATGATTTTAACGCCGAGGGCCAATTGACGGGCGCGCTCGGGCGGTCGGTGGGACAATCGAACAATCAGGTTTTGACTCCGCAACGGAACGCCGGGGTTGTGAACGGGGACACACTCATAAACGATCGGAAGGATGACGGGGAACAGTGGATTTCTGAATTTGTCAGCCAACCGACCCTGTCGGAAGGGGAAACGACCTACACGGTGATGGCCGGCCAGGCCGTTGTTTTGGAAAGCCGGACCCGGATATGGGCGGGCGTTGGTTGGGGACACGTTCACGAAAATAGAACTTCCGGGCGACCATGGCTACAGTTTTTCAGACACGCGGGTGCGAAACGAGTACAACACGAAAGGGCAACTGATTGGAGCGTCCGGACAAGCGGACGTCAAAATGAACAACGATGTGCGGACGCCCCTTCGGGACAACAGCGGGGTGATTGTTGGCGACACGATCGCAAACGATTTGTTGGATGAGGGGGAACAGTGGGCCCACACCTGGGTGGATCAGGCGTCGGTGTCGGAGAGCACGAACCATTATGTTGTTATTCAGGGCCAGGCCCTGCTGGCGGGGAGCGAAACAAAAAGCTGGTCGGCCGAACTTTCGGACGCGGGGGTATTCACCAAAGTTGAGGCGGCGGGAGACATTGGGTACAGCCTCACTTCGACGGCTGTTCTCAACACGTATAACGACGAGGGACTGTTGACGGGCGCCATGGGGCGAACGGAAATACATTCGGTTGAACGGGTCAAAACGTTGAAATGGGTGGACGGATACGTTGACGGGGATACAGACAAAGACAAAGTGAAGGATGCGGATGAGGACTGGAAATCGGAGTGGGTGGACCAAGCGAACCTGACCGAAGTCGTTAACACGTACGGTGATCCTGGGCCAAGCGGTGGTGGTCAAGAGCGTGTCCGACACTTGGGGCGCGAAGTCTGAACAGACCATGACACCCAGTGGGTATACCCTTACAAAAACCGACAACGTGAACGCGGATATTTACACTCACAGCCAAACAGTGACCTATTACGTGTTTGACGAGAAGGCGCGGTTGGTGGACGCCACTTCGGAAACCACGACGGAATCGAATCGGAAAGTCATTTCGGGATTGACGTCTGGGGAACCCACCGCTGAGGTCCCTGTGCAGGATACCGACAATTGGATTGAAAGGGTAAGTGTCGGCGTCGAGTTTGATTTTGGGACGGCCGGTCTCCATCTGAAAATGGGGGCGAACGAGGAGGGGGGGTGGCACAACCTTTACCATTTTGGGCCGCTGGGAGATGGTCCCAGAGATCAAAGCGTGGGCTGGCATTCTTTACCTGTTGGAGTAGCAAAGAAAGTCGGTGACATGTTAGAAATCGTTCTCTCCCCGATTGGGGACTCAATTGCGGGAAATGTTCTGGGAACCCATTTTAAAATTAACGCCCAGGGCGAGGTGTTTGGTATTTCAGACGGCGGCGTTGAAACCTTGCTTAACGTGACGATGAGCGAATTGGAACTTGCTCCCAAAGTTGATGCCCCAGTGGCCCCCCCGGAATATTCGTATCCTTGGGATGGGGAAGTAGATTACATTAATTTATTCAATGAAACTCATTGGGGCCCGGGCGTTAATTTATGGAATCCAAGATTAACGATTGAGCGCGATGATGGTTACGAAGGATGGATTAAAACCGGGGATAGATATACAGACCTCGCGAAGATTACCATGAATAATTATGGAGATGATATTTATGGCGCCCCAATGTGGTTCGGGGATGGAGATTCAGAAACTGGTTTTACTTTTAAGCTAATCTCCGCTGATGAGGACCAAGTCATTTTTTATGCCAACCTGGGGTCCAGGCAACCACGGTTTGGGTGGATCGATACGTATGTGGATCAGTGGGGTTCCGAGGTTCTTGGTCATTTTGGTTACGATTACAGAGGCCACGATTGGGATTATGATGGAAACGGCATACTCGATAATGGGGATGTCGACGGAAACGGTGATGGCGATGTGCTCGATGGCTATGCTTATTTTCATTTGGCCGAGATGGTATTGTTTATAAAGAAGGGGAAAAATGGGGACGTCTTACTGGGAAAGCTACTTATGTGGATTATATTAACAGTGGGAATCCAGTTAAAATAGAAGGGATCTACCCGAATGATTTACCCCAAGACAGCGATATTCCAAGACCTTCTAATCTGGGTCCTGGAGTATTTTTTAGTAATCATACTGGGTATCTGGTGTGGGATAGGTTGAAAGAATGTCGCCTCGGTCAACACCTTGAAACTGTCGGGTCAACTGAATATTATCGGGCGAAGGGTTATTACAACGCAACAGATTCTCTCGAGTTTACTGTCGCTTTTGATACCAACTCGATGGACGAAGACGGCTATGTTCAAACCACATTGTATTACCCCAAGTTTGACGGGGATCCGCGTGGAGACCCTGTCTCTGGCAGGGTTAGGTTAGAACCTCTATACAAAACTGGTCGTATTATGACCTTCTCCACGTTGCCGGATAATTGGTATACAGATTTATGGATAGATGGATTAAGTGTTGCGCTCGTTTCAGTGTCTAAAGCTTGGGGACCTATTTATGGAATTGACAAAGACGGCAAAAAACTTGAGTGGATGGGTTACGACCGTTACGCTTTAGGGACCCCCACTCTCTCATACGACAGTGCAACCAACAAAATATTTATTAACGGACTGGTTAATGAACATGAGTATGCGCTCGAGGATGTCGGTGGCGTAGTCAAAGCGCTGTATGAAACAACCCCAGTGACCGGCGAAGTGGTCTTTCTCTCTCCGCCACCGGATTTCTCGACTTGGCAAAACGCCCATTTCCCCACACCGGAAGAAAGAGGGGTTGCCCGGTTGTTGCCTTTCCCGGAAAAAACGCTTGGTTTTTCTAATTCGGCCGAGGTGTCCAAAACATTCAACGATTACGTGATTGTCAACGGGCAGGCGTTGGTGTCCCGAAGCGTGACGGACAGTTGGTCGGCCACGTTGGCGGGATCCACGTTCACTCCGATCACCGACCCGACAACCCAAGGCTATCGACATTCCCGGGGCGTCGTTCGCAACAGTTATAACGCGCACGCGCAATTGACGGGGGCGATGGGCCTGTCGACGGAATGGGCAAACGGAAAAATATGGACAGTCGACCATTTGCCGAATGGGAAAATCAATGGCGATAGTAATGAAGATGGGATTGAAAATAACGGAGAGAAATGGTCTCGCTCGTTGGTGGACCAACCCACGGTGACGGACGTGACGAACATCTACGAGGTGGTGATGGGCCGAGCGGTGGTGGTGGCGTCCATGTCGGAAAGTTGGGCCGCGACGTTACAGGATCTTGGCGCGGGAAACCAGGACCCTGTGTTCCTCAAGCAGACGCAACCGGGGGACGGGAACTTTTCGTCAAGTCGGACGACGACCCGGTTCGGGTTTGATGCACTGGGTCAGTCGGTCGGTGGTGTTGGGACGACACAGGTGAATTCTGTCCAGAAGGTCCAATCCCCGGAACGGGAGAATGGGAAGATCAAGGGCGACACGAACGAAAATGAAGTGGTGGATTCGGGAGAAAACTGGTCTTACGTGAGCCAGGACCAAGCTTCGGTGGCGGAGGTTCAAACCCACTACGCGACCTTTAATGGGCAATCGGTGGTTTCCCGGACTGTGTCAACGGTTTATGCCGCGACTTTGACGCAAGGCGCGAACGGATTGGAGTTCACGACAGTCGATCAGCCGGACGCGCATGGGTACAGCCGAACTGTGACGACGCTTGATTTCACTTACGACAGCACGGGGCGACTGACGTCGGCCACGGGCCAATCGACGATTGAATCCAACCAGAAAGTCCAGACCCTCGAGCGAGATGGGAACGGGGACATTGTCGGCGATGACGGCGACGGAGTGATGGGTGTCGGGGACTCGTGGGCCTCTGTTTGGGTGGAACAGCCAACCGTATCGACCGTGGACTACACGTATGCCATCCGGCAGGGTCAAGCGGTCTTAACCGAGAGCGTAACGAAAACGTGGGCCGCCACCCGGGCGGGGAGCGTATTTACGAAAATGGCTTCGGACGACGCGGACGGGTACGAGTTTTCCCAGACCCGTGTGGTCTATGAATATGATTCCGCCGGTCAGATGAAAGGCGCGAAGGGAACCACGGAAGGGATAACGAACAACAAGGTCTTAAATGGAGGCAGTTTCGTTGATCGTTTGGTCGCGTATGCGGGACCAACACGTACAGCATTTTCAATGGACAGGCTGTTGTCGTCAACAGCGTGACGGATGGTTGGGCCGCTCAACGGGCGGGCAACAGCGTTGTGAAAATCGGAGAACCCAGCGAAGACGGTTACAGCCACAGCCACACCGTGATGAACTACTCCTACAACAGCCAAGGGCAATTGCTGGACGCCCGGTCCGACACCGTGACACAATCCAGCCAGCTTGTTTTTGCGGCCAACAACCCGGTGGACGGGGCTGTTGCGGGAGACGTGAGCCGGGATTGGCAACGGGGTCTTGCCGCCGGCGAAGAATTTAAAATATGGACCGTTGACGGGGACGGCAACGCGTCCACGGATGGCGCGGTTTATAAAATCGCGTCCTACCAGTCGGGGGAGGTGGGGGAACACGAACTTTTCGTGAAAGCGGGCCAAACGTTTGTATCCGCGGGGAAGGCCAACCTGGGCACCACGAACCAACTCACCATCGCGGGTCAGGATGTGGTCTTTGACGACGCGGGTCGGTTGTTTTCAGTTGCACTTGGCGATTTGGTCGGCTATGTGGCTCTTGGCGACAGCTCTCCTGTGGCCTTGCCTCGTCCCCAGATCGTTTCGATCGAGGCGGTCACCACAAACCGATACGCGGTCATCGGCGGCGTGGCCTGCCTTTCCCTGTCCCAAACGGACAGCTGGGCGGCCCAGTTGAACGGAAAGGCGTTTGTTCGGTTGGAGGATTCTGGAACCAGCGGGTTTAACCGGAATCAATCGACCGTGCAATTTCAATACAACGCCGTGGGTCAACTGCTCAGCGCATCGGGGGGAACGGTGGGGTCTTCGAACACAGAAATGTGGGTCCCCCAAAGGACGGCTCTCGGGAAAATTGAAGGCGATGTGGACGAGGATGAGTTTTATGAACAAGGGGAGACGTGGGTGTATTCTTTGACGGATCAGGCCCGTGTGTCGGAAGTGGTCAACACCTATTCGGTGGTGTTGGGCCGCCCGGTGGTGATGGTGAGCGACGCGAGGAGCTGGGCCGCGACCCGTGCGGGGAATGTTTTAACGAAGATCGATAACCCCAACACGTCCGGCTATTCCCTTTCTGGGACAACGGTGAAATATGAAGTGAATGCCCAGGGGGCTTTGGTGAATGCCGGCGGGGCCCGTTTGGTCCACACCAATGATAATCAAGCGGCCCGCATCGAGGAATCTTCCACGCTTTATGCGGTGAGGCTGGGCCAGGCGGCACCCAAAACGAATGTGACGGAGACATGGGCGGGAACAATAAACGCCGGGGTTTTTGAAAAAGTGACGGATTCTCAACTGCCCGAATACTCCTATTCGAAAACGGTGGTGCCTTTTTCGTATGAGGCCCACGACCTTTTAATAGGCCAATCGGCCCTGGGGCGGACCGGGACCGAAACGTGGGTGTTGAAAGCCCAAGGGCAATCGATTCAAGTTCCAATGGCGCCGACCGCCCCGTCGGGTCAATCCCCAGGTTCAAACAACAGCGCCAATACCTCCCAACAGAATAACAACCAGGGGACGAACCGTATCGAGTCTTCCGGGTCTGCACTCCAAAACTTACCCAATCGCGCGATCGATATTGTCCGGGGTATTGAGGGGGAGACTCTTGATCTTAGATCGAAAAGCGAGGATTTCGATCGGACAGTGACGGACGGTGGCGAGGGCGAGAAACCAAACCCCTACGCGGAGGCGCGGGAACAGGCGATTCTTTTATCTTCCGAAATGGAAACAATAAGCGTGCACGAAGACGAGGGGCGATTCGTCAACGAAACGGACAAAACAAAACACGGATACATGCACAGCCTCAGTCAGGTCCAGTATAGCTACAACGCCGCGGGCCAGCTGACCGGCGCGAAGGGGACAAGCCGATCCGAACAGACCAGCGACGTGGTCACTTTGGTCTATGTTGGGGACGTGATCAAGGGGGACCTCAACAATAACGGGATAAAAGAAAAGGGGGAAGTGTGGGAAACGAAGCTCGTGTCCCAATCCACGGTGACGGAAACGAGCAATTCCTACGAAATTATTCAAGGCAATGCGGTGGTGTTGGAAAGCACAACGGAAAACGTGGGGCGCGGTGTTGGAAAACGGCAGTTCCGAAAGGTGAAGAGTTTGAACTCTGCTCCGGAAGATCAGGGATACGTGTATTCAAAAATGCATGTGTATTATTCCTACAACGAAAAGGGGTTGTTGGTGGGGGCGAAAGGGCGGGGCACCTCGAAAAGTGAATCCAAGGTGTTTAATGACGTGTGGAACGACGCGGACGGCGACAAGAAAATAGATGCTGGGGAAGTGACGCGGGGAATCAAAGTTATCACATCGACGTCGAATATCAACAACACCTACATCATTGTTAACGGCGAAGCGTTGGTGTCTGAATCGAGACGAACACCTATTCCAGAGTCGGAGCGAGTGAAACACGAAGTTCAACCCGTGTATCGAACACCTATGACGCCGAGGGCCGGTTGGTGTCAGCCAAGGGCGGGTGCATAATTGGAACACGGACGGCGAAGGGAGGTCCACGTTCAGCTACAGCCAGCAAAATTACGTGGTCATCATGGGCCAGGCCGTGATCACCGATGCCACCTCTTACTCGTACACGACAGGGAGAGGGTCGAACACACGTTCTGAATCTCACACGCGGTACTCCTATGATTCGTTGGGGCGACTGACCGGGGCGGAAGGAAAAACAAAATCGTCCGGGACCAACGGGTACCTTGAGGAGACCCGGAGCAAATTCACCAGCGAATCGACACAGACGTATGTGATCCGCGGCGGCCAAGCGTCCCTGCAAAATGAGCGGACACTCACGTCCACCGACACGGTGGAAGAGGGAATTCCGCGCACCACCATAACAGACACGTTGACCACTTACACCTACGACTCCAATCATCGATTGACCGGCGGATCTGTCGAAGGGACCATTCGGGTCACGAGCGAAGACACCCGTGTGGGCAATACTCTGCATGAAACGCTTGAAAAGATGTCCGATTGGTCCAACGTTAATTCCTACAACGAGGAACTGGTGGGATCGTATGTGGAAGGAAGCGGGACGCTTTCGCAAAAGCTGGGGGTTGTTTACGGGGCGGCCAGGGTGTTCGAGTCCACCACAAACTTGAGTGTGCGGGTCTACATGAGTCTGCGTGTGCGCAAGGTGGTGACGGATGTGGGGGTGGAGGGGAAAGGCCAATCCGGTCAAGGGGAGAAGAAGAAAAAAGGGGAGGGGATGATGTTGGGCGCCTCTCTCGGAGAAGGGCCCAAGACACCGGACCCCGAATACTCTATGAATCCCGGCCTGGGACAAAATCTACAAATGCCTTGGGGGAGCTCCAAGGGTGATCCGCGTTGGGTCGGTGAGACTTTTACATCTATTTTTGGGAACGAAAACATAAACCTGTATGACCGGTTCGGAAATAAGATAGAGAAAGAGGAAAGCGCAGAGAAGGGTTCCGCGGAGAGTGCCCCTCAAGGGAAGGAGTTCGTCGGTATGTCAAGGGGCGCGCCGGAAGCGAAAGGGACAGGCGAATCTGAAGACGGTGAAAAAACCATTGTCATCACAAAGACGACAACCAGTGGGATTGTGAACAGTTCCCAACTGACACAGACAAGCACGATCGAAACGTATGGGTATGACTCCGAAGGCCGTTCAAAAGGCTTGCAGTCCATGTACCTCACTGGGCACAAAGAAGGGACCGGTGGTTTCACCTTGACTCGTATCGTCAACTCGAGCGATGACTGGGGGCGCGCCACCTCGTACACCGAACATTCCACGAGCGAGGGGAACGGGTATAGCGATACGGTCCGGACGAACATCACCTACAACAGCAACGAAATGGTGTCCTCTTACACGGACACATTCTCGAAAAACGGCGGGGACGCCGCGACCGTTGTCGTCTCGGCCATTTCCTACGATGAGCGGGGACGGGAGATCTTTAAACGCCAAACAGTGACCTGGACCAATTCCCATTACGGCTTTGTCCCTGGGTTGGAGGATGGATTCAATGGCTGGCAAAATGGAACCGCCACCGTTGAGATTTGGAACACGTATTACAACACGGACCGATTGGCCAGCACCACCGCTTCAGGAACGGTTCACAGCGCCTCTCACTCGGAGCTCTCCAAGCATAAAGGGTATTCCACCACATTTAAATTCTCGTCTACGCGATTTCAAATGGGTTACGATGGGTTTGGCCGTTTAACGATGAACAGCTTTAAAAATTATATGCCCGGCGCGGAGACGATGCCGCGGGGTGGAGACGACGAATCGAAAAAGACGGATTCCCAAAAAAAGGGTGGTGAAAAAATCGCCCCGGAACGTGGGGCCGGTTCGGGAGGGAGGTCGGCGGGCGGAGAGCGACTTGAGAAGGCGGGCGGGTTGCTCTCGGGTGGGGGAAGCTCGCAGGGCGGGATGGCGGCGGGCGGAGAGTCACTCGAGAAGTTGGGAGGGTTGGCGTCGGGCGGGGCGGGCTCGCTCGGGGGGGGGATGTTGGCCAGTGGGGAGAGCCTTGACAAATTGGGAGGGCTGACGACCAGCAGGGGTTGGCGGGCGTCGGGCTGGAGGCGGGCGGTGGGCGGGTCGTTGGGATGAGCGCTACTGTAGGAAAAAGGCGAGACGAATTCAACGGATAATACCGAAGAAGGTTTAACCATAGTTGATATGGTGACAACCTCTGGTAATACGATCTATAGCGATTTTGACGAGTTTGGTCGTGCGGGATCGATTAAAACGACCTCTCAAAGGATTGCTGACAGCAAACCTCCCCCTGTGATCAACCCGGCCGGGCCAGGGACGAAGGCAAACAGTTATGGAAAGGCCGGTGCCAAAAATATGGGGGCGGGTCCGACGGGTGAATCAGCCCATGGCATGGCAGGTGGAGAATCTGCCAGCGGTCATCCAACCTTAGGCGAGGGGGGAGGGATGGGTGCTCTCAGTGGGGGAGGGGGGAACGGAGATCCCACGAACGGAGAGGTCAAGGAAAAAATAAAATCATTAATTGGAGACGCGGGAACTCGTTTAGGTCAAATGGGCCCCAATCCGTCATCGAACAGTGATCCAACCGGGTTTATGCAGGCGGTAAAAAATGCATACATTGAAGGTCTGGCAGGCAGGTTTGATGAGGGACGGGGTAACACTCCGAAACCTACTACCACCGAAACCTTAGGTGCAGGCGGGGTGGGAGGGAGCTACGAATTTTCAGAGCCCGGGCCCGTAACCACAACGACAAATATTACGGACATCGTCTATAACGACTTGGGCAATGTGGTCAGTCAAAGGGAGGACTATTTCAGCTACTCCCTGACAAAGTGGACTGGCCCCTCTTTAAGTCCGTCGCAAACGGCGGAGATGGACAAGGGGGGTCGCGGGATGGCCCTCGCCTCTTCCGGCGCCCAGAAGGAGGGGGCCGGCGACAGAGTGGGAATGACACGGTCTCAATCCGATGGAGGGCGCTTACTCTTGGCTGAGCAGGCCGGGGAAGAACCGACCGAACGAAAGTTTGCCCTGGCAGTTGGATCTTCAGAGAAAGGGCATTCTAATTCGGTTGCCGAGGGGACTAGGGATTCCCAGAATCCGGTGTTAGCAATGTCTCTGGGAGAGTCAGGGGACGAAAAAAATGAAGCCGGTTCCCTGCGTGAGACGCAAGGTGAAATGCTCACCCTCGCTTCGGGGGGAAAGAATGTCCTGTTTACGTATGACGAGAAAAACCAACTGACCGGCCGCACCGAAACAAATGTTGTGGATATCGTTGAGCGGTTTGGGGGGCCGAAATTACCAAGCTACAGCGAGGGTTCGGTGATGGCGCCGGGATATGCTCCTCCCACTTTGGAAAGCATTGGGACTAGCGCCGCCGCCAGCGTTGTCTGGGACCTTATGGGACCCGCCGCAATGAAAATTGTTGGGTTAACGGGAGGGGAACGATTAAGCGAACAAACTCTTTCGGGCGCGACTTTGTATCAAGCGCTCGCGATTGCGGAGATCATGGCCGCGGCCCAATTTATTGTGGGAGTTCATGTGAATTACGCCTTAACGGGCGATCTTCAAACATCTCTTACCGCTGGGATGCAAAGCGGAATGGGCGCGTTCCAAACGGTCATCTCCGCCTATATCAACAGTGGAACCAATAGCGGAGGAGACAGAAGTGCTCCCTTGGGAAAAATCAATTCGGCTCCTGAGGGAAGTCAAGGTATTTATAACACGATCAGAGATATCGCCAAGCCTCTGGTGTCCGATTTGGCTAAAGATAACGGAAGGGCGTTCGATCAAATCGCCCACCCGTTCGGTGGCCATTGGTTTTCGGCGGTGGCAGGAGTCGGGAAAGATGCCAGGGACTTCTCAGGGGCCGCGGGAAAGGCCGCCCTTGCCTTGCTGTCCAACGAAGTCATCGAACAGGGAGGGTTGGGAATCGCAGAAGGGTTGAGGCAGGTTTTTCAATCCAGCATTGGCTCGGTAGTCGGTGAGAGTGCCCCCAAATTCCATGAAAGTATACGTAAGTTACAGCCTGGTCAACAAAAGTCATACGGGGATCTGGTGTCGGAATCCATTGGCGGGAAAAATTATATATACCAATTCAAATCCATTCTTGCCGAGGTGTCAAAGTTGATGGCGGGAGGTTTCAGGCAGTTTTTTGCAGACATGGGTCATATCGCCTCGGGTCCAACTTATACCATTCTTGGAGGTGGTGGTGGGCCGATTATGAATGAAGCCAAAAATGGTGTGAGCGACCAGCTTGACATCAACTTATCGGGCGTAGCGACCGCGAAGACGGATATGGAGATTCCAATAAACAAAACCCAAAGCGTGTGGGTTAAGGCCGGTGAGCAATTAAACGTGGGTAAAGATGGAGTTCTTACCCCGCGGGGCGATATCAATGTGGAGGTTCGTAGCGTTGATGGTTCGATTGCTCAAGGGACAGTGCGCGCAATTGGGGGCAACGGGGACTCACTCCAGGTCGGGGTGAATGAATATGGAGATTTGGGATTACCCCAGCAGAGGTTCGATCTCCAAACGGATCAAGGTATAACAACGCCGGGTTATGTTCCGCCCCCTTCGAACGACGATCTCTCCCGTGTGAACACAGGTCGGAAAGCTGGGAACGATGTCCTTGCGAATCCGAATGAGATTGCAGATCCCAACACTCCCTCCAGACAACCCTCAGAACCCAACCCTGTTGTGAACACCGATGCGACTATCACCGATGTGAAAAAGGATGGCTACCTGGTGGTCAAGGGTCTCCTCACCTTTATAGATGGGAACGTGAGTTTGACAAATCTGGGGGCCAAGGTGGGTGTGGCGAGCGGACTTAAAGACGTGAAATTGGGCGACTACACCCTCTCCAATGGGGCGAAGGTTCAGGTCGTGGGAGAAAAAGAGATGGTGAACACCTCTGCCGCTGGAACGGTAGAGCGGAACTTAGGTGACGTTGGAGCGGTTAATGTCCTCTTCAAGGGCGAAACAAACGTTGGTGGCAAACAGTTGATCATTAACGAAATGGAGTCGCGACGGGGAGGAAGTCTTGGGGAAACAGCCTATGTGCTGGGAGGATCTGGGCCTGTCACCATTCATCTCGCCAAGACGATTAAAGGCGAGGCCCTCCTGAAAGCCGGGCGGGCCGAACAGTTTGTTGGAGAGGTCACCGCCCTGCAACAAACCGCCTTGGACAGGGGATTGAAAGGGGAGTTGATCGGCTCGGTGCACCAAAAGACCTTTGGGGGCCGAGGAATATAACGCTTTCGGGAAAACGGCCGATGGCAATTATGTCGCCGTCAAAGATTGGCAGTCTTCCACGCAGGGGACATCTTACGCAACGGACGGAAAGCAACTTCTTAATTTGAACTGGAATGGCAAGAATGTCGTGGGCCGTGAGTTGTCCGGGATCAACGCCCAAATCTCAAAATCCGGTGTTGTGGGCGGTCTCGATTTCGGGGTTGCGGGGAGTTCCAAGGGATCCCTTGTCATTAAATTCGCGGGGATGATCTCGAAGGATGAAGCCACCCAGTTCTACGGCGTCGCCGGTCAACCGGGCGGCGGGGCAGGCCAGCCGATGGATCCTGTAGCTGTGAACAACGCCCCTTCCATCGGGTCCGGACTTAATACCAGCGTGGGAACCCAGATCGGTTCCTACAGGTTCAACAAGGCGGATGGAAGCGAATTGACAACGCTGAAAAGTGTCGAGCTTTCCCTGGGCGATGGACAAAAATGCTGGTGGGAGCCGGCGTGACCTTGACGAGGGGGGATGACGGGTTCTATCGCCTTAAAGGCGGGGAAAACCTTGACGTCAAAATTCAAAATCCAGATGGGTCGTCGGGGACGGGTTCCTTAATGGGCTATGGGCTGGACGGGGGTGTTCGGTTTAATGTGGGGGCGGATGGAGAAACAAGTGTTTCGGGAAAGGCCGATCTCCTCGTCAATGATCGGTTGCTCTTGGCCAAGGGTGGGACAGCGGGGGGGGGTGAGGGCAAGTCTGAAGAGGTGAACACGAAGGTCCAGATCACCGATCAAAATTACGGTCACCTCGTGGCCAAGGGCCTCATCACTCTGGTAGATGGACGGCCCAACTTGACAGGCGACGGGGCGCAAATAAGCGTGGCGGAGGGCGTGTTGGATGTCAAAATTGGGAACCACACCCTCTCGGATGGGGCTCAAATTGAAGTGGCCAACGGGCGGTTTGTAAACCTTTCGGGGGTTGGCACAGTTGATATGAACGTGGGTCATTCCAAGGTCCATGTCATCTACGAAGGAAGTCGAAATGTTGATGGGAAAAACCTGGTTATAAATGATTTCCAGCTAAGGAAAGGGGACTCTCTTCCGGGAGATGTTAAAGCGCGAGTCACTGGGGAAACGGCCTTTGTTCTTGGTGGAAAAGATTCTGTTTCAATTAAACTTCCTTCCTCAATGGAGGGCAGTTCTCTCTTGAAAGAGGGGACAGCCCAGAAGTTTGTTGGAAAGGTGACGGACCTTCAAACCAAAGCCAACCACATTGGCGCCGTGGGGGGGCTGAACGCCAGCATGTCTTTGGCGGAATCGGGAGGGATGGTTTTTTCGGCTTCCGGGAAAACAGCGAAAGGGGATGAGGTTGTTGTAAAGGATTGGGAGTCTTTCAAGAAAGGCACGTTGTATGTGACGGACGGCAAGCAACTCCTGGCGTTGGACGTGAATGACCGGAGGGTGGTCAAGGATGAATTGGGGTTGGTCAATAGCCACATTCAAGGATCTTCAATCGTAAATGGGCTCGATTTCCGGGTTCTTAGCGACAATGGGCAACGTCTCACCATCCAATTTAACGGTACGAGAGCCGATGGGAAGACGGCCCATTTCGAGGGGGCCGCCCGGGGTGATTGGGGTAGCATCGTTCGGGCCGTATCGTTGGGTGGCCGAGTGGAGTCGATTAGCATCGGCGGCGAGGACGTCAGCGCCAATACTCTTCAGGGCGTCAACGCGGGGTTGGCGAAGGACGGGGCCCAACGGGTGGATCGCGTCGGCGCCCACGGAGATAACGTGAGTGTGGTCGCTGTTAACAAAGCCAGCCGGATGGTTTTGGTGAATGTCGATGTCATGAAGGCAGAAGGGTATTCGGCGACGATGGGAAAAGACGGATTTTCCACCTCCGTGACAGGGTTCCGCTTTGCGGAAAACAAACCAGTGGAAATAGCGATCAATGCGGTCCGGCCCGAGGAGGCCAACACCTGGAGCGTCAAGGCCCAGAATAAATCGGGTGCGACGGTGAGCATGTCCATCGACAAAGTGGTCAAGGAGGTGACGACTTCTGAAGGAGATAAAGATCTGGTCGCCCTCCTGTTGAAAGGCAAGCCGGAAGGCGCTGATTCGGTTTTGATCTCGAACCTGGGAATTTTGAATAAAGCGATTGGCTTCGTTACTGCTGGTCAGGCGGGGATCGGCCCTATTTATACCACAAAGGGAAACGTCGAGGGCTTGGGATTGGTCGACCGTAACGGGCAGATCTCAAACTATTACGATCAGGCTCGAGACACCTTCGTGTCCATTCACGGTCGTATGGCCACCGATAGCGCAACAATAAGAAAGGCTGAACCCGGAGCGGCGGTAGCCCCGGCAATTGCGGACCTGACAGCGGGAACGAGGGCGACCCCAAGTCTCTTGGCCCTGATGGGGGCGATGGGAGTCAGTAAGGCGGTTGAAACCCAAGTTGTTCTTTCGTCCGCGGGTCAAGCCGCTAAGCTCCTAACGACCCATCAGTTTACGGAAAAAGGGGTGGTGAAATCACACGAATATGAGGATATGAATGTCGGTGAAACATATTCCTTTATGGCCCACGGATTAACGGTGAACGTTAAATTGGAAGGACAGGGGGATGGCAAAGGATTAGGGGCGGACAAAAAAGAATTTTTGTCGTTCTCTCTTCCAGACCAGCAATCCAATGGCGACGGGGGGATTGGGAACATCACAGTGAAAAACGGAGTAGCCCAGGCCACCTGGGCGGGCGGCGAGGGAGCACGGGGACATTCGATGACTCTTCCGGACGGTAAAAAAGTTCAACTTGGGGACGATATTGTAATAGAAATTAATCGGCAGACAGGTGAACTTTCTCCGAAAGTGTTGGGGGATGTGGAAACTGGTGGAAAAATATCAACTTTCCAACCGAACCCAGCACTCCAAAAACAAGACATCAAAGATTCTGGAAAACCGATAGCCCCATCGTCTGTGAAAGAGGAGGGGGCGGCAAAGAAAGACGAGGGACCGTCGAAGTTTTCCTCGACAGGATTTGAAATGGGCAAACCTAAGGAGATAATGAGGGACGGCGTACTGATCGGAACCGAAATAATTTTCACGGCCGCGCCTGAAATTGGGAAAAAAGCCTCCGCAGCTTTCCTTCTTTCCTGGGACGCGATTGGAACCCAGGTTCCGGGGGAGGGGTATCAAGCCCTGATGTTTGAGAAAGGGTCTGTTCATACAGCGGCTGACGATTTCCTTTTCCAGGGAACCACAATAAACGTAGGGGATAAATTGGGGTTTGGGGATAATGGGAAGCTGGATCGAGTGAACGGGGAAATTCCTTCATCCCCTGCCGACCTTTTCAACAAAGGGGTCAATGGGGTTGTGAGTTCGGCCGAATTGAAGAAAATGGGATCTGTTGCTGTCTCGGAAAATCGCCCGGTGGAAAAAGATCTTGGAAACGGGACGGTCGCTACGGTCACAGCGAAACGGGGCGAAGGCCACGACCGTGATACCGTCTGGTTGAACGTGGAGGTGAAGTTCAAAACTGGAGAAACATTGTCCATTCCTAAGGTCGAGGGACGATTCCACAGTATGATGGCTGGACATAAAGGGATCGAGCACCTCCAAACGGATGCTGATCTGAAGACGGCCTATAAAGATTTTGGCCATGGAGTTGCGTCCCTGTCTGGGGTTTCGTTCCTGGGAGTTCCCGTCACCTTGACCCGTGTGGGTGGGACTTGGACTATGGATGAATCCTCGCGGAATAATTTCCTTTCGAATTCTCCGGATTTCGCGAAAAATCTAATTTCAAAAATAAATTCTGGTGATTGGCAAACGCGGCCAGTGACGTTAAATTCGATTCGTGAACTCACCAATTTTTCTATGGATATAGGGTCCAACGGTTTGTTCATTGACAGGGTGGAAATCGATGGCCAAGCTGACGTGACTGTCGGATATTGGGGGAAGGAATTTTCTTCTCAAGGTGGTCATAGTGGGAGTGGGTTGTCAACGAAATCTGTGGATGTGACGTGGGACGAAAAGAAGTCTGTTTTGGGTGTGAACGGGAAAATGGTTCTTGACATCAGTGGGGAACAACCCCGTCTGATTATGAACCAGGCTGGAGTTCGGATCAATATCACCGATGAGGCGACGGCCAGCGTGTTGGGACAGAATTTGTTCGGGGCCACTCAGTATGTTGTGAATGAGAAGGGAACTCTGTCGTCTGTGGGATGGGACACGTTCATTGAGCGGTCGGCCCTGAAAATTGCTGGATTTGCGGCGGCCACCCGTGCTTTGGGAGAGAGTTCTGGCTCATTTGGACCAGCGGACCTTAGAAGTCAATTTGCGCAAAATGTCGATCCTCTTCTGGCGGGGGGCATGGGGATGGATATTACTTCTGGAGGTCTTACCCCATTTTTACGGCCTGAGTTAACCAACTTTGATCGGGCTTCCGTCATGGTGGATGCGCTGATATTGCTGACAGCGCCCATCGGGCTTGCGAGCGCCGCAAAAACGTTGGGGATGGCCGGATGGGAAGCGATGGGCACCGTGGGGACAAGGGCCGCATGGGGAACGTTCGTCAAAGAAGCGTTCATGAAAGAGGCGACTGGGTTTGCCTCTCGGTTGGGCGCTGCTCACTTGAACGGGATGACGTTTGGGGCCGTTTCTTATGGGCTTGATACGGTTGCTGGATCGATCCGCAACGATAAGTTTACCTGGGCGGATTCAACGTCGTTTACCAGTGGGTACAAAACCGGGTTCTTGTTCAGCGCGGGGGTTCAGGGAACCGGCTTGGTTTTGAGCAATAGTGCCACGCTGGGACGTGCAGCGGAAACAATCAGTCAGGCCTACGGAGGTTGGTCAAAAGTGGGACAGTATACTGCCCAAATGGCCTTGGGCGGCGTGGGCATGGCGGGGTTCTCTGTATTGAACGGTGTAATGAGTGGACATGCGGTAGGCGCGAAAGAGTTGGGTGCCTTGTTTGTCACTGGGTTCCTGACGACGGGGGCATTCCTGGCCTTCCGAGGGGGAGCAAGCCTGACCACCCAGGGGATGAGCGGCAAGGCGATGGGGTCAACTCTTCAGACTTTGGCGGCGAGCCCCTATGCGATGCCATTGATGGCGGTCAGAGGGGCGGCGTCTTTTGCGTTAACAGGCCCAGCATTTGGGATAGTTGGGGGGGTCGTAGATCTTATTCCCGGGGTAAGAGATGTCCGCCATTTCTTGTTGAATAAACCAGGCCCAGAAGGTTTGCTCTCTAAAGGGTTTAACTTGATGGAAGCACACACTTGGAGAGAGCTGGCCGCGTCTTCCGCCGACATGGGTAAAATGGGACTTTGGTTCGCCGTCGCTGGCGCGGCGGTACACGGGGCATTGCCACCTGTCGCCGGAAGAGACCTGAAGGCCATAGACCGACTCATAAACGGGGCTCAGACCTTTGTGTCTCATCCCGCGAGAACCGCTGCGCAACTCGCACTTTTTGAAACTGGAGCCGCCGCGTTCGGGTATGTTGCTTCCGAAGGGATCAAAGGCGTTGGGTCATTGTTTGCTGCGGGAGGGTTCACGGAAACAAGCCAAATTATTCGGGGTTTTGCTTTGACGGACGCTCAACGCGCCGCATTTGCTAGCGAAGCGGCGTTCGGTGGTTTGATGGCTGTTCCCGCCTTTGGGCGGTTGTCGGCCGAAAACCGGGCTGTCAAATTCTTGGTGTCTGAAGGGAGGGCCGGACGGTTCTCGGAACATACGGAGAAAGGGGCATTGACGGTTCCGTCCCTGTTTGGGGAAACCTTTGGCAAGGTGGGCGAGTTCCTGTTTGGGAAGGCTCAACCTGTGCGATTGACGGATGAACTTGTTTTGAAAGCCGGCGAAAGAGTGACCGGCGAAAAATATGACAGCGAATCCCACTGGAAAACAGAGAATCTGGAACAAAAAGGGACCCGACGGAGAAATGACGCCGGCCGCCGATGTGCGGGCGGACCCGAAATTCCAGACGGCGGTTGCCGACAAGCTCTATTCGGACATGAGGGCGAAACAGGGCGGCGAAGTTTCTAAAGGGGACCTGTTTAAGATCGAATCTGTCACCCTTGATAAAAACGATAAGGTAGTGACGACCGAATCAATTACGATTGGGGGCAAGACATACACGGTCGATTCCGATTCGGTTTTGGCCACGCGGTTCGAGGCAAAGCAAAAGGCTGAAATTGCCGCGCCGAAAATACAGGCCGTGGCGGAAATTGCAACGCGCGTTGCGGAAAATAAAGGAGAAATGTCGGTTGATGCTCTTTCACAGGAACAAAGAACCTTCCTCCAACGATCCTCTGGCATGGATCTTAACGGGGGGATATTGGTCCGCGACGGCATGGGTCTTAAGATTGAATTTAAAGGAGATGCCGGAAAAACTGCCGTAAGGACATCGGATTTATGGTTGAAACAAGATCTGGCGACGGAAGGGTTTAAATACTCAGTCCGGTTGACTGATGAAGGGAAAATCAAAGAAAACAGCCAAGAAGTTTCGGGGGATGCCAATAACTCGGACCGTCGATCCTTTATCCAACAAGGAGAAAGCGCGGGGGTGTTCCGATCTGGAACGACAACGGCAACAGACACACAAGTAAAAGTAACTGTAAGTTATGATTCGAATGGGAGGGTTGAAGTATCTCGGACAATTGATGTTGCTGGCACCTCTTTGAGTAAAGCGATGCAGGATGTTGTTCTTGGTGGCAAAACAGCGGCAATAAACGGAGATCGTGTCAGCCTTTCTATTGTTCCTCAGGAAGGCGGGGCTACTAACGCCAGCGGCGCCGTGCGGTTCCGGCCTGATACGGTTGTTTTAGCCGATCGGGGTCAGGGTGCCCTTCCCAGGACGATGGGCGCTGAAAGTCGGTTGTTGCTGGGTTCAGACGGACTTCTTAAAACGCTGGGATTGAGAATTAGCGCACCCAGTCGGTTTGAGGTGATACAGGGAGCTGATAGGAGCCTCAGCTTGGAACTCACTGTATTACCTCTGGCGCTGAAAGAAGGAAGTCCGTTTGCTCGGGAGGCCGCGGGCGGGTTGACGTTGATGTCCGCAAGGGAGATTGGCCGCGCGTTGGACCAAAAGGGAATGGTCAAAGCGTTGGCCAATTCGGGGATATTCTCTGACCGGTCGAGGGGCTCGGCCATATGGAAACTTTACTCCGCATTGGAACGGAGCGGCCTTGGTCAATTGGCGGACGCAATAAAGAGTCGAGGGGATGCCCTGACGGAGCGCACCCGGCTGGCGGATCCAACAAAAACGAGGACTCGGGATAATCGGATAGATAAACTCAATGAGGCAAAAAGTCTTACAACCACCGAAAAACGCGATCTCAAATATCTGGAAGCCATTTCCACAGCGATCAAAGAAGGCACACCGCTGGACAGCTGGAAAATGCGAGGGTTGCAGGCAGCTTACCTCCTGGCTACGGCTAAAGAGCAACTGGCGAATTTAAAGGTTTCCGGATCCGAACCCTTTAAGCTGAGGGAACAGATTAAGGGGGAGATTAAAGCGCTCAGTAAATCGAGCGTCCGTTACTTTGGCAAACTCGACCCCGAGGTAGCGAGAGAACAAGGAAATGCTTACGGGTCAAGGGTTTACAATGTAGAAATGATGAAAGAAGGTTTAAACACCTATCAACAAGCTTTATCTCTGGTTAAAACCCTCGTTGGTACCGGCCCAGTCGGGAGCGGGGTGAAAAACTCCGAAGTTAGAACTGTGGCCATGGAATTCGCCAGAAAAGCCTCTCCTGTGCAGGCTATCAAAGAACGCATTGAGGGAATCAAAGCTGAAATAGAACAGGCTCAGGTTGAGCTGGGGAGCCCCGTTAGAATTCAGCACCAACGTGTGACTGCCTACGACCTCGTGCGCGGCATGGAATCCATGACGGCAAAAGATATCGCGAGCGAGATTGCCAGCCTAAGTCTTAAAATCAGAGAACCAGATAATAATTACGACGCTAAAAATCTGAAGTTTAACACGTTCAAACATGGATTCTTAGTAGAAGTTCAAGGCAAAAGTTCAGGAATGAGCGTTCCCCAGGCTGTCCGCGATGTGTTCCGGAAGTTACAGAGTGAGGCACAGCCGTTGATTGCGGAAATTGGAAAAAACAACAAAGTCGAAAACCGTGTGCTCGAGTCTAAAGACGGCAGTTTGGTTGCCAAGTTTGCCCGCGCGTTTAACGACCTTTTAATTCGTTACGAAGGGGCTCGGCGAACCAGTCCCTCTGACGCGATTAAAGATCTTTCAATTGGGAGAGTGGGCGATCGTGGGGCCAAATATAATCAAACAGAAGAAGTGTTGAAGTTCCTTATGGGTGATAGCGCCCTGAAAATTGGGACGGGGGGTGGTAAAACCGACGTCATATTCGAAGTGGCGGCTTTAGCGACGGTGACCCTGTTTGGAACGCGCTGGAACGGTTTTGTCCAGGTGATCCCGGAATCCTTGATGAAATCCCAGTTTGGAAGTGATAAAGCGGCCCGCTTTGAACATTTGGGCAAAGAGTTTGGCGTCAAGATGGCAATCCTCCATGAGATCGCCCCTGGCGCGACGCCGGCTGATGTTAAAAAAATTATCGATGGAGCGCAGGTGGTGGTTCTGTCGCCGGCTGTTTTAGAAAGTCTGCAACGCCAAGCGACGAGCCAACGGAATAACACATATCGGGGTGAATGGGTCAAAATTCGGGACAACCTATTAAAAAATTCTGTGCTCAATATTGACGAAATCCATCTCACGCCCGACACCGCGGCCCTGATTGAGGGGAGCAACACGAAAAACCTGCAAAACACCAAGGGCGAAGCGTTTGTTCAAGAAGGGAAGCAGATCTATGATGCCTTGTTGACCGTGGTTGAGCGGCACCTGTTTATTGAGCCGAGTGCAAAATTGAAAATGGAACTTGAAGGGGCCAAAACCACCGTCACAGAAAAGTGGCTCACGGATAAAAGCAGGGATGGCGCGCTTATTAAAGACCTAACGGGGAACGTCAACATTGAGGCGACGGCCAAACGGTTCATGGCGGCCCAACACACGGCGGATTATCTGAAACCGAGCGAACGGGATGGGGTTGTATTTAAAGAATCGTCATTCCGTAACGAGGTGTTGACAGAGTTTGCTCAAAGGGCAAAGAAAGGCTCCGATTTTGTTGACAAAGCCAAGGCCCTGGACAAGGATACCCACAGTGCCCTCACCAAGCTTGACGCGATCATTACGGTGGCCGCCAAAAAAGACAACGTGGCGGGAAGTTACGGGCTTCATAATGATCAAAAAGCGGTTGAACAGGAGTTGCAAACGGCTCAAGGGGAAGGCCAAACATTTAAGAAGTATGTGGAAGGCAGTCGATATGGCCAGTTGGGGATCGAACTCAAAGAAAAAGGCGTCAACCTGAACACTGTGGACATCAACCGCGTTTCCATAGAAAAGCTTGAGGACGGGAGAGTGGCGTTCACGGTGAAGGTAACCGGGAGCAAATCCGTTGTGGTCCATGTGGACGCCTGGCGGGCCGTGCCGAAAAGCGAAGTCCGGCTTGAAACTGACCGGTTGTTCAGCCAGATTGAAGAGGCCTTGGCCTATGAGATCGTATCCAAGGCAACGGAGGGGCGGACGATCCGGGCAGAGAACGTGTATTACAGCGGTGGTTCGACCATGACGACCTTTGGGGAAGTGATCAATTTCGTTTCCAAGAACGGTGGCCGTGTGGCCGGTTGGACGGGGACCTTGGCCGCGATGTCGAGAACGTTGGAACTCGTTTACGGCGTTAAAACCGGATCGATCCAAACGGGGCAACCGGACAAATTCAACAGCGTCAAGGTACTTGAAAATGATCTAAAAATGAGCGATTTGGAAAAGTCCATGGGCGCCGAACGAACCATGTTGTTTGTGGAAACCGCAAAACTGTCTCCCAAATACATTGAGTCAATGGCCATGACGGCGGCGAGCAAAATGAGTCTCGACCATGTCATTGTTCGCGGGGAGAGCGGCAAGGAATATCTTGTTTACAACCGAACGGACAAGGGATGGGTCAAGGATCAACGAACACTGTCAGAGGAGCAGGCGTCGAAATGGGCGGAGAAATCCGTTTCCATGGAAGGCGCTGATGGAAAAGTGGAAAAGGTTGATTTCTCAGAGAAGAAAGTCCTGTTTATCTCGGATCAGGTGACGGGATTCGACCCAACTGTGAGAAAATCGAATGTTGAGCGTATGGTTAAGTTTGTGTTGTTGACCGATCGCGACGTGACCAGTGACCGGTTGGAGCAGGGGGTCGGTCGTAACCGAAACACCAATGATGTGGACGTGTTGGTCTTGGATCGAAGCGACCGTCATCGGTCGAAACTTATGTCGGGAACAGAAAACGATCTCCACGTGAAGCAATTCTGGACAGAAGCGGTGGATAACGCGACACGATACAGCCAAGCCGCCACCTACCGGGAAATCAACTAGGCCATGAAAGCGTCCATGGGGAACATCTTGCGAGAACTGATGGACAACCCGCGTTATGCCAAAGACGCGATGAAAGTTGAACTGTTCCTGGAAGCGTTTGAATCGAAATCCCAGCGGTCGGCACGGAGCATGTTGGAGGGAGAACAGTCGCCGGAATTATCCATCAGAGCGTTGCAAAAAACATACGAACAATACCAGAAAGAACTCCAAACCTGGGTAGGCGAAGCGAATCTGAGGAAAGGGTTGACGTCTGAGGGGGTGGACCTTTTGAAAGCCCTGGTGAAGCGGGCGCAGACTGGAAAAATGGAGTTCGCGCCGGGGAAAGTGGCTCCCCCGGGTGATCCGACCCGCGGGTTGTATGGGTCCCTTGGGCTGGGAGATTTTGCCAATCGGTTCCGCTCTTCGGTTTTGCAGTCGGATATTCCGCTGTGGAAGCGTCCAGCATAGAGGGCTCGGCTGTCTCGCGTTACCTCCAACGCGCGGATGCCCCGAAAACGGTCTCGGAGTTTAATGCGAAGGCGATCACCAAAGCCTCGGAAGTTGACCAGGCCAAAGATGTGCAGGCCAAAGACCCCGCTGACATGGTTGCCTGGTTGGGTAAAGAAAATATGCTCAAGGGAGATGTTTTGACACTGGAAGGCCAATATTGGGCGGCCCAATACTTGGCCATGGGTGCCGCGTGGGCCTCAACAAATGGCGAAGAAAATCCGCGGGGGGCGTTGGAGGCGAATTATGGAGCCCATGCGACCGGCGGGGTGTTCGACACACTGTCCCAATATCGCGAAGCGGGGTACCTGCGCGTGTCATCCGATCGAACCGTGGACGGGATGGTATCGCTGGTACGGGACGCGCACGTATTTTTAGGAGATGATCCAAGCGCGGTGGCGGTTGTTTCTCAACGGGTGGCGGGGGATGTTGAGGGATTGACGTTGGCCCAGGCGGTGGTGGAACAGGTGGGTCATGTGGGCCAAACCCCCAAGGTGCAGGTGTTGACCACCATTGTTTTAGACGAAGTGAATGCGAAAGCGGCTGATCGACGGGCGATCCAAGATCAACGAATTAAAGATCCGTTCGGGGATAATCCCACAGGGTCTCGAACGATGATGGGGATTGTTCGGATGGGGACCAACTGGGTCAAAGGCAATTTCACGGAAACCGCCAAAATGAAGTCGGGAGGCCTAACGGCGCTCGCCGCTCGGGCGGGAATAAAACCCGACAACCGGGATGCGCTGATGGCGTTGGCGTCCCAGGTGGCAGGGTTGTCCGATCCAACTCAGAGGACGGCGGTTGCGGCGGCGGTTAATTATGGTTACGCCAGCGCGAAGGATCAACGGTTCCAGCGCGCGATTGACAACGCTCCCTTAAGTGCCTGGGTTGATTTCGGAAACACGATCGTTCAAGCGGAACGCGCCAATCTTGAGGTCACAACAGAAGGCGCGGCGGCGGCGCTCAGTGCGGCGGATTCCGACGCTCAATTAATTTACGTTCAAGGCGATCGGAAATTCTATCAACTCAAAGGCAAAGACGGGTTTGTCGGGCGCAAAGATCTTGAAAATCAGGTTCAAATGGCGCAAATCCAACAACAGGGGAACATTTCGGTTTCCGCGATTCAGAACTTTGCCGAAACCCGTGAAAAATTCCTCCGAACGAACGGACGTGCCAACCCGCTGGGATTGTCGGCGACAGGACGAAAGATCCTTGCCGGTGCAACCATTGCTACGGTGGCAACAGGGGGAATAGCGGGCGCGCTTCCTCTTATGGGTGGGGCGATTGTTCTTGGTGCGGCGGCAAGCAATCTTATTCTTGTGGCCTTTGGGACTTTAGGGGCCCAAAAACTGATCAAGAAATATGGGTCAGAAAATCTCAAAAAATACACAACATCGATGGATATGGCATCCATGAAAAAGATGTTTAAAGGGGAGATTAATAAAGACAAAAACCTTTTGGAGCAAATGGGTGGTTTTGTTTTGCCTATGGCGATTGGTCTTGGGTTAAATAGTCTCCCGGCTGTGGCGATGGTGGCTGGCGCTATGGCGTTGCCAATGGCTGGGATCGTAGTGGTCGCCCTTGGCGTTGCTGTGGGGGTTTTGGCGGTGATGTTTGGGATCCCGTTTGTTATGGAACACGTTCTTCCGTCCCAAGATGCAGACAAGCTGAGCAACAAGGAGTTGGTTGTATTGGCGAACAAGTGGAGGGGCAAGAATGGCCTAACAACGATCAAGAACGTGGGCCAACTCACGACAAACGATATCGACAACATCACCAATGATTTAACGTTTGCTGTCAAGCAGGAGAAAGCAATTCCTGACATCAAGGCCGAGATGCAAGAGGCGGTCCTTTCCCGTGTGGTGGGCAGTGGCGACTTGGCGACACGCCAGGCCTACGACGCTGTGGTGGGCGGGGCTGAGATAAAGAAAAAGAATGGCAAAGTTCAATCCAATCTGGGCGACGCCGTCTTGGCCAATGTTTCTGTGGCCGAAATCAGTCAGTTGAGGGTTTCCCAAACGGACAATTTCTGGAAAGAACGAGCGATGAAGGCCCTGGGAGATGAATTTAAAACTGTTCGGGACGATTCCAGGAAACCGGACGGCGCCAAATGGGTTTTGAACCGTCAACAACGGAATGATTACGCCACGCAATACGGGTTAGAACAGAAAGACGTTGTCCGCGCCTACGCCACCGTGCGGTTCGGGGCGCCCTTTGAAGCGGCCCTATCTGAAATGGATCGGGGGTTGAAGAGTGACTATTCAGCGAATTTGGCGAAAGGGAGCCCATTGGCTGGTGAGTCCGATGTCGAAGCGTTGGCTTTGAAAGCGCTTGGACGGAACAACTTGACACACGCTGGTCATGTGTGGGCCATGTCGGAGATCTATGGACTTAATTTACAAGACGCCTCCGCCTATGAATCCTGGACTGAGGCGAAGCCCAGCACGCCGGAAATGCGGAGTGCGAAGGCTCGCCTTGACGCGACGGCAGAAGGTTTGGCCAACAAAATTAAAGTGTGGGGTGTGGTGGCGGGAACAATTCAAGGGAAAGTGAAGTCTTTCAGTGAATCGCCATATGGTTATTTCAGAATAAACCTAGCGGATGGTTCGGAAACCCAACTGCATGTCGATGTTGACGGTTCGGGGCTGGTCATTCAGTATACGGAGGGGAAGACCGCTGTTTACGACACGAGTGTCAGTTCTTCCAAACCGCTGATTTCGTTTGGGAAAGATTTTAATCCCGTAGAAATAACGAAAGGAGCCGAAGTGGACGGTGCCTATTCCATTACGATCACAAAGGGGAATAAGAAAGCGGAATTCTCTGTTGAGAAAAAGAAAGCGACTTTGGTGTCGATTGATGCGATATCAAAAGCCGAGGTCTTGAAAGAAGCTCGGACATATCTCAGCTGGAAGATATCGGCGGGTCTGCCGATTTCTTGGAATGATTTGGAAACCGCCGCAACCGCCCATAGCGGGATCTCTACAACAGTTGCGGCTCAACAAACCCTCACAGCCGATAACCTGTTGGATTCGTTTGATTCCCTCTTAAGCGGGCACACCGTCGAAGAGGTAAGGGCGGCGCGAGCATTGGTTTCCTCTCAGTTTGGAAAGACGATTGCCGATTCGTTGGATGTGAGGGCATTTGGCGAAGACGCGTTAAAATCCACCTTGGCAGAGCTGAGCATTATGTCTCCTGGCTACGTAAAATCCGTGTTGGGTCAAGTGGTTTCAAGGAGTAGACGAATTTAACGCGCAACTTTCCGCTGTTCAGGCGAAGGCGTTAAAATACACCGAAAACAATCTTAAAATCGCCGGATTGAATCAGACTCAAATCAAATGGGTGACCGATTTATTGACAGAGGGTGTAGCGCCAGAGCTTGGTGGCCTTCGGGATCAGGTGGCCGGTCTTCTGTTTGGGAAGGGGACCGAACAGGCCAACGCGGTAATTCAGGCCTTAGCCGTCTTCGGATGGAACATTCCGCATGGGGCGTCTCAAATTGGGAACAAAAAAGCCCTGTCGTCCGAGGCCGGGCGTCTTTGGGCGGCCCGTCAGCACGCTTTGGGGAGTGATTGGGAAACAGGCGGGATAACGTTGCCCTCTGCGCACCAAACCGCTACGGTGGCGTGGAAATTTGTCGAAACGGCGGGCAAAGGGAATACCGTTGAATCATTGGCTGAATCCCTGTCCAACGCTGATTCTTCTGATCGAGCGATGGCTGTGGAAATCCTGAAAGAAAACGGGTTCACGTTGACACAGCAGGCCACTGCGAGCAGCCTAAATCTTGTGGCGAAGGTGAGAGCAAAAATGAATGGGCGCAATGAAATGACGGGTGCCCTTCAGGCCGCGGTCTTTGATTGGGAAATGGCGCAAGTCAAAGCCTATGATGAAGATCTGAAAAAGCAAGGCGTCCCTGCGGGACAACGGAAGAACGCTGTGGGGCTCCTGGCAACGAAAGGTCAGCTCTTGTCTCGATCCATGGTAAAAGTGTCGGACAAAACGGATCTGAAAGTGGCGGCCGCTGTCGAATTCTACGCACAGCAATGGAAAGGCCAGTTGGATGGCTTTGACATGCGAAATGCGGAAACCCTAATGGCGGGGGTTTTGGCCGGGCTGTCTCCGGCCATGCGTACCCATGTGGTCAAAGTGTTGGCCAAAAACGGTGTGGGTTGGGACACAAAAGATCTGTCACTGGCGATGGCTGAAGATCCATTAACCTTCCTGGTGGCCCAGCGTGAAACCTATCTCGAGAATCGGGTTCAATCGATTTTGCCTGAGACCCTGAAAGAGTCGGACGCCGTGTCCTTGGCTCGGGCGGTGGATCACACCCTAACGCAGTTGGAAGAGGGGGCGATTTTGGCGACAACGTTCACGCCTCGGCTTGAGCAGGCCATGGAAGCGGCGGGGGTAGAACCGTCATTAATCAGCATGGTTCCCCAAGATCTTCGAAACGCGCCCGCCCTACTGGTTCGTCGTTATTGGCAGGGGGTTTCCAGCGTGTTATTGGCATACGCAGAAGCCCAAGATACCCAAGCCGCCACAACGGCCAGCGTTCTCCCTCCGAATTTCATGACACGCATGGAAGATAACCTAGAGAGCGAAGAGTTAAAACCAACATTGAACGCGGACGGTGGGGTTGAAGGAGTGAACGCTCAACAACGAGTTGCGGGTGAGATTGGTGTGCGCACTGAAGCCGATGGAATAACTGATGGCCAGGGGGCGATTTCTGATGTAATAGCCCCTGTTCCCTCCGTAGAAAGTGTGAACACGGACAGGCAGGAGCCTTCTGCCTCTTCGTTAGAGACGCCTGCCGGTCGTGTGCCTGGCAACTATTTGGGCGAAGGCTCATTTATGGAAGTCTGGCGGGATGGCAATGATGTTGTGAAGGAAGTCAAAGAGGTTGTGGGCAAGGAAAATTCCGGTGAACAGTATCGTTTAAGCGCTGAACAACGGAAGCAATTGGCAGGGGACACTGTAAAATTTGGAAACAATGTGGGTGAAGCGCTCCAAGAAGTGTTTGGAAGAACCATTGTGCCAACGATGAGGGTGGAGGGAAATACGATCCGCATGAAATTTGTTGAAGGCTCCTCATTGGACGATTTTCTAGAGGAGAGCCCGCAGTGGAATCGCGCCATTTCGCAAAAAGAACTCGCGGTTTCTCATGCGATCCGAGCCTTTAGTTCGATTCATGGCGCAATGGACCCATTAATTAATGGCTTCGATTACGGAATCGACGACTTGTCTTCCAATTTCAGGTTTGACGCGGCAGGGAATTTGACCGCCTGGTTCGATCCTATAATGGTTTTCCCGCCGTTGGAGACGCGGATCACTTCTCGTTTAGGGACCCTTGGCACAAGGGAAACTGCTCCGTTAATAGAAGCTGTCCAAGCTGAGAGTTCTGACTCCATAGAGAGTGTGAACGCGGACAGGCAGGAGCCTTCTGCGGTTTCAGTTCTGGCTGGACAAAATGTGTTGGACGCTGGGGATGTGACGGGGGTGGAACAAGAAACGGTTGTGCAGGACAGGAGGGGGAACCCGATCCGGGTGGAACAAACGGGTGGGGCCCCACTTTCACGGCAGGATGAGTGGGAATGGAAGGTGAGAGATGGGAAGCTAACTACAACTGTTTACGGAAAGGCTCCTCAGCCCAAATCATCAGACGACACAACTGGGGAAAACTTATTGAAAGTGGACGAAAAAGTGAGTCAGGGATATGGAAATGCTCTTGAAACGATTGAAGCGATACAAAGAATGCTGAATAGCATAGGAGGGGGGTCCACAACGCCGAATGTAACTCCTACTCCTCCTAGCGGAACGGGGGCTCAGATACGAGTTCGTCCGGGGCTCTCCATTGGTGAGCCGTTTATCCGTGGGTGGAGAGAGGGAAGTTTAGTCAAGCGGTTGGGATATCTGGGTCTGGTGGGGTCGTGAGTCCAGTGATTGAGGGAATTGTGTTCCTGGAATCATGGTTGCCGAACGTTGGGGAGAGCCTTCTTTCCGGAGCCGCAATTGATTTCGGAGTTGTTGGACAAATGGGCGTGGTCGTTGGATTGTTTTTTGCCCTCGCCCACGTTGCTGTGGAGTTATCAGCGCGGTATTTGAATGCTGGGGGAGGGAGAGCCGGGTGGAACGCGGTGTTCAGCCGTGGGGCCTTGGTTCAAGACACAGCGGAGTTCGGCAATCGATTGGCGTTGTTTGGCGCGGGGTTGGCGATCTTTCTTGGGGTGTCGTCCTTGGCTGGCCCCTTCGCGGCGTCAATGATCACGACATTGGCCCACAGCGCCTACAATATTGGAACACTTCCCAAAGGGTGGTTTAAAACGATCTGGGGCCATGTTGAGGCAGGTTTTTGAGTCCATCGGAGAGTGTGCAGGTGTCCGGCCGAGGTGAAAAGATCACCGGGGCGGCGGCGGTGCGGGCAATGGCCGTGGCGGCGTTCTTGGCGGTGAATCCTGGGTTTGCGGCTGGGTTGGGTGCCGATCAAGTAGCGGTGTTTAAACTTGAGGTCCCCGCGGAGAAACTGAACGGGGGGATGGTGCTCCATGTGCACGATGATGTGATCGTGGATGGGAGAAATCGAAACAGTTCGATTGCGGACCTTGTTGCGTATATACAGAGGCAAGGAGCCGTAGCGGGAACCGATACCGACCGTGCGTTTTCCCTGATCTCTGATAAATCCGGTGCGAACGTCGTGGCCGTGCGCATCATGCCGAGCGGAGAGGTGCAGGAGGCCCGTGTGACGGCGGACGGGGTTGAATTGATCAGCGCCGAATACGCGGGCGAGATCGTGCGAAAAGCGATAGAAGAAGGACGTGATCTTGGAGGGTTTTTCAATGCGGATGCGGCGGCGAACGCATTCTTAAAGACCCTCGGTGGCAAACGCTGTGGCGTTGTCGGCGCTCCTGCCGGAGGACGCCAATGGCGACGGCGATTGGCAAACGTTGGGGTTGCCTCTGGCAGAATTGGAGCGGAGAATGGCGGAGGTCGATGCGGCGGTGCGTCGAGCCCAGGCGGGCAAGTCTCTGGGTTGGGAAGGTTCACTGCGCCTGAGGGTGGCGTTTATGTATCAAAGTTTGGTTCCGGAATTGAAGGCGCTGGATCCACTTTAGTTGAAATTATGGCGGAATCGCGGTTGGCCCAAATCCTTGAGCAGATGGGAGTGGAGACGCGTGAAGGGGAACTGTTGAAGAACCTTCGAAACCGGATCGATGAATTGGAGAAAACGACAGGAGCGTTGTCGGGCACGGTATACCGTGATCTTGGAATCACGAAACCGGCGTTGGGCGCGCGCTTAAGCTTGAGTCAGGTGAATACAGCGGCGGAATCGATGTTGAGCGGCATGATGAAGACCGAGGCCGCCCAAGGGGTGCCGAGTCTTGAGCAGGCGGCTAAAGTGCAGGTGGTCTTGCATGAGAACCCTGTGAGCTATGATCAAGCCTTAAGCCGGAAGGCAGGACGGTTGACGGGAGATAAACAGGCGAGGGCCTTTGTGGTTGCTGACCAGGGTGGGTTTATTGTGCACGTTCAAAATGGCCCTGGGGATCGTGTGCTCGCTGATTTGGCCCATGAGGTGGGTCATATCCCGACCCTGGCCCGTTTTGGAACATCGGCCTCCCAGGGAGCTTCGGAGATGGTGGTTCAATGCCGAATAATGTCCTCTCCCAAAAGAGTTGGCTGATCTGAGCTTGCTGGGCCTGTTGAAAGAAATAGAGGGGCTGACGCCCATTCTGGCACAGCGGGCATGGTTGGGGTATGTGGCGGTGACGGCGTTGGCGGAAACCTTTGCGCGATCGACGACGGCGAACAAGGCGTATTGGTTAAGCCAGATCTATTCTGGCCGGGTGGAGAAGAGTCTGGTGGCGGAGGCGCTTCGGCAATCGGAGACGTCGGTGGTGATGGTGGCTGGGACAGACCTGTTCTCGAAAGGCGTTCTGGATGCGCAAGCGGTACAGACGTTGGTAGACCTAGCGGCTTCTCGCGCCAGCGACACGGACCTGTCCTCGTTAAGGATATTGGTGGTGGACAACGGACTGTCGTCCGCGACCTATTAAAGGTTCGGGGATCGTTGGTCGCGGGGATGATGGACGGGACCATTTTGATCGGTGGGAAACAGTTGATGGACCGCCGGGGCGCTGTCAAGGACGGAGCGATCCAGTTTAATATCTTGAAACCGTTGCTCCCCTTGGTGGTTGGCTCAACGCCGGCCCACACCAGCGTGTTGACAGGCGAGGCCAAGTGGGATCGGTTGGGTAAGGAAGTTCTCACGCTGGGACTACGGACCGCCATCGAAGAGATCCGGATTCAACTCAAAGGGATGAAACGGATCGCTACGAGCGCCTAACTCCCATGCGGTTTAGATAAGGCCTGCATTATTGTAGTTCCTTTATTTATGGGGCTCTTTTGACTCGTTTTAAATACAAATCGCCCGATAAATCGGGCAACGACTCCTTATCTAAACCGCATTGAGGTTAGGTTTGGGTTTTTAATATTTCTTCGGTTTTTCGTTCCGGCAAGAGGGATGTTCGGTCGAGGGGGGGGATGAGTTCAAATTGAGCCAGTGTGGGATTGGCTTGAATTAATATTTTGGCCAAGGAGGTTCGGGCCCTGGAAGGTCCACTCCCGCTTGTTAGGGTGGGGAACACTGTGGCCCACAGTGGGTCTCGAACGGAAAGTGGGCTGGATGAATCAATTTTTGAAATGATTTCTTTTATTGCTGTTTGTAATTCTTCATTTGTTGCAATTGCCGCTTCGTTTAATTCCACTAATAGTTCCCACTGAAACAAAGGGGTCATTTGAATCGTTCCATTTACGTCCACGCTCATTGCTGGGGGAAATTTTGCGTTTGTCTTGGAAATGATTCTGGCGATCACAAAGGGCGTCAATAGGGAAACCACGAGGAGCGGGGTGGTCAGCGCTAAAGTCCATGCATTCGCGATGACCCATGGGAGAAAAGTGTCTATTCCCACCCAAACCGGGATCCCTAATGCGAGAACGGTGATTCCAAGTAAAGTTGAAATGAATGGAACCGTATGGATGCCTTTTATCTTTAACCCGGTGCCGGTGTTGGGAGGGGGGAAATCTTTGTTTAAGACCCGATCTTCAATCTGGGACATTTGTGAAAAAAGCACAAGTGTGGGCGGGCGAAAGAATCGTTTGTTGTTAGAGAAAATTCATTCATTTGATCAGGATTTCCCTTGATAACTGCCGCACCGGATTCAAAGTTGAGCTTTAATCCGGCTGATTCAATTTGATGAGTAAGTGCTGTCTTGGCCTCGACTTCGCTTTCATACCCCTCCTGCCAAAGAAGGTGAGGAATTCGCAGAACTTGGGAGGGGGAATCCCCGGTTACATCTTCCACGAGTCCCAACGATGTCCCGTTGGATCGAACGATATTTCCAACGGTTTCTCTAACTTCGGCGGGAAGAAAAATAGTTGTTTTCCCTCCATTTATTGCGGCAGATATTTTACCTTCAATGGCCCCCACCCGCATCGCCGTGGGACCCGAAGAAATAGCCCCCGTAATTGCCACATTTTGTCGGACTGGGATGCCCGTTAAAGCTGAAAGGCTGGCAAAATAGAAGGCGGCTCCAGCGGAATCCCCATCCGTTTCAATTCCCTGCCGACCTAGAACAACTGAAAGCACTTGGCCGGAGAGGTCTCCCCTCTGATCGTTCATCTCGCGCGCCCGCTTGAGCGCGTTTTCTACTGCGCGTCCCAGGCTAGCGCGCATGGTGTCGCCCATTAAACCAAACCCCTCGAATTTAAATCGATCGGTGCCGTCCATTTTATGGAGAACGGCCTGGATTGGCAATAAAACCCCCTCGTTTGTGTCGTTTGAAAAAGCCAAACCAGTGATTTTCCCTTCAGCGTCCGGGGGGCTTTTTATTCCCTCCGCTTTTGCAGTGCGAAGCAGTCGTCGAGTGGTTGTTCCCGTTAATGTAATCCCCGCGCCTGTCAGATAAGAATCAACCAAGGCTCGGCCAATGGTTTTTGAGAGGCGTGCGATGGATTGGCGAACTCCATGTTCACGTACATTCTCTAAAATGGCGTTAACAACTTCATTGAGGTCTGGGACAGCCACCCGAGTTCCCACCGACCATTCTTTTAATAGGTTTGGAAGAGCATGTTTCTTAATGATGGCCGCCTTTTCCTCTTTCGTGTAGGGGGGAAGATGAATGACCTCAAAGCGGTCCAGCACCGGTTGGGGGATATTGTCAATACTGTTCGCTGTTGCAATAAACAATATTTCGTTGAACGGGTATTTGCACTGACTAAACTCGTCTTCCACCCCCTCGTTCTGAGCAGGATCAATGTAAGAAAGCAATGCGTCGATGGGGTTTCCTTTGATCCCTTTTTCCATTTTGTCGATTTCATCAAGAAGAATCACCGGGTTCAAAACGCCCCTCCCCATGGCTTTCATGACTTTTCCCGTATCGGAGTCTTTATACATGGAACTAAACCCGACGAGCTCTTCAATACGGCTCATGGCGCCCAAAGCAATTTTTTTGAAGGGCCTTTTTAATCCTTCGGCGATAGCGGAACCGATCGAGGTCTTTCCTTGTCCGGGGGAAGACACGAGGAGGATGGGTTTCCCAATTCCCTTCCCCGTATAGGCACGAGCCAGAGAATCTCGAACGTAATATTGCAAAATTCGAGATTTAACATCGTCCATCCCGTAGTGCGATACATCCAATGCTTTCCGGAGGTTGTTGATCCCTTCTTTGAGTTCCTCATAAAAGAGTGAGAGGTCTTGCTCTGTCGGGTTCGAGGGAAGGCGAGTCACGGAGGCGGGGGTTCGTTTATTCCACGGGAATTCGATTATGGTGCGAATTTGTTTTCAATGGTGGCGGCCTCATCTCCGGAAGCTGTTCGGAACTGGCCCAGGAGGTCAATGGCCTGCCGTTTTTGCCCCAGCGGACATCTGAGGCGATACACTTTCGTATTTGTCCCATAACGTGGCCCACTGGAGAGATTGATCGGTTTCAGTTTTTATCGCGGTCCGAATAATGTTTATCGTTTCGGCGGTGCATGGCGTCCCTGAGGTTGTTTGAGTTCGATCAAGTATTTTTCTCGCAAGCGTAAGGCCTATTTCTTCTGTTTCCACCAGCTGGCTCAGATGAGCGAGCGCCGAAGGGTCAATCTTTAATCCGAAATTTTGTTTCCTTTCACTGATTTCCAGGTTCCAGAGGGCAATGGGATTCCCCGCATTTACTGATTGTTCGACGACACTTTGCGCATACGCCGGAGCCGAGTCGACCAATGACTGGTGAGTAAATTCTTTACCCGTGAACAGAATGGGGGCGCTTTTTGACCCTTGCGAAAGGAGCTGTATGATGCGAGATACAAAAAAAGGCGGGGTGCCCTGTGGGATTTCGTCCAAATCAATCCAGACGGTGAGGTTGCCCGCCTTTCCCGCGGTCTCAACGATTTTCCCTATCCGCTCCCATTTTGTTTCGATGAGTTCATCAAGGTAGATGGGTGAGGTCAGTAATTTCAAGACGTCAATCTTTATCATGCGGCTGGGGAGTCCTTCCTCCCAGAGCCTTTTAAGCAAGTAGGAGGCCCAAAGATTTTTTAGTGTATTAGGGCAACCCGTAAGGGTCATGGTCTTAAAATCATTTCGAGCCATTGATTCAACGAATCGAGACGCCGGCGCATTGAAGACGACGTCCATGAGATGCTCCTCCGTTGGTGATTCAATGGGAAGGGAAATGAATTTGATATTTTCAAGCTCTAATTCCTTTTGAAGGGATTCATTGGCGAGATACGCATTCCATACCTCTCCTGGAATCGGGGAATCATCTTTGGCTGTTCTCATGAGTCGCCTGTAAATTGATTGTTCTGTATACCGCTGGTCCATAAGGTTGGTTATTAGATTTAAACTGACGGGGTCTGCGCAATAAGGTCCCGCATTTAGGTACTTCTTAACGCCTCTCCTGCCCAAATCAAGAATTTTCCTTAATTCTGACTTAAGAAGGTTTGTGTTGTTCGCCCTTTCCTTTGCGGGGCCACTCAAAATGGCATCGATGATGGCCCGAAGCGGCGAAATGGAAATGATACTAGAGGGGTCATCGATTAAAGGGGGAAAAAGTTCGTAGTGTGTCGTTAATTCTCGTAGCTCTTTTACTGCTTCGTCGTCAATGGATCCCGAACTTGTAATTGTCCCTAGCGCCGTTTCAATAATTTTTAGACTTTTCTCCCAGCGAGGGATTTCTTTAAAGAAACGGTCGGCCTTTTTGTCGTGGATGAGCGCCCCGACGGTTTCGGGAGTCATCCTGGCCGCCAATTCGGTTAACGTCGTCGGGTCCATCTCAAGGAATAAATCGATTAGCGCCCCCCCCCTCGATTGAACAAGGGAATATCTTGCCAGCGCTTCCAATTGTGCCGCATTTTCGTCAATGGTGTGTTCGTTGGTATTCTCGATGATTTGTTTAGCAAGCAATACCGCGTCATCATTTTTTATTCCAAGAAGCCTTCGTCGAATATCGACCTCCTTGCCTGCGACAATAATGTTCCATGGCGGGATGTGGTAGTCATCCGTAATCTTCTTATTAAGGGGGATTTGAATCGGCTTATTCTCTTGTCCTTCTTCTTCCACCGCCCTCAGTTCAGAACGGAGAGGAGCGAACGTTAACTTAAAGGCGGGCCGGTCGGATTGCACAAAAGCAAACGGGAATGTGTCTTCCACGTCTCGTGCGAAAAGGTAAAGGCACCGAACTCCTCCTCCTTCCGTATAAAGTTGAGATTCAGCTATCTCGATGAGCTCCTCCTTTGTCCCCGTGTGGATATGGAAATTGACTGTGAGGTCCTCTCCTCCTGGGCTGTTGCCATCGTAGGATTTTGGCAGATAGAGTGTCCAAAGGCCTTGGTTCGCTTCCGGTGGTTCCAAAACAGGTCCTCGCAGGGCCAAAACAGAGGGAAATGTTCGAAACAGCATGTCGTCTTTGTTCTGGTGGGGCAGAA
Organism: Elusimicrobiota bacterium; assembly: GCA_016714745.1. Lineage (GTDB taxonomy): Bacteria > Elusimicrobiota > Elusimicrobia > FEN-1173 > FEN-1173 > JADKHR01. The sequence continues at coordinate 104,264 of JADKCG010000005.1, read as the reverse complement.
CCATCACCCGAGCGCCAGCGTCATAAGCGGTTAAAGCACGTTTACGAATTTCATTGGCCTCCCTAAGATCTCCTCTTAGGTCAAGCTCCCCAACAAAAGCGGTTTCTCGACGAACGGGGACCCCCGTGGCCTTTGATAAGCCCGCAATGGCCAGACTTAGCTGTGCGGCAGAATCTTCAGGAACAACGCGGGGAACGTCAAGCTGGAGGCCCGCGATGGTTGTTGCCCTGGAAGAAGGCTTAAACTGATTAGAAATTACGTTCACCCAGTTGGGTCCTTCGGTTTCCATAACACGGTTCACCAAATCCACGAACTTCTGAAACTTGGGTCGGGTGGCGAGGGGCGGGGCCACGCTTTTATTTGTGGCATGTACATCGACCAAATCGCCAGTCAGGCTGGGATATGTTGCCACGCCAACTAGATCCGAATCGGGAATTTGAAGAAATGTGACCGGGTCTCCTAATACCGATTGAACAAATTCCGTGTTAATAGAAGTCGGGGATCCGGTTTCGAGAAAGCGAATAAATGCGCTAACAAGGACTTGGTCAAGTTTGCGAATGAAATTACGCATCCCTTCTTCACGCGCGTAATGTTTGGCGATAAAACCCATGATTTCTGCCGGATTTTTCAGGCGGATTAGTTTGTGGAGGTGAAGGTTTCTTAAGGCTTCTGGAAGAGTATGGTTCATCGCATTTTCCGTTTTTTCTGCAAGGGTATAACCAGGCATCGCAATAACATCCATACGATCTAGAAGGGGGCTAGTAATCGGCTCCAATTTGTTCGCAGTGAAAACGAAGGTGCATTCGTCAATGGGAACATCAAGGACATAATTGTCTTGAAAAGTGTCGGTCCCAATAAGCTCCAATAGAATCGATTGAACTTCGGGAGCGGATTTGTCTACTTCATCGCAAATAATAATGGGGTTCCGGACGTTGGTGGGGTCCCCTGAAATAAGTGTCGCGGCCAATCGCCCTTCTTTGGAATTTAAATAGGTGGGGGACGTTCCGCGAAAAGATGTTGCATCTGGAATGAGATTCATGGATATGAGGTATACCGGTCGGCCAGTCAAATCCCCCAATTTCTGCAATAAAGTTGTTTTCCCAACGCCAGGGGGACCCACAAAGGTTGGGATATCTTTGATGCGAACAGGTTTTCCTCCTTTGGCTCTAATGAGATCGCTTTGAACGATTTTTATCAAAATGTCCTTGACGGCCAATTCGACGTTTTCGCTAAGGCCGTGGTGCGTTTTTTGAATATTTCCCCGCAAATCCTCAAAAAGTTTTCGGACATGAACATCTATTTCTTCGGACGAGAGGTGGGACGGGATGACGGAGGGCGCCCTTTCATTCCAGGGGACACTGATGAGTTTTTCAAGATATCTTTTCAATCGAGCAATGCTCTCATTGTGGGGATCTCTATTGAGTAAATCCTGGAGCTCGGCCAATTTTGCAATGGCGCTATTTCTGCTGTCCTCTGGCATGGAAGGTTCACGTGCCGCCACTCTTAATGAGAGTGGAAGGCGATCTGGGGTGCCGCTTTCAAGAGCTGAAATTATTTCGGTTTCTGTTATTTCGCTTTGTCCTTTATGACTACGAATTTTTAAACCATGAATTCTTTCCCCGAGCTCGCTTATTAAACGAGCGGCCCGATCGGCGATGTCGAAGGGATCTGTTTTCGCCAACTGACTCAATAACCGATCGAGGACGTCTTGGTTTGGAATTCTCAAGCGGGTCCGACGAAGGATGGGGTCGAGGAGCTGTCCGAGTCCTTTCCGCGCCAACGCTTTTGGATTTTGACTTCTCACAATGTTGCTGGTGAGCGCCTGGCGGGTCCGATCCTCTTGCAGTTGAGTGTTAAATGTTCTTTCGGTGCAAAGGGTGATGAGGGGGGGGGCCCCTCCATCGCTGTTTTCTTTTTGCCAGGTATTCATTAAATGAATCAAGGGATCCCTGTTTTCTCCTTGAAACCCATCCAAGTCAACCATAAGGAGGACGTCTCCCCGCTCTTTCGATTCGCTGATAATCCCTTCAATGGCTGACTTGAGAGATTCCTGTCTATTCGCGGACATGAGGAGAGCACCCATGTCAACAAAAACAACTTTGATGGGACGCTGAGACCTGAGCGTTCGAGCAAAATCTTCCGCAAAGGCCCTTATATTTGATGCTGAGGGAACCACCACGGCGGCTCGGGGGTCGCCCTGCGTTGGAAGAGTCATGTCTGCCACTTCATTCACCATTTCGAGGAAGGAGGAATCCTCGGGTTTCCAAGACGCCCCTTCTGGTGACTCAAGGTAAGATTGGGCGGACATGGATAAATCCTCGATCCCATGCCCCATGCGTTGAGCGAAACTCTCGATTTTTCGGGTTCTTGTCTCGGTGAATTTAGTGTCGCGTCCCCGCGGGATGAGCTGGGGGCTAAAATCTCTAACAATCGCAAGCCTTTCGGTCAGTGAAATTGTTTTCACCCAATCTTCATTATCTCCTTGATAGCTTGAACGTGGATTTGTAAGGTCAAAAAGCTCATTTTTAAATCTTTCCTTTGGGCCATTCCTCCTTTCGAGTTCTTTTAAAAAGGGGGCAATGGGTGAATAAGAAAGTTGTTTCGGAAGCATCATGTGAATGGGGTTAATCGTGTAGAACGGTGGAATTTTGAATTCCTGAAGATATCTTTCAAATTTCACCAATTCTTCCAAAACTTTATTTAGATTTTCGATGGCCTCAATCCGTGCGTTATAAACAGGGACCGCTTTTCGAAAAAGAAATGAATCCATAGCGCCTGGAGTATTTCCCGCCTTTAGGGAGGGAAGGTCCGGTTTGCCTTTTGCAAAGGGTCGAAGGAATTCTTCTTGGCCGGACAATATTTCTCTGATGTCACGAATACTCTTTATGTGTTGTTGGAGAAGTGGAATCGCTTGGTTTATGGCATTTTTTTCTTTTAGGTTAATTTCTTGTTTCGCGAATAATTCAAGTTCTCCTAAGTTGTCCATAAACTTACAGATAAGCCGAAGATGGTCCAGATATGTCTGATACGAAACCTCGCTTATGCCGTTAAATAGAATCCTTTGGGAGCTGTGTGGCATCGCTGAAATGAGACGGCTTTGCAATTTTTTTTCTTTGAGTTCAGTTGTCGAGCCCAACATATGAAATAACAGGTAAGCCCTCTCTTCGCTGTAAGATAGAACATCATTCATGAGCGCGACGGCTTCCGTCGGCTGGTTGTTTTCCAAAGAGGTGACCAGGTTATGAAATAAATCGAAAAATGCCTTTTCATTGTCGCGCAATCTTTTGGATGGGGCAGGCGTTCCGGGGGTGGGGTTAAGCATTCGTTGAAGAATGGGGTCAGCCAGAACGGTTGTCATGAGCGCCACATACGGTAGATGTGTGACAATGGTTTCGAAGCCGGCCGCCTCGACCGCGGCGGCCAGAAAGAACCAGATGACTCCTCGGATGGCCATGACAGCCAAATTTGAAGGAAAATGGAATTTCCATTTTTGAAAGGGGGTCGATTCGTTCGGTTGGGTATATCTTTCCAGCATTATTTTTAATTCTGTCTGAGGGGCTTGAAATCGACTCATTCTCCGAAGAGAAATTTTAGGGTTATCGGGCAGATCCACGCTGAAGTTTGGTTGGATGGACGTGTTGTATGTTTGATGTCCTCGAAGGAGGCGTGTTATCCCAGGGGAATGAAACCCTCCGGCAATTAAAATGACAGTCGTCTTTTGTCGTTTTGTTGCCTCTTTCAGGGTGTTGATGGTCATGTCGACGTCTCTGGTTTTGGCCAATCGATAAAACGCTTTGGCTGCATTCCAGGACATATCTTCGTCTCTGGGATGAGCAGGCGGAAGAGGGTAGGTCTTAATTTTATTTGCCCGGGCTAACTCATCTATTTCTTGGAAGGCGTCGATTGTTTTTTTTGTATTAGATAGTCGATTAAAATCCTCCCAATCTTCCGGCGTCATATTTAAAGAAAGCAGTCGATTGGCCAAGGTGAGCCATTCGTCCAGCATGAGGACGCGACTCAAAAGAGCTTTTTCCCCTGCCGGACGTCCCGCAATCAATCTTCTGGCTATTAATTTGGGGGCCCTCTCCAGCTCCCGGCCTAAGGCTTCAACGTCTAGCCGCTGATACGCCAGAAATTGGTCAATCTTGTTTTTTACGTCAGGACTATCTGCGCTTGGGTTGGACTTTAAATTATTGGCAATGCTCTCTAACAGTTGATTCCGGTCCGCTGTGGGATTTGCCATTGCGGTCAAATCGTTTTTTGAAAGAGTTGAGAAAAATCGACTCAATTTTTCTTGGATTTGGGGAGAACTCTTTCCTGGAGATTCCAAGAGCGAAAGCCTCTCTAGGTTTGGGAACGTTTCGGTCCGCCATTGTTCTGGTGCGAAGATTTGTAATCGTTTCGAAAATTCATGAGCTGTTATCTGTCCGTCCTGAAATTCCTTTGTGATGTGATCCCATTGTAGCCACTGGGATGGAAAAAGAGCACTTTTGACTCGGGTCATGTTCAGTTGAAGAACCTGGATACGTTTCAGAGTGGGACCCCTCCATGTTTCAACCAGTTCGCGAGCGGCCGTGTTTTTTTTGTGTAACTCTTGGTTCTCAATACCCACCAACTCCACCAATCCCGGGGACGTGATGGAGAGATATTCTTCCCCTGTAATGATGTTTTTTCTCAAAAATTCCCCGGCAATATTTGTCCTTTCCTTTTCATCCTTAATCATGTTGAAAATGTCCGTTGACAGTGGTCCCCACGCGCCTTCGACACAGACGAGAAGGGGGCGGTCTTTTTCGGCCAGTTCGGCTAATGTTCGGCGGAGGGCGAGTTGGGCATTATAATTGTCATGGGCGTCTTGAATAATGGTAACGAAAGGGACGAGGACGTTGCCCCGGTTCCAAGCTTTGGGGCCAAATACAGGGGTATAGCTGTTTACTTTGAACCAATTTTTTGGGGGATCTGCGGGCGATTGATGTGGAAGAGCCGGTGTTGTTTGTAATGTGTTGGCCAGCTCAATGGCCGGGCGGGGTTGGAGCTGGGTGGCGGATCTTCGGCTAGCCCAAAAATTGGCTTTTTTTTGCTCTGTTTTGGCCAGGCGTTGGGGCCAGTGGGCCGGTCAAGAACAATGCCGAAGAGAGCATTATCCCAACGACCGGCCGGCATATCCTTGTTATGGTGTTCTCAAGTGAGAGCATGTTGGGGCAAATCTTACGAAAACAATCTTAAGATCTCCTTAAGAGGTTGTAACGAAGTTGTAAAATCGGATTGTTACAACTTCTTAAGGCGGGGAAATCGGAGCGGGGGTAGACTGGGGCGTGGCGAAAGGACGGGAAGGAGGGACCATGCCTTACGAGAAACGGATTCTGGTCATTGACGACGATATCGGAATGGCGGATTTGTTGGGGGATTTTTGCGAAGCGCTGGGGTTTGAGGTTCGCTGTGTGACGGACGGCAGGGAGGCTCTGCGCGCCGCCATCGATTTTCGGCCCCATCTGATTACGCTGGACATTGAGATGCCGTATGTGAACGGTTATGAAGTGTTGCGGCAACTGCGGGGCCACCCTGCCACGGATGGAACGCCGGTCATGGTTGTCTCTGGCATGATCGATGAAGGAAAAATTAATTCGTCCCACGTGCAACGGAAACTAATTAAACCGGTCCGCTACGCGGATTTCGCCAAAAACTTAAAAAGCCTCATTGAACGGCCCGGATGAACGGTTTCCCTTCCCTCTGCCCTTGGGAGGTCGTTCGCAGAGCCCACAGCATCGGGGGCGGCAGGGCCGCTGATGCGAGACGGAAAAGATGGGTTATTTTCGAAACAAAAAATAATGGGTGTGGATCAGCGGTTATTCGAACCGGTAGCCGATCCTTTCGACGGTTCGGACGCGGTCGCCGTTTTTCCCCAATTTTCGGCGGAGGCGGCCCACGTGGACGTCAACGGTGCGGGTGTTGTTATAATATTCTTGGCCCCACACGATTTCGGAAAGTTCCGCCCGCGTCATGACCTTGCCTTGATTGCGCATCAAAGCGAGAAGAAGGTCGAACTCCTTAGGGGCCAGGGTCAGCGGTTTTCCATCCATCACCACCGTGTGTTTTTCCATGTCGACGCTCAGCGGACCCTCTTTCATCGGAGGCTCTTTGGCGTCCCGCCATTCGGTGCGGCGGAGAACCGCCTTGATCCGCGCCACCAATTCCGTCTGGTTGAAAGGTTTCGTGATGTAGTCGTCGGCGCCGATCTCGAGTCCCGCGATTTTGTAGGAGTCGAGGTTTTGAACGGTGAGGAATACCACGGGAATGTACCGGGTGGCGGGGTCCGCGCGAAGAATTTTACAGACTTCAAAGCCGTCTTTGTCCGGCAACTGTAAATCCAGGATGATGAGGTCGGGTTTGGAGCTCCCCACCTTTTTCAGCGCGTCTGCTCCGCTTTCGGCGCCGATCGTCAAAAAACCATCCTTAACCAAAATGCTTTCCACCAGTCGGCGGATGTCTTTATCGTCATCCACGACCATGATTCTTTTTTTCATCATTCCAAGGCCCTCCTGAATCGCGAAATCATGATAAATAAATGTGTGTCGATGTGCAAATCTCTTACGCGAGTTCCGGTTCCATTTCTGGTCGGCCCGGTTGGGGAAGAAGGACGTGGGCTGTTGTGCCGACGTTCAATTGGCTCTCAATCCAAACGCGACCGCCGTGGGCTTCCACGATTCCCTTGACGATCGTGAGCCCCAGACCCGAGCCTTTCGTTTTCCGCGCCAGGCCCTGGGTGGGTTTCACTTGTTCGAATTTATTGAAAATAATTCCCAGCGAATCAGGCGGGAATGCCGACTCCCGTATCTTTCACTTGAATGTGAACGTTTCCTTCCTCTTCCTTTGCCGAAAGCGTCACGCGTCCTTGGGGGGGCGTGAATTTAAAGGCGTTGCTTAAAAGGTTTGTGAGCACTTCGAGCAGTTTGTCCGCATCGGCTTGAATCGGACGAAGGGAGAAGGGAATCTCCGATTGGAAGTCTACCTGTTTTTCCTGTGCGATGGGCCGGAAGACGACTGTCATCTCCAGCGCCAGGTCTTGAAGACGGATGCGTTCAGGGTGGAGTTCTAGTTTGCCGGCCTCAATTTTGGACACGTCCAGAAGGTTGTCAATGAATCGGGCCAAGCGGAGGGAATTGTTTTTAATGACGATGAGAAATTCCCGTTGTTCGTCGTTAATGGGGCCGGCCCCCTCGCGCAGGAGCAGTTCCACATAGCCGCGCAACGACGTGAGGGGGGACCGCAGTTCATGCGTAACGTTTGAAACGAAGTCTTGTTTCAATTGGTCCAATTCCTGAAGTTTGGCGGCCATGACGTTGAATTCCTGGGCCAACTCTCCCAATTCGTCACGGGTAGTGATGCGAATGCGGAAATCTAAATTGCCTTCCCCAATTTTTCGTGCACCGTCACGCAAAAGTGCAATGGGGCGCGTGAAGAGAAGGGAGAGCCCCACCGCGACAACAACCCCAAACCCCAAGGCCAACAGGGCGGCTAGAAGAATGCGGTGGCGGGCGGCCGCCAACGATTGATCCACCAATTGGGCCATGGAGGTTCGGGAGTAACCAACCCGGGCGACCCCGAGCCGTTTGGCCCCTTGAACGATGGGCAGAGCTAAATCCACCACATCATCGTTGAGTCTCCCTTGTTGCCGGAGGAGCCCCGTTGATTCAGCGGCCCTCAAGCTCAGGGGGTCCGTCAATCGTTGGTCCACAAAGGCAGGGTTCGTGTGGGCCAAAACCCGGCCGCTGGTATCTTGAATCATGGCATAACTTAACGCTCGGGATCGCCGAAGGAGGGAGAGGTAGCTTAACAGCAGTTGATCGTTTTGGGCGGCCACGGACTCTCTTCGGATTTGAACGAGAGAATTGACGTTGTCTTCCTGGGTTTGATCGAATCGGCGGACGAGGTAATGCTTTTCAGCTAGATAAAGAGAGATGCCAACGCCCGCGACCCCCACCAGGACGAGGAGGGACGAGTGAACGACAAGTTTTGTTCGGAGGCTGATGTGTTTCAAGGTGTTTAGTGTAACAGAGGGGATGGGGCTCGTCAAGCGGCCAAAATAAATTGAGATGAGCCTTGTCGTAAGTCGCTTTGTCTGTTAACATTAGGCCTGTAGCAAACGTCAATTTGGATCCTTTATCCAAAGGGTTCACCCAGGGAGGGACACGTGTTCATATTAACCAGCAACATGTTTGGCTTGGCGATTCTGAGTCTTGGGATCTTGGGGGTGATCGTTTCACTTCTCATCGCGAACCGCCGGCGGTTTCTGATCGGCATTAGTCTGTCGGGTCTTCTGGTGGTATTGGGGATTTTTTATGTGGTTGACACCAGTTTCCGCCAGTGGCTCACCGCTCGGCGCATCTCCAAAATTCAGGAACAGAACCGGGAGAGTTTGGAAGCGTTAAAAGCGCGGATGCAAGAGACGTCCAAGACCTCCACGCCGGCCGCCTCCGCTGAAGCAAAATCCCTTTCCGCTCCCGCGCGTCAAAAACGTCGTTAGGCGAGGGCGTGGGGGTTTTTTCGGTTGTCCTGTTTGGCGGTGAAATCGATCGATTGTATGAAGGGGTTTCTTTTCTCGCCGCCGCGCGGGCTCGGGGCGATCGGTGCTTGCTTTTCCTTCGGGGACCCGCCCTGGGCGCCTTTGTTGCGGACCGCTGGACACCCCCGGAGTCTGGTCTGGAGGGGGGCGTTTGATTTTGGGAACAAGTCCCCATGGCCTTTTAAATGACCTGCGTGGGCATGGCGGTGTTCGGGTTTACGCTTGTTCGGCGTGGGTGCGGCTTTTAAAAATGCCCCCCACACGCGTCGCCGAACGGGTGGACGCCGTGGTTGGATTAAACGCGTTCCTCTCTCAGGCCCAAGGCGGGCCGATCCTTTCTTTTTAAGGAAAAAAAGATGACCACCGCGCCACCCACCGACATCGTTGCCGAAATCAAACGTCTCGCCAAAGAACGCAATGCCGTCATCTTGGCGCACAACTACCAAAGAGACGACGTTCAGGACATCGCCGACGTGGTGGGCGATTCGTTGGCTCTGTCCCAGGAGGCGGCTAAGTCCACGGCGGAGGTGATCGTTTTTTGTGGGGTTCATTTTATGGCGGAGACGGCCGCGATTCTGGCTCCCACCAAAACGGTTCTCTTGCCCGACCTGGACGCCGGTTGTTCTTTGGCGGCCACGGCGGACGTGGCTCAGGTTCGCGCATGGAAGGCCCATCACCCCGGGGTCGTGGTGGTGGCCTACGTCAACACCACCGCCGATGTCAAGGCAGAATCCGATTATTGTTGTACTCCTCCAACGCTGTCCGGGTGGTGGAATCCATTGCCCCCGACAAAGAGATTTTGTTTCTGCCGGACATGTTCCTGGGCCAATTCGTGCGAGAAAAAACGGGCCGGAAAATTCACCTGTGGCCAGGGTCTTGTCACGTTCATTACGCCATTACAGACCAAGACATAGAGGCTCAAAAGAAAGCCCACCCGGGCGTGGAACTGATGGTTCATCCGGAGTGCGGGTGTTTGTCCTCCGCGTTAAAGCATGGGGACTTTATTGCGTCCACCAGCGGCATGGTGCGGCACGCCAAGGAATCTCCAAAGAAAACGTTTCTTGTGGCGACGGAAACCGGTATCATTCATGCCATGGAAAAACAGAATCCGGGGAAGACCTTTCTTCCGGTGGCCCGGGCCGCCCAATGCGAATTCATGAAAAAAATCACTGTTGAAAAGGTCTTGTGGTCTCTGCAAAGCTTGAAACATCGGATCACCGTTCCGCCGGAAATCGCCGATAAAGCCCGCCGCGCCATCGATCGGATGGTTCAGGGGTGATCACGCTCCTTTTCTTCGCTCACTTGGCGGACCAGGCGAAAACCCGCGAACGACAGGTGCCCCTCGCGGCCACGCCCCAGCGGGTGGTGGAGAACGATGTCAATTTGAATTTCTTGAAAGATCGTTCCCTGCGTGTGGCGGTGAATCGCCGGTGGGCCCATTGGGACACGTCGCTGTTCGACGGCGACGAGGTGGCTTTTTTGCCGCCGTTGGGTGTGATCTGAATGAACGCGGCGGGCGCGGGCGTGTTGGTCTCGTTTCGGATTTTTCGGAAGTCCCACTAATGGAAGAAGTCCCCTTCTTTACCATCGCTCCGATCGCGGTCGATGGAATTGAAGAGCGGGCTCGGGAAACAGAACCCGGGGCCGTCGTTTCCTTTCAAAGCGTGGTGCGCCTTGACCGGACCCAAGAGGGTCCCGTCACAGCGTTAGAGTTCGAGGCTTACGAGGCCATGGGCGAGTTGGAAATGAACCGTATCCTTGAGGAAGTCGAGAGGAGATGGCCCGGCACTCGCATGTTATGTCAACACCGGCTGGGACGTATCCCGGTGGGGGAAACGAGCCTTTTTTTAGTCGTGAGTTCCCCTCGCCGGGTGGACGCGTTTTCGGCTTGCCATTACGCGTTGGAACAAATGAAGGGACGGGTCCCTCTGTGGAAAAAAGATGTTTTTTCCGATGGTTCTTCTCGCTGGTCAGAAGATCATCGGGAGACCATGCTGATTTCGGACAGCGTCCTCACCTACCCCCCCTCATGAACGCTTGGATCTTTTCAACGGAACCCGCCACGTTCCCCTGGTCCCGCGTGGAGTCTGAAACCTCTGTTCGTTGGGACGGGATTCGCGGACCGCGGGCGCGTCTTTCGCTCCGAGCCATCTCTTCCGGGGATACGATTTGGGGATACCATACGTCCCCCGAAAAATCTTTGGTGTGCAGGGCTCGCGCCAAAGGGACCGCCTACCCAGACCCCGCAGACGAGCATTGGCTTGCCGTCGACGTCACTTTCGAAAGTTGGCTGAAAAATCCGATACCGCTTGCGGCCCTGCGGAGCCATCCCGCCCTCTCTCGCATGGATTTCATTCGGATCCCTCGGTTGTCCGTGGCTCCGCTCACAGAATCTCAAAATAAGGTTTTATGGGGATTGTCCAACGGAGAATCCCCGAGATGAAAAAGAGTTTTGAAACCGGGGGTCCCTTGGTGTTTGCTGTGGCCTGGCTGGTTTTGGCGGGGGGAGCGTATGGGCGATGGCTCTGGGTGACTCCCTTCAGCGTTTGGACATTATTGGTCGGAATGGCGATGGGGGGCGGCGCGGGAATCCTGTTGTTTCGCGCGGCGGGTTCCTTGCGGCGTCAAAAGAATTCGGTTCACGCGAGGGTGAACATTTGGTCTTCTGCCAGGCCGGGGGAAGTGATGGTCGGTGTGCTTCATACGGGGACAGAGAGGAGAGATCCCGCAGGGTTGGTCCTGAACTTGGATTGTTTGGAACAAAACTCTGGGGGGCAATGGCTTCTCTGGTCGTCGCAAGTCTGTTCCCCCGCCCCCACGGGGCCCGACGCTTGGCCGTTTCATTTTTCGATCCCCCTTGAGGGGCCGCCCTCTGGGCCTTCCACGGACGGCCACGTGGTTTGGCAATTAAGGGCCAAAAGCGTTTCGCTTCCAATATTTGAGGCACGGTTCGACGTTGTGGTGGCCCGAGTGGCTGGGCCACCGTCCCATCTGTTGCCTGTCCCTCCTCCCCGTTTTGGCAAAGGGACGGCCCCCCGCCGTTCTGTGGTTCTTATCGAACAGCCGGGACAGAGGGTTCTTCGGTTGGGGTCCCGTTTCGCTTTCCCGGGCCAAACCCCCTGGTGGTGTGGACGGTGGGCGGGGTGGGTGTTCTTATGATCCTGGCGAAGAGAAAGGCTCCGCCTTGGGCGTATGGGATTTTCGGGGTTGCCGCGGGGGGCGCGGCGCTTTTTTTTGCTTTGTTGTGGTTTGGTCGTGAAGAAATGATTGTCACCGATTACGACATCGTGATCCGCCGCCGTTTGTGGAAATTCTCTAAGCAATGGCGGTTTCCCAGGTCCGCCGTGACCGGAGTGAGAGTGGCGTTCTCTGGACCTCCGCCTCATTTTGGCGTTCGCATTGAACGGGGGGAGGAACGTCCGCTTGCCGTTTTTGACGGGTTCACCGATTCCTTGGACGCGCACGAAGCGGCCCGCTCGGTCTTGCGAGCGTTGGAACTTAAAAAATAGTGGAGGGTGTCTATGTTAAAGGTAGGCGATCGTGCCCCGGATTTTACCGGGGTGGAGCAAAACGGAAAGACCCTTCGGTTGGCTGATTTAAAAGGCTCGAAGGTGGTTCTTTATTTTTATCCTAAAGATATGACCCCGGGATGCACGGTTGAGGCGTGCGCCTTTCGGGAAGGGCATGGGGCGATAAAAAAAAGGGGGGCGGTGGTGCTCGGCGTGAGCAAAGACGGCGCGGCGTCCCATAAGAAATTTGCCGAAAAATACAGCCTCCCTTTTCCTCTGATCGCGGATGAATCCGGAGACATCGTGAAAGCCTACGGCGCGTGGGGAGAAAAGTCGATGTATGGGAAAAAATACATGGGCATCCTCCGCGTCACCTACGTGATCGGAGCCGACGGTCGCGTGGCGGCGGTCTTTCCCAAAGTGAAACCCGCCACCCATGCCGAAGAGGTGTTGGCAATCCTTTGACGAAAGGCAACTTTTAAAGTAATATATAGCTATGCCGAACGACTATTTTACACTGGAAGAAGCCCATTCTTTGCTCCCGAAAATTCGGGAATTGATGAGCGAAGCCCGGGAATTGAAGCGTCGCGCGGACGCAAAGATCATTCTCGGGAGGGTTCTTGACACGCCGGACCCGGTGGCGTTGGCCATGGGGCGGGGTCAGGTGGAGTTCTTATTGACAGAGACCACGCGCCGTTTAGAGGCCATTCGCGGTTTGGGATGCCTTGTCAAAGACGTTGACAACGGGTTGGTGGATTTCCCGAGCTGGATTCCCGGTCAGGGCAACGTGTATTTGTGTTGGCGCTTGGGGGAAGAGCGCATTTCGTTTTGGCACCTGCAATCGGAAGGATTTGAATCACGCAAACCCATCGAAATATCCCTATTTTCCCTTCGTAAGTTTTCCTGACCTGGGGCAAAATTATGATCCCCGTCGCTTCTCCAAAAACCAACGACCACTCCTCTTCTTTCCGATCCCTCGAAACCTTAGCGGAGGAATTGTTGGTCTTGGTGGGGGAAGACACGAAACGGCAGGGGCTTGTTCGAACCCCTCAACGGGTGGCGAAAGCGTGGCAAGATTTGACCTCAGGCTATAAGGTTGATGTGGACGGGCTCATTAACCGAGCCCTTTTCGATGAGCCTTATAGCGAAATGGTGGTGGTAAGAGATATTTCGTTTTATTCACTCTGCGAACACCATCTGCTTCCGTTTTTTGGTGTCTGTCATGTGGCGTATGTTCCTAACGGGAAGATCATTGGGCTTTCAAAGATCCCCAAACTTGTGAAGGCCTTTTCCCGCCGACTTCAGGTGCAAGAGCGCCTGACCAATGAAATTGCCAGCATTCTGATGAACAAAGGTCAGCCCGCTGGGGTGGGGGTGGTGATGGAAGCCCGCCATATGTGCATGGAAATGCGGGGCGCGGAAAGCATCGATAGTCCCACCCTCACCAGTTCCATGTTGGGTCTCTTTCGCACCGACGGTCGCACTCGCGACGAATTCTTGGCGTTGATCCACCCCAAATAAAAAATGGACGTGAAGGGTTTCCTGTTCGATTTGGACGGGACATTAATCGATAGTCGGCGTGACATCGCGGCCTGTGTTAATTTTACCTTAGCGGCTTTGGGGGGGCATTCAATTCTTTCCCTGGAGAGCGTTGAACAGATGGTGGGGGACGGGGTGCGACAGCTCCTCACGCGGGCGGCGGGTCCGTTGGACGAGCCGACCATGAAACGCGCCTTGGAGATCTTTCTCCCTTATTATCTTGACCACTGCACCGATTCGACCCGTCTTTATCCCGGGGTTCTTGAGACCCTTCATTCTTTTGCGGGCCGAGGGTTGGCGGTTGTGACGAACAAGCCCATGGCCCACACTGTAAAAACGCTGAAAGCTTTGGGACTGGATTCGTTTTTCTCCGTGGTGCTGGGCGGTGACTCTCTGTCGACTCGCAAACCGGATCCCGCTCCGGTGGTGGAAGCGCTTCGGCAGATGGGAGTTTTGCCGGCCGAAGCCGTGATGGTGGGGGACAGCCCCATGGACATTCACGCGGCTCGCGCCGCGGGGGTTCGCGTGGCGGCGGTGACGTATGGATTTCGTACCGGAGCGGAGTTGATGTCCCACTCTCCGGATTATCTGCTCGGCGCGTTCGCCGAACTGCGGGAGGTCCTCTCATGAAACTCAATCAGGAACAGGTGTTGCGTTATTCTCGGCATTTGATTATGCCTGAAGTCGGTGTGGAAGGGCAAGAAAAGTTGATGGACGCAAAAGTCCTTTTGATCGGGTCCGGGGGTTTAGGGTCGCCCAACGCGCTCTATCTGTCCGCGGCCGGCGTGGGCACTTTGGGCTTGGTGGATTTCGATGTGGTGGACCACACCAATCTTCACCGTCAAGTGATCCACGGCACCGATGACGTCGGCAAACTTAAAGTGGAAAGCGCCCGGGAAGCCATTCGTGACATCAACCCCAATGTGGTGGTGAAGACCTACAACCTCCCCTTCAAACGCGACGTGGCCATGGACATCGCCAGCCACTACGACATTATTGTGGATGGGACAGACAATTTCCAAACCCGCTATCTCACCAACGACACCTGTGTGTTTCTGAAAAAGCCCAACGTGTATGCGTCGATCTTTCGTTTTGACGGGCAAGCCACCGTGTTCAACCCCAACGACTCCGAAAGCCCCTGCTACCGATGCCTCTACCCAGAACCTCCTCCCCCGGGCGAGGTGCCGTCCTGCGCCGAGGGGGGGGTGTTGGGAATCCTTCCGGGGCTGGTGGGGCTCATTCAGGCCACAGAGACGATCAAACTGATTATTGGGAAAGGACGGTCCCTCGTTGGCCGTTTGCTTCTTTTCAACGCCTTGGAAATGACCTTCGACGAATTGAAAATTCGGCGCAACCCTCTCTGTCCGGTTTGCGGCAAGAACCCCACGATTAAAGAGTTGGTGGATTACGACCAGTTTTGCGGCATTGGGCGTGGCAACGAAAACGGAGACAAATCGAACTCCGCCATGGGGGAAATCACTGTGAGGGAATTGAAGGCCCGCATGGACCGAAAAGAGAAGTTCACCCTTCTCGATGTGCGAGAGCCCAGCGAATTTGACATCGCCCAAATCCCCGGCGCGCGTCTCATCCCTTTGGGCGACGTGGCGGGCCGCGCCAATGAGTTGGACACCGCCGATGACATCATCGTTCACTGTCGGTCTGGCGTGCGAAGCGCCAAAGCGATTGGGGTGCTAAAAAAAATGGGTTTCCAGAAACTCACCAACGTCAAAGGCGGCATTCAAGCCTGGTCCGACGAAATTGACCCGACCGTTCCAAAATATTGATCATGTTTCTCTCCCGTGGTTTCCTCCCCCCGTGCCTGACAGTGTTGGTATGGGAACGGGCGGGAGAGGGGGTGTGACAATGTCGGTCGTCGGGTCTCTTCGTCATGGCGTCGGCCTTCTCGACCGTATTGGGAACACGCCGCTCTTGCGACTTGATCGTCTTTCCCGGTGGGTCCCTGAGGGCGTGGAGATCTACGCCAAAGCGGAATTCATGAACCCGGGCGGGTCTGTGAAAGATCGTCCCGCCAAGAACATGATGGTGGAGGCCCTCGCGTCGGGCGAACTGACGAAAGAGAAAATCCTATTAGATTCCACTTCGGGCAATACCGGCATCGCCTACGCTATGATCGGCGCGGCGCTGGGGATCCGGGTCCAATTGGTCATGCCGCAAAATGCCTCGGCTAAAGGGCGCTTAATTGAGGCTTTCGGCGCCAAGGTGATATATACGGATCCCATGGAAGGCACTGACGGTGCCCAGCTTGAATCCCATCGGCTGTTTGAGGCGAACCCCGGCCGCTATTACATGCCGGACCAATACAATAACCCCAACAACTGGCGCGCCCATTACAAAACCACCGCCGAAGAAATTTGGAAACAAACCGAAGGCCGTGTGACCCATTTCGTGGGGGGGATCGGAACCAGCGGGACGTTGATGGGCACGGGCCGACGCTTAAAAGAGCTGAACCCGAAAATTGAAATCGTGGCCGTGGAACCCGCCACGCCATTGCATGGTCTGGAAGGGTTGAAGCACATGGAAACGTCCATCGTTCCAGGGATTTATGATCCCCGCGTTCACGATCGGAAAATTTCAGTGTTCACGGAAGACGCCTACGAAATGTGTTGCCGCATGGCGCGGGAAGAGGGCATTCTTGTGGGGTACTCTTGCGGTGCCGCTGTTCACGGTGTTTTTGAGGTGGCCAACGGATTGAAAGAAGGGGTGATTGTGACGGTTCTTCCCGACTCTGGCGAACGCTATCTCCACACGCGCTATTGGGGCGACTTGTTGGACAATTTCGAAGACTACATGAAGGACCACGATTTGTGAGTTTGGTTTGGACTTCGTCAGTCCTGACATTTCTCAAGGGTTGGTCAGAATCCTGTTATCCCTACGAAGGATGCGGGGTTCTGTTGGGCCGATTTCTTCCTGACGGGATTCGCCAGGCGGACCGGTTTGTCCCGTTGATCAACCAGTTGCGGGAAAAAGTGAAAGCAGGGGCCGGCGTTTTGGCCACCGCCCGGGACACTTTGGGAAATCGCGCCGAGACCGAAGGCCAATTTGAGTTCGTGATGGACCCCGCGGAGTTCAATCGGGTGGTGTTGGCGGCGGAGAAAGAAGGGCTGGATGTGGTGGGAGTTCTGCACACCCATCCCGATCACCCGGCCCGCCCCAGCGCCACTGACGCCGCCCAGCCGCTTTTGGCCGGATGGTCCAACGTCATTGTTTCTGTTCAGAAAGGCCAATTTGCCGAAGCCCGTTCCTGGTATCGTGACGAAGAAACAGCCCCTTTCGTAGAAGAGGTTATTGAAGTGACCAAGGAGTCTCCGATGTCTACTGTCCTCCCCGATGACGTTGAAAACGAAATTCGCCAAGTCGAAGAAAACATCCGCGCCCTAAAAGCCGGGAAAATGGAAATGGACGATTTCCGTCGGTTCCGTTTGAATAACGGGATTTACGGTATTCGAAACCAGGTTGATAAACAAATGGTCCGCATCAAGGTCCCGTTCGGGAAACTCACTCCCGAACAGTTGGAAGCCATGGCGGACGTCACAGACATGTTTGCCCCGTCAAAAATCGGGCATTTCACGACCCGGCAAAACCTCCAGATTCATATGGTGCCCCTGGAAGACACTCCCAAGATCATGCGCCGATTGGCAGAGGCCGGTTTGACCCCCCGCGAAGGATGTGGCAATACTGTGCGGAACATCACGGCCAACCCCTATACGGGTGTTCACCCCCAAGACGTTTTCGACGTGGCCCCCTACGCGGACGCGGCGTTTAAGTTTTTCCTCCGCAACCCCCTGAGCCAAAACCTCCCGCGGAAATTCAAAATCGCTTTTGAAAGCACACCAACGGACTATGCTTTAACTTCCATCCACGACATGGCTTTCGTGGCCGAAATCCGCAATGGTGTCCGAGGGTTTCGGACCTATGTGGGCGGTGGTTTGGGGGCCACGCCCCAGGTGGCGATCCGGCTGGAAGATTTTACCCCGGCGGACCAGTTGATGCCGACGATTGAGACGGTGGTTCGCCTTTTCGATCGGTTCGGCGATCGGGCAGATAAGCTTCATGCCCGAATCAAATTTTTGGTCAAGAAGTGGGGAGCGGACGAGTTCCGAAAGAAGTTCCAGGCGGAACGTCGGGCTGTTTTGTCCACCCGGGCCGGCTCCATCGATTGGACGATCCCCGTGGTCGAAGAATCCGCCCCCGCGCTTCCCAGCGATGTGGCCGTCGAAAAGCCCGCTCCGGGGTATGACCGCTGGAAAGCCACGAACGCGGCCCCGCAACGCCAATCCGGCTACAGCTGGGCCACGGTGGTTCTCCCATTGGGGGACATTCCCGTTGGTCAAATGCGCGAGCTGGCAAAAATCTCCCGTCGCTTAAACGGCGGCCGTCTGCGGACCACGGTCGAACAGAATTTTCTGTTGCGGTGGGTGCGAAACGAACATTTGCCAACGCTCTACAATGCTCTGGTCAAGGCGGGTCTCGGCACGGCAGGGGGAAACCGTCTGTCCGATATCACCCGGTGCCCCGGCGCAGACACCTGCCAAATCGCCGTCACTAAATCCCGCGAGTTGGCCATCGCCTTGGGCGGCCTGTTCACCAACGGCCTCTCCGCCGACGTCGACCTGGAAGGTATCCATATCAAGATCTCCGGTTGCACCAACAGTTGCGGCCAACACCATATCGGAAGCCTCGGTTTCTACGGAACCTATCGGAAAATTGGCGATCGCCCTGTGCCTCACTACATGATGTTGGCCGGCGGTTCGACGAAGGAGGGGGAAGCCCGGTTTGGCCAAGTGATCGCGGCGCTCCCCGCTCGCCGCGTCCCCGACGCTGTGAAAAAGGTCATCGGCGCCTATAAAACCGAACGACAAGGGGCGGAACTTTTCGAAACCTGGTTCGACCGCGTGGGCAAATCTCGCGTGAAGGAATTGGTTCAAGAATTCACAATCCTCCCGCCCTACGCCGAAAACCCCACCCTCTATTTCGATTGGGGTGAAACCGCCGACTTCAAACCCGACATCGGCGTCGGAGAATGTGCCGCGTAAACGGAGGGTTGACAATCGCTATTAAGTGACTATAATAGTCATATAGACTTGTTTATGGAGGTCCTATGGCGACAGCGGCGGTGGCACAATTAAAATCCACTCTCAGTCGGTGTTTGGCCCGTGTTAAGGCGGGGGAAGAGCTTATCGTTACAGAAAGACGAAAACCGATCGCCCGAATTGTGCCCATTCAGCGGTGTTCTCCCACCCGCGGGCAAGCCGATTTGGATGAGCTGGAACGGGCGGGTCTGATCCGTCGCGGGACCGGACGGTTGCCCCGAAATTTTTGGCGAAGGACACGGGTGAAAGATCCCAAAGGGCAGTTACTTTCAGCCCTTCTGCAAGAAAGGAGTGAGGGGCGGTGAGGTTTTGGGACAGTTCTGCCATTGTTCCGCTCATTGTGAACGAACCTCGCTCCGGTGTTTTGCGTTATTTGATTCGCCAAGACGAACAAATGATCGTTTGGTGGGGCACGTTGTTGGAATGTTTCTCCGCTTTGGCTCGGCGTGAAAAGGATGGTTTGTTGCGGGCCCCCGATGTGGTCCGCGCTCGTGAACAGATTGAGGGACTGGTTGAAGGATGGACCGAAATTATTTCTGGGGAAGATCTCCGGCAATCGGCCGAGCGCGCTATTTTTCTCCACCCATTAAGGGCCGCCGATTCTCTTCAATTGGCCGCCGCTCTGGTGTGGGTCCGT
This sequence comes from Elusimicrobiota bacterium, assembly GCA_016714745.1. GTDB lineage: Bacteria > Elusimicrobiota > Elusimicrobia > FEN-1173 > FEN-1173 > JADKHR01. The sequence goes on along the minus strand of JADKCG010000005.1, from coordinate 84,908 downwards.
CATCAGCCGCATCACCACGAGTTTGTGTGTTTGGATCACAGCCTTCGTGACGCGGCTCGTGCTGAAGGTTTCCACGTCATCCCAGAGTCCCTCTAAAGTTTTTTGAGTTTATACGTAGACTTTGTATAAACCACGTATAATGAGGTTTACCTCTTGAAAATTAAAAACAAAGACATCGAGCGGTATTCCCGCCAGATCATTCTCCCTGAGGTGGGGGGGGAAGGGCAGAAACGGCTGAAAAGCGCGCGGGTGCTTTTGGTCGGCGGGGGGGGGCTGGGGTCGCCGGCGGCGCTGTATTTGGCGGCGGCGGGAGTGGGAACCTTGGTGATTGTTGACAACGACGCTGTGGACCTCTCCAATTTGCAACGGCAGATCCTCCATTTTACGCAGGATATGGGGAAGGCCAAAGTTCTGTCGGCGCGGGAAAAACTGATCTCGCTCAACCCGGGCGTCAAAGTATTGGCCAAGAAAACACGTTTCACCTCCGCCAATGCCGATCGTCTTCTCGCCGGGTGTGACCTGGTCCTCGACGGTTCCGACAATTTCGAAACCCGTTACGCTGTCAACGCCGCCTGTGTGGCGCACAAAATCCCGCTGGTGTGGGGCGCTGTGCTTCGGTGGGAAGGTCAGTTAATGACGGTTTTTTCAGGGAAAACGGCCTGTTACCAGTGCCTGTTCCCCGAACCCCCAGACCCCGCGCTGGCCCAGTCCTGTTCCAACGCGGGAATTATGGGGTCCGTTGCGGGAACGATTGGGACGATGATGGCCACCGAAGCCCTTAAAGTCCTTTTGGGCAAGGGAGAGTCCCTGTCAGGGCGGTTCTGGGGGATGGACTTTATAAAAATGCGGGTCCGCGAGCGTGGAGTGGTGCGGCGACGAAATTGCCCGGTTTGTGCAGAAAAGCCAGGCGCCCTGCATTGACAACAAACCCATAAATTCATTTAATCCGGTTTCTTCCTACACTTCATTGAAGGGGTTTCCCATGGCTGAGAACTTCGTTGTGGTTAGCAAAGTTAAGAAAGCGGTTAAAGAGAAAGGACTGCGGACGGGCGGGGACTACATTGACGCCTTGTCAAAGAAAGTGGAAGATCTTGTGAACGCGTCTGTGGCGAAAGTCACCGCTGAGGGCAAGAAAAAGACCTTGGGCGTGGAAGATCTCGCCTAAAGTTGGGTTTTGTAGTTGCCCCATTTATGGGGCGATATTAGAAGTGCCCGTTAACCCGGGCTACACCACATGAACGGCGTTCCCACAGAGGCCATCGGGCAAATGTTTTCTGCCCTGGCACCGCGTTACCGGCTATTTAACCGTTGGTCCAGTTTGGGGTTGGATGATCGGTGGCGGCGGTGTGTGGTCAACGAGGTGGGCGCCGCCCGGCGTGTTCTTGATCTGGGCACTGGCACGGGGGATTTGGCTCTTCGATTTATTGAAGGTTCAATCCACCGGCCATTTGTTGTTGGCTTGGATTTAAGCCTGGCCATGTTGGACGTTGGGCGAACAGGGGGGGAATCGATTTTCCCGGCTTGGGTGCAAGGCAATGGGAATCAGTTGCCCTTTATTACGGGGGTTTTTAATTCCGTCGTTTCAGCCTTTGTCTTAAGAAACCTGTTTGTGGGCGGGGTGATGGCGCCGGCCCTCCGCGAAGTTTCCAGGGTTCTCGAGGTGGGGGGGCGGGCGGTTTTTTTGGACCTCACCCGGCCGCGGAATATCTTCATTCGTTGGGGGCATGGGATCTACAGCCGCACATTGTTGCCTTTGTTCGGGCGGGGGTTGTTTGGAAATAAGTGGCCCGGGGCGTATCTGTCCCATTCTATCCGTGCCCTACCGCCATCCGATGTTGTGGGGCGGGTCTTTCTCGACAATGGGTTTTCTAGTTTTGAGTGCCGCCCTCTCTGGGGCGGAATTGTCTCTCTTTTTATAGGGAAAAAATAATGGCGTTCGATTATTTCCACATCCTCATTTTTGCGTTGATCGCGGCGGTGTTCTTTCCCATCTTATTGGGTGTGGCGGCATTGGTCAGCGAGCGGGGGGTTAAAAAAGACCTCACGGCCTACGAATGCGGCATGGAGCCCGTGGGGGGGGCCTGGGTCTCTCCGAACATCCGGTTTTATGTTTTCGCGTTGATCTTTGTGATTTTTGATGTGGAAGCGCTTTTTGTGTTCCCTTGGGCGGTTCAGTTTCAGACGTTGGGGCTGGAAGGGTATGTGGAAGTGATGGTTTTTGTGGGCCTTTTGTTTGTGGGGTTGATCTACGCTTGGCGTCATGGGGCATTGAAATGGGAATAATTCAAGAGAAAGTTCTTCCTGCGACGATTTATAAAGTTCCCGGGATGGCCGACATCAGCATGACCACTGTCGACTTTTTTATTGACTGGGCACGGAAATCCAGCATTTGGCCTCTGACTTTTGGTTTGGCCTGTTGCGCCATTGAAATGATGGCGGCCTATGGCACGCGGTTCGATGTTAACCGGTTGGGCGTGATTCCCCGTCCGTCTCCTCGACAAGCGGACCTGATGATCATCGCGGGGACCGTGACAAAAAAAATGGCGCCCGCCATCGAAAAACTTTACAACCAAATGCCGGATCCTCGTTTTGTTATTTCCATGGGCGCCTGTGCCAATTGCGGTGGGCCCTACTATGACTCGTATTCTGTTGTGAAGGGGGTGGACCGCATTATCCCCGTGGATCTCTACATTCCCGGCTGTCCGCCCCGTCCCGAAGCCCTTTTGAACGCGATTCTCGCTTTGCAGAACAAGATTGACGCGACCTCTGCGGCGCGTCGTCTCGCGAAGGCGGGGTAATGGATAAGATCACCCTTTTGGAACAGGTTCGCGCTCAATTTCCTGACGTCATGGAAGTGGTTTCCCCTGACCCGAAATTTGTTCGTGGGAATGATGAACTTCAAGTGAAAGTCCCCTCTTCATCTGTGTCGGACATCGCCTCTTTTTTGAAAAAAACCCTAAAATTCGATTTCCTTAATTTCATGACAGCGGTGGATTACGTGAAAGAAAACCGGTTTGAACTCGTTTACCATTTCATGAGTTCTTCAGAACCAGTAACCCAGATTTTTGTTAAAACGGACCTTCCGCGCGAGGGGGAGCCCAGTGTTCCGTCCATCGCTCCGCTCTACGCTTCCGCTGATTGGCAAGAGCGAGAAACATACGATCTTTTTGGCATTCGATTTGACGGGCATCCCAACCACAAGCGGATCCTTCTTTGGGAAGGGTATCCCGGCTGGCCACTCCGCAAAGATTACGTCCACGTTCAAGACAAATACGATAACGGCAGTGAAATCGGGTTGCCAAAAATTCCGGGTGTGAAATGACCGCCGCCTTTCCCTCCCCGGCGGGCACCGTGAACGAACGGGCGGATTCTCTCCTGTCGGGTCCTTCGTTTGAGACAAAAATGGAACGGATTTCGGACCACGAGATGCTCCTTAACATGGGGCCTCAGCATCCGTCCACCCACGGTGTTTTGCGGGTGGTGCTTAAACTCGATGGCGAAACGGTGACGGGGGCTGTGCCGGACTTGGGGTATTTGCACCGCGGTGTTGAAAAACTTGCGGAAAACCGGACCTTTGGCCAGTTCATCATTCTCACCGATCGCGATGATTATCTCTGCGCCATGTTGAACAATTGGGCCTACTGTTTGTCCATCGAGAAACTGTTGAAAGTCGAGATCCCCCAGCGGGCGGAATACCTTCGCGTGATCGCCGGCGAAATGAACCGGATCGCCTCTCACCTTCTCTTCATCGGAACCTTTGGCATCGACATTGGGGCTTTCACGCCGTTCCTTTACGCGTTCGGCCGGGAACGGGAAATGATTTTGGACTTGTTTGAACAGCTGTGCGGCGCTCGCATCACCTACAACTATGTTCGGATCGGCGGCGTCTCCAACGATCTGCCAGAGGGGTGGGTGGAGAAGGCCAAAAAATTTGTAGCCCATATGCAAGCCTGCCTGAAAGAATACGACGATCTTTTGAGCTACAACCCTATTTTTATGGACCGAACCAAGGGCATCGGCGTGCTCCCGAAAGAGAAGGCCATTGCCTACGGCGTTTCGGGTCCCAACCTGCGTGCCAGCGGTGTTCCGCTCGATCTGCGAAAAGACGCCCCCTACGGGATCTATTCAAAATTTCAATTTAGCCCCGCCGTGCGACAAAACGGTGATTGCTGGGACCGTTACATGGTTCGCCGGGACGAAATCGCCGAATCCTGCAAAATTTTAGAACAGGCGTTGGATGGCATTGTGGCGGGCGAGATCATGGGCAAGGTCCCGAAAGTGAATCTGCGTCCCCCTGTGGGAGAGGCCTACGCCCAGTTGGAAGGCGCTCGCGGGTTGCTGGGGGTCTACATCGTGTCGGACGGGGGGCTGAGCCCCTATCGTCTGCATCTTCGCGCTCCCTCTTATATTAATTTGGCCACACTGCAAGAAATCTTGGTGGGTTGGAAAGTGGCCGACGTGGTGGCCATTTTGGGTTCCATCGACATTGTGTTGGGCGAGGTCGATCGATAATGGCCCTCGGTCCCTGGACGGTAACGGGCCCCTGGGTTCCGTCCCAAACCTCCGACGCGCTTCGACGTCGGTATACGCGTTCTATTATTGTGTTGGCGGCGATACTCCTTCCGCTTTTGGGTCTGACCATTTTGGTGGGGGAACCGGACACGTATTTCCATGCGGCCTTGAATTTTATTAACACGTTCGTGGCCTCGAAGGGCGGGCCGGCTTGGATTGGGCAAGCTGTCCTAATTATTGTTCCGTGTTCTGTGGTTCTGACTTTGATCCAGGTGCTCCCGGTCTTTTTAGTGTGGTGGGAAATGAAAATCGCCGCGCACATTCAAGTGCGGCTTGGACCTATGCGCGTGGGGCGGTTCCACGGTGTTTTGCAAACCATCGCCGATGGCATTAAGCTTTTGCTGAAAGAAGATCTGGTGCCGGAAGGCGCGGACAAAATTGTCCACTTTATTGCGCCTCTCGTGGCCGTGGCCCCGGCGTTGGTCTGTTTCGCGCCGATCCCCCTGGGACACGCGGGCCTGGCCCCGGTGAAACTCGATGTGGGCCTGCTTTTCGTCCTCGGGGTTTCCGGGTTGTCGGTGATTGGTCTTCTGATGGCCGGGTGGGGATCTAACAACAAATATTCCATGTTGGGCGGTTTGCGGGCGGCGGCCCAGGTGGTGTCGTATGAAATTCCCCGCGTGATTGCCCTTCTTCCTGTGGTGATGTGGGCCGGGTCCCTATCGCTTGGGCAGATCATGGACAAACAGGCAGGCCTCTGGGCGGGCTTTCTTCCTAAATGGTTTATTTTTTATCCGGTGGTCGGTCAAATCTCGTTTATCATTTTCCTCATTTCTTCTGTGGCCGAGACCAACCGAACCCCTTTCGATATCGCCGAGGCGGAATCGGAGCTAACGTCGGGGTTCCATACGGAATATTCGGGCATGAAATGGGCCATGTTTTTTATGGCAGAATACGCGTATATGTTTTTGGCCTGCGCCTTGGGCGCGGTCCTTTTCTTGGGCGGCGGCGGTGCGCTTCACCCCAAACTCTCATTTATTCCCTCTTACGTTTGGTTTTTTGGGAAGACGTTTTTTCTCGCGTTCCTGTTCATCCTTTTCCGCTGGAGCTATCCGCGGTTGAGGGTTGACCGATTGATGGAGTTTTGTTGGAAATTTCTGTTGCCTTGGTCTTTGGCGAACGTGGCGTTGGCCGGATTCCTGTTTTTGATGATGAGGAGCCGCTAATGGTTGCCTACTTCAAGAATATTTTTTTGACAACCCAGGGCTTGTTAAAAGGGCTGAGGGTGACGCTTCGTCATTTATTCATGCCGGCGATTACGGTCCAATATCCCCATGAAAAATTAACGCTGTCGGATCGGTTCCGTGGCGCCTTGGCCTTTCACCCGGAGATTTGTATCTCCTGCGAAATGTGCGTGCGCGCTTGCCCGTCCCTGTGCATTTCCCTGGAGGCCAAACGGAACGAAGAAACTAAGAAAAAAGATTTGGCTTGGTACAAAATCGATTTCGGTAAGTGCAATTATTGTCGTTTGTGTGAGGAAGTCTGCCCCACCAAACCAAAATCCGTCCATCACACGAAAGAATATGAGCTGACTTTCACTCATCGTAACGATTTTGTTATGGACTGGCGGACGAACGTGCCCCAACCCCAAGGTTCTGAGGTGGGACAAATTTGGACAAAATTTATGGCGCGGGGCCAGAAGTTAAGTTTGGATCCAAAAACCAATGGGTCCTCCACCCCGTCCGACCCGGTGGCGTTTTAGAATTTATCGGTGCAGGTCAAAGTCGCCCCGTCAATGGGGCAACTACAACGGAAGAGGAGTTTGTGTGATTGAAGCGGCGGTATTCGCTATATTGGCGGTCATGATCTTGGTCCCGGCCGTTTTGGCCGTGAGCCTAAAAAACATATTTCATTGTGCTCTCTGGTTAGTTGTCTCGTTAACGGGAGTGGGGGGAATGTTCGCGATGTTAGGGTCCGACTTTCTTTTTGTCGCTCAAATTTTGGTGTATGCGGGGGGAATCACGGTGCTCCTCTTGTTTGTTGTTCTTTTGTCGGGGAGCCCCAAGGATTGGATTATCAAACAGGTGAACGGGCAATGGGCCTGGAGTCTGATTTTGGCTGGAATTTTTGTTTCGCTTTTGGCAACGCTTTTCCGGCAACTGCCGGAACCGGGGCCATTGGCAGAGACCGTCCCAGTGACTAAAGCCCTGGGCCTAATATTGGTACGGGACATGGTGTTGCCTTTTGAGGCCGTGTCGTTGGTCCTTTTGGCCGCGCTCGTGGGAGCCATCCATTTTAATAAAAGGAATCGAGTTTAATGGTGTCCCTGACAGGGTATCTCCTCGTGGGTGCGGCGCTTTTCGGTATCGGGCTTTTTGGCGCTTTGGCCCGGCGGAATATTATGGGTGTTTTGATCGGCATTGAACTGATGTTCAACGCCGCCAATATTAATTTCGTCGCGTTCAACCGTTATTTGCACCCGGGTCAGCCGTGGGGCCAGGGGTTTGCCGTTTTTATTATTGCGTTGGCCGCGGCTGAAGCGGTTGTGGGATTGACTCTGGTTTTGGCGATTTACCGCAACTTCAAAACCGTTCTTGCGGAAAATCTGAATCTCTTGAAAGGGTGACATGCTGACTCACGCGTATTTAATTCCTCTGTTTCCCCTGGTGGCTTCGGTGCTGATCCTTTTTTTCGGCAAGCGACTGCCTTTGGGTGGCGCATGGCTGGGCATCCTGGCGGCGTTGTGGGGGGCGGTTCATTCGTTCGGGATCCTTGGATCTATTTACATGCACCCGGAATTATTGAACCAGGTGGGGGTTTCTGGCCCCTTTTTTGAATCGGCTGTGGATTGGTTTTCGGTGGGCACCGCCCGGGTGGAAATGGGGGTCATGATCGACGGAATGGCCGCCATGATGTTGGTGGTCGTGACCGTGGTCTCTCTTTTGGTTCAGATCTATTCGTTGGGATACCAACACGGGAAACCGCGCTTTTCCCGTTACTACGCCTACCTGTCTTTTTTCACGTCGGCCATGCTGATTTTGGTGGTGGCCAACAACCTGCTTCAATTTTTTATGGGCTGGGAACTGATGGGGCTTTCTTCCTATCTCTTGATCGGTTTTGAATTTGAACGTCCCGCCGCGGCTTATGCCAGTCGGAAAGCGTTTATCACCACGCGGGTGGGCGATGTGGGGTTTTATTTGGGGCTTTTGCTCCTTTTCACAACCCTGGGCACCTTAAATTTTGGCATTATCGGCAACGAATACCTCGCGAACATTTCGCCGGCACTGTCCACGGTTATTGCTCTCCTCTTGTTCGCCGGAGCCGTGGGGAAATCGGCCCAGGTTCCACTTCATGTATGGTTGCCGGACGCCATGGAAGGCCCCACCCCGGTGTCCGCTTTGATTCACGCCGCCACCATGGTCGCGGCCGGTGTATTCCTATTGGGGCGATTTCACTTCCTTTTTGCCATGTCCACCACAGCCCAAACCGTCGTGGCCTGGACCGGCGGAATCACCGCGCTCGGCGCCGCATTGAGCGCCCTCACCGCCACAGACATAAAAAAAGTGTTGGCCTATTCGACCATTAGTCAATTGGGGTTCATGGTAATGGCCATGGGTGTTGGCGATCCCCAGGCCGGCATGTTCCATTTGACCACCCACGCTTTTTTTTAAGGCGCTCCTCTTTTGGGCGCCGGAAGCGTGATCCATGCGGTCCACACCAACGAAATGCCTCTGATGGGCGGGTTGGCCAAAAAATTACCCATCACTGCGATCACAATGTTTTGTGCCTGGTTGGCGATCATTGGGTTCCCCTATGTGGGCGCAGGGTTTTACAGCAAAGAAGCCATTTTGTCGGCCATTTATGAGGGGGGCCATCCGGCCCTTTTTCTGGTGGCGGGGTTCACGGCTTTCTTAACGACCTTTTATATGACGCGTCTGATGATCTTGACTTTTTGGGGGACTCCCCGGGATGGGGACCGGTTTGGCCACGCCCACGAAAGCGGGCCGACCATGGCCATCCCCCTGGTGGTTCTCGCCATTTTTTCGATTGGAGCGGGTTTCCTTTTGGAGTATGTGTTTCCCTTTCACAAATGGGTCTCGATTGAATCGGTGCTCCCGGTCGTGGACGGTCATGGGGGACATGCGGCGGCTCTCCTGACATCGTTGGTCAGCCTCCCGATGGGGCTCGGCTTGGCGGTGACCATGTATGTTTTCAAATCACCGGACCCCGCGTGGGTGGCGGCACGGTTCCCCGCCCTTTATCAACTGGTCACGGTTCGTTATTTCGACAAGATTTATTTGGTATTAGCTGAATGGTTTTGTTTCAAACCAGCCCGGTTCCTGGCGGCTTTTGACTTTAATGCGTTGGACCAGTTTGTGGTGGATGGGGTGGGACGCGCGGGGCAGTTGCTTTCCCGCATCCAACGCTGGGTTGATGATCATGTGGTCGACGGTGTGCTGGTGAATGGATTTGGTTGGGTCTCTCTCCGTCTTGGGGCGGGGTTGAGATCGTTGGAAACAGGTTCCGTGCAAAACTATCTTTTGGCCGCGGCCCTGGGCGTCGGAGTGTTGGTGCTCTGGGCGACCGGAGTTTTTGGTTAATTTTAATCCCCCCCCCCCCCCCCCCCGGGGGGGGGGGCTTCCCCCCCCCCGGGGGGGGGGCCCCGGGCGGGGGGGGCGGCGTTGGTTTAAATTGAGGAGCGACCGTTCATGCTGAGCTTAATTACTTTTCTTCCATTGATTGGGGGTTTGATTATCCTGGCCCTGCCCAAAGAACGTAAGGAACTTATTCGCGCAGTGGCTGTCGCGGCCGCAACGGCGTCCCTCTTGGTGTCGGTTTTGGCGTGGCTGAAGTTTGACGGGGCCATCGGGGGTTGGGATCGTATGCAATTGGTGGAACGGATGTCGTGGATCCCTACTTTTGGTATTCAATACTTCTTGGGGGTGGATGGTCTCTCCGTGCCTCTTGTGCTTTTAACCACAGTGCTTTCGTTGATCGCGATCATCGCTTCTTTTGGCATTGAGACCAGGCTGAAAGAGTATTTCTTTTGGTTCCTCCTTCTGGAAACGGGAATGTTGGGGGTGTTCGTTTCTCTCGACATGTTTTTGTTCTACGTGTTTTGGGAAATTACTTTGGTCCCCATGTATTTCTTGATTGGTATTTGGGGCGGGCCAAAACGGGAATACGCCGCCGTCAAATTTTTCCTCTACACCTTGGCCGGAAGCGTGCTGATGCTTCTTGGGATCTTGGCCCTGTATTTCTCGAGCGAACCCCGGACCTTTGATATGGTGGAATTGGCTAAACAGTCCGGCGCGTTTGTGGGGACTCGGTTCATTTGGATTTTCTTGGCGCTCTTCGTGGGGTTTGCGGTCAAAGTTCCTGCGTTTCCGTTTCACACCTGGTTGCCTTTGGCTCACGTGGAAGCGCCCACGGCGGTGTCGGTCATTTTGGCCGGTGTCCTCTTGAAAATGGGGACGTATGGAATCCTTCGCGTATCCTACAGCATCCTGCCCGAAGCCACCAAATGGTTCGCTCCGTATCTTTTAATCATCGCCTTCATTAATATCGTTTATGGGGCCTTCTGTGCCATGAGTCAGAGGGACATGAAACGCATGGTCGCTTATTCTTCCGTGAACCATATGGGATACTGTTTGCTGGGGATGGCCGCGATCGCCGGGACAAATCCGGCGGCTGGGCTTTCGGGCGCGGTGTTGCAGATGGTCACGCACGGGATTATCACGGGAAGCCTCTTCCTTTTAGTCGGCGTCATTTACGATCAAGCCCATACGCGCAACATCGATGAGTTCGGTGGGTTGGGGGCTCGTCTGCCGATCTTTGCCGGGATCATGACGGTTCAGGCCATGGCGTCTTTGGGTCTGCCGGGGTTGGCCGGGTTTGTGGCAGAGTTTTTGTGCTATTTGAACGGTTTTGGTTAGAAGGGCAACTGCTTTGGGTCGGTTTTTCTGTCATTGGCATCGTTGTGACGGCCGCTTTTTTCCTGAAATTGATCAAAGATGTTTTCTTGGGCACATTCAACCCGAAATGGGAAGGGAAACTCTCTGAAATGAGCGGACGCGAGCTGATCACCATTGTTCCGCTCGTGATCCTGACCATCGTGATCGGAGTTTATCCGGCTTTTCTCCTACAAAAAATGGGACCCACCCTGGAACAGCTGATTCTCCATGTGGTGGGGAAATAAGGGTCGGCTCCTTATGATGGAAAACCGATGATCGCTGTCCTCCCCCTTTTATTTCCGGAACTTTTGCTCACGGCGGCCGCCGTACTTCTGCTTTTGGTGGATGATGGCCGCCAGGAACGCAGAGGATTTTCCTTGGCCGTCACCGTCTCAGCGCTCGTGGGCGCTTCTCTGTTGGCGTTGACATCGAGAGAAGGCACGGCGTTCAACATGCTGACCCTGGACGCGACGGCGCGGTTCCTGAAAGTTCTTTTGGGAGGGGCGGTTTTGATGGTGTTGGCGCTCAGTTCAGGTTTCAGTGGATTTTCAGGGAATCAGGAAAAGCCCTTTCATTGGGGAACCTTTTCGGCTCTCCTTCTTCTCTGTCGACGGTGGGTTTGTTTCTCTTAGTGTCTGCGACGGATTTTCTTATGATTTTGATTGCGATCGAGCTGATCAGCTTGAGTTCTTTTGTTCTGACGGGGTTCTGTCTGGACGACCAACGTTCCAGCGAGGCCGCGTTGAAATATTTTGTGGTGGGCGCGTTTTCCACGGGGATCATGGTGTTTGGTATGTCGATCCTTTATGGGGTGACGGGCGGTACCTCTCTTGTCTCATTGACGGGGGAGGGCGCGGCGCTCTTTCCTGTTCTCCCCCTGGCGGGCGCGTTGTTCTTTATTTTGGCGGGGTTTGGGTTTAAGCTCGCGCTGGTGCCCTTTCATATGTGGGCGCCTGACGTCTACGAAGGGGCCCCGACGCCGATCACGGCTTTTTTATCAGTGGCTCCCAAAGCCGCGGCTTTTGGCATGATGATCCGTTTTTTCCAAAACCATGGGGGGCTCCATGTGACAGTTCTATTGGCTGTGCTCTCCGCTCTCACCATGACGGTGGGAAACCTCGCGGCCCTTCGCCAGACCAACGTGAAACGGTTGTTGGCCTATTCTTCTGTTGCGCAGATGGGGTATGTCATGATGGGTATTGTGGCGGGCGGTTCTATCGGGATACAGTCTGTTTTGGTTTATTTGGCGGCCTACCTTTTTATGAACCTCGGCGCTTTTTCCAGCGTGATAGCGGTGGGCGAAGATGCCCGGACAGAATCCATCGAAGGGTTTTCCGGCTTGGCCTCCCGTTCCTTGCCGTTGGCGTTAATGACCACCGTTTTTCTTCTCTCTTTGACGGGGATCCCACCTCTTGTGGGATTCATCGGTAAATTTTCGCTCTTTTCCGCCACTCTTCAAACCCAGGGTCTGGTGTGGTTGGCGGTGGTGGGCGCTGTCAATAGCGTGATTTCTTTGGCCTATTATTTTCCATTGTTCGTCTGATGTTTTTTGGACGACCACCCGCACGGACCTGTGTTCTGTCCAACCCGCTGTTGGCCTGTTTGACCCTGACGGGGACGTTCACGTTGGTGGCGGGGATTTTTCCGAATTTGCTGCTCGCTCTCGTTAAAACGGTATGGCCCTAGCTTTAAAGATCCTGGAGCCGGTTCTTCGCGCTGGCGCAGCGGGGGCGTTGACGGATTTTCTTCGAGAAATCGACGAGGCCCTGAAACGTTGTCTCGGTTCAAAACAGGGGTTTCTGGCCCGGTTGACCGATTACGTGATGACCGGCTCAGGCAAACGCGTCCGCCCCGCCTTGGTCTTCCTGGCGTCCCAATTTGGCAAGGCCGACCGTCGCGCGGTGAGCCAAACGGCCTTGGCGGTGGAAATGATTCACATCGCCACCCTGGTCCATGACGATTTGGTGGACGAAGCTGTGATCCGTCGTCAACGCCCCACGGTGGGGGTTAAATTTGGCGAAGGGTCTGCGGTTCTCTTGGGGGATCACGTCTATGCCTGGAAGTGTTTCATCGGTTGGCGGCGTTGGGCCGTCCCGGACTTCATGACCCTCTTCGCCGGTTCCACCATGTCCATGTGCGAAGGCGAAATCGCCCAATACGAAAACCGCTACAAATTCGACCTCTCGGAAGAACAATACCTGACTTTCCTTCAACGAAAGACGGCGTCGCTGATGGCGGCGTCTTGCCGTGCCGGGGGACTATTGGCCGGTCTCTCTCCCGATGCCCTTGAAAGCGCTTGAGACGTTTGGGGATCGGCTGGGCGTCGCCTTTCAAATCGTCGACGATATTTTGGACATTGAAGGCGACGAAGCCGTGGTGGGGAAAACCCTCCACACCGACTTGATCCACGGGAAAATGACGCTCCCGCTGATCGATTACGCGAGCGGCCTTTCTACGGACAGCGCCCGCCGCGCGTTCCATGATTTCTCCGAAGCCCCAACGGCCGCCTCGACGCCTTTATCGCTGACCTTCGCCGGTCCGGCGTCCTCGATCGCTCCAAGGGAAAAGTCCAATCCCTATTGAAAGAAGCCGAAGCCCAACTTCAGGTTCTTCCTGACGTCCCTGCCCGGACCCTTTTAATCGATGTGGCCCGTCGATTGTCTGACAGAAAGGGATAGAGGGGAATAATTCAGAAGCCTATTTTGTTTAAGGAGAACATCTTATGTTTGGAATGGGGTGGCAGGAACTTGTTCTTGTTTTGTTGATTGCGATTTTGTTTTTGGGCCGAACAAATTGCCGGAGTTGGGGAAAAGTTTGGGGAAGGCGATTTCGGCGTTTAAGAAAGGAATAAAAGAAGGGGAGGCGGAGGGCGACCGTCCTTCTTCAACATTGCCTCCGCCCGCGTCTCCACCGGCCGCCTAAAAAGACTGTCCCCTAAATGGGGCAACTTCAGAAAAAATTGTCCTCCCTTCCCTCAGATACCCCTTTGGATCGCGGTCGTCCTCTGGTCGAACATTTGGGGGAGCTTCGCGTGCGGCTTGTTTGGAGCTTTGCGTGGGTGGGGGGGATGGTTTTGCCTGGCTGGTTTTTGAGTCAGCGGTTGATTGAGCAAATGGCCCGGGTGACGGGGCCGATGGTCTACTTGGCGCCCACGGAGGCATTCGCCGTTCGGCTTAAATTGTCCATGATCCTGGGGCTTGTTTTGGGAGCGCCGTTTGTCATTTACCACCTGTGGCGGTTCGTGGGCGTGGCGCTGACCATCAGTGAGCGGCGGGTCGTGTTGGGGGCGCTTCCGGTGTCGTATCTGCTTTTTTCGGCGGGGTCCGCTTTGGGGGGGTTTCTGATTGTGCCGGCGGGGCTACGATTTTTGTTGGGATTTTCCTCGACCGCGCTTCGTCCCTTTCTTTCGGTGGAAGCCTGCGTGGGGTTTGCGCTTTGGACGTCGTTTGGGTTGGGACTGCTCTGTTTCAACTCCCGGTGGTGATCGGGGCCTTGGCCCATTGGGGTTCGTTCGCGCGGCGACGCTCGGCCCATTACCGTCGGCACGCCATTCTTCTTATTTTGATTGTCGCGGCTGTCTTGACCCCGGGGCCGGATGTCTTTTCGCAATTGCTCCTGGCGGTCCCGACCTATGCGTTGTTTGAAATTTCCGTCGTGTTGGCGCGATTTTTGGAGCCTTGACAGGGGACGTCCTCTTGTGGTAGATTACGGTTTCACTCAATACTAAATAAGGGAGTACTCGCATGGCCGCCATTGATCCCGATTTTCAAAAAAATCAAAAAGTCGTGAAGAACGACGAGAAGTTCGGATATCAAATTTGGAGCCCTTTTGAACCTCCGGCAAAGCTCGGCATTCACGGGACGTGGGTGGCTGTTGATTTCGATCTCTGCATTGCCGACGGCGCTTGTCTGGACGCGTGCCCGGAAAACGTTTTCGCCTGGGTCGATTCGCCGGGGCATCCCGCTTCCGCCCGGAAGGCCGCTCCCGCGAAAGAAGACGCCTGCATTTTCTGCATGGCGTGCGAGAGCGTTTGCCCCGTGGTGGCGATTAAAATCACCCCGAAGTAAAAGCCAAAAGAGGCGGGCGAGACGCCCGCGCTCCCCAACCGACAATTCTAACGCCCCTATAAATGGGGCAACGACAAAAAAGTCGGAATATAGGGACATCTTTCCGATGGGGAAGGGATCGGGAATTTTGTAAAAAGGGGGCCGAAGGGCCCCCCATCTCACACATCCTTGGATTGTCGTCAGGGTTCCCAATTGGGGCTGACGGCGAAAAGAAGAGGATGGAGGCCGCTCGAAAGAGCGGACAAAAACCGCGCGTCGTTTGGAGCCCCCGGGTTCCATACCATCGTTTGCGTCCGTTTGAGAGCGGCACAAACTGCCCTTTGGCCGGGCTTTTTGTTCCCGGGCGTCCTCATCGCTTACCGTCGGTATGCGCGCTCTTTGCCTTGCTGAGCAAAGACGCGACACTCAGGAGGAATCATGGCATCGGTATCAATGAAAGCGTTGTTGGAAGCGGGCGTCCATTTCGGACATCAAACCCGTCGATGGAACCCGAAAATGGCGAAATATATTTTCGGGAGCCGCAACAACATTCACATTATTGACCTTCAGAAAACGGTCAAAGAACTAAAAAAGGCGCTTGTCTATGTTCGCCAGATGGCCTGAAGGGAAAGTGTTTCTGTTTGTCGGAACGAAAAAACAGGCCCGTGAAGCCATCGCGCAAGAGGCGGCCCGTTGTGAAAGCCCGTTCGTTCGAGACCGTTGGTTGGGAGGAACGTTGACCAATTTTGAAACAGTCCGTCGGTCGGCTCAGCGCCTCCAGGAACAAGAGCGCATGAAACAGAGCGGGGTATTTAATACGCTGTCAAAAAAAGAATCTCTTCGTCGGGAAAAGGAAATTAAACGGTTGGCCAAATCTCTCGACGGGATCAAAATGATGTCGCGTCTGCCGGACGTTATGTTTGTTGTGGATCCGGTTCAGGAAATCACCGCGATCACAGAAGGCCGGCGGATGGAAATCCCCATCGTGTCCATTTGCGATACGAACTGCGATCCGGACTTGATTGATTATCCGATGCCGGGCAACGACGATGCCATTCGGTCGGTGCGCCTGTTCTGTAAATTGATTGCCGATACGATCATTGAAGGACGCCAAGCGGCGAAACCCAAAGATCAACCGGCGGGCGTGATCGATTCCTCTGATCAAGAAATCGACTTAACCGAGGAATTGGAGCCTTCCGCGTTGACGGTGGATGTTGTGCCGTCCGGGAAATAAGGAAAGATTTGTTTTGACGTCTGCCGGGATCAAACGGTGACCGCGTCTTAAAGAGGATGGTTGCGGGCTCCAGGCCGTGACACGGGTTCATTCCGCGAAGGGGCCCGGCGGACGCATTATCAGGGAGCGATCACAATCTGAGGAGGTCGTTGACATGGCAGAGATTTCCAGCGAATTGGTGGGCAAGCTTCGGGCAAAAACCGGGGCGGGCTTGATGGATTGTAAACGTGCGTTGACTCAGACGGGCGGGGATTTTGACAAGGCGGTGGTGGTCCTGCGGGAACAAGGATCGGCTTCGGCGGCCAAACGCGCGGGGCGCGTGACCGGAGACGGGTTGGTCACCTCCTTTGTGGATTCATCCGGGAAGACCGCGGTGCTGCTGGAATTGAATTGCGAAACGGATTTCGTGGCGCGGACCGACGATTTTCAAGGTTTCCTCACCGAATTGGCGCGGTCTGCGGCGCAGGCGAACCCCGCTTGGAAATCTGCCGCTGATGCGCCATCTTGCCATGCAGGTCGCGGCGGCGAGCCCTCGTTTTGTTCGGAAGGAAGACGTTTCTGCCGACGTGATCGAGCAGGAATCTTCGATCGCCAAAGAACAAGCACGGCGGGAAAACAAGCCCGAAAAAATTTGGGACAAGATCGTTCAAGGAAAAGTTCAGCAGTATTACGGTCAGTTTTGCTTGATGGAACAAGACTTCGTTAAACCCGTTGAGGGCGGAAAAACAATGAAGGTGGGCCAGGTGGTGGACCTCATCTCCAAAAAAGTGGGGGCCACGTTGATCCCGCGCCGTTTTATTCGTCTGAAAGTGGGTGAAGAAGATTAAAAAGATGAAGGGGATTCCCCGCGTTCGGCGCGTTGTCCTCAAACTTTCCGGTGAATCCCTTTTGGGAAGCGCGGGGGGGGGAGGCATTGACGTTGATGCGTTGTTTCAAATTGCCCACGAGATCAGCTCTGCCCGGCGGGCCCATCATCAAATTGCCGTGGTGGTCGGCGGTGGAAACATTTGGCGGGGCGGACGCGGGAAAGGCAAAGAGCTCGATCGCGTGATCTCCGACCAGATGGGGATGTTGGCCACCCTGGTCAATGCGCTGGCGCTTCAAGACGCATTAGAAAAAACCGGCGCCCCCACCCGGGTGCTTTCGGCCATGGAGGTGGCGAAGGTGGCCGAACCCTACATTCGGCGCCGAGCCATTCGCCATTTGGAGAAAGGGCGCATCGTGATTTTTGCCGCTGGGACAGGCAATCCTTTTTTCTCAACGGATACCGCCGCGGCACTTCGCGCCTCTGAAATTGAGGCGGGCGTCGTGTTGAAAGCCACGCAGGTGGATGGGGTCTACGACTCGGATCCCCACATCAACCCCGCCGCCAAAAAGTATAAAAGCCTCACCCTTCTCCAGGCGTTGCGGGACCAGTTGGGCGTTATGGACGCCACGGCGCTTTCCCTGTGTTTGGAGAATAAAATCCCAGTCAGAGTTTTCAGTCTCAAAGAGCTCGGCAATATCCGCCGGGCGATTGCGGGTGAAAACGTCGGAACGCTCGTCACGCCTTAACCTTCGAGGTTCGTCCCATGTCTAACATTGCTCCTTCCCTCCAGCCCGTCTTCAAAGAAGCTGAAGACAAGATGAAAAAGTCAATCGACAAGATGATTCAGGAGTTTTCCTCCATTCGCTCCGGTCGCGCCACGGGGAACCTGTTGGATCACATCAAGGTGGATTATTACGGTACGATGACGCCCATGAAGCAGGTCGCCGCGGTCAGCGTTCCGGACGGACGTACCATCGAAGTGAAACCCTGGGACGTGGGCGCTCTTCACGCCATTGAAAAAGCCATTTCAATGTCCGACCTGGGCTTGACGGCGAATAATGATGGAAAACTGATCCGGATCGTCATCCCCACTCTCACGGAAGAAAGGCGCAAAGAAATGGTCAAAGTTGTCCGAAAAACTTCCGAAGACTTTCGCGTGGCTGTTCGCAACGATCGCCGAGACGCCATGGAGAAAATAAAAAAAGCCGAAAAAAGACAAGGTTTTGACCGAAGATCAAAGAAAATCCGCTGAGGGGGCACTCCAGGGGATCACGGACGCCCACATCAAACGAATTGACGACATTCTAACCTCCAAAGAAAAGGAAATTCTCACTGTCTAAGTTGACTTTGCCGGAAGGTCTTGACCGATCCAAGATGCCCCGGCACGTGGCGATTATAATGGACGGCAACGGGCGTTGGGCCAAAGAACGGGGGTATCCCCGGTTGATGGGGCATCGGGCCGGGGCCGAAAGCGTTAGAGAAGTGGTTCGTTTGGCGGGGGAATGGGGAATCGAGGCGCTCACGCTTTATGCTTTCTCGACAGAAAACTGGTCGCGTTCGGCGGCCGAAGTGCGGGGTCTCATGACGCTTCTCGCCCACACCCTTCGGCGGGAAGCGAAGGAACTTAACAAAAACGGGGTTCAACTCCGGACCATCGGGCGGGCCGAAGCGCTTCCGGCGTTTGTGCGCAAAGAACTGAAACAGACGCGGGATCTTCTGTCGAACAACCGCGGTGTGGTTTTAACCTTGGCCCTCAATTATGGGGGGCGACAAGAAATTGTGGACGCTGTTCAATCCGCTCTTCATGCGGGCGAGCCCGTCACAGAGGAAACCATTTCCCGTCATCTTCAAACCGCACCCCTCCCGGACCCGGATTTAATGATTCGAACGTCCGGGGAATTCCGCCTTTCTAATTTTCTTCTCTGGCAAGCCGCTTACACGGAGATTCACGTGACTTCCACCAACTGGCCGGATTTCCGACGTGAACAGTTTCTCTCAGCGCTTTTGGATTATCAACGGCGAGAACGCCGGTTCGGGAGAGCCTGACGTCATGGTCCTTCCCCGTGTTTTGACGGCGCTTGTTCTGGCCCCTGTTTTTCTTTGGGTGCTTTATCTGGGGAACGTTCCGTTTTTGGCGTTCATGTTTATCCTGATCGTGTTGGCCCTTTGGGAATTCCACCGGGTCGCGGAGGAAGGCGGGTACGCCACCCAGGGAAGCGTGGGCATCGCCGCAGGGGCGGGCGTTGCGTTGTCGATGGTTTTTCCGGGGGTTCGTCCCACGGTTCCCTTTGTGTCCCAGGCGCCGGCCTTCGCGGTGATGTTGGCGCTCCTGCTTATGATCCTGCGCGAAATGGCACGGAAAGACAAAGGACTTTCCATGCTCCGTTTGGCCATGTCTTTCACGGGGATACTTCTCATTGTTTGGCCCTTGGGCTATTTGGCGCTCTTACGCGAGTTGCGGGGCACCAACGGGACTTTGATGAACGGGGGTTTTTTAGCGGCGGTGTTTTTGGTTGTGCTCATTTGGACTCAAGACACGGCGGCCTACTTTGTTGGAATCTCTATAGGAAAACATCGTCTGGCCCCGGCCATTAGTCCTAAAAAATCATGGGAAGGCGCTGTGGGCGGTCTTGTGGCCGGCGTTCTCCTGTCTCTGGCGCTTCGCGAACTTTTTATGAAAGACCTTTTCGGAAGAGGGGAAATTTTGGTTCTCGCCTCCGTGTTGGGGGCCCTGGCTCAAGTGTCTGACTTGACGGAGTCTTTAATTAAACGCTGTTTTGGGGTCAAAGATTCTTCCGCTCTTTTACCGGGCCACGGTGGGGTTTTGGACCGTTTTGATTCTTTCCTTTTAACGGCGCCGTTTCTTTATTTCTACATGATCTCCTTAGGGAAAGTGGGATGAGAAAGATATCGGTTCTTGGGTCCACCGGGTCGATTGGTGTGAACGCATTGGACGTTGTGCGGCGGTTGAACCGAGCCGGGGAATCCTTCCGTGTGACCGCTCTCTCGGCCCATTCCAACGTGGCTTTGTTGAAAAAACAAATTCGGGTTTTCCATCCCGCTTTGGCGATTGTCGGCGATGGCGAATCGGCGGCGCATCTGACGCGCTGGGCGCGGGGGCTCGGCATTAAACTTCAGGTGGCGTTTGGCGTAGACGGATTGGTTCGGGGGGCGTCTCTCTCGGGGGTCGATTTGGTTTTGTCAGCGGTGGTGGGCGCTGTGGGGCTGACGCCTCTTTTGGCCGCGCTCCGGGAAGGGAAAAATGTGGCGCTCGCGAACAAGGAGGCCCTTATCGTGGCGGGCGAGATCGTGATGGCCACCGCTCATCGGTATGGGGGACGGATTATCCCTGTGGACAGCGAACATTCCGCCCTGTTTCAATGTTTAGCGGGCGGTTCCAGCGTTGGCATTCGCCGGCTCATTCTGACCGCGTCGGGGGGCGCGTTTTATCGTCGAAAAGGATCGCTTTCGACCGTTGGCGTGGAAGAGGCTCTCAACCACCCGACCTGGAAAATGGGCCGAAAAATTACGATTGATTGTGCGACCTTGACCAATAAGGGGTTGGAAGCCATCGAGGCCCACCACCTGTTTGGGGTGCCTTTGGAAAAAATTCATATTCTGATCCATCCTCAATCGATTATTCATTCTTTGGTTGAGTTTGTGGATGGGACAATGCTTGCGCAGTTGTCCCACCCAGACATGCGTCTTCCGATCCAATACGCCCTCACCTTTCCGGAACGGCAACCGGGCCCGGTGCGCCCTCTCGAACTGGAGGAGATTCAAAAATTGGAATTTTATGCGCCGGATTTCAAGCGGTTTCCCTCTTTGTCGCTGGCGTTGGACGCCGGCCGTCGGGGGGCGGCTTGGCCGGCCGTTTTTAATGGAGCCAACGAAGTGGCGGTTCAGGCCTTTTTGGAGAGACGGATCCCGTTTACAGGGATCCCGAAATTGTGCCGTCAGGTCATGGATCGGTTTAAGGGTTCCCATGGAAAGGTTGGATTGTCGGCGATTTTGGCGGCGGACGGATGGGCGCGGCGTGAAGCGGCGGCGTTGTCGGTTTTGTCATTTCCCCTGACTGGGATGAAGTTGAACTCGCTCGATAAATCGGGTAAACATCAACATAAAGAGAGGTCGAAAAAATGGGCTTTCTAATCAGTGTGTTGGGTGTCGCGTTTGCGTTTGGAATCGTGGTGTTCGTGCACGAGTTCGGTCACTTCATTGTGGCCAAAAAATCGGGGGTGAGGGTGGACCGTTTTTCGTTTGGTCTTGGACCTGAACTGTTTGGATTTCAATGGGGGGAAACACGGTATTGCGTGGCGTGGATCCCTCTGGGCGGCGAGGTTCGGATGGCGGGGGAAATGGAACCGGGGGGTGATCCGGGGGCGGTCAAGGATTCTCGGGAATTTTATGCGAAACCCTGGTACCGTCGCATTCCGATCGTGGTGGCCGGGCCCGCCATGAACTACGTGCTCTCGTATTGCCTTTTCAGCTTTGTATTCCTTCTGTGGGGTCAACCGAAACCTTCCCTGGAACCCGTGGTGGGCGAACTGGTGGACGCGTATCCTGCTCAACGCGCAGGTCTTATGACCGGCGACCGCATCCAATCGGTGAACGAGACGCCCGTGACCACCTGGGCGGAAGTGGCCGACAAGATCCACCTCAACCCGGAGACCCCCGTTCGACTTTCAGTGATGCGTAACGGCGGGACGGTTCTGGATTTCGTCGTGACTCCGGTTCGGGCTCCCACCTCGGGACAAGGGTTGATTGGGATTTCCCCGATCGTCTTGTATGCTTCCCTGCCTTTGGGGGACGCCCTGGTGGCGGGAGCGCAACAGACGGTTTTCTGGACCAAACACACGCTCACCTATTTGGGTGACAAAATCGTGAATCGTGAAAAACCTGAACTTTCCGGCCCCATCGGGATCGCCAACATTATTTCCAAATCGACCCAAAGCGGAATTCAGGATTATCTTTTTCTGATCGCGCTCATTTCTTTGGGAATTGGGTTGTTTAACTTGTTTCCCATTCCCATGTTGGACGGGGGACATTTGGTTTTTTTCTTGTGGGAGGGGATTTTTCGTAAACCCGTGAGTCGCCGGGTTGTTCAAGCCGCCAACATGGTGGGACTCTCACTCCTCTTGGGAATCCTCGTCTTTGCCACTTTTTCCGATGTCCAGCGGCTCCGATCAAAGCCGACGACCCCGAATCGATTCTCGAGATAAAACCATGCGCCTTTCCCGATACTTATTGCCCACGCTCAAAGATTTGCCGTCCGATGCCGACACCGTGTCGGCGCGGTTGATGCTTCGTTCGGGGATGATCCGCAAAGTGGCCAGCGGGCTCTACGAATGGCTTCCGGTGGGGTTGCGGGTTCTTCGAAAAGTGGAGCGCATCGTGCGGGAAGAAATGGATCGCGCGGGGGGGCAAGAGGTGTGGCTCCCGGTGGTTCAGCCCAAAGATTTGTGGGAGGAAACAGGCCGCTGGCAGTTGTACGGCCGAGAAATGTTGCGCATCAAAGACCGGAAAGACACTGAATTTTGTCTGGCTCCCACGGCAGAGGAGGTCATCACCGATTTGGTCCGGCGCGAGGTTCGCTCGTATCGGGAACTCCCTCTTTTGCTTTACCAGTTTGGCACGAAGTTTCGCGATGAGATCCGCCCTCGCTTTGGCGTGATGCGGGCGCGAGAATTTTATATGAAAGACGGCTATTCGTTCCACGCAGATGAAGCCAGCGCCGAAGCCACCTATCGCGACATCCTGGCGGCCTACACGCGTATTTTTACCCGCTGTGGCTTGAAATTTAGGCCTGTGGAGGCGGACACGGGATCGATCGGTGGGAATTTTTCCCACGAGTTCATGGTGTTGGCCGAAACAGGAGAAGAGTTTATTGCCTCCTGTCCCGCGTGTGGGTATGCCGCCAACGTGGAACGCGCCGAGTGTCTCCCTCCGGAACAGCCGCCGGCAGAACCGCTTCTTCCAATAGAAGAAGTGCCTACCGTTGGGGTCGGAGCGGTGGACGCCGTGGCGAAACTGTTGGGCGCGCCGAAAGAGAAATTCATTAAGACCGTGTTCTACATGGCGGACGGCAAACCCGTGGTGGCGTTGCTCCGGGGAGACCGGGACATCAACGAACATAAATTTAAACGGTTCTTGAACGCGAAAACCCTTTTTAAAGCCGGGGATGACGTCTATCGCCAAGTGGCGGGATGCGAACCGGGATTCGCGGGGCCCCTGAACCTGAAAGCCATGCTCGTCGCTGACGCAAGCGTCATGGGCCTTGTGAACGGGATTTCGGGCGCGAACAAAACCGACTTTCATCTTCGAAACGTCACCCCGGGCCGGGACTTCGTTCCGGACCAGGTGGGGGATATTCGCATGGTGGTTGAAAAAGACCCTTGCCCAAAATGCAAATCTGCATTATGCTTCTTTAAGGGCATCGAAGTCGGCCACGCGTTCAAGTTGGGAACGAAATACTCGACCTCGATGAACGCTGGATTTTTGAGCGAAAAGGGGACGAAGTCCCCCTTCATCATGGGATGTTACGGCATTGGCGTCAGCCGGGTGGTGGCGGCCGCCATCGAACAGTCGAACGATGCCAACGGCATTGTCTGGCCGGAATCCTTGGCGCCCTTTGATGTGCTGATTTTGCCGATGAACGTGGCCGAACCGCGGTTGATGGACGCCGCCGAGCGGTTGGAGAAAGAACTCGTCGCCGCGGGGTTGGACGTTTTGGTGGACGACCGTGACCAACGGGCGGGTGTCAAATTTAAAGACGCCGATTTGGGGGGAATCCCCTGGCGGATCACCGTTGGTGAAAAGAAAATGGCGCTGGGCCAAGTGGAGATCAAAGGCCGAAGCGCCGCCGAATCGATGGATGTGGCTCTGGATCAGGCGACGGCTGTCCTCCTCGCAAAAAGGGGGAAACCCACCGCCTAACCATTCCCTGAGGAGGGCGGTATGCCGTTTGACGATACGCTGTTCATCAAGAGAAACGTCAATATTTTGTCTTACTTCGCTGACGAAAAAATCCGACAGATCACCGCGGAACTCTCACACCAAACGTTCAAAAAAGGGCAGACCGTCCTGTTTCAGGGAGAGATCAGCCACAACTTCTTTATTCTTAAAACCGGAAGCGCCCAGGGGTTCGCCAAAGTCGGGGGCAACAAAACCTGTCTTGGCGATTTGAAAGCCGGCGATTTTTTTGGAGAAATTTCCCTCCTTGATTCCACCACGTCCGACGTAACGGTTCGCGCCACATCGGACGACACTGAAGTCCTTATGGTCCCCCACGACACCTTTAAACGGTTCCTCCGTGAAAATCCGGGGTTGGAACTGTCCTTGCGCGAAAAAGTGGCGGCCCGGGTGCGGGCCAAGGTTCCCCCGCCATCGGTGGGACATGTTTAGTCGGGATTCCTCGGTGGGCGTGGGGTTTCCATCGAGAGGGTCCGGAACAGAATGTTCGAGCCCCCCCGGGCGGAAAGGCTGGGTCAATCAAAAATTTCAGATTAGCTTCAGAGGGGCCCTCTCCCCCCGCCTGAGGGGTTTTGTCGTTTTCCTATGAAACGCTTTCTCGGGTGGGATGCCGTGGTGGGCCTTGTGTTTACGGGGTCGGCTGTCATTCTTTCTTTTCTTTCTTTCCCTTTCACTGAATCTCTTGAGCACAAACTTTACGATCTTCGCGTCCGAAGCGCTAAAACGCCTCCGACCTCGGAGGATATTCGACTTGTGGCCATTGATTCTTCCTCTATCGAGGCGCTGGGTCGTTGGCCTTGGCCCCGCAGTGTGGTGGCTGAACTGTTGACTCGGATTGCCGCAGGTGAACCCCGCGCTTTGGGGTGCGCGATTATTTTTTCAGAACCGGACGAGAATCATGGGCTTGTCGCCCTCCGAGATCTTAAAGAGGAATATTCCACGATTCTTCAAACGGAAGAAGGCGCTTTTCGGCCCCTTCTTCAACGGCTACGTAAAGATCGAAAATATCAAAAAGAGGTCCAGGACCATCCTTTTGGTGACCTTCGCGGTTTTGGAGAGACGTTGGCGGAGGCCTCCCTCGAACTGGACAGCGATGCTCATTTGAGGGACGCGCTTTCCCGCGCCAAGCGTGTTGTGCTTTCCTTTATTTTCCGTTCCCTTGGCCGGGGAGGGGGGGAAGAGCCTCAGGAGGTTTTGGATCGGCTCAAAAACAGGGGGCTCCTGCAAGCCCAAGTCGAAGGGCCCGCCGCAGGGACCTTACCCGAAGGGGCCGCACCGCTTTTACCGTTAAATGACTTTTCAAAGCGTGTGGAAGGGTTGGGCCATGCGACGGTTATTCAAGATTCGGACGGCGTTGTTCGGCGGGAAGCTCCGGTGATGGTGTGTCGAGGTCAGGCCGTGCCTTCATTGCCGCTCCAGATGGCGCGGGTGGCGATGAATCTAAAAAATAAAGACATCATCGTTCGTCCGGGCCGGGAAATTGTTGTCGGTAAACGGGTGATCCCCCTCGACCGGGAATCCAAAATGCTGATTAAGTTCTCTGGCAAGATGAACAATATAAAAACAGACTCCGCTGTGGATGTTCTCCGTGCCACGGGGGGCATTCCGTCCCGCACGTTCAAAGACAAACTTGTGTTGGTCGGTATCACGGACACGGCGATTGGAAGTTCCTTTGTAACGCCGGTGGATTCGGCGTTTCAGTTCAACGGTCTTCTCCTTTCGTCGCTTCGAAATATTTGGGAAGGAAACTTTTTGTCCCGGCCCCGCTGGGCGCCGCGCGCCGAATACCTGTGGTTGGCCTTGATTGGCCTGTTCGTGACGTTGGGACTTCCGCGTCTCAAAGCCAGGACGGCGTTGTTGGTGACGCTGGGGTTTCTTCTGATCACTGTGGGCGCGGGGTGGTATCTCTTTTTGGCCAAGAACTGGTGGATAAAAATCTTTTATCCCGTGGCGGTGTTGATTTTTACCTATGGCGTTGTGACGGTGCGCCGGTTCTTCTTTACGGAGATGCGCAAAGAACTCGCGGAAGCCCAAAGCATCGAGACGAACAAGAGTCTCGGCCTGTCCTATCAAACCCAAGGGCTTTTGGATATGGCTTTTGAGAAACTTCGCAAATGCCCCGTGGACGCCGATATGAAAGGAGTGCTCTACAACTTGGCTCTGGACTTTGAGCGGAAACGGCAGTTCGGCAAGGCCGGGGTGGTCTACGACCACGTGATTTCGGCGGATCCTGATTTCAAGGATGTACAGGAACGATCCAAAGCGGCGAAACAGGCCAGCGAATCGGGAGGTTTTTCCGGCGGTCTGGGAGGAAAACAGGGAGGCACCGTGGTGTTCGGCGCGGGAGCCGCCAAACCCACCCTGGGGCGATACGAAATCGAAAAGGAACTGGGGCGGGGCGCCATGGGGGTGGTGTATTTGGGGCGGGACCCAAAAATCAATCGGTCCGTGGCGATCAAAACCCTTCGGTTCGAAGACGAGGGGGATGCCGAATCCGTGAAAGCGATCCGCGAACGGTTTTTCCGCGAGGCGGAATCCGCCGGGACGTTAAATCACCCCAACATTATTCGGATCTTTGACGCCGGCGAAGACGGTGAGATTTCGTTCATCGCCATGGAACTCTTGGACGGGGAAGATTTAAAAAAGTATGTGGAAAAAGCCAACCTTCTTCCCGTGACCCAGTTGGTGGAATATGTGGCGCTCATCGCCGATGCCCTCGATTACGCCCACGCCCACGGGGTGGTCCATCGCGACATTAAACCCGCCAACATCATGCGGTTAAAAGACGGAACCTTGCGTGTGACGGATTTCGGCATCGCGCGCATCGCGTCCACCTCAAAAACGGCGACGG
The DNA here is from genome assembly GCA_016714745.1 of Elusimicrobiota bacterium. Classification (GTDB taxonomy): domain Bacteria; phylum Elusimicrobiota; class Elusimicrobia; order FEN-1173; family FEN-1173; genus JADKHR01. The sequence continues at coordinate 58,531 of JADKCG010000005.1, read as the reverse complement.
GGACGGTGTTGGGTACGCCCAGTTACATGTCTCCGGAACAGCTCTCTGGGAAGAAAATCGACGGCCGCTCGGACCTTTTTTCCTTGGGCGTGATGCTCTACGAAATGTTGGCGGGCGAAAAGCCGTTCGAGGGGGAAAGCATCGCGACCTTGCTTTTCCTGATCGCCAACGAAAACCATCCGGATCCCCGCCTGAAAAGGCCCGACCGCATCACTGGGCCGTTGAACGCCGTGATCAACCGTGCGCTCACCAAGGATCCTGACCGCCGTTATCAGCGGGGGTCAGAAATGGCAAAAGAATTGAGGGAGGCCCTCCAGAAAAACGAAGAACGTCCGGCTTCGGATTTAGCGACCCCCGCTGGGGGCGGAGCCGACGGCACTGTTCAGCTTTCGGGAGGGACTCCCCCATGAAAATGCTGGCGACCGTTCTGACGGACACCGGGAAAGTGAGAAAGTCGAACGAAGATTCTTGTTTGTGGGACGACGATTTAGGGTTGGTGATTGTGGCGGACGGCATGGGAGGCCATGCCGCCGGAGAGGTGGCGAGCCGTTTAGCGGTGGAGGTCATTCGGGAACAGGTGTCCCGGGGACTTAAAACCGGTATTATTCCTGTGTTCGGGGTTCCTGCGCCCCATTGGTCCGATCGGACGAAGCTTCTGGCCGCGGCCGTCAACGTCGCCAACGATGTGGTTTTTCGCGCGTCCCAGGAACGCTTCGAACGGCGCGGGATGGGGACAACGATCGTGGCGGCTTTGATCAACGGCGAACGGGTGTCGGTGATTCATGTGGGGGACAGTCGCTTTTATTTGATTCGAGCGGGACGGATGATCGCGGCGACGCGAGACCATTCGCTCGTGGCCGAACAGGTCGCGCAAGGGATGATTTCAGCGTCGGAGGCCGAAAGGTCCGAAGACAAAAACATTTTAACCCGCGCCCTGGGCGTGGGGGCCACCGTTGACATCGACGCCATGGAACCGACCGTCCGCGATGGCGATGTGGCACTCCTTTGCACAGACGGTTTAACGAAAATGGTGGAAGACGAAGACATTTTTCGTATGGTGAAAGAGTCCAAAGAGCCGGTTCGGGTGTGCCAGTCGCTCGTGGGCTTGGCGCTCGAACGGGGCGGCCGAGACAACGTTACGGTGGCCGCCGGTCTGATCAAGAAAGAACGGTATTTCGATCGAATGATTTCAGTTTGGCGCGAAAAGATATTAAAAAGATCCTGATTTGGAAGTCTTGGGATTTTGCCGTTGCCCGATTTGTCGGGCACCGTTGCTGAGGAAGTCGTTTTTCGCGGTTGGTCAGATTGGGGCAACGACAAAGAAATCATAAAAAAGGGAACTCCGATGATAAAACTTCTCCTAAAATTCAATGGTGCGCTGGTGAAAGAACTCACGGTGGAAAAAGACGAAACCACCGTGGGACGAAAACCCGACAACGACTTGGTGATCGATAACCCCGCCGTGTCCGGCCGTCATTGCCGTATCGTTAAAGAGGGGAAAGGCTATTTTGTGGAAGACCTAAAAAGCACCAACGGCACGTTTTTAAGGGATCATCGTCTGGAACGGGAGCCGTTTCATCACAAGGACATTTTGGCCATCGCCAAACACACGGTGGAATTTTTTAATAACGAGGAAGTTTTGGTCCCCGCGCCCGGGAAGACCGCAACGCCTGTTTCATCGGATGCCACGGTGATTATGGCCGCACCGCCCCCCGTCCCCAAAGGCGCGGAACGACTGGGTTGTTTGAGATCGTTGTCGGGACCTTCCGCTCCACCCACGCCGCTCAATCAAATGACCACATACATCGGCAAATCCGACCAAGCCCAGGTGAAATTAAAGGGCCTGTTCGCCCCCGACCTGGCGGCCTGCATCGCTAAAAAGTCTGATGGGTATCACCTCACCGCGTTAAAAGAAAAAACCGTAAAACTCAACGGCGACATCCTCATGGACCAATCCCAAGTCCCCCTCAAAGAGGGAGACCTCATTGATGTGGTCAACCTGAAACTTTTATTTTTCCTTCAAGAACCGGGCCCGAAATGAGTATTCTCCACCCGAGGGGCTTCCCCAAATCAATGAAATTGAGGATTTATGGCACGGGGGGGGTCCGACCGCACTAGCGGAATTGCCGCGTAGGAGCGGCCTGCCCATGTAAAATCGCATGGGCTGGAAGCCCATGCGACATTCTACCAGCCCTTCAGGCCTCAAACTTTTGCATTGCGGGGGGGCGTTGTTTTTTGTAGGATCACTATCAGTGGCTGAACCTGGGCCACTTTTTTTATTTTTTGGGGGTCAGGTGGTATGGGGGTTGAGGACGACATTTCGGCGTTAGCGGAACCCTTGATCTTGGGGGCTGGGTGTGAGTTGGTGGACGTCCAGTTTCGGCCGGAAGAAAATGGTTGGGTGTTGCGTTTTTTTATCGATAAAGAGGGCGGTTTTGGGCTTCAAGAGTGTGTGGAATGGAGCGATCGGCTGGGAACGTTGGTCGAGGAAAGCGGCTTCATTTCACGCGCCTATTCCTTAGAGGTCTCTTCTCCCGGATTGGCTCGGCCCTTAAAGAAACGGGTAGATTTTGAGCGGTTTAAAGGGATCGACGCCATCATTAAAACGGCGGCAGTGCTTAATAATCAGCGCCATTTTCATGGACGCATTGAAGGGTTTGAAAACGAGAATCTGGTGTTATTGGATCGGACGAACGGAATCGTTAAGATTCCTCTAAGCGAGATCCTGTCAGCGAAATTAGATCCACCGATAAATGTTGAGAGGTCACCCACGTGAGCAATAACGAACTGATTTCAGCGTTGGAACAAATTGAAAAAGACCAAGGGATTCCCAAAGAGGAAATTCTTAAAATGGTCGAACAGGCCCTGGTGTCTGCCTATCGTAAACACGCGGGGCAGATGGTTAATGTGGTCGCCGCCATTGACCGTGTTTCCGGGGGAATTCAGGCATATGTGGTGAAAACGATTGTCGAAACGGTGACCAACCCGGTTGTTGAAATCACGGCGGCTGAAGCCGCTCGGGTGACGAACGGCGTCGTGGAAGGGAGCGAACTTCGAATTCCCGTGGACGCTCGCGATTTCGCTCGCATCGCGGCCCAGACGGCCAAACAGGTGTTGGTTCAAAAAGTTCGCGAAACCCAGCGCGAAAGCCTGTTCACCGAATACAAACCCAAAGAAGGCACCATGATCAACGGTACGGTGCTCCGGTTTCTGAGCCGGAACATCGTCGTGGATTTGGGGCGGGGTTCGGAAGCCATCATGCCCGTGAGGGAACAGGTTCGGCGGGAACATTGGGCGGTGGCGGATCGCATTCGCGCCTTGATTTTAAAAGTGGAACGCAGTCAGCGGGGGCCAGAAATTATTTTAACCCGTGCCCATCCGGATTTTGTGAAACGGTTGTTCGAACAGGAAGTTCCAGAAATTTATGAAAAGACGGTGGAAGTCGTGAACGTTGTTCGGGAGCCCGGATTTCGCTCGAAAGTTGTGGTGCGTAGCAATAATCCCAAGGTGGATCCGGTGGGGGCCTGCGTGGGGGTGAAAGGGTCCCGCGTTCGGCCGATCATCAATGAGTTGCAGGGGGAGCGGATTGATCTGGTGGCGTATACGCCGGACACCGAAACCTTTATTGGGAACGCCATGTCTCCCGTGAAACCTTTGATGGTTCGGTTGCTGAGCCACGTTGAAAAACGGGCCGAAGTATTGGTGGCGGATGACCAGCTTTCTTTGGCCATTGGCAAAGCGGGGCAAAACGTTCGGTTAGCGAACAAATTGACCGGTTGGAGTTTGGATGTTCGGTCGGAAGGCCAAAAGCGGGAAGCCGCCCAGGCCAATGCGCAAGCGACGGTAGACGAACTCTCCCAACTGGACGGGGTCGGGCCGAAAACCGCCGAGGCCCTGCAGAAAGGGGGATGGGCCGATGTGGCCCGTCTGGCCCATGCCAAACCGGACGATTTGACGGCGTTGTCCGGCATCGGTGAAAAGACCGCGGAAAATAATCGAAGCCGCCCAGGCGTATTTGGCAAAAAAATCCGAGGCAGTGCCATCGGATGTTCCGGAAAAAGAACCGCGTGAGAAAAGCGCGGTTCAACCCGAATCCCACGAGTGACCCCATGACCGAAGCGAAGAAAAAAACTGTTAAAGCCTCAGCGAAACCAGCCGTCAAGAAAACGGTGGAGGAGAAAATTTTGAAAGAGGGCGGGGCCGTAAAGAAAAAAGCGAAAGCGGTTGCGTCCGCTCCGGCCGCTCCCAAAGTAAAAAAGAGTGTGGCGAAAGAAGCGGCGGTTTCAGTGAAACCACGATCGAAAAAGAAAGTCGATGGGGGCGGCGCTCCCGCGCCGGCGGGTCCGGTCGTGAACCTGGGGGGGGCCCTGGCGGCGGCACCGGTTATTCCACCGGCTCCTGCACCGGCGGTCGGCGTACCGGTAGCGCCTGTCGTGAAAGAACCTGTCAAGGCGAGCGCGCCGCCGGCGGCCATCGTTCTTCCAAAACCGCCTCCGGCTGTGAAACCCGTGGTGATCGCCCCTGCCGTCGTTCGCCCAAAAGTTTCAATCAGCGAAAGCGTCACTGTTAAAGAATTGGCCGAAAAGATGAATGTGAAAATTCCGGATCTACTGAAGAAACTGCTCGGCTTAGGCGTGATCGCGAACTTGAATCAACGATTGGACACCGACACCGCCACGCTTGCGGCCGACGCGTTTAATTTTGATGTGGAGATCAAATCTCTTTTGACCGATGAAGCCATTGCTCCTTTGGACGATCCCGCCGCGTTGAAGCCTCGGCCGCCGGTGGTGACGGTCATGGGACACGTGGATCACGGGAAGACGTCTTTGCTGGACGCCATTCGATCCGCCCGTGTGGCGGAAAAAGAGGCGGGGGGAATCACCCAACACATCGGCGCTTATCAGGTGACGACCGAAAAAGGCGTGGTGACTTTTTTGGACACGCCGGGCCATGAAGCGTTTACTGCCATGCGAAGTCGTGGGGCCCAAGCCACGGACATCGTGGTTCTCGTTGTGGCCGCCGACGATGGGGTGATGCCTCAAACCGTGGAGGCTCTCGATCACGCAAAAGCGGCGAACGTTCCTATTGTTGTGGCGATCAACAAATGCGATTTACCCACCGCCAATGTCCAACGCATTAAACAGGAGCTGGGCGCTTTGGGCCTTTTGGCCGAGGATTGGGGTGGTAAAACGGTGATGGTGGAGGTCTCGGCGCGACAAAAAACCAACATCGATAAACTATTAGAAATGATTTTGCTCGAAGCGGAACTGTTGGAACTGAAAGCCAATCCCCACCGACCGGCCCAGGGGGTGGTGGTTGAAGCGAAACTGGACCCTCGCCGCGGGCCGGTGGCCACCGTATTGATTCAAAAAGGGACGTTGCGCGTGGGGGATTCGTTTCTCTGTGGCGTGAACGCTGGGAAAATTCGCGCCTTGGTGGATGATCATGGTGTTCGCGTAAAAGACGCGGGCCCCGCCTTTCCCGTTGAGATTTTGGGCCTTTCCGGAACGCCCATGGCGGGAGACAAACTGGTCGTTGTTTCCTCCGACCGGGAAGCCCGGGAAATTGCCGAACGTCGCCAGGTCATTGCCGACACTGAAGCCCGTCGGGCGCGGCACCATCTCTCCTTGGAAGAATTTCACAAACAAGCAGAAGCCGGGAAAATTAAATCATTGCCGATCGTGCTTAAAGCCGACGTGCAGGGCTCCCTCGAGGCTGTCAAGGAATCTTTGATGAAGTTGGGCAACGAGGAAATCAGCGTGCGCGTTATTCATGCGGGGGTAGGGGGGATCAATAATTCCGACGTGGTTTTGGCGGCGGCCTCCGATGCCATTATTTTGGGGTTCAATGTCCGCCCTGACCCCTCCTCCGAACACATGGCCCAACGTGAAGGCGTGGAAATAAAAACCTATCGAATCATCTACGAAATGGTCAATGAGGTGAAAGCCGCCCTGGAAGGTCTTTTGGACCCGGAACAAAAAGAAGTCACTCAAGGGTGGGCTGAAGTCCGCAAAGTGTTTATGGCTCCTAAAGTGGGGGCGGTGGCGGGGTGTATGGTGACGGACGGGAAAGTGTCCCGCACGGCTAAAGCCCGGTTGGTCAGGAACGGAGCCATTGTTTTTGAAGGCGGACTCGGCAGTTTAAAGCGTTTTAAAGACGACGTTAAAGATGTGGAGAAGGGGTTTGAGTGTGGGCTTTCACTGGCCAATTACAAGGAAGTGAAGGTGGGCGATCGTCTTGAATTTTATGTGGTCGAGAAAGTCGCTCGGAAGCTCGCGTAGAGCTGAACCATGCCGGGCCGTCGGATGCAACGGATTAATGTGCTTCTCCTTCGAGAAATCTCCAATTACGTTTTGGAGAATCAACCGCCGGAGACCGGCCTGCTCACCTTTACAGCTGTGGACACCACGGCCGATTTGATGGAAGCCAAGGTGTTTTATTCGGTGATGGGCAACGAGGCGGAGCGGGCACGGGCCGCGGAACAACTCGATAAAATGCGCTGGGAACTTACGCGGTCCATGCGCCGGCTGGAGAGTCTCAACCGGATTCCCCATTTCCATTTCATTTTTGATGACACGCCCCCGCGCCGCGCGGGTGCACGATTTATCGAAAAGACCCCACAAAGACACACCGCCCACGACGTCTGCCTAATGGCGTCTCTCCCTCGACTCTCTCCCCGCGTTCGACGTAAAGTGAAGCAAATCGTCGGCGTTCTCCGGAACAACACCTCTTTTTTCCTGACCGGCCACGAACGGCCGGACGGCGACACGGTGGGTTCTGAACTGGCGCTCGCATCGTTCTTGAAGAGTCTCGGTAAGAAAGTGACCGTGGCCAATATCGGGCCTGTGCCGAAGATGTTTCATTTTTTGCCGGGCGCACGGGCGGTTCGCTCGGCGCCTCGGATCACGGGCAAATTTGACGTGGCCGTTATTTTTGAATGTTCGGGTCCCGATCGTATGGGGAACATCATCGATCTGAAAAGCCAAGCCGGGCTCGTCATCAATGTGGACCACCATATTCACCACGGATTGTTTGGCGACATTAATTTGATTGATGCGGGCGCTTCGTCCAATTCCGAACAGCTGTGCCAGGTCTTTTCCATGGCGGGCCATTCGCTGACAAAAAATGAGGCCACAGCGCTCTATGTGGGGTTAGTGACCGACACCGGCCGATTTCAACAGGAAAATACGCGGCCCCAAAGCCATCGAGTTGCGGCGCATCTCATGGAGGCGGGGGTTGATGTGGCCGAAGTGTTTCGGCATATTTATGCCACCCGATCACCCGCCGCTCTCCGGTTGATGTCCCGGGCCTTGGGGAGCCTTCGCATGGTGGCGGAAGGACGCGTTTCGGTTCTTCGCCTGACACGGGCTGATTTTACCGAAACACGCGCCCAGGAAGACGATACGGAAGACATTGTGAACCAGGGACTTCTGCCCCCCACCGCTTCGGTTTCTTTTTTTCTCCGGGAGTTGGACAATGGGCGCGAGGTGAAAGTGAGTTTGCGGGGCAAAGGGCGCGTGGACCTTTGCCGGTTGGCCGTTTCGTTCGGGGGCGGGGGTCACAAAAATGCTTCGGGTGTGACGTTGGAAGGCACGTTGGACGATGTGGAAGCGAAGATCCTCAAAGCGCTCACGCCGGAACTCCCCCCAGGGGAAAAATAATGACGTCCATTTTTGATCGTCGTGTGATTTCCGGTCTTTTTCTTATGGACAAACCCAAAGGCCCCACGTCACACGATGCCGTGCTCTGGACACGCCGTGTGTTAAATACCGCCGATGTGGGCCATTGTGGGTCGTTGGATCCCATGGCCACGGGACTCATCCTTTTGGTGGTGGGCGAGGCGCGGGCGAAACAAAACATGTTTATGGCGGAACGGAAAACCTACGAGGGCGTTATTCGGTTTGGCATGGCCACCACCACGGACGATTTGGATGGCGCCCCCATCGACAAGGTGTATCCTCGAAAACCGGAAGAGATTACGCGAGAGGAGTTGGATCAAGCCCTTTCGGCGTTTCGCGGACCCATCAAACAAGAGGTGCCCACCTTCTCCGCTGTGAAATGGAAAGGCAAACCCCTGTATCATTGGGCGAGAAAAGGGGTCCCCGTCGAACGCCCGATCAAAGAGGTTCAGGTTCACGCCTTGGACATCGTTGGTTACACTCCGCCGGATTTCACCTTTCGGGTGGACTGTTCGAAGGGGTTTTATGTCCGCTCCCTTGCCCGGGATCTGGGAGAAAAACTGTGCGTGGGGGGAACCCTGGCCGCCCTGACGCGCGACACCATCGGATCTTTTAAACGCAGTGACGCCTACCCTTGGGTCGATCGTTCGGAACTCAACAAAGAACAATTTGAACGGTCATTTATCCCGATTGAAAAATTACCCGACTGAACGATTTTTTTGGATTTTCTTGTGGAGCGCGGGCGTCCCGCCCGCATTTTTTGGAAATAATATTCTGAGCGGGCGGGACGCCCGCGCTCCACAAAACAATGAATAATAAACCGATTGTCCTAACGATCGGAACCTTCGACGGTGTCCATCGGGGCCACCAGCGGCTTTTGGCTGTGGCGCGGCGCCGCGCCCGGGCGCTTAAAGGGGAAGTGTTGGCCGTGGCCTTTGATCGGCCCCCACGCCTATTTTTTTCTCCGCTCCCACCGCCGACCCTTCTCACCACTCCACTCGAAAAAGAGGACCTTCTCCGGCAGTTTGGCGCTGATGGTGTTGAAACGTTCGTTTTTTCAAAATCCCTCGCGAAGCTGTCCGCAGAACAATTTTTCAGCGATTCATCCAAAACCGCTGGAACGCCTCCGAAATTGTGGTGGGTTTCAATTTTCGCTTTGGCAAAGGGCGGGAGGGGGACGCGGCGTCCCTCGCTCAGAGGGGAAAATCCGCTGGTATTTCGGTTCATTCGGTGGGCCCCGTTCGTGATCGTAGCGGCGTGGTCTCCTCCGGCCGTATTCGACCGCTGATGGCCGAGGGCCGGTTGGTGGAATCCCGGCGTCTCCTCGGCCATGACTACCCCCTGAACGCCCCGTTGTGCGCGGGCGGGGCGTGGGGCGGCGTCTGGGGTTTCCGACAGCGAATTTGGACGTGGAGGAAGACAAAATTTTACCAAACGGAGTTTTTGTCGTGAGCGTCCGTCTCTCCACAGGAGTGGAACGGCGGGGGCTCCTCAATGTGGGGTTCCGTCCGACGTTCCGTGCCTCCCGGCCTCATCGGTCGACGGAGGTCCATGTCCTCGATTTCAGCGGTGATCTCACTGGCCAACGGCTCCGCCTGGGTTTCATTAAAAAACTTCGGGACGAAAAAAAATTCCCGTCCGTCAAAGCGTTGGTTCATCAAATGACTCTCGATGAATCCGCCGCGCGCAAAATCCTCCCATAACCTCACTGCCCCCCACCCTCATCCGGCGCTCCAGGGCGCCGGGGCCCCTGCCATATTTTTATCGGCTCGAAAGGAATAGATGAATCCCCCTGACAAAACGGTTGTTTCGGGGGTATACTATACTCATGGGCCATTCCAACAAAATTGAATCGGGGACAGCTCTCTTAATCGGTTTGACAGTCGGCGTTTTCTTTTGGTCCGGGATCAGGCCACGGGATGCGTTGACTTGGGCTCTGGAAGTGTCCCCGGTTATTCTGGGTGGAATTTTCTTGTGTGTGACCCGCGGTCGTTTTCCGCTCACCCGGTTGTCCTACGTCTTGATCGCTTTTCATATGATGATTCTTTGCGTGGGGGGCCATTACACGTATGCGGAGGTTCCTCTCTTTAATTGGGTTCGAGACACGTTTGGGTTGGCGCGAAACCATTACGATCGGGTGGGCCATTTCGCCCAGGGGTTTGTGCCCGCCATTCTGGTGCGAGAGGTTTTGATTCGAAAGAGGGTGGTTTCTTCCCGTGGATGGTTGTTTTTTATCGTTGTGTGCGTATGCCTCGCGATCAGCGCGGCCTATGAGTTTGTTGAATGGGGAACGGCGCTTGTGGCCGGCGGAAAGTCTGAGGCATTCCTTGGCACTCAAGGGGATCCTTGGGACACCCAAAATGATATGTGGATGGCGCTCTGGGGGGCTTTTATCGCTCAACTCACTCTCGCGCGAAAACACGACCGTCAATTGGATCGGCAGAGGGGGGAGAGGGAGGAAACATCGCAATGAAAAAGGGCTTAGGGGTGATCTTTGTCATCTTTTTCCTTCTCCCTCTGTGTGAGGGGGCGTTCGGGGGAAAAGAGGACCTTGCCGTGTTTTCAAGTTCACGCGTAGTGCGGTCAACCCATTTCATCTTGCATTACGAAGATTCTCTGGCCCCCGCGGGCGTGCTGAACATGCTGGAAGGGCTTCACGCCAAACTGCTCTTAGATTTGGGCGCTTTCTCGCCCTGGGCGTACCATGAATCCATTCATGTTTATCTTTACATCAACGGGGAAAGTTATGCGGCCCACACGGGGATGAATCCCTGGACAGCGGCCCATATTAATATCCTTGAGAAAAAGGTTTATGGTCACTCGGTCTCAGAATTTTCAACGGGTTCTGGCCCACGAGTTGGGCCATTTATTTTTCACGCAATTCTTTCTGGCAAAATCCACGGCGCCCCCGCTCTGGTTAAACGAAGGGGTGGCCACGATGATGGAGTGGCAATACGGTTTGGAGGGGGACCAAAAGGCCATGGATCGCCAACTCCTTATTTCAGGAACAATCCCGATGGATCAATTTCTTGCTTTCAATTATGCCCATGCCGGGGTTGCCGACGGCGAAGGCGTGGGACTTTGGTACAACCAAGCCCAGAGCCTCACGCGATACCTGATGCGTGGATTTTCTCAGGCACAATTTTTAACGTTCTGTGAGGGGCTTCGCGCGGGTCGAACGCTCGACGAATCCCTTCGCTCGGCTTATGGCCTGACTATTCCCAACGTTGCCACTCTCGATCGACTCTGGAGAGAACGTCTTCATTCGGGCGGCTGAAATGTTAAATAATACTTATATAATTAATACTGTTTTGTTGGCTTAATTGCTTAAATAGAGGACTCCAGCCTCGCGGCCGCAGAACTCTCTGGTGTCTTCGGCATCGACCTCGACACGGCGCCCGCCGCGTCTTATGTGACGAAGAAACCCGCCCAACGCCAAGCCCGACGTTCTGTCGTTTCCACACCCCCGTCGCGCAAGCATCCCCCCAAAGAGAATAAGAAGAAAAGTACCCACCGGAAGGGGAAAAGAAAGGGTCGTTTGAAACTATAGCATGGGTTTCCAGCCCCTGTGTTTCTGCATGGGCAGGGCCGCCCCCACGGGACAGGTCCGTTGGGTCAGTCGGATACCCGTGCACCAAAATTTCAAATGCACCGAATGGATGAAAACCGTCACAATATTTTTTCTTTACTTTTGTTGGGGGCTTTGGTAATATCACGCCCATGTTAACCAAAGAAAGAGCACACGAGATCGTTGGTACGTTTGGCGCTACTCCCCGGGACACCGGGAACACGGCTGTGCAGATCGCGCTCCTCACGGAGCGCATCAACGGCCTGTCTGGTCATTTTCAGAACGCCCCCAAAGATCATGGATCGCGGCGGGGCCTTCTTCTGATGGTGGGTCAGCGGCGTCGCCTCTTGGCCCATTTGCGTTCAAGCGAACCCAAACGGTACGTGGAACTTCTGAAGGAATTGAAACTCAGAAAATAGCGCGGCGTCCTTTGGAGGACCCGCTTCGAGTTCATGAGACGTAGGGATGTAACAGCTCGGCTGACGTTTTGTCGGCGGCCGGGTTTTTAAATCCCTCTGGACATGCTTGAGCGGCCTCCGTGTGCGTCGCGCCTTTTCTATTTATAGGAGAAACCCCCATGTCTAATGTAGAGAAACTCGAGATCCAGATCGGAGATAAGAAGATTTCAATTGAAGTCGGCGAAGTGGCTCGACAGGCCGCCGGAGCGGCGTTTGTTCGGATGGGCGAATCTGTAGTCCTCGTGGCCGCGGCGCATGGCACCAAACCCCGGGAAGATCGTGATTTTTTTCCTCTCACCGTGGATTACCGCGAACGGACTTACGCCGCGGGTCGGATTCCCGGCGGTTTCTTTAAACGAGAAGGCAAAGCCCGCGACAACGAAGTATTGACCAGCCGCATCATCGATCGTTCGGTTCGCCCCCTCTTTCCCGAAAACCTTCGTTTGGAAGTCCAGCTGAACGCGATCGCCATGTCGCACGACGGTCTGCACGATTTGGATATTTTGTCTGTCTTGGGCGCGTCCCTTTCGCTCGGGATGTCGGCCTTGCCGCGGAACGGGCCCATTGGCGCCATTCGCATCGGTCGCGTGGACGAGCGGTTTGTTTTGAACCCGAACTTGGACGAACAGGATCGGAGCACCATGGACCTGGTGGTGGCGGGGAAAAAAGGGTCCATCTTGATGGTGGAATCCGGCGCGTTTGAATTGTCGGAAGAGATGTTGGTGGAAGCGTTGACGATCGCGCAAACGGAAATTGACCGTCTCTGTGATCTTCAGATCGACTTGTTCTCTCGCATCGGCAAAGCCAAGATGGCCGCGCCGGCGCCCGTGGTTGCTGTCGACCTGGCGAACAAAGTGAACGAATTGGCCCGCGGTCGGTTCAAAGAAGCGGTTCGCACTGCCGAGAAAGGCGCCCGGGAATGTCTTGTGGCTGGGATTCAAAAAGACGTGAAAGAAAAGTTGTCGGTGGAGTTCCCGGACGGAGTGTCGCACATCGGTGGCCTCTTGGATACCATCGAATACGAAGAAGCCCGCCGCTTGATTTTGGACGAAAACCGTCGCACGGACGGGCGAGGTTTTGAAGATGTGCGGCCCATCACGATTCGGACCGGCGTTCTTCCTCGGACCCACGGGTCAGCGTTGTTTACACGTGGCCAAACTCAAGCCCTGGCGGTGGCGACCTTGGGGTCCCCCGCGGACCAACAAATCATGGACGTGTTGGAAGGGGAATACAAAGAGCGCTTCATGTTGCACTACAATTTCCCCGGTTTCTCAACGGGCGAACCGAAACCCGAGCGCGGTCCTGGTCGACGGGAAGTCGGCCACGGCGCTTTAGCACGGCGGGCGTTGTTGCCGCTGTTGCCGGACCCGGAAGTGTTTCCGTATACACTCCGCGTGGTGTCCGATATTTTGGAATCCAACGGATCATCGTCCATGGCCAGCATCTGTGGCGGCTCCTTGGCACTTTTTGACGCGGGCGTTCCCATGAAGAAAGCGTGCGCCGGTATGGCCATGGGCTTGGTGAAAGAAGGGGACAAATGGGTTGTCTTAACCGACATCATGGGGATGGAAGATCATCTCGGCGACATGGACTTTAAAGTGGCCGGGACAGTGGACGGTGTGACTGCACTCCAGATGGACATCAAGATTGAAGGGATTTCCATCGAAATCATGAAACGGGCCTTGGAACAAGCCAAACGCGCCCGTCTGTTCGTGCTCGGGAAAATGAACGAGGCCCTCGTGACCCCGCGTGCGGAAATGTCGCCACACGCACCGCGCATGGAAGTGGTTCAGATCCCCGTGGCAAAAATTGGCGCTTTGATCGGGCCTGGCGGAAAAAACATTCGCAGGATTATTGAAGAGTCCGGAGCGCAAGTGGATGTGGAAGACGATGGCAAGGTTTATATCACGGCATTGGACCGTTCTTCTCTGGAGACCGCGAAGCACCAGGTCGAATCCTATGCCGCGGAAGCGGAATTGGGTAAAATATACAAAGGAACTGTTGTTCGACTTATGCCGAAATTGGGCGCCTTTGTTGAGATCATGCCGGGAAAAGACGGTTTGGTTCATATTTCACAGCTCGACGTGAACCGCGTGGAGAAAGTGGAAGATGCGGTGAATGTGGGCGATGAGATCGAGGTGAAAGTCATCGAGATCGATAATATGGGGCGGATTAACTTGTCTCGCAAAGCCGTGTTGAAGCCGGGTTCTGAATTGGAGGGGGGGCTTCCCTCCTCACGGGGAGCCGGTCGCGGGGGGCCCTCTGACAACCGCGGTCGGGACAATCGCGGCGGTCCGCCTCGCCGGGAATTCCGTGGGGGCGGCGAACGACGCGGGCCCAGCGAACGGCCCGGGCGCGGTTACCAATAAACAATAGGTGAAGGGAGGCCTTTCGGATATGGCTGATATCGAAGTTGACCCGATCGCCCCCGGGCTGAAAGGGGCGGGGACTGATCTGGAACGTTATTACGAGATTATGCGCGCCCATGACCTTTCTGAGTTGGAAATTCGGGAAGGGTCGCTCTATTTAAAGTTGTCGAGGGCCAGGGCCCCTGTTTTTCCTGTGGCCCCTGTGGGGGCGGTTCTCCCCGTGGTTCCGTCGGTTGCGTCGGCGGCTCCCACGAAGACCTACCACCCGATTGCGTCTCCTTTGGCGGGCATGTTTTATCGATCCCCGGCTCCTAATGCCGCGTCTTTTGTGAAGGAAGGCGACACGGTGGCGCTTGGTACCGTTCTCTGCATCATCGAGGCCATGAAAGTCATGAACGAGATTCGTTCGGATCGACCGGGCATCGTGCGTCGGATCGTTGCTGAAAATGGGAAGCCTGTGTCCTCGGGGCAAGAACTGTTTCAACTCGATCCTCTCCCCGAATAGTTCATGGGGGATGAGATTGGGCAAGGGGCCGGACAGGTGTGGGGATTTTTAGATGTTCACGGGGAATCCTCCACTCTTCAAATCCGTTCTTCGTTGAAAATGACCCAAACGTTGCTTTTTTTGTCGCTCGGCTGGTTGGCCCGAGAAGGGAAAATCAGTATTCTCTATCGCGATCGTTGTTATTGGGTCAGCTTGCGCCGATAGCGGCGACGACGCGCAATGCCGGGCATTCACAACGAATCCCGATTCGCCGAAATTTCCACATGGTTTATCGCGAATTGATAAAATCTTCCCTATGAGTCTCCTCGTGCGTTATCGCTCCTCTACTCGAACACGAAAAAAAACGTCGTCGCGCCTTCCCGCGGTGGGTATGTTTCTTTTCGCCTTCTCCGCAGTGGCTCTCTATTGCGTTCTTTTTCCTTCGGGACTCTGGGGAAAACCGATCAAAACATTTTTGTCGACTGCGTTCGGGGTGGGGCGCACTGTTTTTCCACTTCTGACAGGCTATTGGGGATTAAGACTTTCGCTGTCTCGTCCCTGGCCTCAGGGGGCCCTTCGGGCCGCCTTGTGGGCCTCGCTGTTTACGGTGGGTCTGAGTTTTGTGAGTCTCTTCAGCGATGTGGCCTACCATACCAACAGCGGCGGTGTGTTGGGGTTGGCTGGGGCGGCGTTTCTGTCCCGGTTGTTTGGGACCCCGGGAGCGTGGTTGGTTTCCCTTTTGGCCATAGGGTTGTTGCTCGCCGCTTTGGGGCGTGTCTCTCCCGTCGTTTTGGCCGAACGACTGCTTGTGCGGTTGAAAGAAGATTGGAAAGAATGGAAATTGGCTCGGATCGAGGTTGGACCCCGACGTGATTCGGTGGTTAAACCTCGACCGCTGGGGACGGTTCTTTCTCCCGTGACACGTGCGACCCCTCTGGTTGTCCAATCCGGGACGGCCGGAGTCACCTCGTCGGCAACGCCTGTTGTTAAAACGCCCGTTCGCCCGCTGAATGAATCCCGTCCGGCGGCGACAACGAAACCCGAACCTCCCGCCGTCATGAACGCGCCGACGCCTTACCGGCTTCCTTCGCTTGACCTTTTGAGCGATCCCCCGACCCGGATCGTTAAATTGTCTGAGTCCGAGTTGGTGGAAAAGTCCAGAGTTTTGGAACAGACCTTGGCTAATTTCGGTGTGGAAGCACGGACCACCGACATTCACCCCGGGCCAGTGATTACCCGATTTGACCTGGAGCCCGCCCCTGGGGTCAAGATCAGTTCCATCGTTAACCTGTCCAACGACATTGCCTTGGCCATGAAAGCCACACGCGTGCGCGTGCTGGCCCCGATCCCAGGGAAAGGGGCTGTGGGGGTGGAAATCCCGAACCCCGAAATGGTGACGGTCACGTTAAAAGAGATTTTGGCGGACTCCCGATTTCAGAGCAGTTCATCGCCGCTGGCGGTGGTGTTGGGGAAAACCAGTTCCGGGGAACCTTCGGTCACCGACCTTGCGCCCATGCCCCATCTTCTTGTGGCCGGCGCGACGGGGACAGGGAAGTCCGTGTGCGTCCACACCTTGATCGTCTCCATTTTAATGCGAGCCTCTCCGGATCGGGTAAAATTTGTTTTGATTGACCCCAAACGTTTGGAACTTCCCATGTACGAGGGGATGCCTCATCTCTATGACCCGCGGTGTGGGCCCGAGTCTGCCCAGGTGATTACCCAACCCAAGGAAGCCGCGAAAGCCCTGGCTCGGATGGTGAAGGTCATGGAATACCGGTACGAACTTTTCGCCAAAGCCAATGTGCGCAATATCGAAGGTTATAATGATAAACGCGCGGCCCAAGGCCTTCCCCTCGAATATTACATCGTCGTCATCATTGACGAGTTGGCGGACTTGATGTTGATCTCCGCTCGGGACGTCGAAGATTGCATCCAACGGTTGGCGCAGATGGCTCGGGCGGTGGGGATTCATTTGGTTTTGGCGACGCAACGGCCTTCCGTTGATGTCATTACCGGTGTCATCAAAGCGAACCTCCCGGCGCGCATCGCTCTGCGCGTGGCGTCCCAAACCGACAGCCGGGTGATTTTGGACACGCCGGGGGCGGAATCTTTGGTGGGGCGGGGCGATATGCTGTTTTTGCCCGCCGGGGCGCCGGCACCGATTCGCCTCCAGGGCGCCTATGTTTCCGAAAAAGAAGTAGAGGCCGTGGTGGGGTTTGTGAAGAGCCAAGGCGGGCCTCGCTACGTGGATATTTTTGCCGAGATCGAAGCGTCCCAGGCGGCCAACGAAGACGCGGAGACGCGGGACGAAATGGACCAGGCGCTCCGTCTGATCATGGAACGTAAGCGCGTGTCCCAAGATTTGCTCAAATCCCATTTTGGGTCTTCTGCCCGGGCAACCAACGTTTTGTCCTTTTGGAAGTGCGCGGGTATATCCAGAAACCGGAAGGAACGAATAAGTGGGAGATTAATTTTGATAAAATAGAGGACCTCTTTCGTTCCGGCAGTCTAAAGGCGGCTCCTCGACAAGGACGTTTTGAGGATCTTGAAAAATGAAAAATCTTGTTTGGATTTTCGTGATTGGGCTCTGCGGCGTGGCTCGCGCAGGATCCCTGGAAGACGTCGTGGCGCGCCTTGAGCGCGCGGAGAAAGAGGTTCAGTCTCTTCAGTTTAATTTCACGCAAAAAACCACAGTGGCTCTAGGAGGGGGATCTGTGGAGTCTCGCGGCACCGCGATGTTCCAGCGGCCCAACCGGTTTCGGGTGGAACAGTCGGCGCCGGAAAACCAAACCCTCGTGTCTAATGGAAAAACTTTTTGGGTCCACCTCCCCGACCGAGGGCAAGTATTAAAAGATTCCATGGACCATTGGTCCCGTTTCGCCGGTTTCCCCCGGGGGTTGACGCCGTTCCGGATGGATGTGGCGGAGATGAAAAAAAAATACCAATTTTCGTTGGGTGAGGAGGAAGGCCGTTCCGTCCTCACGTTGACGCCAAAAGACGCGGGGGACTTTCCCTACACTCTGCGTTTGTGGGTGGACATGGACACTGGCATTGCGGAGAAAACGGCCCTTGTCTCTGAAAATATGACCGCGGTCGTGACCGTTCAAAATATTCGCGTGAACCCGCGCTTTGAGTCTGGGACATTTCGTTTCGTCCCGCCCGAAGGAACAGACGTTTTGGAATTGCCGTTTAAGTAGTAAAAATCGAAGGATATACTTCTATGACCGACAACGGTCCCCCATCAATAGGACAAACGCTCAAAAATCGCCGGCTCCAAAAGGGGCTGACGCTTGAGTCCATCACCAACGCCCTGCGCATTCAAACCCGTTTCTTGAAGGCGTTGGAAGAAGAACAGTGGGGCGAACTTCCTGCCAACGTGTTTCTCGAAGGGTTTCTGGTCAAGTATGCCGAATATCTTGGGTTGGATGCGGTGGGATTGCGAACCCAATTGCGGTCTCAATTGGGGCAACCGGGGGGTGAGCCCGCCTTTACGCATCCCTCTCCTGTACGTGAGTCGGTCGACCTGGAATCCCTGGTCCCTATGCGATTGTTCCTGTTCGGTTTAGCCGTTTTGGTATTGGTCGGGGGAGGATTTCTCTTCTTTCGTCGGCAGGAACCGGTGGGCCCGACCCCGGGGAAACCCCTCAACCAAGTGACGGAATCGGAACCTGTTTTCTTGTCCACCGCCCCAGCCGCTGGGGCCCCTTTGGTGGAGCCGTCTGTTCTCACTCCAAAAACGGGCAACAGCGTGGTGGTTCGCGCCAAAGAACCCGTCTGGGTACGCGTGCGATTGGACGATGCGGTTCGGTTCGAAGGAACGTTGGTGGCGGGCGAAACCCGTACGTGGCCCTTTCAAACAGCGCTCCGTTTGCGGATTGGAAATATTTCCCGAATCGCTGTGACGATCAACGGAACCCCCCTGCCGGAGCCGACCACCGCAGTGCCGGGAGACGTCCTTTGGCCTCCGCGCGCCGGTACTGTGCCAATGTTCCAAACACCGGTGGGGGTCGCGCCGCTCTCTTCCAAGGCCGCTCCGCCTCTCCCGGTGAGAACCTCGACCGCCACCGTTTCGGCGACGCAATAATGACCCGGGGCCGAGTGGCCTTCGTGGTACTGGGGTGCGCTAAAAACCAGGTGGAAGCGGAAAGTATCTCCTCTCATCTCTCCCGCGGGGGATGGGACATGACGGCCGACATCCCCACCGCCGATCTGGTCGTTGTTCATTCCTGCGGATTTCTGGAATCGGCTCGACAAGAAGCCACTGAAACTCTCCATAACGTTCGTCGGGCGGCACCGGAAGCGTTTGTCGTTCTTACCGGCTGTTTCGCTCAATTCCTCAATCATAAAAAGATTCCAGGCGTGGATGCCATTCTGGGGACAGGTCAATTGGATCGCTTGCCGGAGGTCCTTCTTCAGCGGTCTTCGTCTGTCGGGCGTGGCCGCGCGTCTCTCTCTCCCGCTGGGTATCACGATTCTAAAACTCCCCGACCCCTTCGCCCCGGACAACTGTCTGCTTATTTGCGGATCTCCGAGGGATGCAACCACCGATGCACCTTTTGCATTATTCCCCAATTGCGCGGCCCGCTCAAAAGTCGTGCGGAAAGCGACATCGAGGAAGAAGCCCGGGACCTCGTGGGGCGCGGGGTGCGCGAATTGGTCATTATTTCCCAGGACACCACCGATTTCGGCGCGGACCGTCGGGGGAGGGGATTGGTCCCCTTAGTGAAACGATTGGCCGCCTGGACTGACCTTCGCTGGATTCGATTGCTTTATGCCTATCCTTCCGAAGTGGGGAACGACCTCATTGGCCTGTTGGCGAACGAACCGAAATTGTGCGGGTATCTCGACATGCCCTTGCAACATATGTCGGATACGATTTTAAAAGCGATGGGTCGAGAATGGGGGCAGGTTCGTACCCGCGCTCTTCTTGACCGTCTTCGCAAAGGGGTCCCCCACCTGGCCCTTCGCACCACTTTTATTGTCGGATTTCCCGGCGAAACCGATGACGATTTTAACGAGGTTCTTGATGTCGTGAACGAGGGTTATTTTGAACATGTGGGAGTGTTCCCTTATTCTTTTGAAACCCGCTCTCCGTCCGCCCGATTGCCGGGCCTGGTCCCCCCCGAGAAAGTTGCCGAACGGTGGCAAAGGCTTCTGGACGCGCATCAAAGAGTCAAAAAGGCCAAAGACGAATCCCGTCACGGCCAGAGGATCGAGGTCTTAGTGGATCATGATCCGAGCGGGTCCCTCAGGGAGGCCCGGGCGGCACACCAGGCGCCGGAGGTGGATGGGGGGATATTGCTTAAATCGTTTCCGGCCACGCCGGGGTTTTACACGGTCCGGGTCACGGGCACGGAAGGAATCCATCTTCGGGGAGACCTGATGATTCAAGAGGGACGGCGGAAGGCCGTCGCCGCATGAACCTGCCGAACCGATTGACCATCGCACGACTTTTGTCGTTACCGTTTTTTATGGTGTTCACTTACATCGATAACGTCTATGCTCGCGTGGGGGCGCTCTTGATTTTTGTCGGCGCAGGGGTAACGGACCTGGTGGACGGCTACATTGCCCGTAAACGGAATCTCGTGACAAACCTGGGCATTTTTCTTGATCCTTTGGCGGACAAGCTCATCATCACGGCGGCGTTCATCTTGTTCGTCGAAATCAGAGAACTCCATATTTCGGCCTGGATGGTGGTGGCCATCGTGGGCCGCGAATTTTTGATTACGGGGCTTCGAGGGGTGGCGGCGAGCCGGGGCACGATGGTGCCGGCCGACGACGGGGGGAAATTCAAAACGGCCGTTCAAAACACCGCCATCCTCTCGATCCAAATGGTTCTCATTCTGACCTCCGCCTGGGGGTATTCGCTCGACGACCTCTCTCGTTGGGGCGGTTGGCGGGGGGACTGTGCACGGATGGTTGAATGGGTTCCGTATGGGATGGTATTTGCCGCCACCGCGGTTTCCATTGTGACCGGAGTGAGTTACTTGTGGCGACATCGATATTTATTGCGGGAGGACGCATGACGTTTGAATGGATACGCCGGTGGACAGTGTTGTGTTTGGCAACGGTGGGGTTTGTCGGGTGGGCGCCCTTTCATCTTGTTCCTTTTCGGAAATTTAAGGGCGGTGGGTTTTTGGGCACCTTGGTGGGGTGGGGCTTGTTGTGGGTTCTTCCGACCGGACCGTGGTTTGTTTTTTTAACTTTGGGCATGATCGCTTTGGCGGTCGTGGTGAGCGATATGGCGGAACGCTCTTTGACCCACGACGACCCCCGTATTGTCATTGACGAAGTGGCCGGGGTATGGGTGGCGGCCATCGGGATCACCCGGGACCCGGTGTCGTTGATTGTCGTTTTCATCGCGTTCCGTTTTTTCGATATGTTCAAAGGTCCTTGGGGCAAGGCCGCCACACGGTTGCCCAAAGGGTGGAACATTGTGGCCGACGATCTGGTGGCCGGCGTGCTTACCAATGTGCTGGCGCGGCTTTTGCTTCGGTTTTAACATTGACCTTCCGTCGAGGATGTAATACGATCTCGGAGGATGTGATGATTCGCCCTGGAGGCATTGTATGAGCACGAAAGAAGAAAAAGGCAAAGCGCTGTCCTTGGCCCTGGCCACCATTGAAAAGGCCCACGGCAAAGAAGCCATTATGAAATTGGGAGAAAAGACGGGGCGCGTTCATGTGGATGTGATTCCCACGGGTGCGCTTCCGTTGGACGTGGCGCTTGGGATTGGGGGCCTCCCGCGGGGACGCGTGGTGGAGGTGTACGGACCCGAATCGTCGGGAAAAACGACCCTTTGTCTTCAGGTGGTCGCTCAAGCCCAGAAATTGGGTGGAACGGCGGCTTACATCGACGCGGAACATGCCATGGACCCGGATTACGCGAAAAAATTAGGTGTCGATATCGAAAACCTTCTTATTTCCCAACCCGATTCGGGCGAACAGGCACTGGAAATCACTGACCAGCTTGTGCGCAGTGGGGCGTTGGATATCGTTGTGGTCGATTCTGTGGCCGCGCTGGTTCCGCGGGCAGAAATCGAAGGCGAGATGGGCGATTCCCATGTGGGTCTTCAAGCCCGGCTCATGAGTCAGGCGTTACGGAAACTCACCGCGAACATCGCGCGGTCAAAGACCTGCGTTGTTTTTATCAACCAACTGCGCATGAAGATCGGCGTGATGTATGGAAATCCGGAGACGACCACCGGGGGCATGGCTCTGAAGTTTTATGCCAGTGTCCGGCTCGATATTCGACGGGTGGAATCCATTAAGGTGGGAGATAAAGTGATCGGGAACCGCGTCCGAGTTAAAGTCGTCAAGAACAAGTTGGCGGCCCGTTCCAGCAGGCGGAGTGCGACATGATTTTCGGTGAAGGCATCGCCCGGGAAAATTGTTTGTTGGATATGGGCGTCAGCTCGGGTGTTCTGGAAAAGGCGGGAACCTGGATCCTCTACAAAACCGATCGCCTGGGACAAGGCCGGGAACAAGCACGGATCTACCTCAAAGAGAATCTGCCTTTCGCTGATCAATTGGAAAAAGCCATCCGCGCCAAGGTCTTGGGCGGTGCTGTCGACGAAACGGCGGCGGAACCAAAGACCGTCGCGAAAGAAAAAGAAACGCCGAAAATGACAAAATCGGTTAAAGTTTAGCCCGGGAAGCGCGGAAGGGCCCGCCCGCACGGTTCATCATTCGTGAGCCCGACGGTCGAAACACCCGCGGTTCCCCCAACAACTCCGTCGTCGTTTTTGGGTCAGTTTTTGGACCATCTGCGGGTTGAACGGAAGTTGGCCCGGAACACGATTCTGGCTTACGGGGCGGACCTCCGACCTTATCTGGCTTATTTGGCGAAACGAAACGTTCTTCTGACCGAGGTGGGGCCGGGGGACCTCTCGGATTTTCTCTGGGCTCGGCGTGGGGCACCGCTAAAATCATCGAGCCTTTATAGGCTCTCTGAGTCTCTTCGTCAGTTTCATCGATTTCTTAAAATCGAAGGGGTCTGCAGGGCCGATCCTACGGTACAGCTTTCCACGCCAAAGACCTCCGAACGTCTGCCCCACGTTTTGTCGGTGGAAGAAGTGTCTCGACTTTTGGCACACACACCCAAACCCACCGAACACTCCCTGCGGTTTAAGGCCATGTTGGAACTGTTGTATGCCGCCGGTTTACGGGTCAGCGAACTTGTGTCCTTGCCTTGCGATGCCATCGACTTGGAAGTAGGATTCGTGCGTGTTTTTGGGAAAGGGGGAAAAGAGCGGGTTGTGCCCATCAATCGACGGGCCATTCACGCCATCCGTGTTTATCGAGAATCTTTAAAGATTTCCAAAGACGAACGCGTCGTTCAAAGTGAACGTCCCGCTCCGGGTGAACGCTCCGTTCGGTGTGCGCATCCCCTTTTTGTGGGTCGGGCAGGTCGCCCGCTGACCCGGGTTGCGTTTTGGTATGAATTAAAAAAATGGGCGAGAGACGCGGGACTCTATAAACACATCAGCCCCCACGTCCTTCGCCATTCGTTTGCCACTCACCTTTTAAAGGGCGGCGCGGACCTGCGGGTGGTTCAAGAGATGTTGGGCCACTCCGACATTTCGACCACCCAAATTTATACGCACCTTGACCGCGAAGCCATCAAAAAAGCCCATCGAACGTTTCATCCGAGGGGATGAAGGAGGAGGGATATGCCGTTGTCCAAAGACCTCATGGAAGTCTTGGCCTGTCCGAAATGCAAAGGGGAATTGGCCTACCAGGAACTCGAAAAGCGTTTGATCTGTGATCACTGCCGATTGGCTTATGCCATCAAAGAAGAGATTCCAGTGATGTTGGTCGATCAAGCGCAGAGTTTCTGAAAAGCAGATCAACAAACACAACGTGCTTGTTGATCCCTTGTGATTTTTTAACCCGTAATTCTCAGTTGGATCACGGGATTTTACGTCGCCTTCCGTGATTCAACGGAAAAGTTCGAGTTAACCTGAAATTTTTAGTGGACTGAGCCTTTCCGTCCGGGAGGGTTGGGAAATTTTGTCCCGGACCCTGTCCACGGTATCCCTGTGCCAACCGGGGAATCCCGGTTAAAGAAGGGGAGAAAGGACCCTGCAGAATCCTTCGGTGAATTGACGGGTGAAAGAGAGTTCGGCGAGCTCGTCGTGATGGACAGCGGTGGAGTGGGCGATCATTCGGTCGAAGACTCGAACCAAGTGGCTTGCGACTTCCCGGTCGTAGAGCAACAGGCTCAGCTCGAAATTGATTAAAAAACTGCGCGTGTCCATATTGGCTGAACCCACGAGGGCCAAGTGCCCATCCACAGTGACCACCTTGGAATGCAAAAACCCTTCCCCCAGTTGATGGATCACGACGCCGCTTTTTAAAAATTCATTGAACCAACTCCGACTGGCGCAATCCACCACGGGGTGGTCGGTTTTTTTGGGAAGCAACAAATCGACGCGCACGCCTCTGCGGGCGGCGCTTTCAAGGGCGAGGGCGACGGGGGTTGTGGGAATAAAGTAGGGGGTGGTGATCGTGACCCGTTCCCGGGCCGCGTGGATGGCCTCCAAAAAAATCATGGCCAGGGCGTTTTCGCGACGGTCAGGACCGGTGGGAAGCGCTTGCACCAGTGTGGGTCCCTTCGCGGGCAGAAGGGGGAAATATTTGTCGCCGGTCAAATGTTCTCCGGTGGCAAAGTCCCAGTCTTCTGCAAAGATTGTTTGAAGCTCTTCGGCGCCCGGGCCTTCCAGTCGCACGTCGGTTTCGCGCCAATGCAACCGGCGCGATCCGGCCCGCATGAAGTGATGCCCAATGTTTTGGCTTCCCATGAAGCCACACTCACCGTCAATGACCGTGAGTTTTCGATGGTTTCGGAAGTTGAAAGCCCACGGTCTGCTAAACGTTCGAAAGGGGGAAAAAAAGGCCGTCTGAACCCCAGCGTCTTGGAGCGGTTTCAGAAAAGAACGTCGAACACCGAACGATCCCACGGCGTCCATCAAAAGGCGGCATTGGACCCCGCGCCGCGCCTGTTCGATGAGGAGATCGCGAAAATGTATACCCATTTTGTCGGTCTCGAAAATGTAATAACACATGTGGATGTGGTGTTTGGCTTGTCGGAGGGCGTGGCTCAGGGCGTTGTCGGTGTCCGTGGCTCGGTCGTAGACCGTGACGCGGTTGCCCCCGATGACCGGATATTCGGTCAGTGTCGCGGCGAGGATTTCCACATTTTGGAGGGGCGGTGGCAGGGCTTTGCGCAGGTGGGCGGGTTCGTGCCGTAAAGCCAGGCGGTGGGCGGGGTTTGGAATTCTCCGTCGACGAAGGCGGAAATGTTGGTAGCCAAAAAAGGCGTAGAGGATCATAACCCCGTAGGGGATGAGGAAGAACCCCAAGACCCACGCGAGCGTGACAGCGGGGTCCCGCTTTTTAGAAATAACGAAAAACGAAAAAAGAAATGCCAGGGATAAGTCAAAAAAAACCAAAATCCCCCAACCGGAGAGAAGGAAATCAATCATCACCGAACCCCACAAAAAACGTCATGTCGATTCCTTTGTGTCCCTGGCGAGTCCACAGTTTGGCCGTTGGTGATTTCAGGAGCATGGAAAAGATATTCTATCAAAAGCCCGTAGAACCTTTCGACTTTTCACGTTCTTTGCTAATGTAGTTTCAGTTAAAAAGGCAATGGCAACGGTTCCTGTCATTGCGGCACGGGTTTGGCCGGAATCCATGATGACGGTCGATGGAGAACATCGAAATTCCGGATAAAACCATTCCCGAATGACGGGCCAAGCGACGTCGACGGGTTTTGAGCCTTACCAGGAAATTAAAAATAGGGTTGTCCGATGTTTTGGGGGTTCGGTTGATTCCGAAACGTCGCCGCACGGGGGCAACTCAAAAAACATTTTTTTAAAGGAGCTGGTTATGTCCCCAATAAAATTCCCTTACAAAACCGCCTACGGGCAATTTTCTGAAGATGGCGCGAGCTACTCGATTCATCGCCCCGACACCCCGCGCCCCTGGGTGAACATTATGTCCTCCGGCACCTACGGTGTGGCCCTGAGCCAGGCGGGGTCGGGATACAGCTGGCTTCACCACGCTTCCTTAAACCGCATCACACGCTGGAACCAAGACCTGATTCAAGACAATTGGGGTCGCTACCTTTATGTGCGGGACGATGTGACCGGAAAATTCTGGTCCGTAGGATGGCAACCTGTGAGGGCGACGCCTGAGTCGTATGAGGTCATTCACGGGGTGGGCTATACCATCTTCCATTCACAAAATGAAGGCATCCAGGCCCAGTGGTTGGTGTTCGTTCCCGCCGAAGAACCGTTAGAGGTGTGGCGTCTGCGGATCAAAAACACCACCAAACATCCCCGCAAATTGTCTTTGTGGAGTTACATGGAGTGGAATTTGGGGGAGGCTCCGGATTCTCATCGTGAGTTCCATAAAACGTTTATTGAAACCGCGGTCCATGACAACGGGAAAATAGTGCTGGCGAAAAAACGCCTTTCCCCGTTAAAGAATTCCAAGGGGCAGGCCTGGAACCGCAATTGGGACCATGTGGCCTGGCACGCGGTGAGTCTTCCCACCAAAGCCGTCTCTTGCGATAAGGAAGCCTTTTTGGGTAACTATGGATCGTTGCAAAATCCGGGTGCACTGCAAAAGGGAAAATACGTTGGGCCCACGACGCATAAATGGGACGACGGTATTGCCAGTTTCTGCGTCGCTCTTCCGCTGAAGGCGGGGGAAGAGCGGAGTCTGCTGTATTCCATCGGCGCCGCCGATTCCCAGAGCCAAGCGCTGGTGAAAGCGCGCAAGTTCAT
This sequence comes from Elusimicrobiota bacterium, assembly GCA_016714745.1. Lineage (GTDB taxonomy): Bacteria > Elusimicrobiota > Elusimicrobia > FEN-1173 > FEN-1173 > JADKHR01. Next base: position 32,179 of record JADKCG010000005.1, on the reverse strand, counting down.
GGATTTTTCTCAGGTGGACAGTGCGTGGGGCCGGACGGAAATGTTTTGGGACAAATATATATCCGCGTTCCCGGTAAAAACGCCTGACCGATCGTTTAATTTGCTTACCAACACCTGGCTCAAATACCAAGCCCTCTCTGGTCGTTTGTGGGGCCGCACGGGGTATTATCAGATGGGCGGGGCCTATGGGTTTCGCGATCAACTCCAAGACAGCCAGGTCTTCCTTCCCTTGGACCCGGAAGGGACGAGGAAACAAATCCATCTTCATGCCGCGCACCAGTTCGCCGATGGCACGGTCTATCATTGGTGGCATCCCTTGTCGGAGGAGGGGCATCCTCGGGGTATTCGGACGATCTGTTGTGGCTTCCGTTTGTGATGATGAACTATTTTAAGGAGACGGGGCAATGGGGGGTCCTGCGGGAAGAGGCGCCGTTCGCCCCCCGACCGGGAACCGAAAAAAAAGAAACCGGGACATTGCATGATCATGCTGTTCGCGCGATCGAAAAGGCCCTTTCACGCTTATCGCCGCGCGGTCTTCCTCTGATGGGTGAGGCCGATTGGAACGATGGCCTTTCGGGTAATGGGCGTGGGGGGAAAGGCGAAAGCGTATGGGTGGGTCATTTCTTGTTTGGAATTCTTCGTGATTGGGCGGACCTGACCGATCACGCTGTGACTGTGAAGGCGTTGCCGTCACGGGAAAAAGCGCGCGCTCTGCGTTACCGCAAAGCCGCCGAGAAGTTGAAAACAGCGTTGAACCGGTATGCGTGGGACGGCGCCTGGGTACTGGCGCGCGACGACGGATGATGGGACCGTTTTAGGGTCTAAGAAATCAAAGGAAGGGAAAATCTTCCTTAACGCGCAGACCTGGGCGGTCTTAAACGATGTTGTGCCCACGGAGGCCCGCCGGAAGGCTTTGCTCCAATCCGTTGAGAAACATCTCTATGGACCCCACGGGCCGCTCTTGCTCACGCCGGCTTACACAAACCCCGATGAACGGGTGGGGTACCTTACCCGTTACTCTCCGACCACACGGGAAAATGGGGGAATTTATATGCACGCGGCCATCTGGGCCCTTCAAATGGAATGTTTTTTGGGACGGGCGAAGAAAGCGTGGGCCCTATACGAAAAACTTTCCCCGGTCCTGCGGAGCGCCGAAGACCCAGACCTTTACCGAGCCGAGCCGTTTGTGACGCCGGGGAACGTTGATGGGCCCGGCTCGCCCACTCCGGGTCGGGCCGGTTGGACATGGTATACGGGTTCTGCGGCCTGGCTCTACCGAATTTCCACAGAATGGTTTTTAGGGATACGGCCGACCTGGGATGGGCTTTTAATCCGTCCTTGCCTTCCTCCCCATTGGAAAGAGGCCAACGCGACACGGCACTTCCGCGGAGGGACGTACCGCATCCAGTTTGTCCGGGACGGGAAACTCCGGGCCGGCACCCATCGGGTGACTTTTAACAACCGGGAACTATCCGGGGATCTCTTGCCTCCTTCCCCCGGCATGCAAAACGTTGTGAAGGTCCGTGTCGGTCCCGCTCGCTGATCCGGCGGCATCGTCCCGCGTTGGTGCCCTTCCGCCCCGCCGTCGGGCCTGGGACGTTTACGGCGAGGCCGTTAAGGCGTCGAGGGATATTTACCGGGTTTTAGAACCAGAAAAGAAAACCTCCTCCGCCCTTTTTTGGCCGGAAAACATTATTCGGAAAATCTTGTTTTCTCTCCGCGAGGGCGACGCGGAATTGTTGGCCCTGGCCAATCGGTCTGTGTCGGATCATTTTATTTTTGGACACGTTCCCAACATAACCATTCTCTCTCTCCGGCTTGGGATGGCCGTGGGGTTGGAAGACGAAGACGCCGTCACTTTGGGATTGGCCGCTTTTTTGAGCGAAATGGGATTGGCTCCGCATTTGGAACTGGCGTCTAAGGCGACCCAACTGACGGATGAGGAGTATCGCCTCCTCCGAACCCATGTCGAGGAGGGGATGGCATTGCTCTCCCTTTTCCCCTTGCCGGAAAGCCAGATGAAAAGCACCCTCCGTCAAGTCATTGGCCAATGTCACGAACGCATCAGCGGAAAGGGGTATCCCGGTGGCTTAAAAAAAGACGAAATCCACCCTTTTGCCAAGATCATCGGATTGGTGGATGCCTATGAGGCCATGACACACCCCCGGCCTTGGCGGGGTCGAACACTTCCCCATCTGGTTTTGCGCAAAATGGTTGATGAAAACAAAGACGAATTTGACCCTCTGTTGATCCGCTCGTTGGTCGAGTGTTTATCGTTCTATCCGCCAGGGACATTCGTCCGACTGAACACGGGAGAGATCGGGCGCGTGGTGTCTCCCATTGCCGATCTTCCGCTTCGCCCGCGCGTGTGGGTTTTTATGGACGATTCCGGCCGTCGGTTGGACACAGCGCGCACCGTGAATTTAGCCGCGAGTCCGACGCGTTTCATCAGCGAAGCGGTGGACGAAACCGCGATCCACACCTCCGATCGCCGCCTCGCTCTTGAACTGAGGGCTCACTGTTGGTGGGTAAAAGGGGTGTAGCGAAGCGCCGGGCCCCGGCCCGGCCATCGCCACGCGGGGCCGGCGCGATTTCCCGATGGCTTGGATACGTTCGTCAATGCGACCATTAAAAATATCACACGTTTCTAAATCGTTTCCCTCTTCCCACGGTCCACGGGCGGTTCTTCGTGATGTGTCATTCGAGATTCCCGCCGGCGGGCTCTTGTGTCTTTTGGGGCCGAATGGGTCAGGGAAAACCACTCTTCTTAAAACGATTGCCACGCTTTTGATCCCGGAAGAGGGCACGGTGTGGGCGGGGGATGTGAATGTCCATGATCACCCGGACCGGGCCAAACGTCTGGTCGGGTTTGCCTCCACAGAGGATCAATCGTTTTATGGACGATTATCGGCCCGAATGAATTTATGGTTTTACGGTCAAATGTATGGTCTCTCAGAACGGGCCTTTGAGGCGCGTCTGGCGGATTTGTCGTTTTTGTTGGATTTGTCCAGCGGGTTGGATCGCCCTTTCCGGGAACTTTCGAGCGGTCAAAAACAGCGGTTTTTGTTGGCACGGGCGGATCTGCATGATCCCGCCATTTTGATTTTGGACGAGCCGCACCAAAACCTGGACCCGCGGTTTTCGTCAACCCTTCGTCACGTGATTCGGGAGGAATGGGTGGGAAAACGAAAGAAAACGGTTCTTGTTTCCACCCATCACCTGGAAGATGCTCAAAAAATCTCCGATCAGTGGGTGGTCTTGGCTGACGGAGAGGTGCGGTTTTCGGGATCGCTCTCCCAAGCCCGCTCCAAGGAGACCCCAATGGATCTCGAAAAGTTTTTTAACACGTTAACGGAATCCCCCTGTGCCGGGTAGAACCCTCCTCGCTTTTTTTCGACGTGATGCGTTGATTCATACTTCCTACAAGGTGGGTTTTTTTGTGGACCTGACGGGGGTGTTCTTCACAGCGGCCACTTATTATTTTGTCTCCCGGGTTTTTGGTTCGGCGGCCTCTCCTTTCCTTGATAAATACGGGGGGGATTATTTTGCCTTCGTCCTTATTGGGGTGGCGTTCGCGGCTTATCAAAACGTTGGACTTAATTCTTTTTCCCAGTCGCTTCGCCAGGAACAGTTTTTGAACACGTTGGAGCCCCTGCTCATGACCCCGGTCAACACTCCCCGTTTCCTCGTGGGGTCGTCGCTCTGGGATTTCCTTTACGCGACCGTTCGTGTGGCGCTCTATCTTATTCTTGGCGCGGCCTTTTTTGGGTTCCGTATGACCCACGCCCGTGTGGGCCCCGCTCTTGCGGTTTTGGTACTCACTCTCTTCGCGTTCATGGGGCTCGGTGTTTTCGCGGCCTCTTTTATCATGCGATTTAAGCGGGGCAATCCGGTGACGTGGTTCATGGAGGCCGCCAGCAACTTGTTGGGAGGAGTGTTTTTTCCACTGACGGCCCTGCCGTTGGGATTGCAAAAGGCGGCGCTTTTGATTCCCATGACCCACGCTCTGGAAGGGCTTCGAAAAACACTTTTGATGGGAGCCGGATGGAAGGACGTTTCTCCCCAATTGACGGCGCTCGCCCTTTTTATCTTGGTGATGTGGCCCATTGGGATATTTGTTTTCGGTCGGGCCCTTCGCCGGGCCCGCGCCGACGGTTCGTTGGGACACTACTAGCCGGGATTCCCCGGTTGGTCCAGGGCTAACGTCGACAGGGTCCGGAACAGGATTTCCCAACCCTCCCGGACGGAAATGTTCAGTTAACTGAAATTTTCAGACTCGTATCAGGGGAGGCATGATGACAAAACACTTACCGTTCTTGTTTGTATTCTTTCTGATGGGGTGTTTTTCCTTAGCGGCGGAGGCTCGTTGGTCCCTGGCCCAGGAAAAAAAGACGGGAGGGACATCGCCTCTCTTACAAACAGAATCGAAGAAGGTGCTGAAAACCATTCCTCTGGTTTCGGTTCGCGAATATTCTCCCGTGGCCTATGACGACATTCCAGAGAGCAAACAGAAGACTCGAGCGATGCGCGGTGGTTATTCTTTCAACCGCTTAACGGCTAAAAATACTTCTGCCACTCCCATTCATGGGGGACGCCTCCTTGTGCTACAGGAGCAAACCATCGTTATGCCGCCCTCCCTTGACGTCCCGCAGGGAGATGCGCTCGAATTGAAAGAGGGGGGGGAACAAGAACCCGATGAAAATTCCATTCAGGTCACCCTTTTTGATGACGCAGGAAACGCTCTTTGGACCCGTACGTATGGTCCCCTTGCGGGGCGTTTACCGGTGAATCGAAAGGCGTGGGCCTCCCCCGCTTTTCCGGAAATTCTTTCTGGTGGTCTTCCCGCCTATGGCGAAACACCAGCAAAAAAAACGTCGAAGTAGCAACTCCCATCCCTCCCTTTACTGAGCAAGAAAATTCAGGAAAGACGGCAGGGGTTCTCATCTATGACGGAGCCTGTGGTTTCTGTCGGCGAGTGGCGGGAGGGGTCCGACGTTGTGCGGGAAATCGTTTGGAATATCTTCGCGCCGATGTGGCGGCCCAACGGTTCCCGCTGGTGTTTCACGAATTGAGCCCAACCACCGTCATGCTTTTGGAACCCAACGGCCGGCTTTACTTCGGGGCCCAGGCGGTCTACAAGACACGGGCTCTTATCGGCTCTCCGTTCTTGTGGACTCTTTATCAAACCCACCCCTGGTTCGCCCTCCTGAGTGAGTGGGGGTATCGGCTGGTGACGGTTTTTCGGCCCTTTCTATCGACTGTATTGGACCTTCTTTTGGGGCCTCCTCCGGACGACCTGTGACCGCTCTTTCTCCACGCCGGCCGGGTGGCTTACCCGTGATTGTTCTCGTGGGGCCGACCGGAAGCGGTAAAACAGACGTGGCGCTGGCGGTTGCCAAAAAAATTTCGGCCGAGGTCATATCCGCCGATTCTCGGCAAGTGTATCGGGATTTGAACGCCGGGACGGCAAAACCAACAGGCAACTGGTCTCCGAGACCCCAGGGGCCCCGCTACGTCGTTCAGGGAGTGGTGCACCATCTCCTCGACCATGTTTCCCCGACCGACGCTTATACCGCCGGACGGTTTAACAGGGAGGCGATGGCCGTCCTTGAGGATCTGAGCCGTCGTAGAGTTCCGGCTGTTGTGGTGGGGGGGACGGGGTTATATGTGCGGTCTTTGGTTCGGGGATTGGCTCCATTGCCCGAGGGAGACCTTGGTCTCAGAAAAAAATTTGCGGAACGGGCCGATCGGGAGGGACGAGAGGCCCTTCATCAGGACCTGGTCCGGGTGGATCCTTTGGCCGCCCAGGCGATCCCGCCTAACAACATCCAACGGGTCATCCGTGCTTTGGAAGTCCACTCACTCACCGGACGACCCCTCTCCGAACTCCAAAAAGAAGGAACCCTCCCGGCTCCACTGGATTTTATCTGGTTTGGCCTACGATGGGACCCCTCTCTCTACCAAAACCGGATAAAACAGCGGTGCCAAAACATGGTGGGGGGGATATTGATGGAAACCAATGTCCTTCTGGCGAAGGGGGTCCCCGCAACAGCGCCTGCCTTTCAATCTTTGGGATACCGCGAAGCCATCTTGCACTGTGCGGGCCGACTCACACGGGAAGAATTTGAAAACGAATTCCTTAAACAGACCCGGTTCTACGCCAAAAGGCAATTGACTTGGTTTCGTGGTGAACCGGCCATTCAATGGATTGACATCCTCCCACCATTCTCTCTTCCAGAGATTGCAGGGAATGTCCTTTCCCACCTTTAACCCGGATTTTGCAATAGGACACGGCATTCGACGAAGAATCCGGGACTTTTTCTTCCTCAAAACGCTCAACCGTAGACACCGCTACGCTTTCGCGTTTTTCGTCGAAAAAGCCGCCGGCTTCTTCATCTCGGTGCTCGCGCCTATTGCAAAGTCCGGGTTTAACCCCCCCTCAATGCGGTTTAGATAAGGAGTCGTTGCCCGATTTATCGGGCGATTTTTATTTAAACCGAGTCAAAAGAGCCCCATAAATGGGGCAAATACAATAATACACGCCTTATCTAAACCGCATTGGGGTGCCGTGAGCTATTGGGCTTACGGTGCAGGAGTTTCGGTTTTTCGCTTAATCTTATCTTTGTTGTTCTCGTAGAAGGTTCGAATGTTGTCCAGATTGTCCAAAATCAATTTTGCTTTAGTGAGACCGAACGTAAGTCCGAACCTATCTTCCTCGTTGGCCTTAAGGCTTATGACAACGTTTCCTTTGAATTCTCCAATGGTGAACAAGTGTGACTCCTCTTGAATGCGTTTAATGTAATTCCTTTAACACAACTTATAGATTAAAAGGGTTTGGCTCCGCTATGATCTAAATCATATAACTTTTGACAATCTTTGCCGCCCCAGGTGCCCGTCGCACTGCGATGGGGCCGCATCAGCGGCTCTGGTGGCCGCGCTAGCGGAAAGGTTTTGTGGGAGAAACCCGCCCCGGGGTGCCAGGAGCGTGCGACCGGCCGACCAACACCATGTCGCCATGAAGAAATGAATGGGGGTGCCATCAACGTTTACCGGACACCTGTGTCTACGGATAAAAACATAAGAATAATAAAAAAATAAAAATTCGTTAACTAGTATTAACTTACAATTACAAATCATTGTAATTTAATAGTTTAAGAAAAATATATTATATTAATTATATGTCGAAATTATTTTCGACTTTAGCTTTATATTTAACATAATATATATTATCGGACATTATTGTTGTGCCAATTTAACCGGTTTTTGCAATCGGAACAGGGATCTTGCCGCTGTCTTTGCCATTGAATATGGGCTTCCGGCCCATGGGATTTTGTCCAGGAAAACAGGAGGGCGTTATTTTGAGAGAGATTTTGCTAGCGTGCGAGCCGCAGTCAAGCCTGGGTTTGTGGCTCGGTAATTGGTCCCTTTTCCGGAGCCATTTCGCGCCGCAAGCCCTTCGGTCTCAAGCCGAAGAAATGCCCTGGAAAGTCTTTTAAGCCCAGCAAATCCAGACATTCGGAGGTCTTCGGCCATGCGGGTCACCGGAACTCCTGGTCGACTAAGTAGGTCGTTGTATCCATAAAGGAGAAGCAGAAGGGCATTTGAAAGCCGTTGAAGAACCTCGCCCCGGGGTGGCAAAACCCGCAACCGAACGGTCCGCCGCCCTCGATCAACTTCAAATATTGGATTTTCTTCCTGATTCGGCAGGTTTTGGCTCACTTCTACGGAATGGGTTTTGGCGGCCGGAGTGTTTAACAGCCAATCCTTCGCTTCGGCCCACCGAGCTTCCACGGCTTCTCTCGGCCCTTCCGCCTCAAATTCTCTTTCCCCCACCCTGATTTTGAAACGTAAATTGTCCACAGTTATCCCCCGTTTTTCTGTCCAAGACATGATCAGAAAAAACCCGAAAGTATCTATTTACTGATCACGTATTGTACATCTTCAATTTTCGGTTGTGGATAATTGTTTACAACTAATTTACAAGTTCTTAAGGAAAACTTAATGTCGCGGGGGTAAAATTTGCCCATGGAATATTATTCATCGAGCGGGAAGGGAGGTCCTATGGATCGACTTGATTGTTCGGAGAGTGTCTGCGAGGTCTGCCACGGAAAAACGGTGGCGTTTCTCTGGGCGCGGGGTTCCAAAAAAGACGGACGTTGGGTGATTAACGAGGCAATAAACGCAAAGAATAAGAAGGGCGCAGAACCCTCGGGGACGTGTTCGTGTAGAGGGAATTAACCGGGATTAACGATTTTTCGTCGCCTCAAAAGAGAAACAACGTGTTGTGCGGCGTCGGAATCTGGTTCTTGGCCTGTCATCCTAAGGTCGGCAGACGACAGTCCTCCATTGTCGGGAGAGATTTCAACCGCTAAAACGGGGAAATCCGGTATGAGTGCCTGAACCGCCGCCACGTCACCAAGGCCGATGGCGTTGGTGGTTGAAACCACGAGTAATCCTGCATCCAACAACAAGTGGGCCACTTCGGCAAATCGGCGCACCAACTCTTGCTGTGTCGATTGGGCCCAAATCATGTCGCTGTCCACCCCTAAGAGCACGTTTGTGCTGTCCAGCATATAACTGGCGTGGCCTTCCTGAAAAAGACTCGATTCGAGCGCCCGGGCGAACCGATGTTTGCCAACGCCTGATTTCCCAACAAACATCACCAGGGCGGCGCGGTGTCCAAACTTATTTGTCCGTTCTTCGGATGTGACCCCGCCCTTGATCCAATGAAAATCTCTGAGGCGCGCTTCGGCTCTGAATTCCTCTTGATCATCCCGTTCCGCGGAAATGATGATTCCCCCCCCCGCGATGTCATAGCCGTCGACCAAAACAAAACGTGCAGTGGCTTCGCCTTGGGCGATATCGTCAAAGGCGATGGGTTGACGGGTTTCCAAAACAACATCGGCCACGTCATGGCGGTTGACCTGGCGGCGGTCCATGACCCTCCCGGCGTCAGAGGCATCCACCACTTTCTTGATTTCCAAAAGCCGCACAGGAACAGCCTGGGTATGGATCTTTAACTTATAGTCTTTGTCTTTCTCGAAAGGTTTCTTGCCCAGCCAGATCATGTTGGCGCGGAATCGGGTGCTCACGAGCGGGGGCACGGCCTCATGGCTCATCAGTTCGCCACGGGTGATGTAAATCTCTTCTGTGAGGGTGAACCCAGTGGACCACCCCACCTCAATCGTTTGTCGAGACGGCGCATTAAAGGCTTCGATGCTTTTGATCGTGCTGGACTTGTTGGAGGGTGAAAAGACGACTCGGTCCCCGACTTTCACGCGGCCCGATTCGATCCGCCCGGCCACAATTCGCCGATCGTCGCCTTCGCTCACGAATTTGTAAATCGCTTGAACCGGAAATCTTAGGGGGCAATCCGTTTTCGCAGGGGCTTTCTCAAACCGGTCGAGGGCTTCCAGCAGGGTGGGCCCACGGTACCAGGCCATTTCACGGCTTCGCAAAGCCAGGTTTTCCCCTGTTAAGGCGCTGATCGGAATAAATTGTTCGGGATCCGGCGCTCCAATGCGCTTAAGGAAGGCGCGAAACTCTGCCTCGATTTTCTGAAAGTGGGTTTCGTCCCGTCCCGCCAAATCCATTTTGTTCACGGCCACGATGATCTTCCGCACACCCAGCATGGAAAGCAAATACCCGTGACGTCGACTATTTTCCCTCACGCCTTCTTTGGCGTCGATCACCAACACAGCGGCTTCGGCCCGGGCGGCGCCGGAAATCATGTTTTTAAGAAATTCAATATGTCCCGGGGCGTCAATGATAATGTAATCCCGTTTGGCCGTTTTGAAGAAAGACCGTGCCGTGTCGATGGTGATGCCCTGGTCTTGCTCGTCGGTCAAGGCGTCCAAGAGAAAGGCATACTCAAAGGGTTTTCCCGTCCGGGCGCATTCTTTTCGCACGGCCTCCAGCTTTCCTTCCGGAAGTGATCCCGTGTCGGCAAAGAGCCGTCCCACAACAGTACTTTTCCCGTGGTCCACATGCCCCACGATGACAATGCTCATTTGCTCCCGGCTATCGCTGGCGGTCAATGGCTTCGTCACATATCCTTCGCGGCGCAGTTCTTCCAGCCCATGCTTGCCATCTTGCAGTCGTCCAGATCGCTCGGCGATGTTTTTGAGTTTTCCGCTTTTAAGTTCCACGATAATATCGTCGACATTTTTGGTGGAACTCTGAATGGGCGATTGGCAAGGCCCGCATCCCAAACTTCGGTAGCGGGTCCCCGGTCCCTGGTCGTAATAGAGGAGCACCGTGGGGATATTTTCCCGTTTGATGTATTCCCAAATATGGAGTTCCGTCCAATCCAGAAGGGGTGGATCCGCACGTGGGTGCCGGGCGCGAAATCGGTTTTGAATTGGTTCCAAAATTCCGGCGGTTGTTCTCCCACATCCCAGGCGCTGTTTTTGTCCCGGGGAGAGAAGTATCGCTCTTTCGAGCGGCTTCCCTCTTCATCGGCCCGCGCGCCGACGATAACCCCGTGGTAGGGGGCCCGATCGGGATCGATTTCGTATCGGCCCGTGGACAGATTTAGTTTCTGGCGGGGCCAAACGCCGTTCAAGGTATTGGCCAGAGCGTCTTTCTTCAGCAGTCCGCAACATTCCAGGCGGGACACTTTATCGGGATGACCCTCGGGCAAATGTTGGGTGGCGGGAAACGTGCGCCCCGCTTTAATGGCGTCAACGTTTTGGCCGACAATCATGGTCAGTTTGTATTCCAGGGCCAGTTTGTCGCGGTAGGTGATCATTTCCGGAAGTTTGTAGCTGGTGTCAATGTGGACGAGTGGAAAGGGAACATGGCCAAAAAATGCCTTGCGGGCCAACCAGAGGAGAACGGTGGAGTCTTTTCCAATGGACCAAAGCATACAGAGGCGTTCGAAATGCCGAAACGCCTCTCGGAAAATATAAACGCTTTGTTGTTCCAGTTGGTCCAAATGGTTCATGAGTGTTTGGGGTCCAGGAATGGTCGAATTAATAACCCGCCTATTCTAACACATTCCAAAGAATCGAACCTTTGTCCGACGGTTCGGATCCTCCAGGAATTCTCAGAAGAAAACGCCCCTGGTCGATAGGGTCGACCAGGGCGAATGAAAAGGAAACGAAATTTTCTTAGGATTTTCCTTCGGTCAACGGACAGCAGACGGCGCTTTTCTTTTTCATTCCATCGACTTTCTTTAGTTGTTCAGGAGTGAGTGCCGCCCGAATTTCTTGATCCGTGGATTCTTCAAGTTCAGCGATCTTTTTGGAGGTTTCGTCTTGGAGGGTGTTTTTTTCCTCCCATTTTTTTTCCATGGAGGCCTTGATCTTGGCCTGTTGCTCCGCGTCTAATCCCAACTCTTTGGTCATTTCTTTCACGCGGCCGTTGATCACCTTCGCTTGTGCCGAATCGCCATCGCCTTTCTCCATAGCACACTTCATTTCCGAACGAACGCCCGTGCCAATCGTTACGCTTAGGGCCACAGCCCACAACAATGATTTCTTCATAATAGGAGTCCTCCGCGGCTCGCCCGACAAAACCGATAGCGGCCTTGAATATATTACCAAATTTGTAATAAATCTGAGCGCTCCGTCGAACAAAATCTATTGGTTCGCGCTTGGCCGAGATTCACCACAAAAAACTTCTGACATTGTTGATGGTAAAGGTCGGTCACTGGGATTTTTCAGATTATTTCGCGCGCCCCAAATTTTATCGAACTTGATTTGTGGTGTATTCAAATGTATAGTATAAAAATGAGCTCCCTTCTTCCCCCGACCAGTCGATTGATTTCAGAGAAGTTGGGGTGGCCCGTGGGGCGGGGGCGGGCGTTTCATGTGGTGTGCGGGCCTCGAGGGATTTCCCGGTGGGCATTGGAGGCTCTTTGTCCGTTGTTGGAGACGCCCCGGACCCTTTATTGGGTGGACGCGGCCAACCGGTTTGACGCCCATGCGTTGGCCAAGAGGGCCCAAGCGCTTGGGATGAATCCGCGCACGGTTCTCTCCCACATCCAAATGGCTCGGACGTTCAACGCTTTTCAACTGGTGGCTCTCTTGAGCGGGAAACTGCCGCGGTTGAGTCCCGGCCCCGTTATTATCGCCGATCCTCTGGCCCCCTTTTTACGATGAGGATTTGCCTCTGGAGGACGCCCGCCATGCGTTTAATCGGTTGCTGTTGGGCTTGGCAGACGTTCCGGGCCCGGTCTTGGCCCTCGTGGTGGACCGCTCCCCCCCCCCTTCCCGTGGGGATTTCTCCTCTCGGTTTTTGAAAATGGCTCAGAGTGTGACTTCTGTTGGGCCCGTGGCATTGGCAAACTGATGGGCCGGACGCTTCCCACCATTGTTCAAACACTCCACCAGGAAGAAGACCTGTGGAAAGATTTCCGCCGCGCGCTTCGCAAAGAGGATCAGGACGTTTTAGATGGTTTGTGGCGATTCGCCCGCCGCCACGCGGCGCCGCTCTCCATGGCCAGCCGGCCAGTGCCCATGGAAGGAATTATGATGGCGATGCTCCTCGGCCTCGCCACACGCGTACGGGAGCTGGAAAAACAGTTGGAAATAAAAAGGTGAGGGGTTAAGAAAGAATCTTGTGAATTCCTGTGGTCAAGTTCCAGTGCGTGGAACACCCAATTTGGACTATTGGCCATTCCAAGTTTACCAAGGTTGAGTCCGCTATCTGGTTTGTGGAGAGAAGGTGATCAAGGGGAGGACTTTTTGAGACCTGAGTGTGGCGACCAAAATAATCCAGCTTTGTGAACGGCAACAGAGAGACTTTTTCATCTGCCATCTATGTCTACCTTTTGTCCAAAAAAAATTTATTTTCCTCAACCGCAGTCCGAGAAACTTTCTCTTCCGCTTAGCTTTCAGTTTGATGTCAGATATACTTTTTCAGTGACAGGGGTGTGCCATGCTCTACGACGGATGGATTTTTGACGCCTATCCTGTTTTTGAGGGAATGCGCGTGTGGGCCATTCTGGGGGATGGTCGGCGCATTCACTTTGTTGATTCGTGGCGGGCCCCTTTCATTGTGGAAGGAACTTCTTGGGGACGGGCACGGCCTCTCTTGGCTGGGGTTCGGGCGCCTCTCTCCATCGTTCCCTGCGAAGGCGCGGACCTCTATTGCGAAATCCGTCGCCCGGGCTGGGAAGTGCGTGTTCCCCCTCTGCTGCATGGGCCCCTGGTCAAAAAACTAAAGCGGGCGGGGGTTGTCCTTTACAACGCGGACTTTCACCTCGTCCAACATTACCACTATGAACGCGGCCATTTTCCTCTGGCGTTTGGCACGTTTGATTTTGATTCGGACCGGTTGATCAACTTTTCGCTCAAAGACGATCCCTGGTCAACGGATTTTTCGCTTCCCCCCCTGCGGTTTTTGCACGTGGCTTTGTCCGGTTGTGAATTCTCTGGAACGGTGAATCCAAATCATGCTTCCCGCGGCGGGCTGATCCTTCGGCACGACGGTCTGACGCACGTTCTGGAGGGCGATCCCGCGCAACAGTTGGAGACATTGGACCGGAGAATTTGTGAGTGGGACCCCGACGTCCTCACAACCGATTGGGGCGACAGCTATTTGATTCCCCATCTTTTAGCGTGGGCGCGGCAGGCGGGGCATCCGCTTTCGCTTTCCCGGGACGAGGAGCGGGACGTGCGCGGACAAAAGGGGCGGTCGTTTATGACCTACGGCCAAATGCTGTATCAATCGGGCGCCCAATATCTCTTTGGTCGTTGGCACCTGGATTTGAAGAACAGCTTTTATTTCAAGGAGTGTGGATGGGAAGGCCTCTACGAAATCGCCCGCATCGCGAAGATCCCTGTTCAGCGTGCGGCCCGCACCACGATTGGAACATCCTTGTCTTCCATGCAGTTGGAAGTGGCGCTTCGCCGAGGCTTGTGGGTTCCCATGGACAAGGCCCAGGTTGAAGACTTTCGGCCGGCCTCGGATCTTGTGGTGGCGGACAAGGGCGGGTTGGTCTATGAGCCCGACATCGGCTGGTTTGAAAATATTGCCGAGTATGATTTCGTTTCCATGTATCCCACGCTCATGGTGAAACACAACATTTCCGGTGAATTGCTCTGTGACAAAAACTTGTCTTTTTCTCCCCTTTGAAAGGGGGCGGCCAGTGGCACCCGCTTGTCCCAGAAATTGGCCACCACCTTTGCCGTCGTCGCCAAGGAATCGTGCCGGAAGTTTTGGCCCCCATCTTAAAGAAACGCGCCGAATACAAACGCCTCGCCAAAGCGGGGGATCCCCAGGCCGCCGCCTTTAAGGCCCGCGCCTCCGCACATAAGTGGGTACTCGTTTGTTGTTTTGGCTATCTTGGGTTCAAGAACGCGCGGTTTGGGAAAATTGAGGCGCACGAATCGGTGACGGCGTGGGGGCGGGAGACACTCTTGCGCGCCAAAGAGTTTGTGGAAGAGCGGGGGTTTCATGTCCTCCATGCGAACGTGGACTGCGTTTGGGTTCAAGGGCGGCCGGGGATGGCGTATGAAAAACTTCGGCAAGAGATCGAGACATCGGCCGGTTGCCCTTTGGGGTTGGAGGGCGTTTATAAGTGGCTGCGGTTTTGCCCCTCCAAAACCGATCCGCTTTCGGGCGTGCCGAACCGTTATTTCGGCGCGTTTACGAACGGAGAACTCAAAATCCGAGGCTTGGCCTTGCGCCGTCGGGACACCCCGGAGATCTTTAAGAAAATGCAAAAAGACATGCTGGCCATCTTGGCCGAAGCCGACGATGTGGCGGGATGCCGGGCCCGGGCGGGCCGCGTGTCCGCGGTGGCGGAGGCGGTTCGCGAACGGATCGCCGAGGGCCGGGTGGAGGCGCCCGAATTGGCCGTCACCTTTACCCTCTCCCGCGACCCTTCCGACTACGTGAGCAACGGGCCGTCGGCCGTGGCCGCCAAACGGTTGGCGGCGTCGGGCGTCACCCTCCATCCGGGCGAAACCGTGCGCTACATCATCACGTCCTCCGGCGATAAAGTGGTGGATTTCCGTGCCACGCCCTTGGCGTTCGTGAGCGAGGCCCCGGACGTGGACACGACGAAATATCTGGAACTGTGGCAGAGATGTCGCGACGAAATTTTAGACGGGTTGGAAGAAAAACCGCCTGTTCTCGCGCGGGAAGATCCCGCCCCGTCTCTCTCCCGGCGCCGGAAAACCGAAGACGAACACCAGGGGCATTTTTCTTTTGTTGAAAAATAAGTCTATTCTTTTGTATAGTCTTTCTATGGACCAACTAACGGCACGCCAAAAAGAAATTTATGGCTTCATCGTGACTCAGATTGAGAAAAGTGGCATTCCCCCCACTGTTCGAGAAATCGCCAAGCGTTTCGATGTTTTCCCTAAAGCCATTCAAGATCACATTTCAGCCTTGGAACGAAAAGGGGTTTTGCGTCGCGCCAAAGACACGGCCCGAGGCCTTTTGCTGGGGGCTCGGCGGTTGACGGAAGTTCAGGCCCGGTTGCCGATTTTGGGCAGGGTCTCCGCAGGTATTCCCTTGGAAGCCATTGCCGAAGTGGAAGATTATTTGGCTGTGGACGAGGCCATCGCCAAGCGGGCCAATTTCGTTTTGCGGGTGAAAGGCGACAGCATGAGCCCCGAATTGGCGGACGGCGATATGGTCTTGGTGCAAAACACAGCGGTGGCGGAAGACCGCGCCATCGTTGTGGCGGCCGTGGACGACGATGAAGCCACCGTTAAACGTCTCCGCCGCGTCGGTCGTGAAATTTTTTTAGAACCCATCAATCCCGCCTACCCGCTCATCCGCGGCCGCCACATATCTGTCATCGGCAAAGTGACCAGCCTCATCCGAACCTATTTTTGATTTGTTTTTGCCCAGTCTTTTAGGGCGTGGTAGGTGCTCCGGAAGGCGAGTTCTTTCCAGGGGATTTCGTCTGGACGAAAGGCTTTAACTTCGAGGGATTCGATGCCGGGGCGGGGGGTGGGGCCGATGATTTCAGCGAGATAAATGATGGTGACCACAGCGGCGTCTTTGTAGGAGTAGATCCGCGGGGGACCGACGATTTTGGCCCGGGTTCGGATTTCTTCTCAGGTTTCCCGCAAAGCGGCGTCTTCAACAGATTCCCCCAATTCCATGTACCCTGCGGGATGGGTCCAGAGGCCGTAGGCCGGTTCGATGGCTCTTCTCAGCAAATAGACTCTCCCGTTTTTGACGGGGAGCGTGGCCCCAACGATTTTTGGGTTTTGGTAGGCGATAAATTTACATTCCCCGCAAACAAACCGGTTTCTCCCCTCCATCCGCACATAGCGCCACACCAACGTCTCCCCGCATTGGAGGCAATGTCGGATTTCTTTGGCCATGGATTTTTGCCAAAATTTCGGCAATCCGGCGTGACTGAAACGCGCCAAGATCGCTTTTTCTTCTTTTGCAGACAAAAATGGAGGGTAAAATATCACGGCTGTCCCGTGTTTAAATTCTTCACATTCGTCATTCCCGATTGATTTTGTTGGGGATCCAATTTTAACTCAAAAGCGAGAGCGGAAGTGTAGGTGATTTTTACGGGGCCGGAAATGCCCCGTCCCGCAAGTTTTTCAATGGGGAGGCCTAAAATTCCGTTCAGGGCTTGAGTGAATCTCATTCGTAGGTGATCGAGATCTAATCCCAAGTGTCGTGGTCCGTAAGGGGCCAAGAGTTCGATCCCAGAACCATAAAGAATCCGCGCTCCCCGCATATTTCCAATTTGAAGGTGGTGCATGGCGCTGGTGACTTGGATTAAGCCCTGAAAAAAGTCCCGGTTGAACCCGAGGGTGTCGTGCCAGAGTTCTTCCCAGACCTCGTGGGCCTCAAAAAATTCTTCCCGGTTGAAAAGTTGAATTCCGGCGCAATAGCGTGGGTCGATGCCGCTCACAACCGCCCCGCCGAAGGGCAAAGTGTGTTCAATGGACAGTCGGCGCATTTCGGATGAAGGGCAGTGCAAATCTGTCGGCCGTGCGTGATGAGCGCGTGAGAAACCCAAATCCAATCGGACGTGGGAACCTTTTTCATGAGGTCCTGTTCCACTTTGACCGGGTCCGTTTCTTGTGTCAAGCCGAGCCGCTTTGATAGCCGTTTAACGTGGGTGTCCACCACAACGCCGACAGCGATTCCATACGCTGTGCCCAGCACCACGTTGGCCGTTTTTCGCGCCACGCCGCGAAGGGCGAGAAGCGCTTTCATGGTGTGGGGCACTTTCCCCCCGTGTTGTTCCACCAACAGACGAGACGAGAGGACAAGCGATTTGGCTTTTTGACGGAAGAAGCCCGTTGAGCGGACGATCGCCTCCACCCGCGGGAGTGGAGCCTGGGCGAGGTCTTCCGCCGTCGGGAATTCCTTAAAAAGGTTCGGGGTGACCTGGTTCACCCGTTCGTCTGTGCATTGGGCCGAAAGAATCGTTGCCACCAGGAGTTGAAACGGGTTTGCGTGGACAAGGGCGCAGGGGGGGTGCGGATAATGTTTTTTTAGAACCCGCAGGATGGATTTCTTATCAGCCGGCATGTCACGATTCTAGCAAAAGGGTAAAATAGTCCCATGAAAATATATACGAAAGTCGGGGATGGCGGGGACACCTTCTTGTTTGGCGGAGGGAAGGTTCGAAAGGACCACCCCCGCGTGAACGCTTACGGCGACATAGATGAACTTAACTCTGTTCTTGGATGGGCGGCCGCTCTGGCCCAAGACCCCGAAATTCAGGACGCCATCGGCTTTATTCAGAAGGAGCTGTTTATTCTTGGGGCGGATTTAGCGACGCCCCCAGAGGCTCGCCCCCCCAAAGAGGTTCCCCGCATTGGGGCGTCGCAGATCACCCGGTTAGAAAAAAGGATTGATGCTCTTTCTCGGGATCTCCCCCCGCTCACCCATTTTATTCTTCCGGGGGGGTCCGCCTTAGGGGCGGCTCTGCATTTGGCTCGGGCGGTTTGCCGTCGGTCAGAACGGGTCCTGGTTCCGTTAATGGGTTCGGATAAATCCGTTCGCGACGCACAAATTTACATCAATAGGTTGTCAGATTATCTTTTTGTTTTGGCGCGTTGGACAAACCAAAAGGCAGGAGTTCAGGACACTCTTTGGCTCCCCGAGGAGTCCGTTCACAATCGAAGAAAGTTATAGTTTCCCCATTGAGGGGGCCCCCTTTTCCCAGGACAATCTCATCGGACAGACAACGGCCCGATCAA
This sequence comes from Elusimicrobiota bacterium, assembly GCA_016714745.1. Lineage (GTDB taxonomy): Bacteria > Elusimicrobiota > Elusimicrobia > FEN-1173 > FEN-1173 > JADKHR01. The sequence continues at coordinate 14,039 of JADKCG010000005.1, read as the reverse complement.
TCGGGCAACGACAAAATTTTCCTCGGAGCGTTACCCTGAAAATTTCAGTTGACTGAACATTTCCGTCCGGGAGGGTTGGGGAATTCTGTCCAACTCCCTATCAACGGAAGCCCTGTGTCAACCGGGGAACCCCGGCGAAACTGGCACGGAGAACTTTTTAGGGCACTCGGAGGACAGCCCCTTCGGATCCTGAGGTCACTAGGGCGGCATAGCGGGCGAGCCAGCCGGTTTCTTTGAGCTTGCGGGGTTTCCAGGATTTGGCTCTTTTTGCTAGTTCTGCTTTGGAGAGAGCCACAGAAAGTTCTTGTTTTTCCGCGTTGATTGTTACCCGATCCCCATTTTTTATAAGAGCGATGGGGCCTCCCACCGCGGCTTCTGGGCAAACGTGCCCCACCACACGGCCGTGGCTTCCGCCGGAGAAGCGTCCGTCTGTCAATAACCCCACCTTGTCGCCCAACCCTTTGCCAGAGAGGATAGCAGTCAAAGACAACATTTCTCTCATGCCGGGGCCCCCCTTCGGTCCTTCATATCGCACCACCACCACATCTCCCGCTTTGATGGCGCCCTTCAGTGCGGCCTGGGTGGCGGCTTCCTCTCCGTCATAAACCTTCGCGGGACCGACGATCGTTGTGTGGGACAGCCCCCCCACTTTCGCCACGGCGCCTTCCGGAGCCAAATTGCCTTTCAAAATAACCAGGGGGCCTGTTGGACGGAGCGGATTATTTGGATCTCGAACCACTTTTTGGCCCGCTGTCAGAGCGGGGAATTTCTCCAGATTTTCGGCCAGAGTTTTGCCGGTCACCGTCAGGGCGTTCCCATCGATCATGTGGTGTTTCAGCATTAGCTTGAGGACCGCTGGGACGCCGCCCGCTTGGTATAAGTCAAACATGACGTAGCGGCCCGAAGGTTTAAGATCGGCCAGATGGGGCGTTCGTTTGGCGACGCGGGTGAAATCTTCCAGAGTCAGCCGGATGGCGAAAGCGTTGGCCATGGCGATTAAATGGAGGACGGCGTTAGTGGACCCACCCAACACCATGACCAGCGCCATGGCGTTTTCAAAGGACCTCTTTGTGACGATGTCCCGCGGGCGCAGGCCCTTTTTAATCAGTTCAACCACCGCTCGCCCGGAAGCCTCACATTCGCTGGTTTTATCGGGAGATTCGGCAGGATGGGACGAACTTCCCGGCAGACTCATTCCCAACGTTTCAATGGCCGAGGCCATGGTGTTGGCCGTGTACATCCCCCCACACGAGCCGGGACCAGGGCAGGCGGCACATTCGATCCCCTTAAGAGTCTTTTCATCGATTAACTTGTTATTGTATTGGCCCACCGCTTCAAAGATACTGACGATGTCCACGTCTTTCCCACCGAAATTCCCGGGAAGGATCGACCCCCCGTAAACAAACACGGCCGGCACATTCATCCGTCCCATGGCCATGAGACAGCCGGGCATGTTTTTGTCACATCCGCCCAGGGCGACGAATCCGTCCATGCGTTGTGCGCCCACAACCGTTTCAATGGAATCAGCGATGATTTCCCGACTGGGGAGAGAATAGCGCATCCCGGGTGTGCCCATCGAAATCCCGTCAGAGACAGTGATCGTGTTGAAAATTTGGGGCGCTCCCCCGGCGGCTTTGGCTCCGGCTTTCGCCGATTCGGCGAGTTTGTTGATGTGGATGTTGCAGGGGGTGATTTCGCTCCAGGTGCTCGCGATCCCGATCAAGGGTTTGTTGAAATCATCGTCCTTAAATCCGACGTCTCTCAACATGGCTCGGTTGGGGGCGCGGTTCACCCCTTCGGTCAAAATTCGGCTTTGGGGTCGAAAATCAGGCGTTTTTGGCATGAAGGTTTCCTTAAGACTAATTTTTTAGTTTCATCTCTTTAACGATGAGTTTCAGCAATTTCAAAATATCGGGCCGATCGGGGGCTTCCGGAACGTTTTGCACATAAAGTTCTAAATCCGCCAGAGCCGGTGGGTAATGTTTCAGATGGTAGCGCACCAACCCGCGGTCCCTCACTTGTGCCCATTCTGTCGGGGCCAGAAGTACCATTTTATCAATAACGGCGTGGCCTTTGGCGAATGAGCGAGATTCCATATATATATTTTTAAGGTTGGTTAAAAGGCGAAAGAGGATTCCCCTCCCATCCACGGGAGCGAGGTGTTCCGGTGTAAAAGGCATTTGTCCGTCGAAAATCTTGGCCACCCGTTCGGCGCAATCCTTGACGGTCATGAGCTGGCCCTGATGAAAAGGGTCCACGTAGAACGTTCGGCCCGGGCTGATCAGCCCGGTTATGAAATGTCCCGGAAGGCCGATCCCCACCATGGGGATATCGGCTCGCCGCGCTACTTCCAAATAAAGGAGTGAGAGGCTGATGGGGATACCCAATCGCCGGTCCAAAACCTCATTTAAAAAACTGTTGCGCGGATCGTAATATTCCTCGGCATTGCCCTTGAACCCTTCCTCTTCAAAGAGAACTCCGTTGAGCGCCGCAATCGTGGCGATGGGATCCTTCCCCACAGAGATCCGTTTCGTCACGCGCGAGGCGAAAGATGTCATTTGGTCCAAAAACGGTTGGGGGTTCAAGGCAGGATACTCGTCTTGGGCCATGATCAGCGCCGCTCTCGCCAGGTCGATTTTCCCTTCCGGTTCATTCAAAAGGGAAGCCATTTCTTCCCTTGTGGTTCGTCCTTTATCGGTCACGGGACGGGAGGGAGGAACATCGCTTCGAGGTCTTTGACCCTGAGTGCGGTCAGAACGGGAGCGATCTTATCCGCGGACGAAAGTTCTTCGGCCGGGTAGGTGGTGGTGACGGCGACGACTTTCATCCCCGCTTTGTGAGCGGAGAGAAGCCCGTGTTTGGAATCTTCCACCACCAGACATTCTGCGGGTTTGATGTTTTTTCCCGGATGCTTTTTGTTCAATTCTTCTAAGGCCTTAAGATAAGCGTCTGGGGCCGGTTTTCCGTTTTTCACATCTTCAGCGGCCACCACCGCGTCAAAATAATGAGAAATCCCGGCGGCGTCGATCATGAGGAGCACTTCTTCTCTCAGGGCGCCCGAGGCCATGGCTAAGGGGAATTTTTGTGAGACCGCCATGACGAATTCAACCACGCCCGGCAAGATGACAAGGTTTTGTGCCGCCGTCTTTTGATAAAGCGCTGTTTTCTTAGCGATCAGACGGGCTCTTTCGACGTCCGTGAGGTTTTTTCCGTTGGTTTTGAAGACAGCGTCAAAACATCCGCGATCGTCCATGGCAAGGTATTTTTCCACATAGTCTGTTTGGGTGAGTGAAATACCAATTTCCGCTAACACTTTTTGGAAAAGAGAGAAATGTAAATGTTCGGAATCGGCGATCACGCCGTCACAGTCAAAGATAAGCGCTTTTAGCATGGAACGGGCTCCTTCGCGGAGACGGGCCCCGCTTTTCTCAGATGGGACAAGGCCAGGGCGGCCGCGTGATGGCCGCTTCGGGCGGCGGCTTCGATGGTGGGCGGGAGTCCAGTGTCCACCCAATCCCCGGCCAGGAAAAAATTATTTAAAGGGGTGTGCGACGGTGGTCGTGAACGAACGAAAGCGGGTGTCGGCGAGGGGGTGGCGTGGCGTTCCCAAATGACGGAAGAGTGGAGGGGCTCTTCCCGGAAGGCGGGAAACGCGCGCCGGAGGTCCGCCATCGCAATAGAAACCATTTCAATAGAGGATCGTCCTTCGTAGGCGCGGGCCGCGCTGATGACGGCGGAGATTTGTCCTGCCGCTGAGGGGCCCCACAGGGTTTCGCGATTGAAGACCCAGTGGAGATCCATATCGATAAAACTCACCATGGGATTTTTGAACGGGGGTTCTTTAAACCATAAGTTGATCCCGACGATCGGGGAATGGTCATGGTTCTCCCAGGCGGCCAAAGATTCAGAAATGGGGGAAGGGGCCATCTTTGCCGCGTGAGAGAGAGACGTCGCCAAAATAAAAACGTCGGCTTCCACGGGAGAGTCCTCCTGTATATCCACCGCGGTGACGCGGTCCCCTTCCACGCGAAAGCCGGTCGCTTTTTGTTTTAACGCCAGTTGTCCGTCGGCCCGTTGCAAATAGGGGCCCAGTTCCATGGACCAAAGCCGACTGAGTGAAACAGAGGCGTGCCCTAACGCCCGCGCTTGCCCCCCCGCCAACAGTCCTTCCTTCAGAACGACCAAAAGCGCCCGTGCGGCCGCCCGGTCCGGTCGTTCGTTCAAGGTGGCCAGACAAAGGGGATCCCAAAAAGCGCGACGTGCTCCCGGGGTTTGTCCAAGGTAAGAAAGCCATTGGGACACGCTCAAATCGCTTACTCGGCGAGAGGAGGCGAACCTCGCGCGTAACAACCCCACCGAAAGAGAAAGCTGATCTTTGATCCCCATCTCCTGCAATGAGCACAGTCCGACCAAGAGTCCAAGATTTCCAGAAAAGAATCGCGGTTCTAATATCGAAACACGACCGTGACGGTTAATGAACGGAACACGAAAGGATTTTTCAAATCGTATGCGGTTATCAACGCGCAATCGTTTTAGGAACGCACGTGTATCCCGGTAGGCTCCCAACAGAAGGTGCTGGCCGTTGTCCACGTCTTGTTTCGTCACTCCGTCTTTAAACGAGCAGGTGCGGCCCCCCAACGTTGGCCGTTCTTCGATGAGTGTGACGGCCACGCCCGCCTCCGCTAAGGCCGACGCCGCACTGGCCCCCGCAAAACCGCCGCCGACAACAACCGCGTGGAATCGCTCGCCCCCCTTCCCGATCGGGGCGGAATGAAGATGTGTTCGCATTTTATTCTTTCCTTTCCCGGTCGTGATTCGCCGGGGGACCCCCTACGGGGTCCCGGCGTTCGCCTTTACAAGAAAACAACCTCACCCGGCCTTCTAGCGGACGCGGGTGAGGTTGTTTTTTGAACGGGAGAAACTATTTCAGTGCTTCCGCCACACGGCCAACGAGGGTCGCCTCATTGTTAGCGGTTTTTAGGGTTTTCCCCCCCTGGCTCCAGTTGGCCGGGCATGCTTCCTGGGGATGGGTGGCCAAATAGGCGTTCGCCTGGGCCTTTCGCAAAAGTTCAGCGGCGTTTCGGCCGACGTTGTAAAAATTGACTTCGCTGGAAGCCAAACGTCCTTCTGGGCTGATGATGAACGTTCCGCGCAAGGCCAATCCTGTGGCTTCATCGTAAACACCAAACATCCGAGAGATTTTACCTGTGGGATCAGCGGCCATGGGATACTTAACATTGGCCAAGAGTTTCTCTTCCCGTTGCCACGCCAGGTGAACGAATTTTGTGTCAGTGGAGACGGAAATCACTTCCGCGCCGGCTTTCACGACCTCGTCGTATTTCGCCGCCACATCAGCCAATTCGGTTGGGCAAACAAAGGTGTAATCCGCGGGATAGAACACCAAGATCGCCCATTTTTTGTTTTTCTTAAGTTCCGCCAACGAAATGGTTTCGAAGGCATGACTTTTGGGATTAAAGACATCCATTTCGAAATCAGGAACCTGCTGACCAACGTGAATGACATCGCTCATAAGTTTCTCCTTTTATCGTTGCCCCTTTGGTGGGGATACTTATTGCGCCCGGTCAATCGGGCACCTTCACAAAGTTATGTTTTTTGGGAAACTTCTGCTTTCATCCGTGCGATGAGATCCGACAACGCCATCGCCCCTAAATCTTTTCCGTCACGGGACCGGACCGCCACGGTTTTCGTTTCGGCTTCGCGGCCCCCCACCACCAACATGTAAGGTATTTTTTGCATCGTGGCTTCACGGATTTTTGCACCGAGTTTGTCGGAATTGCTGCTGACGGATGCGCGAAAACCCGATTTTTTTAATTCGGCCAAAACGTCGTCGGCGTACCCCATGAATTTATCAGAAACCGGAAGCACCGTTGCCTGGACGGGAGACAGCCACAGCGGAAAAGCGCCCGCATAATGTTCAATGAGGACGCCGAAGAATCGTTCCAAGGATCCCAAAAGAGCCCGGTGGATCATGAACACCTGGGTTTCTCCCCCCTTATCATCTCGGAAATGAATATGAAACCGTTCCGGGTTGTTAAAGTCCACCTGGACAGTGGAGCATTGCCATTGGCGACCCAGAGAGTCTTTGATTTTTAGGTCGATTTTGGGGCCGTAGAAAACCCCCTCGCCGGGATCTATGGTATAGGGCAATCCGACCGTCTCAAGCGCTTTTCGAAGCGCGCCTTCTGCGTGGGCCCATCCTTCCAGTGTGCCCGAATATTTGTCGGGACGGGTTGACAATTTGACTTCGTAATCTTTGAATCCGAACATTGAAAGAATTTCAGTGATGATCTTAAGAATGTCGACCACTTCCGCTTCCACCTGATCTGGGCGGCAGAATATGTGCGCATCGTCCTGAGTAAATCCGCGAACGCGCATAAGCCCGTGCAAAACGCCGCTTCGCTCGAACCGGTAGACTGTCCCAAATTCAGCGTAGCGGATCGGCAATTCGCGGTACGAGTGGAGTCCGTTCTTGTAAATCAAAATGTGGCCCGGGCAGTTCATCGGTTTCAGCAAAAATTCTTGGCTCTCCAGTTCCATCGCGGGATACATGTTCTCTCGATAATAGTCCAAATGTCCCGACGTTTTCCATAAAACAGAGCGGGCCACATGGGGGGTATAGACAAAATCGTATCCGTGCGCGGACAGATAATCTTTTAGGGTATCTTCAATAATACGCCTAAGGACGGCGCCTTTCGGGAGCCAATAAATGAAACCCGACCCTCCCTCTTCATGTTCAATGGAGAAAAGTCCCAGCCGGGGGCCCAGTTCCCGATGGTCCCGTTTTTCGCTTCTTCCAGCCAGTGAGATAGGCGTCAACGCTTCTTGGGTCGGCCAGGCGGTGCCGTAAATCCGTTGCAGTCGTTCCGCGTTTTTCGTCCCCCGCCAGTAAGCACCCGCAATTTTCGTGAGTTTAAAGTGTCGAATGTCCCCGTGGTTGCACATGTCCGCCGCGGCAGAGATCGGTGAAACGTCCGTGGGAGCAATAGGTCACGGTGGGATTCCCAAGTCTTCAATCAATTCAACCTTGTATTTTTCGCCCTTGCTGGCCCAATACGATTTGGCTTCGTCTGCGGTGTGGGTGCTCATGACGAAGGGATGATTTTCTAAGGCGATCTCCTTCATCCGAGCTTCGATTTTAGGAAGATCTTCAGGCGTAAAAGGGTGAGGACAATCAAAGTCGTAATAAAAGCCATCCTCAATGGGAGGGCCAATCGTGATTTTGGTTCCAGGGAAAAGGTCTTGTACGGCCTGGGCCATCACGTGAGTCGTGGAGTGTCGAAGCGCGTTAAGGCGATCGGTGGTATCGTTGGACATTAAATTTCCTTTCTCAGAGTGAAAAATGGTGGGGTTCTCTCATTGGGCCCGAAAATCGACGCCAACCTTGAGTTAAACCCGTGAAGTTTATTGGCTTTCCCAAATATAGCACATAAATTTTGGGATGCATACCGTCAGGGCGGAGGGGTCCACCTTCGGCGTTCTAGGGCCCAAATATTGTCGATGTGACCCCCGGAATGGCAAGGGGGAGTGGACAAAGGCAAAGCGCCTTGAATGGCGCTTTGGGCACTTTGGTCAAGGGACGGACCGGCGCGAGTTCGTGAGCGCCGCGCCCGGAGCGGCATTCCTTAAAAAACCCATGTGCCGCATAGGGGACTCTAACCTTCCTTTCAGCTTCATCCCCTCGCCCCCAACGGGGGAGAGGCCGGGAGAGGGGGTCCGCCCTAAATTTGCGGATTTGAGTTAGTGCCCCCCATGCTTTTTGGGCTCATCCAGCGCGGGGGGCACGAGCCCGTGCCCGCTATGCCCTTCCAGCGGCGGACAGAGAGACAGGCAGAAGGAGAGAGCCACAGACGACGGGCCGTCATCGACGCGGTGACGCCGGATCGTTCCTCAACGTGAGAAACGGGGAGGGACGCAAGCCGGGCTTGTTGTCCGGGACAACGGAGCCGCGGCATCGTCCAAGACCGAACGGCCGCCGAGCCCGGGGATGACCCGGGCCGCCATCCGGCCAGGATGGGAAAGAAGCGGGCCGCGCCCGCGATTGGAAAACCCCGGAGCTGTGTCGTCGGCCCCGCAATTCGGATGACGCCGCCGGGAAACCGGAAGGCGTCCCGCGCGGCAAGGAAGAAGCTGGTCCCGCGCCTGAAAAACCCCGGCGCTGGATCGTTTGAATGGAATGGAAAGCCCGCCGCTCCGGCGCTTGGGGATGCTCCCGCCAATTACGGCCGGGGGAAAGACCAGGCCGCCGCCCGGCCCGCACAAAAAACTTGCGCGGGCCGGGCGGCTCTCTTTTCGCTGACGGTTGGACTGTCCGGTGCGCGGAGTGATAGTGGGCGCTTCGGCTTTCGGGAGAACCCCCGCCATCGAACGCGCGGCGTGCCGCACGTGGAGCTTGCGCGGCCCGCCTTTTCCGCAACTGTGACGGTGCCGCTTCGGTTGCGGTGGAGAGCCGCTCGGTGGCCCGGCGCGACAACCCCACGCCGACCCGGCCTCGCCCCGCTGGCCGAGGGGTGTCGTCCCGCCCGGCGAAAGAAAACCGGTTTCCGGCAGGTGGCGCCCCACGGCACCCCAAAACCTGCCCCTCACGGCTTCGCCGTGTCCGCTGTCCGGGCCGGTGGTCCGGTCCTTGTGCCCTCACGGGGCGGCGCGCGCAAACCTTCTGCCTTGTAAGGTATCGGCCCACCGGCCCGGCCATCGGAGCCGGGGCTACGCCCCGGCAGGGGCCTCAACATCTGTGCCCTAAGGGGCAATATTTCGTGGTTTGGAAATCAGCCTATCGTGGCACGTCCGTTTCACTGCCCGGCCGCGCAAGCGCGGCCGTTCCGCTTACTTCCACCCCCGCAGCCGGTGGCTGCGAAAGGATTCCTCGCAAGGCTCGGCGCTATATGGCGTCGGTCTAGCGCGCCCCCTCCCCCCGGGCTCGTCGCCTTCTTTTATCGTCGATAATTGTTCCTTTTTCCCCACTCCGCACCGTCTCCGCTCCGTCACCGACGGCCCGGCCAGGTGCGCGCAAAAAACAAAGGCGCGCGCACGGGGCGGGGGCGCAGCCGCCGCGGGCGCAGACCCCCCTCCCCCGGTTAAACCCAAAAAACCAAGCCCCCCGGCGTCCGATTCCCCAGGGGAATCGGCGCTGCAGGCCACTTCGGCGCCAAAAATTTCTTCAACTGCCCTACGGGCCTTCAAGCGTCATGCGCTCGGCGGGGCGAGGTTACCCCCCCCCCGCCCGCCTCACTTCGCGGGCGCATACCGCGCGTGGGCCCGCATTCGCCGCCCCCCCCACGGCCGCGCGAGGGCATTTACTCCTCGCGCGTTGCGGCTGGGTCCCGCTGGGTGGTCCACGCGCTCAGGGCGGCCGTCAACAATCTTTCCGGCCCGGCCCTCCCGGCCCGGCCCTCCCGGCCCGGCAGCAGCCGGCCGCCCTTCGTCCCTTGGCCGCTCGCGGTTTTCGCCAACCGGTCCTCAAGGCCGCCAACCGCGCGGCCGTGGCCGCGGGCTGTCAAGTTGCGGGCAAGGGGGGGCGGGCTGCCGCTCGGGATTGCGGTGGCGCTTCGCTTCGCCTTCGCGTTCTGAATTGCGGGGGGGCCAGGGGCTGCCCACCTCCTTCAATCTCTCGGCATCGTTGCCTTTCCATCGCTCTCCGCCAACCAGCATCGGCTGCCGTCCTCCGCCGTCATAACCGGCTTGCTTGCCTCCGAATTCCTGCCTCCCACTCCCTCGGTACCTCGGAGTGGTGACATGGCCGTCACCCCCTCGCTCGTTCAAGGGTGCCACCACATCGCCAATAAATCGAGGTCGGATTTCTTTACAGACTGGAAAGCCTGGGGAAACTTGGACGACGGTCTAACTGAGGAATTTCAAACGATGCAAAACCGGAGAAAACAAATAGACGTATCTCACTTGACCCTCGGCAACGATACACCCGCCGAGTTCGATGCCTTGGCCATCAACCAAACAGCCCCGGCACTCTCTTAGCAAGCCCTTGGCTAATGAGGAGCAATACAGACGGAAAACGCCGCGAAACCTTTGTGCCGTAGCAACAACGGTTTTACCTCTTCGCTTTTGGAATCACTCCACGACCGGCAGGATGAGGCGCGATGCAGGACATCAGATAACTTTATTCTCTGCCAAAGCGATCCACTCGCCAACGGCGAGGGTCGATTTTCCAACCTCAATCCCATTTTTTAATTCGTCACTGCCCCAAAACTTCTTCATGGAGAAACCCCTCTCGCGCAAGTAACTTTCCAATTCTTGTGGCGACAGTCCCCATAAATAGGATTCGCCTTTTAGACGCAACCAGGCGTCAGAAACCTTTGTCGCTCGGCAGAAATGCGGTCGCCCGTTCGGCTGAATCTCCATAAATGTGAAAAGGAACTGCGCCCGTCCATTGCCGCTCTGGCGGACGGCGGCGAAAACGGCATCCACTTCACGGGGAGCGAGGTACATTAAGACCCCCTCGCATAAAAACAGGGTGTTTTTGGCAGGGGAAAATGCGGGTATTTTCCCTAAGACTGATTCCCATCCCTGTCTCGTGAAATCGACGGCGGAAAAGTTAAGGTTCCCCGGGAAGTTGTGATCGAAGACAGCCGCCTTGATCTTTTGAGTCGCCGGGTGGTCAAGCTCAAAGAAGTTCACGGAAGGGAACACGGGCGCGAGCCGCGAAGCCATTGTATCGAACCCTCCTCCCAGAATGACCACTTGGGTGAACCCCTCCCCTATGGCGGACCGGACCGCCCGTTCCAGTGTTCTTTTTCTCAAAACGAAATGCAAAGAAAGACCGGGGATGCTAAACCGCTCAAGAAGTTCGACGAGCCATCGTAGGGCCTTTTGGGAAAGTATCCCCAACCACAGTCGTTCAGGGGCAGGGAAGACAGAAACGGTGCGCTCCAACATATTTCTCCACTCGGCAGACACGAGAGAGCGAAGCTCGGGGGTCCGAGCCACCGACAAGCATCCTGCCGCCACAATCATCGCGGTGGCGCTGGGTTTATCTTCCCTCATGTTGTTTCACCGCAATCCCGTCGATTTCAAACAGCAGGTTGTCCCGGCACACGTCGGCGAAAACGGGAATAAATGGGATATCGTCAAAGCCTAGATATTTAACGACATCGCGAAACATCTCGTAGGTCTTTCTATCTTTGCAGTAGGCTGTTGTTATTACGAGGTCTTGCAGCCGGGCCTTCCTGCTTTCCAACAAAGCGCCGATGTCGATAAGGGTTTCGGTGATCTGGCCCTGTTCGTCGCGAAGATAAACGGTCTCCCCCCTGGGATTGATGCTGGCCGTCCCGGAAATATGAAGAAGCGAAGCCTCCTCCATTTCAATGGCCATCCCGCGCGAAAAAGTGGCTCCGTATTTGACGGCCTCGTCCTGACGTTCGCTTCGCATGGTGGAAATGGAACCGACTTTCTTCTTCTTGGGTGCGAATCCGATAAGGTCGAGGAATATCTCTTCATGCGGCCTTCCGCCGCCTTGAATGCCGGTGCTGGCCGGTAAATAATGCTTGTTGTCGGAAATCAGGCCAAATTCCCTGAAAAACCGAGCCCGAATCTTGAGGAACCGCTTATACCAGTGCAGTATTCTGGGAAAATATATCCACGTGCGGACAATGTTTTGGGCCGTCATGCCGTAACGTCCGAATATCTCGCGGCATTGCTCCACGATGCTTTCGCTATGTTTCGCGATGGAAGGGCCTTTGTTGGCCGCACCGGTCACTCCTGAAAGGTAGATTCCCCTGAATGAGTCGGTTTCAAGAGATCGCCCCACCGGTTTTCCGTCCAACGTGATCGTCCCGATGCTGACGTTTCTGGTTTGCACGAAACCGATGATTTGAACACCCGCCAGTTTCCCGCCGACGCAAGGTGTGCATCCGATGTAGGTGAAAGGAACAGCGGCATTTTTGATCAACGGTTTGATGGCCTGGTTGCGGATGGACGACAAGTCCTCTCTCGCCGTGCGGAGGCCATAAACCTTCTCAAGCAAAATCTGGATTTTGTTCCGCCGGAGATGCCGGTAGAGCTTGGAGAAGATCGCCCGTAATCATCGAGTCCGAGTTAACCGCTTTACTGGCCGAGACAGTCATGTAGACCGCCATCCCGTCACGGAACATCATTTCCTGGCAGTGAAAAGATATTCCGTTTCCCCAATCCGTCATCATAAAGCCTCCCCTTTCACCAATCGGTATCTTTAGTCGTGATCATATGGTTGGAACAGGTGTGATTAGAGTCGTATGGGCGGACATATTCTGGCTGATCGCTTTCAACGTCGAGAACGATGAAGGATTTGGACGCCTGAATATAGAGCTTGTCCCCATCGAGCGAAGGGGATATGGTCCCGATGACGGCCCCTTCGCCGATATTAACCTCAATCTTTTTGATGAACTCCATCCGCTCAGTATCAACGAGAAAGATGAAATTCGGGGCTCCCATTGCCGCGATAATTTTACGACCGCGATGTTTGAATACATGGAAATTGGTTAACCGAAACAGGTCGGGCCGGGTGAATGCGCCGATCTCTTTCGGCCCGTCGGACGTGAGACGACACTTGTGCACGGAAGCGGGGCCGAGGAACTTCAGGGTATAGGCCCCCTTCTTATAAAGCTCTCGAAAGGGGGTGTGGACGAACTGAAAATTGTGGTTGGAGAAATAAACGATGTCGGTCTCGTCGGGGTCGAATTGAGCATGGGCGGCGTTTGGCACGACGGAAACGATCCAATCTTGTTTCGTTTGTAAATCCAGGATCAACGCTTTGGATGGAATGAGGTTTCCTTTTCGTCAGAAACCGCCCAAGCTCGCAGGCAACCATGTATTGCTTGTCCCGGCTAATGAGGATGTCGTGCATATAATCGGCGAAATACCCTTCCCATATGACGCGGGTTTCACCGGTGGCCGCGTCTTTCTTCATGATTCTGCTGAATACCCGCTCTCGGGGATTCGACGCCTTTTTCATTGAATCCGTTAGGGAATAGGTCATGTAATAAAGCGATTCCGTTTCGGCGTCGCGCCATTGGTTTGAGCCGAACACATGGAGCCGCTCGTCGCCATCCGTCATACGATAAGTGACCGTTCCGGCTCTCAAATCAATAAGGAGATGCCCGAAATAGGACCATAAGTTTACGATGAATCGCCCATGCCCCATTTCGGTCACCGTATGGGGCACGGTCATCAACATGATTTGTTCGAGAAAATTGAACCCATAGTGGTAGGACTTAAAGAGCAGCCTCAATCGTGGAAACATCCGACCCCGGCCGTCAACGGCTTCGGCCAGCCGCCCGAGCCCCGGCATGACGATATCTCGATGTCGAATGCGGACGCATAGCCCTTTTTGGGTTTTAAGGTTCAAGAAATAATAGGCGTGCGTCCCGTAACGGGAAAAACGGGTTCCTCGGACGGTAGGAAGGACAACGACGGCGGGTTGGGAGGGAAGGCCCGGCAGATCAAACCGGTCGAACTCCGCCCGTATTGGATGGTCAATCATGAGGCTCTCCCTTCTCAATTGTTCTCACGATGGAGGCCGCGTCCTCCCTGCGTCATCTCCGGACAGAGCGTCCTCCATTTGAACTGGATGTCGCTCTTGCCGGACTTTTGAAAACGGCGGTATTCACCTTCCGCCCAACCACGCCTCATCAAGGAAATCAATGGCAAATGGAGGCGCTTGGACGCCCTTTTTTGGCCGTACTCAATGTTGACTTTCGCAAGAGCTTGGTCGATGAAGACGAGGACTTGATCTCTCAGGACATTTTCGGATAATTCGCCTTCCGCTTCAATAAGCAGCCGGTAGCGGCCCCCTTCCACATCAGACACCGCGCGGAACTGTTCGAAGTCAATCCCGAATTTACGACGCACTTCATCCATGACGGCCAGAAAATGGTTGGGGTGCATTTTTTCGCCGGTGATGCTGGTCATGTCGCGCCCCTTGCGCACGAACGCCAGAACCGGGGTTTGTCGGTAGAAGCCCGATACCTCAACGATGTCGTTCAAATCATAGCGATAAAGGCCGCTTCGAGTCGTCAGAAGAATGGCGTAAC
>JADKCG010000004.1 GCA_016714745.1 Elusimicrobiota bacterium | reverse complement strand
GGGATCGCGAAGCCCCCCGCCGAATTGGACAACCACGTTGACCGCGTCTTTGATCCGATACAACAGTTCAATGTTAGCGGCCTGTCCACTGAACGCGCCGTCCAAATCCACCACATGGAGCCGTTGAGCGCCCTGGGCCACCCATTGTTTCGCCACCTCCACAGGATCCGAAGAATAGGTCGTCTGTTGTCTGGGGTCCCCGTGGATCAACCGAACCACGGAACCGGCTTTGATGTCAATCGCTGGAATGACGAGCATGGGTCACCTCTTCTTTTTAGAGACGCTGTTCAATAACTCTTTTAAAAAACGAAGGCCCGTGGGGCCGCTTTTTTCCGGATGAAACTGCGTGGCCAAGAGAGTTCCCTTGGCGACGGCCGAACAAAAATCGTTCCCGTAGGGGGTGGTGGCCCAAACCAGCGATTTCTCCGCCGGACGGGGAAAATAAGAATGAACAAAATAAAAATAAGCCGATGCCGGCAAAAGGGCCCTCCCCTCCTCTGTTCCCGACATCCGGGGATGAACCTCGTTCCACCCCATGTGAGGGATTTTCAAACGTCGATCGGAAAGGCGAAACTTCACCACCTTGCCCTTGAGCGCGCCCAGTCCCCGAACCCCCGGGGCTTCTTCGCTCGATTCGAACAGGATTTGGAGTCCCAGACAAATCCCAAAATAAGGCCGCCCTGCCTTGATCCAATCCCGAATAAAGACATCCAGTTTCTTTTGACGCAACACTTTCATGGCCGCGTCAAAAGCCCCCACTCCCGGCACCACCAAGAGGTCCGCGCCGGAAAGGGCTTTTGGATCGTCAGAAACAAACGCCTTCGCTCCCGCCAAAACCAACGCTTTTTCCACGGAACGGAGGTTCCCCATGCCGTAATCCAAAACCCCCGCCTTGACCTTGGTCATGGGGCTAAAGGGAACCCTTGGTTGACGGAACCAGAGTGGCCCGCCGTGGATCCACCGCCACGGCCTGGGCCAGCGCCCGGCCAAACCCCTTAAAGATGGACTCAGCGATATGATGGTTATTTCGCCCCTGCAAAAGTTTGATGTGCAGGTTCATTTTTGCCGACATGGCCACCGCTTGAAAAAAGTCGTCCAAAAGCTCAAAACAAAAGGGGGCCTTGTTCTGAACGCTAAACTTCACTTTAAAATCAAAGTAGGGCCGGCCGGACAAATCCAAGGCCACATACGACAACGTCTCGTCCATGGGCGTCAACGCCCGGCCAATGCCGCGCCCTTCGCTTCCGATCTTAAGGGCCTGGCCATAACGAACGATGCCGCGCTTGTTGCCCAACGCGTCCGCCAGGGATTCTCCCAAGGTCAACCCGATGTCTTCGACCAGGTGGTGATCGTCGATGTGAGTATCCCCTTTTGCCTCCACCTCAAGGAAAAAATTCCCGTGCTTGGCAAAGAGTTCCAGCATATGGTCAAGAAACGGAAGAGTGGTGTGCACTTTATAACGGGCGGGCCCGTCCAACCCCAACGACAATCGCACCGAGGTTTCCGTGGTGACTCGGTCGCGCGTTCCCAAACGTTTGGTCATTGTTTCCCCCGAAGCCGAGCGGACGCGGCGTGTCGATGAAGACCTTCGGCCTGCGCAAATTGAGTGATCACCGGCGACGCGTGAATCATGGCTGATCGTGGAATCTCCATCACGCTGGTTCTTTTATAAAAAGTTTGGACGGACAGTCCCGACGAAAATCGAGCCGACCGCGCCGTGGGCAAAACGTGAGACGGCCCCGCCCAATAATCCCCCGCCGCCACAGGAGACGTTCCGCCCACGAAAATCGCTCCCGCATTTCGGAGCAGGGGGACGAATGTCCCCGGGTGCGCCACAGCCAAAGCCAAATGTTCTGGAGCCAAGGCATTGGCCTGGGTCACCGCTTCCGCCCAATTCCGCGCTTTCAAAAACCGGCATTGCCTTCGGGCGGAGGGGTCCACAGCCCGACGAACAGAAGAGAGAACCCTCCCATCCGTCGATATCAACGTGGCCCGCGCCAAAGGGTCATGTTCCGCCTGGGCCATCAGATCCGCCGCCACCCAGTCTGTCGGAACCGATCGGTCCGCCAAAATCACAATCTCGCTGGGGCCCGCCAGCATATCAATTCCGACGGCGCCAAACACCTGTCGCTTGGCTTCGGTCACCCACGCGCCGCCGGGCCCCACGATCAAGTCAACAGGGCGAACCGTTTTTGTTCCGTAAGCCATGGCTCCCACCGCGGCCACGCCTCCGATTTGATAAAGCTCGTCCACCTCCGCTAAGGCCGCGGCGGCCAATACCTCGTCGGTCAAGTGTTGAGGCGGCGTGCAAACCACCACGCGACGCACCCCCGCCACCCGCGCCGGGATACAGGTCATGAGCACCGTGGACGGGTAGGCAAATCGCCCTCCCGGCACATAAGCCCCCACCGATTCAACCGCCCGGACCTCTTGGCCCACCGTTGTCCCGCCGATCCGCTCCCGCCAGGATCCCGGCGAGTGGCGCCGTTCGGCCCTATGAAAGGAGCGAACGCGGGCGGCACACTCTTCCAACGTGCGACGCCGCTCCACGGACAAATTTTTCAACGCGGCGCCTGCCCGAACCAAGGAGACCCTCCACTCCGTCGGCTTCAAATCGACCCCATCGAAACGGCGAATCGCCGATCGAACGGCCAAATCGCCTCGACGTTGAATGCCTTCTAAAAGCTTGGTCACTTTTGTTTTCATCATTGTAATGGAAAAATTATATCAAATGAAATCCAGAAACCCGACAAAAAACACCAGAAATCAGTGGGAGAGAGGTGAGCCAACGGCAGGGAGGCAACCGCATTGGAGCGGATTTTTTTTACATCGGGAACACACCGCGCGATGCTCCCGCCCCCGCACAAGGAGTTCCAGAGGCCCTCCACACTTCCGACATTCTTCCCGAAGGGCGCCTTTGGTGATGATTCGATGTCTCCGGTCTTTTTCCTGAGGGTAAACCGAATCCTCCGTCATAACGACCGCACCCCTTCTCGCCGCATCGTCAAAAAACGTCCAGTGCCCAACGGAATATTCCGCCCGATCCCCGTCAGCGCCCTCCCCACAAAAGGGGCCATCGAGCCCACCACCCGCCGCCATTGGATACACATGCGAACCTCCTATAAAGAGATCCCGTATTCTAGACAAAAAAAAGGAGCCCCGCAGGGCTCCTTTTTTTATTTTCGTTACGATCCTTTACTCTGGCTTCACTTCGATCTTCCGGGTTTGAGCTGTCGGACTCTTAGCGAGGGTGACTGTCAACACCCCCTTCTTGAACCCTGCTGTCACTTTCGTCGCGTCCACCTCCGAGGGGAGCGTGATCACCCGTTGGAACGACCCATAGGTGCGTTCCAACCGATGGAAGTTTTTCCCTTTCTCTTCCGTTTCGGCTTTTTTCTCGCCTTTCAGGGTCAGAAGATCGCCTTCCAGGGTGACGGTGACATCCTTTTCATCCATCCCGGGGAGTTCGGCTGTGACTTTAATCTCTTGTTCCGTTTCCGACATGTCCAAGCGCGGAACAACCTCCCCCTTCGTCCGCTGTTCAAAGACCCGCAATGGGGCGAGCGTCCACCCGCGTCCCACGTCATCGAACAACCGATCCACTTCCCGAGAAAACAATCCGAAGGGAGACCACGCTCCCACCGCGATTGGACCCGGTTTTTCTCCTTGGGGAACCATCTCTCTGTCATGCATGACAATCGCCTCCTTTTATTATTGGCACTCCACACCACAGACTGCTAACAAAAATCCAAAAAAAGAGGTCCTACCGCCCGCCCCCTTTTCGCCCCGCCGATTGCATCCGGAGGATCACCCGAATCCCTTGAAGGTTCACCCTCTGCGCCAACAACTTCCGCACAGCGGAGAGGACTTCAAGATCCTCGTCACAGAAGAGGCGCTGGTTGCCTTCCGTCCGATTCGGGGCCACCAGCCCGGCCCGTTCCACCCAGCGCAACGTATGAACCGAAATTCCGCACAGACGGGAGGCGACCCCGATGCTGTAAAGAGGGGTCCGCGAGGTCTTCCTCAAAAAAACGCGCACGCCCATGGCATACCCCCTTCCCACTTAAGTCTATCATGAATAATTACATTTGTCAATAGGTTACCTAACATAAAATGTTAGGTTAAAAATAAAGATCAGAGGTCCGCCCGATCCAAGGTGGACTTTCCTAAAACGAGAGGAACCGCGAACGCCACTCCGTTCAACAACGCCAATGCCCCGAACACGAAAAGTGTTTCCTGTCTCGCAACGAATGAAAACCCGGTCAAGTAATAGGTCTTCATCAGAATCGCTTCGAGAGCCACGGTGGCGCCCACATAGAAAAGGGCCGTCACCATAAATAAGATCCCGCCGGGAGACGTTTGAATTTGGGCCACATTCTCCATGCCAAAACGCGGGAACAGGGCGCCGAACCCCACCCCCATTCCCGAAAGAGTGATCGCCATGACAAAAACCGTGACGTTCGACAGTCGGGTCACAAAGGAATCCACACCTAAAAAAGCGTTGGAGATCCAAACGAGAGCCACTCCGACAAAAGCGATCGGCACGACCCCCCCGAGGAATTTTCCCCACAGAATTTCCCAAAGCCCCAGGGGAGCGGACCGAAGGGCCCACCAGCTTTTTCCTTCCAGGCTCACGGCGGGAAATACGAACCGAAGAGCCACGGACGCCAAAACGAACCCCACCATCCCAATATTGAGAAACGAAATCAACGCCCGCAAATAGGGGGTGTCCAGGGGAAGTTTTCGGATGCTGATCAAATAGATCGCGATGAGGGAGACCAACATCAACAGTTGGGACCATTGATTAGAATCCCGTCGAAAAACGGCGAGGTCTTTTCCCAAGATCGCCCGAAACCGGACGCCAAAAAAGGAAGGAATCCAACGCCATTCCTTCCCCAACGGCCGCCGCCGCCCGCGCCGACCTGACTCTTGCGCCGATGTCCAACCACCGTAGTAGAATTTCTCTCCACAGAGGAGCAGTCCGCCCCATACCGCCATCGCAGTGGCGATGAGAAGACCCCCAAACCGTATCGTTTGAGCCGTGTGACCAAAGGCAAACCCGCCCAAAGCTTGGGCGAACCAATAAGAGGGCAAATAAGGCGCCGTAGGAGCCTGGAGTAAAGCGATGTATTGAATAACAAATTCCATGGTATCCGCCCGAAGAAATTGGGACGGAGCCAACCAGCGAACCCAGAGAAAAAGGCCGGTGCCGATCACCAGAGCCACCACCAACATGACTTCCCTCACTCGTCGGGCCGGAAAAAGCAACATAAGCAAGAGGGAGAGAGCAATTCCCAAGCCGCTCGCGATCCAAACGAAAGGAATAATTAACACCGACAAAAGCACGTAGAACACCGCGCCCTGGTGGGTCACTTGGCCGTACGCCGCCAAGAACGGCAAGAGCGCTAGACCCATCATCCACGACGAAAAGACCATGGTTTCCAAAGACTTAAATGCGAAGAGAGTGCGGGAAGGGAGCGGCGTATGAACCAACATCGACAAATCACGAGAGAAAAAAAGGGTAGAGAAACTGGTGATCGTGCTGGAAAAAATGATCATCAGGAAACTGGTCATAAACGCCATGGCCAATATTTTCATGAGAAGAAGGTCGCCCACCAGTTCCACGTCTCGAATGACAGTGAGAAATCGGAGAAACCCCCAGTGCAGACCCGCCAGAAAAAGAAGTCCCAGGAACGCAAAGGCCACGGCTTTCATGCGCTCCCCCGCGGACCCCCGCGTCACCCAATTCTTAAATTTCAGGACCTGAACCCACAGGAGAAGACGCATTAGGCCAGATACTTCAATAGATCCCTGTATTGATCGCCGCCCGTCAACGCCAGAAAGACGTCCTCCAAACTTCCCGATTGAGCCGCCTGGGAGCGCAGTTCAGCCACGGTCCCGACGCGCGTCATTCGTCCTTGCTGAACGATGCCCACCCGGTGACAGAGCCGCTCAGCGATTTCAAGAACGTGGGTACACATGAAAAGAGTGACGCCTGTTTCCGACAACCGCCGAAATACGTCTTTGACCAGCCGCGCGCTTTTGGGATCTAGGCCCACCATGGGCTCGTCTAAAAATAAGACTTTGGGCTGATGGAGGAGAACGCCGGCCAAAACCAGTTTTTGGCGCATGCCGTGGGAATAAGTTTCCACCAGTTCAGACCCCATCTCCCCCAGTTCAAACATTTCCAAAAGTTCGGGGATTTTTTTCTTTTGATAAGACAGCTCCACCTCGTAGAGATCGGCAATGAAGCGCAAAAATTCGTTCCCGGTGAGGTGCGGGTAAACATACGGCTGGTCAGGCACAAGGCCCATCATTTTCTTGGCCTTTCGCGGTTCGGCCTGGACATCGAACCCGGCCACCCACGCCCGGCCCGCCGTCGGCCGCAACAACCCGGTCATAAGTTTCACCGTGGTAGTCTTCCCCGCGCCGTTGGGTCCTAAGAAACCGAAAATCTCGCCGGGCGGGATGTCCAGATCCAGCCGATCCACAGCCAAAACCGATTGAAACTTTTTCATCAGTCCTTGGGTTTTAATCACGCCATCCCCCGAAAGAAGTGAAGCGCCACTCCGGAAAAAAGCGGAATGGTCAGATTGTCGTCAGGAGGCAACGACAAGGCCTCGAGTGTTGTGACAAGAAGGGCCCCCACCAAGATTTCCGGACGGCCCAGCGTGGGGGTGAGCACGGCCGCGCCCACTGCCCATGACCCCAAAAAACAGGCCAAACTCCCCTCCACGCTCTTGGTGCCAACGCGAAGGCGGCCCCAGGTGCGGCCCACCAACCCCGCCAAACCGTCTCCCACCGTTAGAAAAAGCATGGCCGCGATCACGATGTCGCGGTCCGGGACAAAGAGGGCGGTCAAAAAACATCCCAACAAAGTCCAAAAAATCCCTGACGGTCGGTCAATTTCTTTTTCGCGATGAATCCCACCGAACTGACGAATGAGCCATTGGTTGAAAACGACGTTACGAAGGCGTACCGCCTCCACGATCGCCCCCACCGCGGCCGCCGTCCCCAACACCCAGAGCGTCCGTTCCCGACCGGCCGCCGCGTAGAACACCGCGTACCCCGCGCTGAGCCCGTGAAACAACTTCCGCAGGCCTTCTTGTCGAAACGCGGGGGTCACCCACGGGGTTCGTTCCCGAACCGGTCGCTTCATCTTTTCCCCCATAGGTTCTCGGCCCCGACCCAAGCCCAACCAAGACCCTCCCAGACGCGCTCAATCAGGATTCGCGTGTCGACCAAACAGTGCCCAAAATAATCCGTCAAATAAACATGCGACCAATAAAGCGCCTTGAGCACAAAGACCAGCGCCAGCCCATTTGAAAGGACAATCGCCACCATGGAAAAAATTGTCCCTGCGTATCGTAGGTCGGGCTGATCTTGTCGAAGGGAATGGACCGTCAGAGCTCCATGAAAGGTTAGGGTCAACCCAATCCCAAACCCGACCCAGAGAGGCGGCGCTAATAGGGCCGAGTATTGCCGCACAAGTCCGTAGGCCAAGAGCACCGCCAGCGTATAAAGAGGGACACAATACGGCGCCAGCGCTACAAAAACGTTGCTATCGGAGAGTTCCACTTCCCCTCCCTTCTGAAACAAAAAAGGGATTTCACTTTATACCCGGAAAGCAGAGCCGCGGCCGCGTGGGTCAATTCATGACCAAACACGTATACCGTCATTGGTTTACGAAAAACGAAATAGAGAAGGAGGTAGGCCAGGGCCCCCGCCAGCAGGGGGTAGACCACCGCAGGGTCAAACGGAAGAGATCGGGTGAGGCGCACCAACCCTACCCAAACACCCAGGGTGGGCCCAACTAAAAGAAGGCCGCAAACGGGATAAAGGAATCGGGAAAACCGAAACGCTTTCCGGGACGATTTCCCTCGAAAGCGGGCCGTGCTCATCCGGCGGGGGAGCCGGGTTTTTCGTTGAGAAATTTGACAAAACGATTGCGCCGGTCCACCAAAACAATGCGCGAGCGCGGCGCTTTCCGGGCCACTTCAAAGGTCATGATAATGACGCGGTGGCCTTTCTTGATGAGATGGCTGGCCGCGCCGTTGGCGCAGATGTCGCCAGACCCGCGCTCGCCTCTAATGACATAGGTTTCCAATCGAGCGCCGTTGGTGTTGTCCACCACCAAGACTTTTTCGTGTTCGACAATGTCGGCTTTTTCCATCAGGTCCGCGTCAATGGTGAGCGACCCGACGTAGTCCGCGTTGGCATCCGTTACGGTGGCGTTATGGATTTTGGAGCGAAGGAAGAAACGCATATCAGGATTTTTGAAAAACCGCCGGGAGGTCCGGGGCCAGGAGCGACGCGAGCTCTTGGTGAGCGCGCCAAAAGTTCGATGAAGGAACCGTGACCCCATACTCTGGCCGCCCAGCGCCATTGAAAGGGGCATCGTCAAAAAGGTCGGCGGCGACACCCTTCGATTGAAGGATCGCCACAAGGTTCATCGCCATAAATCTCTCTCTGGTCGAAAAGACCACCCGCCGATCACCTGTTTCGCCCGGTTCCGGATCATATATCTCGCTCGACACCGGAAAGCCGCGGCGGTCCACGTTCTCTCGCCAGGCCTGCTTGGCGGCGGGTGCCCACAGTCGGGCCCGGCGTGAAGATTCGGTTTCCGGTGGAGAATACAAACGGTAAACGTCTCGATAGGAGAAGTAGGCCCGTTTGGCCGGGGATTCGGCCCGGCGCATATTAAAACGAGCCTGGAGAATGTCCCGCTCTAACCGCAGACCGCCCGCCGTTATTTCCCCCCGTTCCTTTTGAGCCGCCAACCATTCAATGGCTTTTAGATAGTCGATTTCCAAATCGCGGTTCATCTCAGCGGGATCCATGGCCCAACGACGAAAACGTTCGGCCTCGGAAAAAGAGGAACGAGCCCGCGCCCCCGTCTCCAAAAAGAGGGCCCCATACACCGCCCCCGCGGCAAAAGAAAGACCGATCAACCAGCGAACAAAAAGAAAGGGGCGAACGCGGGGAAACATCTGAAAGAAAGGGTAAGTTTCAGACCAAGTCATTGCCCGCCAATCATCTTCCGGACATTTTTTAGAAGATCATCGGTGAGGACGGGTTTGACAAAAACTTTTTTCACATTAGGGGAAGCGTCCAACAGCTTGCGCGTGTCTCCCGCGTCGGCATAGGCACTGACCACCGCCACCGGGATGGTGGCCGTTTCAGGACGGTCCTGCATGTGTTTAAGGATGGACAATCCGTCAAGAACAGGGAGCATGAGGTCCAGGATCACCGCCACCGGGGTTTTGGTTTGAATCATATCCAAGCCTTCCTGCCCATTGGACGCCACGCACACCTCATACCCTTCTTGCTCAAGCGTCATGCTCAAAAATTCAGAGATGGCCTCATCGTCTTCAACGACGAGCACCACACAGGCTTTTTTAGTCGCGGAGTCGATCACATGGGCTCCCATTTTAAAACAATCGCATTTTCCACAATCCCCCCACCTTCATTAGACAACCGAAACCAAAGCCTCCATGGCCCCACCCGCCGAGGGGACGAGCCAGACACTTCGCTTGAGTTTTTTTTCATCCGACGATCGAATGTTACCAAGCCCAAGGAAGGGTGTCAATGTCGCGACAAAAATTCGTTGAGCGATAAAACGGGGATTCCGTTATACGTCTTCAAGGCCAAAACACGCCTGTCCCCACTACAGGCAAAAAAAACATCGTCTGATGGATCGTCTTTGACCACGGAAGGGGTTTCAAAAACGGTGACCGGCACGATAAAAGGAAGAATCTCCTCATTCAAGAGACAGGACACTTCCTCTTCAGAAAGGTGAAACTTTGGGTAGGACAAAACACGGGCATATTCCCGCACCATATCGGCCGACACCAGCGGAAGGATGCCCCCGCTTCGCCAAAGGCGATGGACTTTTTCAGCCGCCCCCCCAAACAACAGAGCCGAGACCACAATGTTCGTGTCCAAAACAACCCGAACTATTTGCCGCGGGCCCATCGAATGGCGTCGTGAATATCCTTCTCGGTCAACCCCAGCGCGCGGACTTTCGCTCTCACCTTTGAGAGGGATTCCCCCGCGTCACGAATTTGCACCGGGCGAAGCACGATCTCCCCCCCCCGCGCAACAACATCAAAGTAATCCACTCCTGGAAATTCTTTCACCACCGACTGGGGCAGTGTCAATTGATTTTTGTAAGTCCGTTTAGCCAGCATAGCAATACAATGTTACATTACTTCATTGTTTATGTCAATCATTATTTTACCCCTCCCTTCAGGCGCTCACTTTGATAAACCGCAAATGTGTTCAGGGCCAGGTCTTGCCTTATCATACGACAATGCAAGAGCTGACCCCTTAACAAACTCCTTATTTAACCCGGATTTTGCAATAGGACACGGCATTCGACGAAGAATCCGGGACTTTTTCTTCCTCAAAACGCTCAACCGTAGACACCGCTACGCTTTCGCGTTTTTCGTCGAAAAAGCCGCCGGCTTCTTCATCTCGGTGCTCGCGCCTATTGCAAAGTCCGGGTTTAAGCTGAAACGCTCACAAATTCTAGTTTTTTAATAATCCTCTCAATGGCCTTGTCCAACAAGGTGGGTAAGGGGACCAATTCGGCTCCCCATTCGGTAAGAACTGTTTCCGTTTCCAGCAAAGACTTAGCGTCAAAACCAACCAATTGAACCGGCCCTCTCCAGGCCGGACGCCACGCTCTTAACGCGCCCAAAATAAATTTTTTCTCCGTAAAAAAGCGAGAGGATTCGTCTTCGGAAGCCAGTAATAGACTGTCCCCATTAAAATATCGTCGAATATCCCATGTGGGCAACATTTTTCCGAGCATCGACTCAACCTGTTCACGCGATACCGCTTGGTCTCTAACGATAAACATAAAACGAGTCTGGTTTTTCTGGTCCTGACGAAGCGCGGACAGCCCCCCCGCGAGAGCTCGCCAAATTTCCGTTTGACGGGTCTTATCCTGTTCGGAAGGTTCTTTCTTGAAAAGCTCTGTAAGATCGAACAGAACGTGTTTCCCCCGTAACTGCCCCCCCACCGACCTGATAAACAATAACTCTGATTGAACCGTATTGTATGAGTCAGCAAAAGACTGCGCCTGTTGAAGGGCCCCTTCCCCGCCCCCTTTTGTTAAAGCAGAAATGACTTCAGCGATCTTCCCCTGATCGGGCCCATGAGGGTACCGCAGACCGTCATCCAAAGCCGCCAGGGCGGCACCAGCAATTTCGGGATTTCCCATTATAACCGCCCCATCAACTGCCCGATAGAGAGACTGCTCCCCCAACGGTTGCAGAGCGAGGAGTCCTGCCCAAACGATGGAATTCACTGATGGGTCCAACAACTTTTGCCCCATTTCATTGGGGGAGTCACCTGAAACCCTTTCATTCTCATTTCCCATCGCCTTCCCTTTAACCTCGGCCGTTGTCAAAGGGATCGGTCCCACAGAGACCTCGACTCCTCTCATATCGCTCGCTTTTGGCATGAGACTCACCAATGCCTCTGTCAAAAGTCTTTTTTCCTCTTCAGAGAGCGAATCCAGCGCCGACCGTTGCTTAACAGTGATCCCCGGGAATAACTCGGTGGGTTTGGATTCTGATTTACCCCCTGTCACCAGGATGGCATCATTAGCCCCTTTAATTAATTCTACGTCAACAAACCCCATTTCCGAAAGCATGTCGGTTAAGCTCCATCCAAAAAATCTAGGTTCCCCACGTTGGCGAAACGTGTTCGGCCCCAAAAACCGACGCAATATACGAATCGTTTCCGTTCGGGCTAACCCAAGGAATTTATTGGCTATTAGGGCGATCGCGGGCAGGAGATCAGAAAGGTCGGGAACGACCGAACCTAAAAATTTGGTTGCCCAGGGCGGGCCGCGGTCTTTCACCCCCCCCATGAGCTTGTCTTTGTAAATTGCGAGCACAACAAAAAGCACTCCAAAAAAGAAACCAGTAAACGGCTCTAATGAACCACCAAGACTCAATCCGAAAAGGCCAAAAGAAGTTCTTTTTTCTGTTTCTGGCGCCAGCGGGAGGGACAACTGCCTCTGAAGAAACTCTTGATGAGCCAGCAAGAGAACGCTTTCCTCAATTGAGCCCTGACTATCAAAGAGCCGTTCATACTTTCCCTTTCGGGGGCCTTCACTGTACACGTTGCTTGCTCCAATCAATTGATTAAATTCGTCTGATCCTTGCTTGGCCGCCATACTCCAATCCGGATCAGTGTCAAAACTCTCATTAGATACCCAATTTCCCACATCAAGGACTTCGATGGTCCCAGGGGCGTAGTTAGCCGCTCTCAACCTGTATGCGATGGGATTCTCTGTGATCCTCCCTCTCAATGGGACCGGAACCCCATCGCTGTTGGTTGCAGGATTTAGAATAAGAGACGCCCTCTTCGCAAGTTCGGAATACACGTCTTTTGCAAACCCGTTCCCCCGAAGCTCTTCATTGATGATCAATAAATTCACGACAACTCTTCTGGACGTTTCAAAAAAATTGGCTGTGCCGACGACTTGTCCGTCGATCAACACGTTATAAAAATCGTTCTCGCGAATTCCATATTTAGAATCTCCACCCATTCCGTGTGTAACCTTTTTAGTAAAAATCACTTTCGGGACGGGGAGAGAGGCGTCTGCCGTTACAAGAGCAGGGAGTTCTTCGTTCGGCCAGAGAGATTCGCGGGCCCCGGGCGTTAAGGAACCGGCCAGGTCCAGTTCGATGGTTGGATCATCTAAAAGCCCATTGATTTCATACGATGCTGGATCAAGGGCGTCTTTCCAAGGCCCGTGGGAAAGGGAACGGCCAAATCCACTTCGGGCCAGGACGAGGTTGTCTCCAAACAGTTCCTTCGCCGCCCGCTTCATGTGCGGGTCCTTCACTTTGCACAACAAAACACGCCCTTGCCCCTTTAGCAGAAGAAATTCTTTCACGGCCCCGGCCAATAATTCACGGGCAAATAACGGGTCCCCCGGCTCAACCGAGATATTCCTCAATTCAATCGCCCCTCGTTTTCCCTCCACCGTCGCGCCCGCGAACCTTTTCCCCGACGCATCTGCTAAACCTACACCCAGCGCGAGTCCAGATCTGTCCACAGTGAAACCCATTTTTTTTGTGGAATCGGGCGGAGCCTGTTGACGAGCCAGAACAGGGAGGGAGGTTTTCGTGTAGTCCCCTCTGGCGGCGCGGAAGATTTCATCAACTAAAACCCCTCGCAAATGAAACCGAGTCAAATATTGGCCATCTTGGCCAATATTTCCAGGGCCGGTTAAAAAGGCGAAACGTGAGTCTCCTTCCCGAATTGTTTTTTTCCAAAGAGGGGCAGAGCGTGTTTCATTAGAAGAATCCACTTCTTCGATTTCCAGAGTGCCCGGGGTAAACAACATTGCGGCAAACTTATAAACAGAGGGATTGGCAACGTTATATCCTTCAATAGGGACAGCCTGTTTAGAACTGTTTTGTTTCGGCAATAAAATTCTGGCCGAAAGTTTTGCAAAGTGTAGAATCGCCGTGAATCCAATTCGGCTGAAAGACCGACCTCTATACTCCGGAAACACTTCCACATGCCTTAAAGTTACAACATCTTCTTCTATCCCAACGTCCATTTTCCCCACTTCCCGCCCCAGATATCGAATCTGATACTTGTCAATACCGTTTGCTTTATCTTCAACTATCTCGACATCGGAGTTCGGCCTGAACACCCGGCCGTTAGATGCCCCATGAAAATTATTCGCCGGCCCCCAGAGCCCCTGCCGTGTTTGCTCCGAGAGGGTCCCGCAAATATCGACGATTTGATTGTTTTCTCTCAATAAACCGAATAAATTTTCCTCCTTTCTTGGATCAACGCGATCGTTCCATTGGATCGACTTCAACGACCGCGCAAAATGGCTCTTAGCGACAAAAAGGGAAAGCCGGTCGAACATAGACAGGGCCGCCGATAAAATTTCCTTGTCACCCACCCGGGGGATAAAGATTCGCCCCTCTCCCCCTGGAAACAAGGCGATCCGCGCCGCTTCCTCCAACAGAGAAAGGACCTGTCCTTGCTGGTCGGATGTTGTTCTGATGTTAATCAGTGTCACCTCGCCCCGATAACCGAGTATTTCCAAAGAACCGATTATATTCCCAAGGGAGTTCAACATATTTAATTTTATTCGGCCCCCTTCACGATGGCTGGTGAATTTGACATCTGCCTGATCCCTCCCATTAAATGGGAGCGGGCCTTTTATCGGGGTTTCCAAAACAGCTGAACGCTTATTAAATTCTGGGCGCAGAACACCCCACGCATGAAAATATCGGTCATAGCGATCGCTTTCCGGGTTGATATTCAGGCCCCCGGTGAGCTGAAGAAATTCAATGTCAGCCTCTTTAAAAGGGTCTCGCCATGCCGTTTCCTTTTGAAATTTAGTGCCCGCAAACGCCTCAACAATTTGCATGCTTCCAGTCTCAAAAATCCCCCCCTTCAATAACTTAAACGTCCAAGGATTCGTTATGTGAGTCACTACAAGTGGGCAAGGACGTCCCATCAAGTCTTTCGCCGGAGACTCAATTTGACCGGCCATTTTCGCAACCTTGAGGACAGCGGCAGTACCATATCCCTGTCCCTTCACCGAAATCAATACTCTTTTCAAAACAATGTAACTGTCAGTCACAGTAAAATTAATAATTCCAACTCTTCTATTGTTGGCCATAATTCGATAACCATCGGCATTCTCTTCTTTCACAAACTCAATGTCGTTTCTGTTTTCACCCGCATCTGAATTTCGGGGTTTTGTCAGTTCAATCGCCCACCCCTGGGAAAATCCATCGTGGCGAAAAACCTCAAGGCGATCGACGACAAATCCCGCTTGAGTAAAGAGCCGGGCCACGTCGTCTTTGTTGGTCGGCACTTGATCCGCGGCCTTAAACAACTCATGCCAAACCGAAAAGGAAACACGGTAGAGCTCCACGAGAGAGGCGGCCCTGTCCGCTCGGTCGAAAAGAAGGTTGGCCAGAATATCCAAGGGACCGGCCATCGAATCCAGTCCCCCCTGTTCTTCGGAGATCCCCTCTTCCATAAACTGACTATAGATCTGGACAAATTCAGAGATCAGTTCTTTTTTTCTTTCCGCTGGCGTTGTCCTTTTCAAAAACTCTTCAATTTTAAACAAAATCGTTTCATCCCACCCATGACGAACAAGAGAGGCGTGGTTGTTTTTGGATCCATTGACGAGATCGGAGTCGGGAGAGTGGAGCAAGAGGGCCGCCTTTCCACCGGGTTTCAATACCCGAAACATCTCGTCAATGGATTTTGCGATGTCCGTGTACGCCAACGAATACGAATCCACCACCCCATCAAACGAACCATTCTGAAAAGGCATTCTTTCGGCATAGGCCCGGACGTATTGCAACCCTCGAAACCGAGATTTTTCAGGCACACGGGCGACATCAAGTTCCACCACCGAAAATTCCGGCGAGATTTTTAAAGCGATATCTCCGAAATAGCCGGCGCCCCCCCCCACATCCAACAGGCGTGATTTCGGATCTATCTTTTGAAAAAATGACTCAAAGAAACTGTCGATGCCGCTGTTGTATCCTCTCCGGCCCGCCATGCTTCGCATTCCCAAATTCCAGTAAGACGTCCACACCTCCACAGGGCCATTTGACCCGAACGGCATGATCGTCATCCGGGCGATCATGGGAAGAGGGAAAAGCAAATGAAATAATCGTCTCAGGGAAAATCCGAATTTGTTCCAGTCTTGCCGATTGGCTGACCGGTGAAAGGCGTCGGATAAAGAGGAGAAGGCTTGTTTCATATAATGGGTGAGCTTCGTTGAAATCCAATCCCACACCCCGATTTCCTGCTCTGGCAAGAAAACAGAAATCGAATGGCCATTGGAGAGCACATAGGTTTCTGATGGAATATGGTTTTTAGGCACCTCATTGGAAAGCCCGGCCAGCACCGCCCCACCGTTCTTTAGGGTTAATCGCACCCCCCCGTTTTTTTGATAGGTCATGGCTTTCACGCCCGGATCATCACCCTTTGGTTCGGAATCGGGATTCAAAATCGCGTTTTCGGCCGCAATGAGGAGGTCAAAAAATGCTCTTCCTTTGGGATTCCCCAACATCAATTCCGGGGAAAGGCTAATGGGTTTTCCCGCAAACAACTGATCAAAGGGAAGAGGGTCGCGGGCGAAAACGTCCAGGGGTTTGCCTTCGACTTTTTCGATTCGGGGGGTAAGGACAATGGTGGGACATCCGCGTTTTGCAAGTTCCGATTGGAGACCGGGCGTATGAAAACCGCCGGTGACGAGGATTGCTTTGGTGGCCTTGTTTGTTTCCACTTGACGCAGAAAATTTGAAACCAAAGCGCCGTTCCTTTCCAAGGCCAAACGACAAAAATCTTCATGGGCGCGAATAAAAAGAGACATCCCCTCCGGCGGGTCCTGAAAATCGCCAAACCCCCGAAGACGGGCGGGGAGGGAAACGATCTCGTTTCGCCGTTGACGGAACAGGGCCCAGGCTTCAGGGGACATCTCATTTTCCAACAACTGACGTAAGAGGGAAGCGTCCCGGTCCATGGCCAGGAGGCCACGTTCTTCGGGCGTATGGGCAAGGACTGACCCCAGATCATTTTCCCAAGCCGTGAGTTCGTTTAAGAAATCCACCCGACAAATCGATTGGACCACTCCCACATACGAAATGTAATCGGCAAAGGATGGATACGAAGCCAACGAAATGTTTGTTTTCAAACAAAGCGTTTTTAAATAAGAAAAGAAGTCTCCGTTCGTCTGTTTTCCAGTGCGATAGGCCACCGCATGGGAAAGCAGGGTTTTCAGTGCGCGCTGATCCAGGTCTTGAGCCAATCTGTCCATCAGCGCCTGACGTTCAACCTCGACTTTGTCAAAATTCAATCGAGATTCCCATTCCATGGCTATTAAGAATTTTTTAACCTGCGCCCCCGACAAGGCACCGGCCTCGGGGATAAGGGACAGAGATCGACAATAAGCGGCTAAACCTTCTCGGCCTGACTGGTACTCTTTTACGTGAAGATCGAAGGATTTAAGTGGGGGCGAGTAATAACGGTCTTTTTGGGTTTGAAGCGCGTCGTTGAGTTTGTTCAGAAACGTTGCCACGAGGGGCCGGCGGACGACACAGTCTCGGGCGGCGGCCACGTTTGAGCGATAGAGGTCAGAGGATTCAACCCCCACCAAGGTCGGGGGAACGGGGGAGGTCAGAGCGGCCCACTCCGCCCCACTCAGCCGGCCCGCGGCGCGCAGAGCCTCGGACACAAGCGAAACCGCTTTTAAGGAAGAGGGTCGATGGTAGGCTGACAGATCAAAGGGCACCCAGGCGCCTTCGACACCGGTCATGGTCACTTCGTGGGAGGAGAGTGCTCCCAATAACCCGCCGATATTCTTTTGGGCGCCCGCGTTGCCGTGAACGTCTTGAATCAGGAAGACCACGGGCGCCCCCCGGCGCCCTTCCTGAACCTCGCCCATCGCCCCGTAGGGGAGAACCGCCGACGCCACGTCGAACGGCAAGGCGAGGTGCTTTAAAGTCGACGGGGGCTGGGAGGGTATTGATCCCCCGTCGAAAGGGATGTGCGTCCAGGACATCGGGGCCTGGGCGGGAGAAAAGTGTCGCGCGTAATGCGACGCTCGATTGACCGCATCACGCCGTTCCTTCCAGAGGCTCTTTTCGACGGCGTGCGTCGCCGCAACATTCGTAAGGAAGTGAACCCCGACGACGAAGGCGGTCCCTACCCGTCGAAAACGAATCATTGTGTCTTTAGTATAATGATTTGGTCGAAAGATCTTCTTAAGAACTTGTAAATTTCTTGTAACAGTTTTTTTGGCGGATGGAGGGTTTATGAAAACACGCGCGATCGAGATGGACGGAAGGAAGGGCGAGGGCATTGAAATCGATTTGCCCGGAGCGCCGATTGTTCTAGCGAGGGGCCCGAAAGGGTTTGTGATGTGTGGCTATTTAGACCTCCGAACAGCGGACAAAGTCAACGCCCCGGCCGCCCTCGTGCGCGGGGTCAAAACGGTGGACGACCTGTTGGCCGCGCCCGTCGTGGCGGTGAGCGCCGCCGCCACAGAGATGGGCGTCAAGCCCGGCATGACCGGATATGAAGCGCTTGAATTCTTCTTGTAATTCGTGATGAACCCCTCCGATCCGGTTCTTCTTGAACGGCTCGCCCTGGGCGGCGACGCTGTGGCTCGACTGCCTTCCGTTGACCCCAGCCGGCCCGGCCAAGTGGTGTTTGTGCCTTTTGGCGCGCCGGGAGATCGTGTGATTTTTTCTTCCCTCCGCAAGGAAAATTCCTTTGCTCGTGGGTGGATTGGGGAAATCACAGATCCGTCCCCCCAGAGAAGGGAACCCCGTTGCCCGCTTTTCTTTAAGCCGGGCCGCGCCCCTCAACAGGTGTGCGGCGGATGCGATTGGCAACATCTCCATTCCGCGTCTCAAGCCGAGGGAAAGAGAACACTCCTTCTCGAAACGCTCCAGCGTGTCGGAAAGATCGCACAACCGAACGTTCAAGAAACCGTTTCGGCCTCTTCTCCGGACGGAGCCTGGCGCTATCGCAACAAGGGGTTGGTCCCTTTCGCCCGGAACGCCGAGGGTAAAATTGTGGCCGGGTTTTACGCGCCCGGGTCCCACACCGTCGTCCCCCTTGAAAATTGCCCGGTGCAAAACGAGCGCTTTGACCTGGCGGTTCGGGCCGCACGGGAGTGGTTTGCTGAACGGGACGTCTCCCTCTACGACCCCACGACAGAAACAGGCTGGCTCAGACATCTTTTGGTTCGCACCGCTTCCACGGGAGAAACGCTGGTGGCCCCCGTGACCACATCATCAGACGGGTTGGACATGGCCGCGTTTGCCCATGATCTCCGAAAAACCTGCCCTTTCGTGACAAGTGTTTTTCACAACATCAACGACCGTCCGGGGAACGTCGTTCTTGGCCCGCGTTGGAAACTCTTGGCGGGGAAAACCCACCTGGAAGAAAAACTATTGGGGCTAAGATTCCGCCTTTCGCCGGGGGCGTTCTTCCAAGTGAACCACGCCATGGCGGAAAAGCTTTACACCTTAGCCGTCGACATGGCCGCCGTGGGGGCCCTCGACGTTGTTTGGGAACTCTACGCCGGCGTCGGCGCCATGGGTCAACTGTTGGCCCGGAAAGCCAAACTCGTGTGGGCCGTGGAAGAAAATGCCCAAGCCGTTCGTGATGGCATCGAAAGCCTGGAACTGAACAAGGTTCCCAATGTCAGATTTCGACAGGGGCAATGCGAATTGGTGCTGGCGCGGGCATTGGTGAAAGATAAACCCGCCGTGGTCCTCCTCGACCCGCCCCGGGCGGGATGTGACAAGAGCGTGTTAAAATTCGTCATGCGGGCGGGCCCGCAACGCATCGTCTATGTCTCCTGCGATCCCGGCACGTTGGCGCGAGACGCCCAGTACCTTTCGACAGGGGGATACCATTTAAAGCGGTCCGTCCCCGTGGATCTCTTTCCCCAAACCGCCCACATCGAAAGCGTTTCTCTCTTTGAGCGCGCGGCGGGCAGATAAAGACACATCCCCACCATTGACTGTTTTAATGACGAATAATACATCCATCGGCCCTCTCCCGGGCGGGTCAGAAGCCTGGTGGATTCTTCAAAACGGAAGAGGCCGCCTTCTGGTCCTGACCTCAACAGAAGAAACCGCCGGGACGCTCTTCGATGATTACCAAGCCCTGGAACGCTGGCAGAATCCCTCTTCCCCTTCGCGCGCCGCATTTTTTTCGGAAGAAGACGAAGAGCGTCTGACCGCCCTCTCCCAATGGTCCCGCGGACTCGCCCAGGTTTTGTTTGCCGCCCGAGATTCCTTAACCGTCCCCCTCCCGCCTCTCCCTGTTTTTTCGGCGGATCACCGCACGATCAAGTGGGGAGACCGATTGAACCGGGAAGATTTTTTCGCCCACCTTTTAACCCACGGCTATGAGCGAGTAGACACGGTGGAACAACCCGGCGAAGTGGCCGTGCGCGGGGAAGTGATGGATCTCTGGTCCCCCGGATGGGAGGGTCCGTTGCGAACCCTGTGGCCCTACGACCAGATCGAATCCATACGAAAAATCGATCTTTCCACCCAA
The DNA here is from genome assembly GCA_016714745.1 of Elusimicrobiota bacterium. Classification (GTDB taxonomy): domain Bacteria; phylum Elusimicrobiota; class Elusimicrobia; order FEN-1173; family FEN-1173; genus JADKHR01. The sequence goes on along the minus strand of JADKCG010000004.1, from coordinate 126,689 downwards.
CGCTCCTCCGACCGGGTCACGGAAATCGAAGTCCGGCCCGCCCAACTTCCCGGCAATCCCATTCCACGGGAACCCCACGCGACAGAAGATTCCGCTCCGCTTTCCTCATATTCTTCACTGCTGGACTACCTGGGCCCTGAAGGCACTCTTTTTGAATCGCACCCTTCTCGAAACCATCCGATACGGTGGGACGGGGCGCGCATCGTTCATGACCCCCTGGGGAGTTTCCCCACCCCTCTCCCGTACGCCCCGCCGCCCCCCATCGCGGGGAACATGGGCCTCTTGGTTAAAGAAATCCGCGCCTGGGTTGAGAGCGGATGGACCGTCAACATTTTTTGCCACAACACCGGCGAACAAGAACGGATGGAAGAAATTTTACTGGAACAAGACCGAACATTGGCCAAACCCTTTGAAGACGGGCGCCTGGATCTTCCCCTGGGGCCGTTGACCCGCGGGTTTCTGGACAACGAAAAACATCTGGCGGTTTTGGCGAACGGAGAACTGTTTGGCCGCGTTCGCCGTCGACTGAGACTTCCCAAATTCACGGGAGGCACGGCCCTCCAAGGCGTGTCGGAACTTCGGAAGGGCGATTATGTCGTGCACGAACAGTTCGGAATCGGGCGGTACATGGCCCTGGAACGAAAAACCGCCGCCAACATGGAAGCCGACTACCTTCGACTGGAATACAAAGGCGGAGACCGGGTCTTTGTTCCCCTCTTTGAATTCCGCCAGGTGCGCAAGTTTGTGGGCACCGAGGGAAAACGCCCCGTTCTCTCCTCTTTGGATACGGCCTCCTGGGACCGCACGCGGGCCGAGGTGGAAAAAGCCGTGGCGGAGCTCGCCCGGGAACTCTTGGCCCGGGCCGCCCGGCGAGCTCAAACCCAGGGGTTCTCGTTTCCCTCCGACACCCACATGGAAAAGGAATTCGGAGATTCATTCCTCTACGACCTCACCCCCGACCAAGCCCGAGCCATCGAAGAAACCCGGCGCGACATGATGAGTCCGATCCCCATGGACCGAGTGGTTTGCGGCGACGTGGGATATGGCAAAACCGAGGTCGCGATGCGCGCGGCGTTTAAGGCGGTCAGCGCCGGCAAACAGGTGGGGGTTCTTGTCCCAACCACGATTCTCGCTGAACAGCACGGGCGAAATTTCCGCGAGAGGTTTGCCGATTATCCGGTGAAAGTGGCGGTGCTTTCCCGGTTCGGCAAACCGGGGGAACAAAAAGTGGCCATTGAAGAGGTTCGGCGCGGCGTCGTAGACATCGTGATCGGCACACACCGGCTTCTTTCAAAAGACGTGGCGTTCAAAGATCTCGGGCTCGTGATTATTGATGAAGAGCATCGGTTCGGGGTGAAACAGAAAGAAAAGATCCGGGCTTTCCGCGACGTGGTGGACGTCTTGGCCCTTTCCGCCACACCCATTCCTCGCACCATGGGGCAAGCCCTGGGGGGGCTCAAAGGACTCTCGGTGATTGAAACACCGCCGGAAGGGCGGCTTCCCATCGGGACCCATGTGGGGCCCTTCGACCCCAAAATGGTGGTGGCCTCCGTGGAACAGGAACTGAGACGCGGCGGGCAAGTGTTTTACGTTCACAACCGTGTCAAATCCATTGAGAAACGCCGCCAATGGTTAACGGACACCCTGCGGGACCATGGGCTCACCGCCCAGATCGCCTTGGCCCACGGCCAAATGTCAGGGTCGGAATTGGAAAAAATCATGTGGGATTTCCTTCACCGAAAATACGACATTCTTCTGGCCACCAGCATCATCGAGTCCGGCCTCGACATCCCCACGGTGAATACCTTGGTGGTGGAAGAAGCGGAAGACTTCGGTCTGGCCCAACTTTACCAGTTGCGGGGCCGGGTGGGCCGGGAACGAATGAAAGCCTATTGCATGCTTTTTTATTCAAAAGACGCGGACCTGACCGAAGAAGCCCAAAAGCGGCTCTCCGCGCTCAAAGAATTCGCTTCCCTGGGGTCCGGGTTCAAGCTCGCCATGCGGGACATGGAGATCCGCGGCGCCGGAAACCTGTTGGGCCCCGAACAACACGGCTACGTCAACGCCGTGGGTCTGGATTTATGGTCGGCTTCTGACCGATGAAATTGAACATCAGAAAAAGGGCGGTTCTGGCCCCAGGGATCTGTCTCCCACGGTTCAAACAGGACCGACCCGGCCATAGAAATCCCGGTTTCCGCCTATCTGCCGGAAACGTATCTTCCTTCCGAATCCGACCGAGTCATATTTTACAAACGCCTGCTCGACGCTCGAGGGAAGATCTCGACTCTTTATCGGCCGAATTGGAAGACCGCTGTGGTCGGATGCCGGAACCCGCCCGACGGCTTTTTGACGTGGCCCGGCTCCGTCACGCCGCGCGGTCCCGCCGGGTGATCCACATGGGGATGGCCAAAGGGGGCCTGGAGATTCGGTTCGAGGAGGGCGTGGTGTTGGATTCCCCCTCCCTCTTTCGGTTGACGGAAGAATTCAAGCCCCGATTTTCGTTTCTCCCCGGCCCCCCCTTCGGAATGCGTTTTGAAGAACCCCTCCCCGCCGACGTGGTGGGATGGACCACCGCGTTTCTCTCCTCCCTCCCGCTGGACAGTGGAATGGAAAGGGGATAGGAATGCCCCCATGCGCACACCCCTGTGGTTCGTTCTTCCTCTTTTCCTCGGCCAAGCCTGCGGGGAAAAAGATCCTGTCTTGGCCCAGGTGGGGCCCCATTCCGTGACGGCCGCCGATTTCAAAAAAGAGATCGCGGGTGTTCCTTTCACCAGCCAGACCTACCTTCGCACCCCCGCCGGGAGGAAAGAACTTTTGGAACTGTTGGTGCGACGGAAGATCATCCTGGCGGAAGTGGAATCCAAACCCCGCGACAGCGAGACAAAAATGCTTTTGTCCGATCTGGGCGAACAATTCAAAGAACAGAAGAAACGACTTCGGGAACGTTATTTTGAGGAACGGGAACGTCTGTTGGTGGGGCAATACACCAAAACGCTAAAAAACGGTCCGCTCAAGATCAGCGACGCGGATGTTCGATCTTTTTGGGAAACCGAGAAAGAGGTGCGCGCGGCGCACATTTTAGTCAGCGACCGCACCCTGGCCGAAAACATCCGAAAAAAAATCGCGGCCGGAGAAAAATTTGACGCCTTGGCCAAGGCCCATTCCGAAGACACCCCTTCGGCAGAGAAAGGTGGAGACGCAGGGTATCTCTTGCCCGGTTCACTGGTCCCCGAATTCGAGACCGCGCTTTTTTCCATGAAGAAAGGAGACACTTCCGACGTGGTGGTCTCCCCCTACGGGTTCCACATCATACGCCGAGGGGACGAGCGACCTCTGTCGGCCCGCCCGCTCGACGACGCTATGAAAACCCGTCTCCGCCAGGCCCTGGAAAGTCGCAAACTCCACAAGTGGTTCGAAACGATTCGACAACGCCACAGCGTTCAGGTGAACAACGAACATTTACAAGACATTGTGTTCCCCTCAACAACCGACAGCGCACCGCTGGAAAAAAAGCCCGAACCGCGCTAATTTCTTAACCGGTTTTTTCCTCTATTTCAAAGAGACACACCCTTTCCTCTGCTCGTTGAACCCGGACTTTGCAATAGGCGCGAGCACCGAGATGAAGAAGCCGGCGGCTTTTTCGACGAAAAACGCGAAAGCGTAGCGGTGTCTACGGTTGAGCGTTTTGAGGAAGAAAAAGTCCCGGATTCTTCGTCGAATGCCGTGTCCTATCGCAAAATCCGGGTTGAATCAGCCGGTGGGAAACCGATCAGAATCCCCAGGCAATATGATATATTTGAAACGCTAATTTTATTAGAATGTGCGTTCTGGGCCAAAGCCTGGGAGCCGTTTGGTCGGCGGCAGTGAAGAAACATTGTCGACCCCTGGATCTTCCCCAGTCCGCGGCATGAACGGTTTGCGCGGCCCTCGTTTTTCATAAGAGAGCCCATTGGGAGTCAATTTTAACCATCCTCAGGAGGTATTCCCGTTGAATAAAAATATGTTTTTCCTCGCCCTCTGTTTCATCGCGGTTGGCCCGTTAACCGCCGCGAAATTGACCAACCGGCCCATCGCCATCGTTGACGGCGAAACGATTCTCCTCTCGGATTTGCAAAAGAATTGGGAGGCTTTTCAAGACCAACAAAAAGAGAACGGCACACCCGAAGGGCTCAACGAGGAAACGAAGAAATTCGCCCGACAAAAAATTTTCGACCAAATGATTGATGACAAAGTTTTGCAAGCAGAGGCCAAGAAACGCAAGATTCGAGTTCCTCAACGGGATTTAGAAAACGGCATTTTGCAAGTCAAAGCCCGCTTTCTGCCCGAGAACGGCCGCAAAGACCTTCAAATCATCGTTCGCCGCCAAATGGCCGCCCAGGGGGAGAACGGCGATGGCACTCCGGACCTGGCGGCGGCGTGGAAAGAACTCTCCCAATCTAACCCTGCGGCCACAAAAGAAGCCGAAGCGACATTCAAAAGCGAATTGGCCAAGGAGGGAATCGACGCAAAGAAATTTAACGATCGGATCCGCGACCAACTCAGCGTCGTTCAACTCTCTTCTGAAATTGTGCGAGAACGGGTGAAACCCCCTTCGGATGACGCCGTCAAAAACCTCTTCGCCCAACTGAGCGCCAAGTTAGCGGGCAAAGAGGTTTCCGGCCTTTCCCCAGAAGCCGCGAAAGACCTGGAATCCATGGCGAAATATTTCGGCCGGATGACGGCCGAACAGGTGCACGCACGCCACATTCTTCTGAGCGTCACAAACGACCAGGGTCAACCCACCGGATGGGAAAAAGCGTCTCCGGAAGAGAAAGCCAAAGTCCGAAAGAAAATGGAAGACCTGCAAAAACAAATAAAAAACGGAGCGGATTTCGCCGGGTTGGCGGAAAAGAACTCGGTGGACAAGGGCTCCGCGGTCAAAGGGGGAGACCTGGACTTTTTCGCCCGCGGCCAGATGGTGCCCGCTTTCGAAAAGGCGGCCTTTTCACTTAAAGAAGGCCAAGTCTCCGATATCGTTGAAACGCAGTTCGGCCTCCACCTCATCAAAGTCATTGAAAAAAAAGCCGCCACAACCCTCCGATACGACCAAGCCGAAAACGATCTTCGCGAATATCTTTTCCGCTCCTCACAGCAGAGCGCTTTTGAAGAGTACGTCGCTGGCCTACGCAAAACCAGCGATGTGAAAATTATGATCACTCCCGAGGAATTGGCCGGCCTGTAAGAATCCGATGGCAAGTCATTGCGTTGGGAGGCCGGTTCGCTTTTTCTCAGGGGCATGGCGCCGGGGCGGGCAAAGGAAGAGAGGGATCTCCCGATGACCCGTCCTTTTCTGGCCATCACGCTCGGAGATCCCGCCGGGTGCGGGCCCTGGGTGGGAGTGAGGGCGGCCTTGGATCCCCGCGTTCGTCGGAGAGCCAAACCGATCCTGGTGGGAGACGCGTGGGTTCTCCATCATTTTGTTCGAATAAAAAATCTACGCCTGACCCCCCTCCTCCACTGGGCTGACTATTCCGAAAAACCCGGACAAGTGAACGTCTGGCACATCCCTCATCCAAACATTCGAACCCTCGTCCTGGGTCAAGCCCAAAAAGTGGGAGGGCAATCTGCCTGTGAGTCGGTTCGAACCGCGGTCGCTCTTGCCCAATCCGGTCAGGTGGCCGCCGTGGTCACAGGTCCGGTGTCCAAAGAATCGTTCAAAGCCGCAGGCCTCGCGTATCCCGGCCACACGGAGATGTTGGCGGCGCTCAGCGGGGCCGGGCCGGTTGAGATGATCATGATGGCGGGCACGTTGCGCACACTGCTGGTCACACGGCATCTGCCGCTCAAAGAGGTCCCGGGAGCCTTGACGGCGAGGGCCATCGTCGATTCTGTTGTGCGGGCCGATCAATGGGCTCGGTCAGCGCTCGGGCTGAAGCATCCCCGCTGGGTCCTCTGCGGTCTCAACCCCCACGCGGGGACAACGGTCTTCTTGGAAGTGAAGAACGCCGCGTTGTCGCCCCCGCGGTGGCCGCGCTCCGACGCAAAGGTATCCGTGCGGAAGGACCGCTCCCGGCGGACAGTGCCTGGTCCCACCACCGGGCCGGATCCTATGATTTAGTGGCATCGCTGTATCACGATCAGGGGATGATCCCTCTGAAGGTGTGCGACCCCCGCGCGGTCGTCAATGTGACGGCCGGCCTGCCGTTCGTGCGAACATCGCCCGGACACGGAACGGCTTTCGATTTGGCAAAGAACCGCCCCCCCTTTCAACAAGCCGACCCAGAACCCACCGTTCAAGCCTGCCTTGCCGCGCTCACATTGGCGGGGATAAAAGAACCCAAACGATGACATCGACCTTAAACCCGGATTTTGCAATAGGACACGGCATTCCACAAAAAGTCCGGGACTTTTTCTTCCTCAAAACGCTCAACCGTAGACACCGCTACGCTTTCGCATTTTTCGTCGAAAAAGCCGCCGGCTTCTTCATCTCGGTGCTCGCGCCTATTGCAAAGTCCGGGTTAAACGAGACACGCCGTCTTCTCGGCAAAAAACCGATCCCGCCAGAGGAAACGGTCTTCCCTCCCTTTTCTTTTGGGAAGAAGGCCTTGCTTCTTTTATTAATGGTCATCCCCTGGCTCGCCGCCCCTTCCCTTTTTGCGGAAGAAAGTTCTCCTGTTTTTCTGGCCCTCCAAGCCGGAGGCGGGTCTGTTTTTTCTCCGTCCGGGTTCACAGACACTCACAAGCGACCTCTTTTCTTTGGCGGACGTTTGGGATACCAGGTATCGGACCAATGGTCTGTGGGCGGCCAACTTTCCAGTTACAGCATCGGCTCAGGGACCTCTCCCGCCAACAACATCCGATTGTCCCCCCTCACGGCCTGGGCCCAACGGGAGTTCCCCTGGACACGACTGTGGACCCCCTACGTTCTGGCCACCCTAGGGGTAAGCCGAAACAACGCGGAGGCCACCTCTCCAAGCGTGTCGAACACCGGGTGGACCGCCGGCCTTTCGCTGGGATTGAGGCTCAGTTTCTCTGACATGCAGGACCTGTCCATTGAAGTGGGGGCCCACCGGTTCTCTCACGCCACGGAGGAAGGCCGCGACCTTCGACTGTTCGAGGGGAGTCTGGTGCTTCGTTTCTTTCTTCCCGAAAGCTGGGTTCCCATGAAACCGAACGTCGACATTTCCGACGCCGATTTGGAAATCCCTCTTGTCTCAGACGAACCCGAAGTCGAATTGGATCCAACGCTCCTGGCCCAAGAAGAGCTGTCCCTTCTTCAAAACAAGATCGACGAAAACAAAATCCCCCCCATCACCTTTGACTCCGGAAGCGCTATTCTCCAAACAACGTCTTTCGAAGCCCTTGAAGCGCTCGGATCCATTCTTCGCCGCTATCCCGACGTCCGCGTCCGAAATTATGGGTTCGTGGAAGAGACCGATACCCAAAAGGACAGCGACGCGTTGGCGTTGGCGCGCGCCCAAGTGGTGGGAACCTACGTAGTGCAAAATTCCTATTTAAACGAAGGGCGCTTTCTTTACTTAGGAAACCGGGCGCCCCCCGCGCCCGCGCTCCGCCGAATCGAGTTCGAGGCCATTGCTCGTTGATTTTTAAGCACAGAATTTGCATAATGTCTCAGACGTTCTCTTTGTCCCCGAACGATCTCACATATTAAAAGCACTTATCCTAGGAGGAAACACAATGTTGAAGAAAAGTTCGTTTTTTTACGGCCTAGTGGCCGCAGGTCTCATGATCTCCGGTTGCGCCAAACCCCCCACCCTGGAAATCGCGGATGCTGAAAACGCCGTTAACGCCGCCGCCCAAGACGGTGCCGCCGATTTCGCGCCCAGCGAATTCAACAATGCCAAGAGCGCGTTGGACGACGCCCGAGCCAAAATGGCGGCAAAAGATTATGCGGCCGCCCGCGCCGGAGCGATGGATGCGAAAGCGAAAGCCGAAATGGCCCAAGGCGCTATCGCCGCAGGGAAAGAAGCCGCAAAAGGAGCGGCCGCCGAAGCCATCGCTTCCGTGGAAGCCAAATTGAAAGAACTGAAAGCCAAATCCGCTAAAATGACCGGGAAAGCCGGTGCAGAAATTAAATCGGGGATCAAAGCCATTGAATCCGAATGGACGAAAGTGGTGGAAGACAACATGAACGGGAACTACACAAAAGTGACGAGCGCGGCCTCTGACATCGGGGCGAAAATCGACGCGTTGGCCATGAAAAATGTGGCTCCCGCGAAACCCACCATGGACAAACCTGTCGCAAAAGGAAAATCTAAAAAGAAATAAGGCATTGACTCTGGCTCTTTCCCATCGGCCCGACTCCCTTGATTGGGAGTCGGGCCGATGTCGTTTTGAGCCGTTTCACTGCCGTTGACCTTCCGTCGGGAGAAATAGTACAATGGCGGTGTTCGTTGAAATAATAGACCATGATCAAACCGCTCTTCCTGTGCTTTTCACTGTCTGCCATTGCGCTCCCGCGGGCGTGGGGTGAGGAACCTGTCCGTTTACAGGTGGTCGGCGATCCTCCGGCCAGTTCCATCGGAGAACCGTCCCTCTTGGGCGATGCCCGCGAAGCGTCCAAGGCAGGACAATGGCGGGAAGCGCGGCGAAAGATAAAAAAATTCATTAAAGACAACGAAACGTCAGCGGAAGCCTGGACATTGCTCGGACACACATATCTGGCCACCGGAGCTGACAAAAAAGGCCTCAAAAGATTCAATAAGGCGTTAAAGTTTGACCCTCATTTTGCGCCGGCGTATGTGGGACGTGGCGAATATTATGAAAAGAAAGGACGGCGTGACGAGGCGGCCAACGAATTTCGCGCCGCCACTCTCTCAGACCCCACGTCTCTGGAGGCGCGAGAGGCCTTGGCGCGTATAACCGAGAAACCGCCATTGGTCATTTCCGGAGATTCCGATGACCGTGAGCGCCCCACAGGTCCGACGGCGCCCACCCTCGAGTGAACAAAAACACGATTTGGGTCCCGACACCGCGCGGGTGGTGGAATTGGCAGACACGTAAGCCTCAGGAGCTTATGGGCGCAAGCCTATGCAGGTTCAAGTCCTGTCCCGCGCAGTGTCCGGATCTATGGGCGCGATAAAAATCGTCGCCCGCAACCGTCGTGCGTTTCACAAATACCATGTGATGGAAACCTTTGATGGGGGATTGGCCCTCACAGGGCCGGAGGTTAAATCTCTGCGCGCAGGGGATGCCAGCCTGGACGATGGGTTCGGCCGGATCGACGGAGGGGAAGTTTTTCTTTGGAACGTGCACATCGCCCCCTACAAACAGGGATCCTTGCACGTAGAACAAACGCCGACCCGGCGCAGGAAAATCTTGCTCCACAAGTTAGAAATCAAGCGCCTGGTGGGAAAAATGACGACCAAGGGCTTGACGTTGATCCCTTTAGAGATCTATTTTTCCGAAACGGGGTTCGCCAAGGTTAAATTGGGATTGGCCAAAGGGAAAACGGCCCCCGACCAGAGAGCGGACATCAAACGAAAAGACTTAGACCGGGAACTCAGGCGCAACTTCTCCGGACGACACAAGGTTTGATTTGTCTGCCTCGGAAAAGAGTTTTGTTCCCTGTTGTTAACGTCCTGCCGAAGATTTTAAGAGAGAGAAAATTTCAGGGGGTCCAGCGGAGGGATGGCCGAGTGGTTGAAGGCGCCGCTCTCGAAAAGCGGTAGGGGTTTACGCTCCTCGTGAGTTCAAATCTCACTCCCTCCGCCGGATCCCTAAACCGCAGGGGAGTTAAGCGTATTTCACCTCTTCGATGAACTTCTTCATCTTTTCATAATCCTTGCGCTTGGGCGATTTCTCGACGCCGCTGGCGACGTCGACCGCGTAGGGGTGGGCCACTTCAATGGCCTCGGCCACGTTTTCCGGTGTTAGTCCTCCGGCCAAGAAGACCGGCTTGCCAAACACTTTCGCCCGAACCGTCAGTTCCCAGGGAAAAGTTTGTCCGGTTCCCCCCATCTGCCCCTCCACCCGAGCGTCCAAAAGGAAATAATTGACCACCTCTTTGAATCCCGATAAAACCTCCAGGTCGGCCTCGGTTCCCACACGCACGGATTTAATCAAAAACACTTCCAGCTCGGATGTAATGGTCTCGCAATCCGCCGGAGTGTGCTCCCCATGGAGCTGAATCCCCGCTAGCCCCACTTTTTTGGCGATCTTGACAACCTCCGGCACGGTCTGTTCCACAAAAACCCCAATGGTCGGAACGAAGGAGGGCACCTTTTTCGCAATGCGGGCCGCCAAATCCGGAGACACTTTCCGAGGGCTGTCCTTGTGAAAGTTCAACCCGAGATAATGAGCCCCCAAGTTAACGGCCCAGGTAGCGTCTTCTTCGTTGGTGATTCCACAGATTTTCACTTTGGTTGACATGTCAGGCCTTCCCGGCGGTCGCTAAAACCCTTGCCGCGGTTTCAAGATTTTTTTGTTTCAAAAGAGATTCTCCCACAAGCATTGCGTTGACACCCAAAATGGATAATCGGCGAACATCGTCCGGCGTTTTAATCCCGCTCTCCGCCACCAAGACAGCGCCGCGGGGCGCCCGGGGAACTAATTTCTCAAAAGCCTGCGGATCCATGGCCAATGTGTCCAAGTTTCGGCTGTTGATCCCGATCAACCGAGCGCCGGCTTTTTTCGCCCGCCCCAACTCTTCGGCGGTGTGGGTTTCGACCAGGGCGTCCATCTTCAAATCCCACGCCAATTTTTGCAGGGTGACCAGTTCCCAATCCGTCAAGAGCCGAACAATCAAAAGAACAGCGTCCGCCCCATGGGCCCGAGCCTCAAACACCTGATAGGGATCCACAATAAAATCCTTGCGCAGAACAGGCAGACCCGAGGCGCGCCGAGCCAAAACCAAGTGATCAAGTTTGCCACCGAAATAGCGTGGTTCGGTCAAAACAGACAACGCCCGGGCGCCCGCCCGCGCGTAGGCCCGCGCCCCCGCCGCCACATCGTATCGCGGCCGAATCAGCCCTGCTGAAGGGCTTTTCGCCTTGAGTTCGGCGACGAGACCCACGCCTCGTTTTTTGAGCGCCTCTGCAAACGGCCGAACCGTGGGCGCCCGCCGAGCCAACCGTTCGAGGTTGACCAAAGCGATCTTCGCACGCTTTCGGGCCAGATCCTGTCGGGTCTCAAAAACAATGCGATCCAGAACGCGAGTCAAAGGAATCCCCCCTGCCGATGAAATTCAGCTCTTTTCGTAGCACGGGCTTCCGACCGCGCTAGCGGAAGTGCCGCGTGGGAGCGGCCAGCCCAAGTGATTCCACACGGGCAGGATGCCCTTCGCAACCCAAAATGTCTTGGACAAAGGAGATCCATTACGCATGACTCATGACCACAAGTTTTTCTAATTTTTCTTTCGCCGCGCCGGAATCAATGGAATGTTCCGCGATCACTCGCGCCTGTTTCAATGTTTTTACGTCTTGATGGCCCGCGGCACGGCTGGCCACCAAAAGGGCCGCGGCGGCGTTGGCGACCACTGCGTCTCGTCGGGGCCCGGGTTCGCCTGCAAAAATAAGACGGATCATTTCCGCATTTTCTTCTTTACTCCCGCCCCTCAGGGCCGAGGCCGCGTGCCGCTTAAAACCAAAATCCCCAGGAGTCAAAACGCGCCGCCTCAGCCGCCCCTCCACGATGTCCACCACCCGGGTATTCCCAAACAAGGTGATCTCGTCATGCCCGGCCCCATGGACCACCATGGAATGACGGGTTCCGAGCCGCACCAAGACCTGGGCGATCACCTCCACCATTTTTTCGGAAAAGACACCAATCAACTGGGCGTTGGCCCCGGCCGGGTTGGTCAAGGGCCCCAACAGATTAAACACGGTCCGAACCCCCAGTTCCCGACGAACCGGCATGGCGTGTTTCATGGCCGGATGAAACGCGGGGGCAAACATAAATCCAATTCCAATTTCTTTAAGACATCGTTCCACCACGGCCACCGGCGGATCGATTTTAACGCCCAGCGCTTCCAAAACATCCGCGCTCCCACAGACCGAAGAAATGGACCGGTTCCCATGCTTAGCCACCGTAAACCCCGCGCCCGCGACCACAAACGCGGAGGCCGTTGATATATTGAAACTCCCCTGCTTGTCTCCCCCGGTCCCGCACGTGTCCGCAATCACAGGCAGGCCCGGCAGATGAATCCGGGTGGCGGCTCCCCGCATAGCCTCCGCCGCCCCAGCGATCTCGTCAACGGTTTCGCCCTTCATCCGAAGCGCGATCAAGAACCCCGCCACCTGACTGGCCGGGACGTTCCCGGAAAAAATCTCCGACACCGACTCCCTCGCCTCAGCGAAGCTCAAATCCACTTTCTCCACCAACTTCATCAGAACGGATTGAATCATAAATGGGGTTCTTGCCCTCCCCCGACCCTCATCTTTAAAAAATTCGCCAGTAAATCCTTCCCTCCTTCCGTCAAAATGCTTTCTGGGTGAAATTGGACGCCCTCAAGGGCTGGGAGAACCCGATGACGAACCCCCATGATTTCGCCGTCTTCACTGGTGGCGGTGATGATCAGATCTTTTGGACAAGATTTTCTCTCAATCACCAGGGAGTGGTAGCGGGTGGCCGTGAACGGGTTCTTTATCCCCTTGAACACGCCTTTTCCATCGTGTTTAATTTGCGACGTCTTCCCGTGCATCAGTTTCTTGGCCCGAATGATTTTCCCACCAAAAGCATAACCCAACGATTGATGGCCAAGGCAAACGCCTAAGATCGGAAGTTGACCCGCATACGCCCGAATGACGTCCACCGAAATTCCAGCCTCTTTGGGCGTGCACGGTCCGGGAGACACAAGGATGTGGGTTGGCTTTAACCGCGCCACATCCGAGACCGAGATCTCATCGTTTCGCACCACGCGAACCTTCTGACCCAGTTCTCCCAGATATTGGACCAGGTTGTAGGTAAACGAGTCGTAATTATCGATCACTAAAATCACAATCTTTCTCCCGCAAGACGCAGGGCCGCCACCAAGGCGGCCATTTTATTTTGGGTCTCTTCAAATTCTTTGGACGGAACCGAATCGGCCACGATGCCGGCCCCCGCTTGAAGGTGGGCCACCCCTTTTTGCATGAGGATGGTCCGAATGGCAATGGCCATATCCATGTTGCCAGTATAAGAGAAATACCCGATGGCTCCCCCGTAGAGGCCCCGCCGGGTCGGCTCAAGCTCCTCGATGATCTCGGTCGCGCGAATCTTGGGAGCGCCGGAGAGGGTGCCGGCAGGAAAAACCGCACGAAACAGATCGAACGCGTCACGTCCCGGTAAAAGCCGCCCGGTCACCTTGGAGACAATATGCATGACGTGGCTATAGCGTTCAATCGCCATAAAATCAGAAACGCGCACAGTTCCCGGTCGGGACACACGCCCCAAATCGTTCCGAGCCAAATCCACCAGCATGAGATGTTCGGCCCGCTCTTTGGGATCGGCCAACAACTGAGTGGCCAATCGCTCGTCGCCTTCAGGCGTGACTCCCCGAGGACGGGTCCCGGCGATGGGCCGGGTTTCTGCGATGCCGTCTTCCAACCGAACGAGCATTTCGGGGCTGGACCCAATCACGTGGGTATCCCCGTCACGGAAGAAATACATGTAGGGGGACGGATTCACTCGCCGGAGCGCACGGTAAATTTCCAAGGGATGTGCCTTCACAGAGCGGGAGACTCGGCGCGACGGGACCACTTGAATAATGTCCCCGGAAGCGATGTAGGCCTTGGCCCGCCGAACGGCGTCTTGGTAGACTCGTTTTTCCGTCGCCGTGGCGGGCAGGGCTTTCCGTTCTGCCGTGGCCAAGGGGGTTAACGGGGTGGCCGCAGGGCGCAAACGCGACAACCGTTCCACCAGTTCCCGTCGGGTCCGTTGATAAATTTTTTCGGCCGAGGTTCCCCGCGGGACCGACACCGTCCGAACCAGTCGAATCGTGTGGGCCACGTGATCGAAAATAAACATATCCCCCGTCAGCATGAACACGAAGTCGGGAACCCCTAAAACATCCACCGCGCGGGAAGGCAATTTTTCAAAATGCCGGAGAATGTCGTAGCTTGTAAATCCCACGGCTCCGCCGTAAAATCGCGGGAGACCTGGAACTTCCGGCGCCCGACGATGGGCCAGGGCGGTTCGAAGAGCCTCCAAAGGGCCCACGCCCCCAGACCCCCCGAACGGGACGGAACCGGGACGGGACCGAAGAACCACTCGGGGCTCAAACGCGGCAAAGGAATATCGTCCTAAATGTTCACCCCCCTCCACGCTTTCCAAAAGGAAACATTGGGGACTTTTGTCATAGAGCGAATGAAACAGAGCCAACGGCGTGGTTTCGTCCCCCGGGCATTCCACCCACAGGGGCACCAAAGCGTTCTTTCTTGCCAGCCTTTTAAAATCCGTCAATGACGGGTAAATCATTTATCCACCACCATTTTCCCTTCAATCGATTTAACCGGCACAAACGGAACCGGCACCCCGGTCACGTTGCCGACCCAGTCGCGGCTATCGCCGGATTCGTCCCGATTGTCCCCCATCAACACCACAAAACCCGGAGGAACGCGCCCCAGGTCAAGGTCGTCGCCCTTTAACAGTTCGTTGGGCCGCGTGTGTTGAACGTAAGGTTCAGTCAGTGGTTGGCCGTTCAAAATGATTTCTTTTCGGACAATCCGAACGCTGTCTCCCGCCACGGCGACAATGCGTTTGACAAGGCCTTTCCGCTTGACAGGGGACGGGAACATCACGATGTCTCCCCTTTGGGGGGGATGAAACAAATAGGCCAATTTATTGACCATCACTTTCGTCCCGACCGGCAGGGTCGGTTCCATGGACCCCGAAACGATCACGATGCGCTCAAAAGCGAAAGCCCGGAGCAAAAAAGCCCCGATAAAAGCCAGTGCCACTAAATATAAAAGCCTAAACATAATCCTCTCGACTCAAAACGTCACTTCGACGGGATCTAACCGCACCACAGGTAAGGCGGCCGGGGTCCATTCAATAAAACCGGATTAAAGAAGCCGTTTCGACCCCTGGACCTGAGTCGTATCCTTTTTCTATTTTTTGTTCTTGTAGACCTTTGTCGGATCGAACAAAATTTCGCCTTTGATGTCGATCTGATTGTCGGGCGATATATGGTGAAAAAAACAGGTTTTTCGGCCCGTATGACACGCGGCGCCGCCCACTTGGTTGACGCGGATCAAAACACAGTCTTTATCGCAATCCAATGCAATGGAGTGGACTTCCTGATGGTTTCCGCTCTCCTCCCCTTTCCGCCACAGCTTATTGCGGGAGCGGCTGAAAAAAACGCCCCGGCGGCGTTCCAACGTTTCTAAAAGCGCGTCGCGGTTCATGTAAGCCACCATCAAAACGGTGCCGTCTTTATCGTCTTGGACCACCGCAGGCACAAGGCCCCGATCGTCGAATTTGACCTCGTTGACCCACTCGGGGATATTCATGCCGTCCTCCTTCCTTCGATTCGTATGGGAACGCCGCGTCGGCGCAAATACCATTTAAGATCCGAAATTTCCAATTCTTTAAAATGAAACAAAGAAGCCGCCAACGCCGCATCAGCCCCCGAACGAAACGCATCAAAGAAATGGGCGGCCTTCCCCGCACCGCCCGAGGCGATCACGGGCACGCCCACCGCCCGACAAACCGCTTTCAACAGAACCTCATCGTACCCGGCTTTCGTGCCGTCGGCGTCCATGCTGGTCAACAATATTTCTCCCGCTCCCCGCCGTTCCACTTCTTTCGCCCAAGCCACCACATTGAGCCCGGTGGGCGTGCGCCCCCCGTGAATAAAAACCTCCCAACCGGTCCCCTGCCGCTTGGCATCAATCGCCGCCACGATGCACTGGGCCCCAAACCGACGAGACGCTTCCACAAAAAAGGCGGGCCTCTGAACCCCTGCCGTGTTGATGGAGACTTTGTCTGCCCCGGCGTTCAACAAAAGACGAATGTCGTCCAGGCCGCGAACCCCGCCCCCCACGGTCAGCGGAATAAAGACCGTTTCCGCGGTGCGACGAACCACATCGAGCAAGATGGGCCGCTTGTCTGACGATGCTGTGATGTCCAAAAACACCACTTCGTCGGCGCCTTCCCGGTTGTATCGTTCTGCCACGGCGACCGGATCGCCGGCGTCCCGAAGATTGAGGAACTTTGTGCCTTTGACAACCCTCCCCGCGTTTACGTCAAGACAGGGGATGATTCGGCGTGTGAGCCCATTCCGCATATTCGAATGACCGGTCAACCCGGCAAAAACCGACCGCGCCACGAATAAAACGGCGTGGAAGCGAACGAAACCCAGGTCATCCCATCGCCGTTAGGATTCCACCCAAAACACGGACAGGCGAAGAGAGATCCGATGTGAGTTCGGCTTCCCCTCCCTTCGAACCGGACCGCTTGGGTTTCCGCGTCGGGCTCTTCATTCAGTGGTTTTTCTTTCATAAGAATTGACCTGCCAGGGAATGGGCTGTCACAAGAGAATAGAACCCATCGTTCCCGAGCGAGGCACTCTCCGGCGTTGGTCAGAATGCCCCATCCATGGGGCAACCAGAAGACTTTCAGAGCAGGAACGAAATAACGTCAGGTCCCTTCCTGCCAAGACGCCAGATATTTCACCTGTTCCGGGGTGAGCGTGTCCATCCCAACTCCCATGGCGGCCAATTTCAGCCGGGCGATGTTGCGATCGATTTCAACAGGAACGCTGTGAACCTTCTTGGCGAGGCCCTTGGCGTTCTTGACCATGTACTCGGCGCAGAGCGCTTGGTTCGCGAACGACATGTCCATCACGCTCGCCGGATGGCCTTCGGCGGAGGTCAAGTTGATCAGACGTCCTTCCCCCAGCACGTGAACCCGGCGCCCGCCGGGAAGCGTGTATTCGTCCACATAGGGACGTGCTTGCCGTTTCTTGTTCGCCAGTTTGGCGAGAGCGGGGATGTCAATTTCCACATTGAAGTGGCCGGAATTGGCGAGAATCGCGCCGTCTTTCATTTTTTTGAAATGTTCGGCACGAAGGACGCCAATATCGCCCGTGACGGTAATAAAGATGTCCCCCACCGCCGCCGCCTGGCCCATGGGCATAACGACGAACCCGTCCATCATGGCTTCGAGGGCCCGGAACGGATCCACTTCCGTCACGATCACATGGGCACCCATTCCTTTCGAACGGCTGGCCACCCCACGACCACACCAACCGTAACCGGCGACCACAACCGTTTTACCGGCAAAAAGAACGTTGGTGGCGCGTATAACACCGTCCAACGTGGACTGCCCGGTCCCATACCGGTTATCAAACATATGTTTCGTCAACGCATCGTTCACCGCAATGATGGGATATTCCAACACCCCGTCTTTTTCCATGGCGCGCAAACGGATCACGCCGGTCGTGGTCTCTTCCGTCCCGCCGATCACGTCCGGGAGCTGGTTCCGCCGCTCTTTATGGAGAACACCCACCACGTCGGCTCCGTCGTCCATGGTGATTTGCGGCCGATGGTCCAACGCGGCATAGATGTGTTTGTAATAGGTTTTGTTGTCTTCGCCTTTGATGGCATAGGTCCGGATTCCGTGCTTTTTCACCAACGCCGCGGCCACCTCGTCCTGGGTGGAAAGCGGGTTGGACGCGCACAAAACCACATCGGCGCCGCCTTCCTTTAAGGTGATCGCCAAGTTGGCGGTCTCCGTCGTGACATGGAGACAGCAGGCCATGCGAATATTCTTGAACGGTTTCTGTTTTTTAAACCGTGCCTTAATCAGACGAAGGACCGGCATTTCCCGTTCCGCCCACGTGATGAGGTTCTCCCCCGCATTGGCAAGACGAATATCTTTGACGTCGTATTTCATGGATTAAGCCTTCGCGCCTTTTTTCAATTCGGCGGCTTTGTTTGTTTTTTCCCAATAGAAATCCGCGTCTTCCCGACCGAAATGGCCGTAGGACGCCGTCTTTTTATAGAACGGCCGACGCAGTTTGAGATAGTCGATGATGCCCCGAGGCGTTAAGGGAAAAACATCGCGAACGAGCGCCACCAATTTCGACTCCGGCACCTGGCCCGTTCCGTGGGTATCCACCATCACGCTGACCGGATCGGCTACGCCAATGGCATACGCCAATTGAACGGTGCATTGCTTGGCCAACCCTGCGGCCACAATATTTTTTGCCACGTGGCGCGCCATGTAGCAGGCGGAGCGGTCCACTTTGGTGGGATCTTTGCCGCTGAACGCGCCGCCCCCGTGAGGAGCCCACCCGCCGTAGGTGTCCACAATAATTTTTCGCCCGGTGACCCCCGTATCGCCCTCGGGCCCGCCCACGACAAATTTCCCCGTGGGGTTCACGTAAAACTTCGTCTGCTTATCCAACATGTGCTTGGGAAGCACGGGGAGGATGATTTTTTCAATCATTTCTTCCCGCGACGCGTTCGTGATTTTCTTCCCCGAACGATCAAGGATGGACACATCGTGCTGGCTTGAAATGACCACCGCGTCGATGCGACGGGGGTGCCCATCTTCGTATTCCACCGTCACCTGGGATTTTCCGTCGGGCCCAAGATAGGGAAGGATTTTCTTTTTTCGCGCTTCCGCCAACCGCCGCGTCAAATTGTGGGCAAGACTGATGGGCGTGGGCATGAGTTCTTTGGTCTCATCGCAGGCAAACCCCACCATGAGTCCCTGGTCCCCGGCGCCGCCGGTGTCCACCCCTTGGGAAATGTCGGGCGACTGCCGCCCAATCGCGTTCAAAACCCCGCAACTGGCCGAATCAAACCCAAACCGACGATCAGTGTAGCCGATCTCGGCGATAACAGACCGAACAAGCGACGGCACATCCACCCAGGTATTGGTGGTAATTTCGCCGCCAACCACCACAAGCCCGGTCGTCACAAACGACTCACACGCCACACGCCCCATGGGATCCTCTTTCAGAATCGCATCCAAAACCGCATCCGAAATTTGGTCGCACACCTTATCGGGGTGCCCTTCCGTCACAGACTCGGAAGTAAATACGTATTTGTCACGGCGCATGTCGACTCTCCTTAAGTGATATATCAAATCGAAAAAAGAATTGTAGCAATTCTAAAACGCCGTTTTGCAGTCGGTTTTATGTGCTTTCTCTATCTGTCGGGCGGCGGCGACCAAATCGGGCACAAAGGGGACACCCTTGGGAAGGGTGGCCCTCTCTTTTTCCCCATAACCCGTGCCCACAAGGATTGGATGAACCCCAGCGGCTTGGGCCGCTTGAACATCAATGCGCTTATCGCCCACCATATAAGAGTGGGCAAGATCGATTTTTAAATCCTTTTCGGCTTGGAGGATTAGTCCGGGTCGAGGTTTTCGGCAATCACACCCTTCCCCCGGCCCGTGGGGGCAAAAATAAAAACCCGCCACCTCAATTCCCTTGTCAAGAAGATCTCGTGCCACCTGATCATGGAGGGCCCGCACATCAGAGATTCCAAAATAACCACGGGCTATCCCCGATTGATTTGATACCACCACTAACCGGAAACCCAAGCCCCTCAATTTCCTCATCCCCTCGACGGCGCCAGGGACCCATTCCCAATCTTCATAGCGATACACATAGTCTTTTTCAACGTTCAACGTCCCGTCCCGATCCAAAAAGACGGCGGGGGAACTCATTTCCGTTCAGCGCAAATGTGACGATAGGTTTCGGCCAACCCCTCTTCCAATGAAACGGTGGGTTTCCACCCCAACACCCTGGCCGCTTTGGACACAGCCAAGACGCTTCGAAAAAGTTCTCCCGTCCGAGGAGGCTTGTGTTCCACGGGGGAAGGCTTTCCATGACACGCGTTTAAGATCTTAAACAAACGGTTCACATCCGTCGCCTTCCCCGTGCCAATATTGATTGCCTCCCCATTGGCTTTCGCAAGAGCGGCCACGTTCGCCCGAGCCACATCTCCCACAAAGACGTAATCCCGTTGTTGTTTTCCATTCCCGTAGATAAAGGCGGTCTCCCGCGCCAGTAACCGCTGGCAAAAAATGGCCACCACCCCGGCTTCTCCGTGGGGATCTTGCCGAGGACCATACACATTGCCATAACGCAGGACGGTAAATTTCAATCCATGGAGCGCGCCGTAGGCCCGAACGTAATGTTCGCCCGCCAATTTAGTAACGCCATAAGGGGAGAGCGGCTGGGCCGGGGACTCCTCCCGCGCCGGCTGGTCACATTCACCGTAATAGGTGCCGCCTGAGGCGGCAAAAACAAATTTTTTCACTTTATTCAGTCGGGAAAGTTCCAAAAGATTTATAAGCCCAAAGACATTGACACTGGCATCGAATAGGGGGTCGCTCACGCTTTTTCGAACGTCCAGCTGGGCCGCATGATGGTTCACCAAATCGAACCGCTCCTTTTTGAACAGACGAGAAAGGGAGGTGTCTCGGATATCGGATCTAACAAGGCGCGCCTTCGGGTTCAGGTTGGCCTTTCGGCCCGTCGAAAAATCGTCCACCACCGTCACGCGATGACCTCGGGCCACAAAGGCATCCACCACATGAGACCCAATAAACCCCGCTCCGCCCGTCACTAAAATACGCATCACGCGGGTTTCCGAGCCACGGCGTAGATGATTTTATATTCATGAGTTTTGTTTTCCAAAGGAATCACAGGAGGGACGGCAGGAATGGCGGGGTCCAATTCCGCGGTCAAACGGATCAATTTTCCAAAGAAGATTCTTTTCAAAAGGACTTTCCCCTTCATGGTTTTGGGGATCAAGCGGAGAGCCACAGCCATTTTTTTTAATTTTGAAATGAGGGACGCGCGCAAACCGTTCGACACAGCAGGAAACCCGGCTGAAATGGGCTCACACAACATCCCTTCGGCTGACAATAATCCCACCAGGGTTGCCGCATTATAATATTGGACGCTAAACGGGCTAGGGTTAAAACCAGACCAATCGCAATTTACACTCGAGATCAAAAGGGCTCCTCCGGGACGAAGGATTCGTTTGGCCTCCCGAACGAATTGGGAGGCCTGGGGAATATAATAGAGGGCTTCGAAGAGGACTACGACGTCAAAAGATTGATCCCGAAAGGGCAAATGCATGGCATCAAAACGGACCAGCGGATATCGGCCCCGATAGTGCCGTTGGGCCCCCGCCAAAAGGGATTCCATCAAATCCCCAGCCACCACCCGCCGCGCTCTTTGGCCTAAAGTGGAAAGACCACGCCCCGACCCACACGCCACCTCTAAAACGTCTTTCCCAGAGGCAAGATTTGCCGCCAGTCGATAGCGGGACGCGATCATGGCCACCTGTTCTTGGGAGGCCCAACCGCCTTCCACTTCGGTGACGCTTTCAAAAGATGTCATGCCGTATCTCTTACACCAGGCGGGACAAACGTTGGCAAGCTTCTTTAAGATCTGATGTGGTTTTGGCAAAACAGAACCGGGCCAACTGAAATCCATCCGACGGGTCGTTAAAAAAAGCTTCGCCCGGCACACAAGCCACCCCTGTTTGACGCAAAAGACCCATGGCTCTTTCTTTGCTTGTCGAACCCGTTAAGCGAGACACATCGGCCAACACATAGTACGCCCCGGCCGGCACGTGGGGGATCAGCCCCACGCCGCCGAGCGTTCGACAAATGAGCTCCCGTTTTTCCGTCAGGTCGGCCAAGAGCTTTGCGTAATAGTCCGATTTTGACAAGGCCACAATTCCGTCGGCGACCCCCCTCTGCAGTGGGGCGGGGGCGCAGACGTATACCAGATCGTGCATGTAACCGATCATCTGGGCCCATCTCCGGTTGGCCACGCAATAGCCCACCCGCCATCCGGTGATACTAAATGTTTTGGAATAACCAGAAATCGTAATGGTCCGCTCGGCCATTCCGGGAAGGGTCGCAGGGCTAATGTGCTTGCCTCCACCATACACGATATACTCGTAAATTTCGTCGGTAAAAACGAACAGGTCATTTTCTTGAGCGAAGTCGGCAATCCAAGAAAGTTCCTCAAAAGTGAACACTTTGCCGGAGGGATTGGCGGGAGTATTGACCAAAATCCCCTTGGTTCTCTCCGTGAGAACCCGCTTCAAATCTTCTGGCGAAAAGTTCCATTCTCGTCCGCGCAGAGTCACGTACACAGGGGTCACCCCCACGGACAAAAGTGTCGTTACGTGGTATCCATACGTGGGCTCAAAAAGAATCACTTCGTCCCCGGGGTCCAACAGAGCCATGCAGGCGGACATAAATGCCCCCGTGGATCCGCTCGTCACGACCACCTCGGTTTCCGGGTCACAGGTGATCCCGTTAAAGGTCTTGACCTTCCCGGCGATGGCCGTTCTCAATTCGGCTAAACCATCATGCCGCGTGTAGGTGTTGCACCCTTCATCGATGGCTTTTTGTGCCCCCCATCGAACGGGGTCGGGCAGGGGGACATCGCACACCCCTTGGGCGAGATTGATGCCGCCGTGTTTTTCACATTCCACGGACATGGCGCGAATCTCTGACTGGGAAACCGCCTCGCACCGTTGACTGACTCCAAGCCTTGATTTATTGACGGGCATAGAAATTTCGGATGGCGCGGGAGGTGAGCGTCACGTCCTCCTCTGTCGTTTCGGCGCTCATGGGAAGTGAAATTACTTCGCGACAGACCGCCTCCGTCATCGGCAGTTTCGGTTCGCCCAACCCAAGGGCGGGGTGCTTCCAAAGGGGCTTGGCCCAACTGACCAAAGTTTCAATCCCCTCTTGCCGTAGGTGTGCCCGTAAGGCATCCCGGTCCTGGGCTCGGATCACGTAGTTTTGAAAACTGTCCCGAAAGCGGGGGTCCGGAAAGTGAGGAACACGAACCTGAGAAACCGTCGCAAGTTCGCTTTTGTAAAGGTCGGCCATCCGGCGTCGGTGTTCCACCCAATTCGGAAAATGGCGCAGTTTAACGTCCAACACAGCCGCTTGAACATTGTCCAAAAGAGCCGTATATCCGTGATAATGAAACTCCCCCGTCTCCCGGTCTTCGCCGTTATAGCGAAGCAAGGTGGCCACCCGCGCCACATGGGGATCATTCGTCGTGATGGCTCCGCCGTCGCCGAATCCTCCCAAGGCCTTGAACGGATAGAAGCTGAAACACCCGTGACCAAAAGATCCTCCCATTTTCCCTTGAAAAGTGGCCCCGAGGGCTTGGCAAGCGTCCTCGATCAGAAGCAGGCCGCGTTTCTTACAGAGGTTTTGAATGGCTTCCATATCGCAGAGACGGCCGTTCAAGTGAACGGGGATAATGGCTTTGGTCTTGGGCGTTATGTACCGATCCAAAGATGCCACATCCATATTAAAATCCTCTCCCACATCCACCAGAACCGGCGTGGCACCGCAATGAACAATGGCAGAGACGGACGCGGCAAACGTATGCGCCACTGTAATCACTTCGTCCCCCGGTCCCACCCCGCAGGCCAGAAGGGAAAAATGGAGGGCGTGGTAGCCACTGTTCAAGCCCACGGCGTAACGGGTGCCCACATACTCGGCCAAATGTTTCTCGAAATCGAAGAGTTGGCGTCGATGGATCAGATCCCCTTCCGTTAAACATTCACCAATAGCGCCGTCAATTTCTTTTTTAAGACGACGGTAATGTTCTTTGGGTTTCACAAAAGCCACCCGATACCCTGTCTCAGGACGGGGAATTGCCTGTGCTTGCGTCGCTTGTTTCGGTGTCGTCACCCTCTCCCTCCTCACACTTTCTGTCCGATCAGTCGCCCGGCTTCGCGGACGATGTCCTGAACGGTCAATCCTGAAATTTGTTTCAAATAATCATGGTTGCCCACCACACGGCAAAATCGGTCCGGCAAACCGACAATCCGAAAAGGAACCCGCGGGCCGTCCGATTGGGCCAAGACCTCCGCCACCGCCCCCCCCAACCCCCCAATCTCACTGTGTTCTTCAACGGTCAGAATGGCCGAGGTTTCCTGTGCCGCCATTAAAATGGCCTCCCGGTCGAGGGGTTTAAGGGTGTGCATGCTGATCACCCGCGTGGAAAGCCCCTTTTCCGCCAACCGGTCAGCGGCTTGCAGGCAGGTCGCCACAATGGGCCCCGTCCCAATGAGCGTTACGTCGGCCCCATCACGAATCCGAATGGATTTCCCCAGAGTGAACGAAACGGCGGGGTCATGGAGCGTGGGTTCCCCTGCTTTACCCAACCGAAGGAAACAGGGCCCTGGGTGCTGAACAATGGCGCGAGTGGCCAGGGCGGATTCCACCGGGTCGGATGGCGCAACCACCGTCATCTCGGGCAAAACACGGAAAATGGCCAGGTCTTCGGTGGCATGATGGGAACTTCCGAGCGCACCGTAACTCAAGCCCCCGCCCACGCTCACAACGTTAACGTTGGCGCGGTGATAGCACGCGTCGTTTCGAATCTGTTCCAGACAACGAAGCGTGGGGAAATTCCCAATGGAATAGGTAAATACAATTTTCCCCGAGAGAGCGAGACCAACCGCCACCCCCGTCATATTCGCTTCAGCCACCCCCGCGTTCAAAAACTGTTTCGGGAACCGGCGGGCGTAGGTTTCCACAACAGAGAATCCCAAATCGCCGGTGATAAAAGTGATCCGAGGATCTTTCTCGGCCAAGTCCTCTAAGGTTTTAAAAAAAGCAGTTCTCACGCGGCCCCCCCGATTTCAGCGAGGGCTTTTGTCACGTCGTCCGCGGTGGGGTTGCGATAGTGCCAAAGCAGTTTGTCCTCCATAAAACTCACCCCTTTGCCTTTGACCGTGTGGGCAACGACACAACTCGGCCGACCGGTCGTGAACGGCAGGGCAGACAGGGCCCCTAAAATTTCCGACATGTTGTGCCCATCGATCTCACGCACCGCCCAACCAAAACTTTCCCACTTTTTCCCGAGCGGCTCTAAATCCAAAACATCCTTGACGTGTCCGAGACTCTGAATTTTGTTGTAGTCCAAAAGAACGACCAAATTGTCCAACTTGTGGTGGGGAGCGAAGAGCGCCGCTTCCCAAATGCTCCCCTCATCGCACTCACCATCGCTCAACATGGCGAACACGCGGCCAGTCAGTCCATCCTTTTTTGAGGCCAACGCCATGCCGCACGCAACCGACAACCCGTGCCCCAACGAACCGGAGGAAAATTCGATCCCCGGTACCCCGGGATAGCTCACATGTCCAGAAAGTTTTCCCCCGTTCTGATAAAAACTGTCCAACCACTCTTTAGGAAAAAATCCTTTGAGCGCAAGAGTAGAGTACAGCCCCGCGGATGCGTGGCCCTTGCTGAGGATAAACCGATCGCGTGAGGGATCGTCCAAGCGTTTTGGATCCAATCGTATGATCCCTCCCCCGTAGAGGGCGGCCAAAAGGTCGGCCATGGAAAGCGAGCTTCCCACATGGGCGCTTTGCGCCCGATGAACCATTTTCACCACCGATTGGCGAATGTCCCGGGCGAGCGCCTGGCAAGAATCGATTCGACTGTCGGCGGTCATTCCATCACCACATACCCGATGTAAGGATCCCACGGGAGCCGGCGAACGCGCAACTTCCCCATTCCCAACGTATCCAAAACGGCTTCGGTTTCACCGGGCCAAATTTTATTATCCAGCTCGTCGAAGGCCAAGACCGAGCCTCGGGGCATTCGTGGGACGAAATGTTCGAGAGCCACTTTCGTCGGTTCATACAAATCGAAATCCATAAACAACAGGCTGACCACCAGGTGGCGATTTTTTTCAATGAAAGCGGGGATGGTTTGGGTCGCATCCCCCTTGATCAAATGGACTTTGTCCACGTGCCCCAGAAACCGATCCGTGTCATACACCCCGATTAAACGGCGCAACTCCTCAAAGCTATCGGCTCGAAGGCCTCCCCGCTGGGCCGTCAGAAACGGGTTTTTGTCTTTTTGGGCCACGGAAGGAAACCCTTCAAAACTGTCAAATCCGTAAATGCGCCGCATCAAATTGGCCGGTTCAAGAACCGCGCTGAACAAAGACCATGACATGAGGCCGAACCCCCGGTTCACCCCGCACTCCACCACCGAGCCTTTGACTTCGGAAACCAATTTGAAAATTTCATAGAGCGCTAAAAATCGCGTGACCGTTTTTCGACGGGCATAAATGGGGAACGTTTCCAATTTCATATCCAACGGAACGTTTGACGATTGGAACACCTCGGCGATGCGTTTGCCAGCCATGGCCTCAACTTTTGTTTTCAGGGGTTTCATGGGATCCTCGCGGACAGCCCCAGTAGGGGCCTTAGAGTCAAAAGAATAATCTTCACATCCAACCACAACGAACGTTCTCGAACATAACGCAAACCAAGTTTAATTTTTTCATCTCGAATCAGCGTATCATAGGCCTTGTCCGGGTCGGGATGGCCCTTCAAGATTTCACCCTCGTTGTGAAAACGGATGGAAGCCAAGTCCGTCAGTCCCGGCCGGACCTCTAAAAGCGCTCGCTCTTCGTTCGAATAACGTTCCACATCGTCCACCACCTGTGGGCGGGGCCCCACAATGCTCATTTGCCCGCCCAACACATTCAACAACTGGGGAAGTTCATCCAGTTTCCAACGCCGCAGAAAGGCCCCCAGCGGAACAATCCGCGGGTCGTCTGCCGCGGTGGAGGGCCCCCCCCGAGCCTCGGCATCCACCACCATGGTTCTGAATTTTAGCATCTTAAAGAGCTTTCCATAACGGCCCACCCGCACGCCACGGTAGAGGGCCGGGCCTTTTGAAGTCCAACGGACCAAACCGGCCGACACCAACATAACGGGGCTCAGCACGATCAATGCGGCGAACGACAAAACCACATCCAAACCTCTTTTGACCCCATCGCCCCAAACGGCGAAAAGCCTCCGCCAGGCCAACGGTTGAAAGGCGAGCCGAAAAATCCCCACCACACTTCCCACCCCATAGGTCACGTGGAGACTCGGAAAGAGACAGACCAGTATTGGAAATAAAAGAGTTTTTTTCTCACGCCAAGAGAGGGCGGCGGCCGCGGCGAAATCCGTCACCGCGTAGAGCACCCCGATTCCCGCCAGGAGGCCCCGCGCCGAAACCGAAAAAAACGAGGCCGCTCCCAAGAAACACACGCCTGCGACAAATCCGAGCGGAACCAGGTGACGGAACGAAACAGGGACGATCGGACTTAAGGCAAAAGGAAGAATGACCCAAACCCCGTTTCGAAAATTGTGTTTCATGAACGATCGAAAATCGGAACGCGTGGAGTAGTGGATCACCACATCGGGAACCAGGAGAGTGCGTCCGCCCGCCTTCTTCAACCTTAAATTAAATTCCATGTCTTGGCTGTGAACCAGCTTTTCATTGAACAAACCGATCCGACGAAAAACGTCTTTGCGGTAACATCCGTAAGCGGCGGTGTCGGCCCATCGCGGACGCCCGCCGGTCTCAGTTCGGTAGCTCGCCCCCCCGACGCCAAAAGGATGGGACAAAACGCACGCGATCGCCTGGGCCACCACTCCGTCGCGCCGGGTGTGAATTTTCCACACACCGCCCACGTTCTCCGCCCCCGTGGAAAGGGCCAGGTCCACACAGCGTTGAATGGCGCCTTTTTCGTAGGTGGCATGGGCGCTCATCAGCATGATGTAATCCCCACGGGACTCCCTCACCCCAATATTAAAAGCCACGGGTGTGATTCGGGCCGGGTTAGGGATGACGCGCACAAAGGGATGGCGTTCCGAGTATTCTTTAAGAATGGAAGGGGATCGATCAGTGCTGTTGCCTTCCATGACGAGCACATCCAACCGATCCGCCGGGTACCCGTTATCGCGAATCGAATCCAAACACTCCCGAATAAAACCCTCTTCATTCCGACATCCAATAACGACGGAAACAAGAGGCCAGTCCCGAGGATTCTGGGGGAGGCCCTTCGCACGATCCATTGGGTCAGAGGCTAGGGAAGGAAGGGGCGTGTCGCCTAACACACCCGAACGCGCTCATTCAGGGCGGCCGCCACGTAAACCAATTGTTCTTCGGTCAGTTCGGGAAAAAGCGGAAGAGACAAAACGTTCTGCGCCCACGCTTCGGCCACCGGGAAATCCCCGGGTTTAAACCCCATGGAAGAAAGCGCGGGTTGAAGGTGCAAAGGGATCGGATAATGGAGTCCCGTTTCAATCCCGCGGGACGTTAAATGGGAACGAAGGGCTTCCCGGTCATCGCATAAAATGGTGTAGAGATGGGCCACAGACTCCGCCCCGGCCCGATTTTTCACCAACCGAATTCCCGCCGTGGAAGCCAAAAGGTCTTCATACCGTTTGGCATGGGATTGCCGCTGGCGTGTCCATTCAGCCAAATGGGGAAGTTTAACCGATAGCACCGCGGCCTGCAAACCGTCCATCCGGCAATTGAAACCAAGAATTTTGTGTTCGTATTTTTGCGTTCGCCCATGATCCCGAAGCAAGGCCACCTGGGCGGCCACCTCCGGTGAATTTGTGACGACAGCCCCGGCGTCCCCGTAGGCGCCCAAATTTTTCCCCGGATAAAAACTGAAACTGGCCGCATCCCCCCATTGGCCGATGGGCTTCCCTTGGAAAAGAGCCCCATGGGCCTGCGCCGCGTCCGAAACAACTTTCAAATGGTGGGTTTGAGCAAATTGGCAGATCGCGGACATGTCGGCTGGACGGCCATACAAATGCACTGGGACAATCGCCCGAGTGCGTGGAGTCAGGGCTCCCTTTAAATTTTTTGGGTCCATATTCCCCGTCTCTGGATCCACGTCAATGAACCGAACCTGGGCGCCAATCATAGCGATGGCCTCGGCCGTGGCGATAAATGTGTTGGGAGTCGTTATCACTTCATCCCCGGGGCCAACGCCGCACCCCAGCAGGGCCAAACGTAGGGCATCTGTCCCGTTGCTCACGCCCACCGCGTGAGGGACGCCGCAAAAAACGGCGAAACTTTTCTCGAATTCTTTGAGGTATGGGCCGCCGATAAAGGCGTTCTTCTGGATGACGTCAGCGATTGCGCCCTCCATGGCAGAAGAAAGAGAGACATATTGCGCCTGCAAATCGACGAAAGGAACCTTCATGTTTTGCTCCTAATAGGGAAGATCGGAAATGTTTTTTATAAAGCGGGCTGGACTTCCTGCCACAACGGTGTGAGGCGCCACATCACGGACGACCACACTTCCCGCTCCAACCAAAGCCCCGGCACCCACTTCCACTCCCGGCAAAAGAGTGCTGTTAGCGCCGATTTTGGCGCCACGCCGAATGGTTGGCCCTTTCAAATTATTTTTAACCTCAGGCGAGCAGGGGTATTTGGCGTTCGTCAGAACCACACATGGCCCGATCCAACACCCTTCCTCCAGAGTGGAGTATTCCGGGATGAACGCGCCTGAATGAACACGGACGCCGCGGCCAATGGTCACGTGATGCTCAATCACCGTCCCGCTTCCAATGCTCACATCATCGCCGATGTCGTTTGATTCCCGGATCATTGTTCCATGCCCCGTCTGAAAACCGCGACCGATACGATTTCCCGCATAGATGACAGTATGGCTACGGATCGTGGCCCCGACCCCAATCACCGTCGATAAATCTCCCTCTTTGTGCCCGCGCGGTGGAACCCCGAGGAGGACAAAAGGAGCCACATCCGCCCCCTCCCCCAACTGAACGCCCGGGTAGATTTTAGCTGTGTCCGACACTCGTCATTCCCAACCGACACACTTTCGGTCGGAACCGAAGAGCCACTTCCCGACCGGTCTCCGCCGATTCATAAAGCGCGTTGATCAGTTCTAAGGACTTGCACCCCTCCAACCCGTCCACCAAAGCCTTTTGACCCGTGCGAATCGAGGCGATCACGCCGCGAAGATACTCCTCGTGATTCCAAGCAAAATCTTTCGGATTTTCAGAGTGGGTTTGCAAAAGCTGGGCATCCTCCGGACGCGGTTCTGCGAAAGACCACGTGACCAATTTGTCCATGGCAAAACCCCCCACCTGCACCGTCCCTTTTTCCCCTAAAATTGTGATGGACCCTTCCAAATCCTTGGGACGGGTGGCCGTGGTGGCTTCAATGACGCCAAGAGCGCCGTTCTTAAAACGCAAAGTCGCTACCCCCACGTCCTCCGTTTCAATTTTCACCAAGCGGGTGGCGCACATGGCGCTCACGCTCTCCACGTCCCCCATAAACCATTCCAACATATCGATGTGATGGCTCGCCTGATTGGTGAGAACACCGCCGTCCAAAGCCCAGGTCCCGCGCCAAGGAGCTTCCGTGTAGTATTCCTGAGGTCGGCACCAAAAAACCCGAACGGACCCCAAGACCAATTTTCCAAATCGCCCCTCATCCAAAGCCTTTCGCATAGCCTGGATGGGACGGTTGTAACGATTCTGTTTAACGACAAAGAGTTTCACCCCCGCCTCATCGCACGCGCGAATAACAGCGTCGGCATCTTCCAGACGCAGGGCCATGGGTTTTTCAACGATGATGTGTTTGCCGTGCTGGACCATATCCAAGGCTCGGATCGCATGGTCCCCCGACGGAGTGCTGATGATGACCGCGTCACAGGCAACAGACTCAAAAAGGCGGGATTTATCGGTGAAATGGGGAACGCCGTATTCGCGCCCAAACGATTCGGCGCGTTCCGGGTTGATGTCGGACACCCCCACCAGGCGCGCATCCGCAATACGCCCCAACGCCACCGCGTGTTTGCGGGCGACTTTGCTACATCCGATGAGGACAAAGCGTAAAGGAGACAAATCGTTCACCTCTGAAAACCCTCCCTTTGGCCGATTTTTTGACCTGATAATGGATTGGAAGGGATAATTCTCTCATATACTGACCGAATTTTCCATGCTATTTTTTTGTCGGATAAATCCGCTACGATCAAAGGCCCGTTGGACCGAACACCCAACGACAACACCGATTCCAAAACCCGAGAAATTTCTGCCGGGTCCCGCCCGACGACCTGGGAGGGAGTCACCCCCTCCAGCCGCTCTCGAACGTCCCCCACGTCCACGCTCACGATGGGCAGTCCACAGGCCAACGCTTCTTTAATCACGGTGGGCGATCCCTCAAAGTCACTGGTCAAGAGTAAACAATCCGCGGCGTTCATGTAGTGAGGCATCGCCTCATGGGGAACTTTGCCGCGCAACACCTCCAATCGAACAGAAGGATCCCAACGGCGAAGAAGTTCGACCGATTTTTCAGCGAGATCCAAACGCTTCAAGCGGGGAGAAAATCCCGCATTAAAAATCACCACCCGCCCGTCCAAAGGCCATCCCACTTGTTTCCGCGCCATGCTTTGCGGAGCGGGTTGAAATCGATCGATATTGACCCCGGACGGGATCACCGAAACTTTTTTGGCGCACCACCATAATCGACTTTTGAGTTGCTCACTCACGCAAATAATTTCCGCCGCCCGGAACGCCGTGACATGGGACAACATTTTTTGAATCAGGTTCCGAATAACCCCGTCGGTCCAAGAGGGATTCAAGTCGCTCCCCCGAAAGGTCACGACGAAAGGGACCGCACACACCATCGCTGTCAGAAACGCGACCAGCGTGCCAAAATGAACATGAACAAGATCCGGACGAAATTCCCGAACGCGACGGCGGAGGTCCCTGCACTGAGACCAAAGGCGCCCCACTGAAAGTCGGGTTTCCAGCACAAAGATATCCGATTCAATCCCCGTCGCGACCAGAGATTCAATTTCGTCATAAGCGAAACTCATCACACACCCCCCCCGACGTGAGGGGACCACGAACAGAATGCGCAGAGCTCCCCCCGAGGATATTTCATCTATGGGCATAGAGATTCCATCCCCTCCGCGCGAAGCTTCGTAATCACTGTTCTTATCTTTCATCGGAGACACCCGTTGGTCCGATAATTTACGGAATTGCATCTTCACTTAATCATGTCATCTGATCCAAAATCTTTGAAAAATTTCTCGCCATTTCCCGATAGCTATACTTGTCAATTCTGTCTCGATTCCCTTCATAGGGCACTTTGCCATTTCGTTTAAATTCCAGGTAAGCGGTCCGAAGAGCCTCTTTCACATCCCCTTTCGTCCTACAACATTTTCCCGCGTTGGTTTCATTTATTAGCTTTTCGACAACATCCCCCCCCGATCCACCCACTACAATGATGGGTCGCTGAGCCGCCAAATATTCGAAGGATTTTAGCGGATACCATCCCTTTATAAGGGGATCATTCCAATAGAATATCAATAATAACTGAGACTCTCTTTGTCTATTAAAAGCATCGACCCGATCAATGGGCCCATATTGCCTAACTAACTGCTGAATTTCAAATCGCCTGATCTCGCGGTCCACAATTTCACTCGGAGGCCCGTAGAAACGAATACGCAAATCTTCGGGCTTAATTTCCCCATCGGAGATCAATTCACGGACCGCCGAAAAGAAAATATTAAAATCTTGCTTTCCTTCATAAACGCACCCTGTGTAGGTGACTGTGAATTGGGGCGTTATTTCAACCCCCTTATTGACCTGTTCGGGGTCAAAACCATTGGTGATCGAATGAACGAAGTCTCTTCTATGCAATTCTCTCAATTGCTCCGCCCAGAGCGGGGATACTGTAATGAGCGCGTCGGCTTTTTTTAGACCCTCCAATTCAAACCATTTGTCGATTTCTTTTCGAATCTTCCCGTAGTAGTAATTATGATTTTGACTCCAAAGGTCCCGGAGATCGGCCAACCAACGCACCTTATGCTTGACCTTTAAACAACGTGCGATGGAATGGGCGGTGAAGGGTGACGAGCTACTGATAATAGCCTCCACTTTTTCTCTTTCAAATACCTCATCGGCTGCCTCAATGGCAAAGCGTTTCCATCCTTTGTGCTCATCCGGGTAAGCCAAAAAGGTCTTGGCCCCATTCACAATCCGGGTCGTGATGGAGCCAGGCTTTTCTCGAACGGCAAGAGGAATCCCGACCTGCCCCTGAAACCCCTTGTCGGGGTCTAGGTGCAACCTTTTCTTCCAAAGGTCAATTACATTGGGGAATTGTGTTAGGACAACGTCAAATTCCCTCCCAAATGTTCCTTCGGCCGCACTGCCTGAAATAACGATGGGCTTCCACCCGAATTCCGGAAGATACTTTGCCAATCCTGGAATTCGTGGAGACGCATGCAATAGATTGGCGATAATCAATACGTTTCTCATGAAACCAAATCACCGCACGACACCGTCATCAAATGCCCATACGCCGACCACCGGCCCGTGGACCAGACATCCCGCGGGATTTTCGTCAAGGTGATGGAATCTTTCTGAAAATAAAGTTTAAGGAGCTTTTCGTAATCTCTTATCCACCCATCGCGCACATGAACTCCCAATGAAAGGGATTTTTGCTCCAACGATGGACTATGCAACTCCAGGAGAACGATCGCTTTTCGAGCGACCCTTTTCATTTCCGAGATCACTTTTCTTATCTTGTCCGGCCCTATATAGAGCAAAACGGCATCGGTAAAAACAAGGTCGAAACTTTTATCGCCAAACAGCGAAAGGTCATCAGCCTTCCCCGAAACAAGATGCGCCTGATCCAGCCCCTGGCAAGACAAACGGTGATTCCCGGCATTGACCAAATCTGGTGAAATATCCAACCCGACAACATTCAGCCCCCCATTTTTTTTTGCGAGGATTTCGACGTTGACCCCATCGCCGCAGCCAATTTCCAAGATCGATGAAAGGGGGGAAAATAAAGTGAATTTATCGAACAACCACCGTCGATGGGGATGGTCGGAATCCGCCATCACGACATCGATGGTTTTAGCCTGGGCTTGCCATTTTTTTTCATACAGGCGAGTACCGAGAACTGAATGCACCCCCCCCATCAATCTCCAATAACATCGCGATATCCCCTCACGGAACATGCCGACCTCACTTTTAAATAGAAACCCCCGCACTGATTTTTCACGACCCAATTAACTGAATGGGCACTCACCGCCCGGTCCCTGAAGTCCTTAAATTCCGAGGCAATTCCCTTCGCGGTAAAAAATGGTCGTTCTATCCAACCCGTTTCCGTAAGCCTTTAAGCCTTCAAAATGGATCGCTCGAAACCCTTTTCCCTTGGCGAACTCAATGCCATCCCGATAATATTCCCTCTGTGAATCATCCAGGATGATAACCCCTTTTGGAGTTAAAGCGAAAACGCTTTGCTTCACGCAGTTAACCCGATCCCGGCCGTCAACAGTAACCACATCGTAGGGGGGTTTTCATGGACGCGATAACCCGACAGTAATCCCCGTCAACATCTTTTTCTTTGAAAAGAACCACCACGTTTTTTGGAACCCTTGATTTAACAAGCTCAAACCACGTTTCATCGTATTCCAAAGAGGTAACAGATCCCACCCGATTGGCATAAAAAAAGGTCGAGTATCCGCTTCCGAACTCAAAAAGGTTTAAATCAAGCGTGAGCCGTTCTTCAAGGAATTGGACAACCGGAAAGTTCATCCATGGAACCGGAGTTCCATTTTTTTTAACGGGTTTTCGCTCCTTAAGGCTTTCCATCCAACCCGTTAAATACAGGTAAGAACTCGGATCGAGGATAAGACGCCTATACGCTCTATAACGCAAGACGGCTGTGGGGAACACCCCTTCAAGAGCCTTCAGGATGAGTAGTTTCATCTGCTCGGGACCTTCCAATTCACGCACGCGCCAGCACCGAAGAGAAGACGCGTTAATCCAATGAACATTCGTCGAGACATTATCGTAAAGTTAAACCCGTTGTCAAGTGTCGCTGATAATCGTTGTCGGTTCTTCTCATGGAAGTGTGGCTTTAAGGGTAAGGCGCGATTGAATCTAGGCGATTTTCTGAAAGATCTTATTTGGAACGACTTCTCGATATCGGACATCACGTCTCACAAGAAGGTCAATGATCATTTTGACCTGCTGGGCCGCAATCTGCCTGTCTGTGTAAAGCTTGCGCGTGAGCGGGAACAGCTTTGGGTCAAGTGA
Source organism: Elusimicrobiota bacterium (assembly GCA_016714745.1). Classification (GTDB taxonomy): domain Bacteria; phylum Elusimicrobiota; class Elusimicrobia; order FEN-1173; family FEN-1173; genus JADKHR01. The sequence goes on along the minus strand of JADKCG010000004.1, from coordinate 91,866 downwards.
GGAACCCTTAAGGGTCCAATCATAATCGTCAAAGTCCAAGTAGCCGCCTACGACCAACAATTTGTCTACGAGGAGAGTTGTTAGCGCATCAACAGCCCAGGTGTGGGCGCCGTCCAAGAATACATAGTCGTAGATGGGATCTGGATGTTGATTCAAAACTTCCGCCAGACACCAATTATATGAATCCAGCAGTTTGTAGGATGAACCAAACGTCTTAATGTTATTGAAACCGGCTGATCGTATTGCTTTAGAAACATCGTTGACTCGATCCTCATAGTCAAAAAGGTGGAGTTCCCCCCTCCCGTTCAGGAATCGGGCGAATTCAATTGAAGTGTACCCCTTGTATATGCCAAATTCTGCTATAAAACGACATTGCGTCTTCTGAATAAACTCGATCGTCTGGTGGTTATGATTCGATACGGCCAATCGCCTTGGATAATATCCCCTCTCATCCCCAATAAATCGTAGCCTGTCCGCAATGCCACGTACGTTTTTTAGAAAAGCCATTCTGATCTCCTTTTAAAGATTGTGATACCACGTTCGGAGATGGGCAACGTATTTGACGAAAATGAGCTCGCTGACCCATTGTCCCCCCGAGAAAAAACTGGCCGCTCTCCCTATGCCGTTTTCGAGTGACAACACAACTCCTACCCGCTCGAAAAATTGTTATCTCAAGAATGTTCTGATGGTATTTTTAAAAAAAATCAAATCTGATCGCGACACCCAGAACAACAGGTGTCCCTTACCACCGGAGACAAAGTTGAATGCAAGAACACTCGCCACCAAGCCAATCATTGAGGAAAAAACCGAGGCAGAGACCGCGCCCGTCATGCCCCAGCGTGGGATGAGAATGAAATTCAACAAAACACTCACGATAAGGGAAATGACGATTATACAAAGTATAAAGCCGGGCTTTCCCCGGGCCCTCAGATCATTCTCAAGGATTCTCCAGCCACTACCAGCAACAACCCCTATCAACAGATAACGAAACGGTGCAACGGATTCCATAAAAACCGGCGAGTATAGAAAGACAATTAATGCTTTTCCAAGAACGCATAAAAAAATACTCACAATCCCGATCACTAGAATGGTCACCTTAAAAACAAGGGCTGTATAAAGGTCTTTCTTGTCTTTATTACTTTCTGATGCAATCCGGGGAAAAAGCACCGAACCGATCGCGTCTGCCACAACCCATACTTTCTCTGAAAGACCCTGTGAAAGACCGAAAAATCCTACGGCGGTGGCGCTCAAGTAATTATTAATGATCAAAAGATTAAGTCGGCGATTCAGGAAAGAGAACAAATTGCCCACATACATCTTCATGCCGTAATTATAGGCTGCTTTTATATACGTCTTATCAATTTTAAATGAAAATCCCTTGGTCTCTTTCGAAATGATAAAAATTGCAACGACACAAGTTAAAAAACCTGCCATCGCCTCAACCGCAATAGCCCCGGCCACCCCCGTGTGAAACCCAACAAAAAAGAGGATGAGCATCCCAAACAAAAGAGCATAGTGAATGACTTGGAAAATATTATACTCCCTAATCTTATTCATCCCCAAGAAAATTGGAAAAACAAAGGTCATAAAAAATTGACTTGGTAGAATCAAGAGAGTCAAATACAAATGCCTTATTGAGACACCTTCAAATAGCCGATCTCTTGTAAAATTAATAAGGACAATACCGGCCACAATGGCAATGACACTATGAAGAACGACGCAGACCATGCTGTTCCCCAGGACCGTCTTTGGTGAATATTTTCCGTTTGATATATAGTATGTGGCAGCGACACCTATTCCCGGGCTGAAAAAATAAAGAAGAAACCCAGGGAGAAATAGGGCCAGGGTATACAGACCGCGTCCTTCCGGACTTAAAAACCGGGAGATAAGAACAGATATTCCCATCCCAAAAATGAAGATAACTCCCTGGGAAAATATCGTCCAAAAGGAATTTTTAACGAAGGTGCTCATGATGGGACCGAGGGACGACAAGGACAATAGGCTTCAGGTCTCACAAATGCCTACGGTTCTCGCATCTAAGGCCCTCATAAATGGATTCGACCTTCGCCATTTCCACCACGGTATTGTTTTTCTCAACAATCACACGACGATTGAACTGCCCCATTTTGTGTCTCAGTCGGCTGTTATGAAGAAGGAACGCGACCTTTTCCGCCATGTGCTCGCTATTTCCATTCGGGACCAGATAACCGCCCTCTCCCTCCTGGACCCAGAGGGCATTGTCGGCATTATCCGTGGTCACGACCGGAAGACCGCACGCCATCGCTTCCGCCGTGCTTCCCGCCAACCCCGCGTCCATCAACGAGCTCGAGACATAGACCGCGGACCCCCTCAAATAACGGACCATCTCCTCTTCACCGAGATGCCCCGCAAAATGAACCACCTCCCGAATCCCCAATTGATCCACTAACGCCTCCAAGGTCCGTTGCTCTCCGCCTCCCCCTACCATGACGAATCGCGCTTCCGGACAGAGACATCGAACCAGGGGAATCATCCGCACAAACGTCGCCACATCGTGCACTGGGGTCAAAGTTCGCGTACTCAACACGATAGGCGCTTGGCCCCAAGACGGGACCACCGGCGGCGGGATTTCTCCCTGTGGGAGTGGGGCGAATACGTCGACATCGGTGCCAAAAGGGATGCAATCTATTTTCTTCGGGGAAATCGACCATTCGGCCAAGCGTTCCTCGATATGTCGACCGTCACACACAATCCGGTCGGACCCCCTGGCGGCACGAAGGGTCAACCATCGATTGGCACGAGATCGAACGGCATCCACAAGGACGTCCGTCCCCCACGGCGAAAGGACGTAGGGGCGATACCCGATTGCCCAGGCTAACCACGAGTAGCTTCCCATTGAATGGGCATGGATGACATCCGGCCGCATGTTCAAAATGATCTTCCGCGCGGAGCGGTAAAGAGAAATCAAATTGGCGATCCGAGGAACCAGGGATGCGCTGGCAAACGGTTTTTTTAATACATGGAGTATGACGGGAGCATACCCGTCGAGATGGGTAGTGTTCCATGTGATGAGGTGGGTCTCATGCCCCCTAAGAGCGAAAAATCGCGTCCATCGGCGTGTATGTTCCGCCCGTGCATCCGACAGAAAACAGAGTTTCACAAAATTCTCCCCGGGTCAGTTATTGCGTTTCAAAGGAATTTGAGCGTTTTGGTTAAGAAGAAGGATTGGAACCATGAGACCGGGACAGCGCCACAATTATCCCCGAAGGCAAAACCGAAAAAAAGAACAGATAGATGTCGGAAAGGTTAATAACGAACATCCATAAAAAAGTCATTATAGTGCAACAAACCATGATCACCCTCATTGTCCCCCGAGAATTTTTAAGGGAACGAACAGCCGTTAAAACGAACAAAGCCATCAACAACAACAAGCCAACGATCCCCGTATCAGCGACCCACGCAGTGAATGCCTCTGTGGACTCATCATCACGGACAGTTCCGGCGCGCGCAGGGATGAAGACGGCATAAAGTTCCCTCAGAATGGGGCTGACAACTCTTCCGCTCATCCGGTAACCATGACCGAACCACAGCGCCCCCCCCCCCTGGCTCATCAGACGAAGAGCCACTTCCGCGTGAACGATCCGGTCAATGTCATGAACTCGCCCACGTGAGTTGGGGTCAAGAAAGTATCGAGGTTTCTCGGCAGGTTCCTCGGGTGTCTTATCGGCGATCTTCTTCTCCGTGGGAGAATCGTTAACTAATTTATTCGTGACAACGACCTGTTTTGAGGTGGGGGGAGGGGCCGTTTTCACCTCTTCCGCGGGAGTCGAGGCCTTTGAAGGTGCTGGAACCAGAGCCGGGATGGAGACGGCAAGAGTCGGCGTTTTATCCTTGGGGGAAGTCTCGGGCTCGAGCAAATGGTTCGCATGATTTTTCAAAGCAGTGTTGACGGAACCGTATCTTAGGTGTCGGACAACCTGATCAACAGGTAGGACTTTATCTAATCCTGCACTGCCAAAAATATCATTGGATAACGTCAGTATGTCAATTTTTCCCTAAAATCCAAAAGCCAAATAAGAATACCGAAAGGGTCCAAATGGCTCCGACGCGCAAGAAAGAACGCCATGGAACGTAAAAGAATCCCAACATCAAGAAACCCATCAAAACAATGACGGCGACACGTGGTCATGGTAAGTGAAGGCAAACATGAATCATAAGCAAATTTCACCCCACCAACGGTTGCGCAGGCCTTCGCGAATTACGATTAAACTCGCAGGAGCGCCCAACACCACGACGAAGAGCGAATAAGCGGTGGTCCCCATTTCTTTGCACTGTAAATCCAACCAAGACGTTCCACGCAAGAATTGGGCCGTCACGCCATGGATTAAATAGAACGCCAAATAGACGATCGTGCTTTTCACAACCCACAGGGCCACCTGAGAGCGATCGGGAGCGGTCCCTTTGGTTCGGTCAAGGATGGCGGAGAAACCTCCCAGCACCACAAAGAAGAAAATCCATCGGAATTTTCGAAAACTGTCCATGACAATCATCCCACGGGCACATTGAAAAACGAGATAAAGGTTAAATACAAGAAATACCCAACTGTGGTGAATCTCATATAAAACGCAGCATCACGAACGGGGGAGCACTGGGGAGATCTCTTTATTTTATTTCTGACGCCACACGAAGAAAATCCCCAACATCAAAAGAGCCGACCATCACTTCAATCGAACGACCGTCAACCCAAAAGGCATGAGTCCACTGCCAGGCAAATAGGGCAATTACAGGGAAGGCCAAATCAAAGAAGGTTCGATAAAGTGCTCACAAACAAAAGCGTCCACAAAACATAAAGGCAGCCGAGCCAAGAAGAGGAGAGAAAGCTCTGAGGACATCTCCATGTCAAATCGACTACCCACATCCGGAATTATTGCGTGGACACCTTTCTCATAAACCTCTCGGGCTAGCCCGTTTACATCAAAATTTCGAGCTTGATTCTACTAAAAACTGAGACCGTCTTTATAAACGTCCGGATAAAAGCCCTTTTCATTCCAACGATTCGTTATGGTTTAACCTGCCAAGTTGAATATCACATTTTTCACTCACCATGTGCCATTCTCTACCATCAGGAGTTTTAACATCCCTCCCATCCTTAAAATAACGGTAAAATTCACGAACGGGTCTCCAATCCCTATTCCTAAAGTCGACCATATCGAAATCGCTTGGTTTATCCCCAACAAGATATCGGTTGTACATCAACTTTGATGACCATATCCGAATAAGTTCTCTTTCAATGTCTCAAAGGAATAAAGGTTCGCCATCACTATCCCGCTGGAATCGTAGGGAATAGGCACATAAGAATTCGACAAAATCGTATGACCTTCTCGGCGCTTTTCAAGCGGTCGGGCTTGGACCTCAGCTAACAACCGATTCGCCGTCTCTTCTTTTTAATGGACGCGAAGTGGTTGTCTGGACTTGGGAACAGTGAATAGAGGGGATCACAAGACGAGCTTTTGGCTTTCGTAAACCAGCAATGTTGCGAGGTATCTGCAGCTTAGTCTCTCGCGCGACAAAACGCAACAAACCATGAGGAGTAAAATACCGAACGGAATGGTGTAATAGTCATGAGGCGTGCTGAATTTTTGGCTCACGAGAGCGAGCAGAGGAAAAAGGCCAAAGAGGAATAGTTTTATCTTGCCTGAAGAGTCCAACCTCTTTTCATCCGATCCAACGGAATCCAGTCGTTTTCCAAAGAAGACACAAAGAATCAATGAGAGAACCAAAGGCATCCAAAATTGATGGGCAAACAGGGAGATCCATTCCCCAATGGACGTCGCGTCCGCAATTTTGGAGTGCTGGGATTGCGTTTTTAAAAACGCCAGAGTTTCTTGGATTTTGAAGTTTTGGGGATATCCCACCAAAAAGTAGGTGGCGGTGGAACCCAGCCCAAAATTCAAGTAGTTTTTCAGGTTCCCCCTCCAACTCTTTGAGCAGAAAAGGATCCAAAAAATCCCAGGCAAAAAGAGAATCGCCGTGATTTTTGTTGAGAGCATTAGGCCAAAGGTGACACCGATGAACGTGAGCGCAAGGTTCGTTGGATCTTTTAAAAATCGATGGGCAGAGACAAATAGTAGGGAGGTAAAAAAAGTGAGCAGAAAATCCGGATGAGCCACCAAAACATATCTGGAAAATGTCCGATTCAACAGGAACAAAGAAAGGAATAAGGAGGCCACCCCGATTTTTTCCGCTCCCTCTAACCCAAAAAGCCCTGCGATGAAAAAACACGTCAACAGAAGAGAAACGAGTGAGACAAGCATCAAGGAAAAGTGGTGGTTGACCTGGTTCGCTTCTTGAGGAATGGCGCTTTGAGCCTTGGAATAAGGGACCATCCCGGAAAGGGAGTGCGCGAGGCGATAATAGAGGGGGCCATAGGGCCTCCACCCATTGTCATTGAACCAGCGCGTTTGCGTGGCCACCGTAATCGCGACGGAGGCATCGTTATTGGTTGCAAAAACGATGGCCGAGTTATCCGAATTTTCGCTCACCATGGAGGTGACAATCAAAACATGGAATATCGAAAAAAGAACGATGATAGACCCTGAAATAAGTTTCAATTTGTTCGCTAATTGATTTCTGTTCGTGATCCAATGATCATTAAATCTTATCATGGTCATGAATTCTTTCCTCAACAGCACCCACTCCCACAATTGCCGGGGCACGGCCTTTCCTTGCGAGAATAGAGTATTGAGCCCCCATGGGTAACCAATAGAGGTACCGCTCAATAGGCCTTAGATATCTAAGAAAGGAAGGAAAGAATACTCTATATCTTGACTCGCAAAACCGAAACCCCGAAGTCCGGAGAACCGCTTTCAAGGTTGAAACCCCCAGGAGAACAGCATCTTTATCCAATGGGCATGCGTTAACGGCTCTTACTGTGAGGGGATTCAACGGATTGTGTTCAAAAATAACCAACGCACCATTCTTCTTTAAGACACGCTTAATTTCCCCTAGCACCTGCACGTGCTTTTCTTGGTCAATGTGGTGAAAAACGCAAGCGGCAAATACAACGTCGAACTTTTCGTCTTCAAATGGAAGGTTCTCTCCGTCAAATATATTAAAGGCAATTCGACGTTGATATTTTTTTCGAGCAATGATCAAAGACTCTTCGGACACATCAACCCCGAAGAGATGAGCACCGGGGAAATATTTGATTAAAAAATCAAGGGAGTTGCCGATCCCTGTGCCAAAATCCAGGATCGACAGCCCTTTGTCCTCCCACCCAAACTCTTTTATGATCCCCGCAAGATCTTTAACTTTATACTCATAAAAAAATTCCGGAGCCTCCCCTGTTATCTCGATATTTTTCTGATGGAGTTCGCGATAGTTATGGGCAAACTCATCAAATTCCGCCACGATTTTATCCTTCATATGCGTGCACGACTCTCTTGCCAAAAACGGCTCGCAATGAAACGGCCACCCAAATCAACAAAAGGACGATGTAGAAAAAATATACGCCTTTCCGCCTTTTCCTTTGTAATCAACGTCGATAATCCCGACATAGCCTGGGGGCACCGTCATTACTGAAAATGGATAAATATCATTTATCTTCGTTTTAAAAGTTCTCACTCCATCCCCCAGTAAAAGCCGACGGTAAGGCAAGTATTTCCAAATCACATCCACTTCATTACTAGAAGGATTTCGAATACTCCACTTCAGATCCACCCCAGGAATCTTTTTAATCTGGATCTCGTTGTTATTGGCCAAAGCTTTTACCGGTTGCCCGCCAATGAACTTGTAGATAACGGTCCAAGTTTCCACCGAAGTTTGTGGAGCAAATTCAATATGTGAGCTGATTTTTTCGATTTTTCCCTCAAATCGTTTTTCGAATCGTTCAATTATATTCTCCTCATTCTTATCTACCATTAGCAGGATGTGCGACACCCCCAGCTCGTCAAGGATCTCTGGGGTGACATAGGATTCGTGTGGAGGAAGGAGATGACTCCTCATTCCCGCCTTATAGAGGCCGCCATAAAAGTCGCCGGTCCCAGAATCGAATTTTTCACGGTAGGCGCCAATGACGGAAAAACCTTGTCCAGCAAGGAGTTCGGTATATAGGCCGGATTCATTTCGCAACATTCGAGAGGAATGTTCTTTATTGAGCGAAGTCCCCGTGAGAAGCAATCGGCTAACATTTTGGCCTTTTAATGAATTTTGTACCCACTCATACTGCTGATGAAATCGTGCGGCTTTATCAAACCTCGGGATTTTCGAATAACTCGAACGAAGAGATGGGGCATAGACATAGAGAACAACGGAAACGGACAGCAATGCAAGCGCCCAAGTCGAGGCCCTTGAGTCTTTGAAATATCGAACACAATAAATCGCAAGAAGTAAAAGAAACTTCGAGCCAATGACCACATTTGCTTCTGACGCATAACTTGAAAAAAAGCGATAGAGGGCCCAATTAAATAAGAGGTCTATAAGAATAGGAATAACGAGCAATAACTCGACGGATAAATTTTTACGATCATTCTTTTTATAAAAATAAATCAAGGCGGCCACCACCATCCAACAGGACGCCGCTGGAACGGTTAAAGCCCATCGTAGATAAGTCGGACTACTGATTAATTGTTGAAGCAAATAAGGCAAAATCGCGGATGCCAGCACCAGTAGGAATAGGCTGTAGTACTTTCGAATATTTCTGTCAGTAAAATAAAGGACGATAAAAGAAAGGAAAAACGGCGGCAAATCCCAAAACATCGCAGAACCGAATTCAGGATAAAAAAGGAAGTTATACGCTCTTTGAGTTCGAAGAAAAGAATGGAGTCCCCTTAACGTAACGCCATAGGTCTCGCTCTGCGAATACCACACAATCCAGGGGACAAACCAAATGATATGGAGGAAAATGAAGATGAAAAAAGTTCGGTAGTTAAAAACTGTTCTCTTGAAATAAAGGCCATACAACTTCCACAGGAGAAACGGAAACGAAACAACCAGAGAAAAAATAATAAGCGTCAGGTCGCACGTAAACGCAATAAATCCGACCAGTAAAAAACTTTTTAAAAAGTTGACCCGTCTCCCTTCAAAAACATCACATATCATCCATGGGTAGATGGGGGCCAGCATCATGCCGTTAAACATGAGTTGATTCTGTGGCATCCCTCGAAAACCTGGATAGGTCACATAAATCAAAGTCAAAGCCATGGACAGCAGGCGATCTTTGGTGATCCTTTCCACCAACTTAAAACAAAAAAATGATCCCACCGCATACGAAACCGCATTTGAAAGGAGAACCCCAAACTTAGGAGAAATAAACAAGAAGGGATTTAAAGGAAAGAAGTTCATCGAAGCAATGTTCCAACCTAAGTCAAAATCAAAATTCCACGTCCTCAAATTTAATAGTGAATTTCGAATGACAGTTCCAACCCCCATATTCCTAGCGTCTACCCAAAAATAGTCGTAATTCGCCCAACGGAGTCCCGGCCACTCCAGGGTCAGAGCAAAAGCCGACACCAATAAAAAAACGAAAAGGTTTTTAGAAGGTTTCATGATTTTGAGATCCACACTGTTTCTCGATAATAAACCTGGGCCTCGATTTCACTTCTTGGTAGATTTTCCCCAAATACTCACCAACAATGCCAATACAAAGAATTTGAATCCCCCCCAGGAAAAAAATCGGGAGCAATGTAGACGTCCATCCGGGTAAAGTCTTGTCAGTAAAAAAATGAATCCCAACGATAATAAAACTCATCAAAGTTGATCCTAAAAATACAGTGACCCCGATATAAGAAACAAGTCTTAAAGGGGTTATGGAAAAAGACGTTATCCCTTGCCATGCGAACGCAATCATTTTCTTCAATGGATACTTTGACTCCCCCGCGAATCTCTCATTCCTCTTGTAGAAGACTATCGATGAGGTAAAGCCGAGCAGTGGTATTATCCCACGAAGAAAAAGGTTGACCTCTTTGTAACTTTTGAGAGCTTCGATGGTCCGTCTCGACATGAGACCGATAGTCAGAATGATTAAAAATGCTTTCAACTCCCAGCAAAGAAAACGTCCTATAAAAAAGGATAGCGGTCGTGCGTTTAAAAAATGAATCACTGCTTCGATCCTCGCGAACACCATAGACAATGTCTGCGCCAAGCAAGTGAGCATCCAGCATTTTTTCGATCGCCTCAACATCATCTTGAAGGTCCGAATCAAGGGAAATAAGGACATCTCCCGGAACCGTCATAAGCCCCGCTAAAAGCGCATTTTGGTGGCCCCGATTCCTTGAAAGTTTTATTCCATTAATCCTTAACTGTTTTGAAGCTAAATCCTGAATAAGGGTCCACGTCTTATCTTTGCTTCCATCATCAATAAAATAGATCCCGGAGTCAGAGGAAACCTTCCGAGAAACGACAAGACGGTCGAGCAACGCAGTTAACTGTGTCGATGTCTGATGGAGCACCTCTTGTTCGTTATAACAAGGGACAACGATTGACAATTTCATCGGTCTAGCAAATGCGAGGGGAGAGGAATGGGATAAATATGCTTGTGGATCACATAGGGACAATCGTGATCCAGGGGATCGCACACCCGAGTTGAACTGATGTAGACGATCTGCTTGCCCGAATGTTCTTTCTGAACGGTTCGAAGCGATTCTTTTTCCTTATGAATTTCATATGGGGTGCTTTGCGAATTCAAGAAATCAGCAATAACGAACACATCGGGGTTGAGTGAATATTCGATAAAACGATTAAAAAGAAGCCCCTTGTTAACCGACATCGAACCTCCGAACCAATTTCTATAATTTGCGAAATGTCTCGGGTGCCCCACGCCGACACAGCCGCCCGTATCCATACCACTACGGTTCCTTCCGGTCGACATACGCCATTTGAGATCATTTCTCCCCGCAAGGGCGAACAACAGGTTTGGAGAAAAAAAGGCCTCCAAGGCTTATCTTGCATGAATACTTTCCGTTGAATTTCCCAGGGAACTCGGTGGATTTTAACATTTTTATCGGCGTGAAAAGGTCACCTGTGTATTTTTTTGGGGGGGCCCTCGACAGCATCGGGAACAGATACACAGAGCCCTCCTGGACAGAATTTCTTAGTCAAACGATATTCTGTGGTATCGAGGCTTCTTGGCCAGTCATTCCGGCCGGGATATAACCACAACCCAACGAGGTGGGTGGTTTGATTATTTATTACAATCCTCATCAATGAAGAATGCCCACAAGGTCGATTACCTTATTTTCGGCGCCGGGATGTACGGACTCTTTGCCGCGTTGCACCTTGCAAAAAAGAAACGGTCGGTGGCCGTCGTGGATCCCGACGCCGGTCCGTTCATGCGGGCCTCTTACATCAATCAGGCCCGCGTCCACAGGGGGTACCACTACCCCCGGAGCTATTCCACCGCCATCAAATCCGCGGGATATTTTGAGCGGTTCAATAAGGATTTTGAGTGTTCGATCCGTTCAAAATTCAGAAAAATTTACGGTATTTCATCGCACTATTCGCTCACCAACGGGGAGCAGTTTGAGAAGTTCTGTCGTGAAGCCGAGATCCCGTGTCGCCCCATACACCCGGATGAATTCTTTTTGCCTGGAACGGTGGACGGGGCCTACGATACGACGGAATTCGCCTACGATGCAAAAATTATCACACAATTTCTCCTTTCTTCGATCGGTGCTCAAGGCGATTTTGTCTCATTTCTGTACGGGCGACGGCCCCTGGGGGTCGATGTCGTTGAAGGATATTATAAAGTCCGTCTCAGCGATGGTTCCGAAATCGTTGCCGGGAACGTCCTCAACGCAACCTACGCCAGCGTCAATCAAATCAACACACTCTTTGGATTCCCCCCCTTTTCCATAAAGTATGAAATCTGCGAAATCATTTTGGGAAAGGTCTCCTCCAGGATTCAAGACGTCGGGGTGACCGTTATGGACGGTCCGTTTTTTTCCATGATGCCGTTCGGCAAAACCGTCTTCCACAGTTTAACTTCGGTGGCTTTCACCCCGCACAAAACATCCCGCACGGTTGACCCTGTTTTTCCCTGCCAATCCCTTGTCACTGAATGCGGGCCGCAATTCCTGAATAACTGCAACACGTGCAAGGCGAAACCACCTTCCGCGTGGAAGGCCATGAATCAATTGGCGAAGCGGTTTCTTCGGGAGGACCTCGAATTCACTTACGACAGCTCGCTTTTTTCGATGAAACCCATTTTATCGGGGGCCGAGCTGGACGATTCCCGGCCCACCCTGATTCGACGGTTTTCAAAAAACCCGGGGTTCATCGCGGTTTTGAGCGGAAAGATCAACACGGTTTATGATTTGGAGGAGGCGCTGGCATGAGCAAGGAAAAAATATTTTTGTCCGTGATCGTCTATTCGCACAACGACGAAAAGTTCATCGGCCCTTTTTTAAAAAAACTGTCGTTATCGCTTATGACCCACTTTGAAAATTTCGACGTCACGATCGTTGACGATTTCAGTAGTGACGCGACGACCAAGGAAATACGGTCAGTTGCCAAAGAATTACCCTGCACCATTAACCTAATCACCTTGGCTTGGCCGCACGGACAGGAGTTGGCCATGTTGGCCGCAAGTGATTTTGTGATAGGCGATTTCATTATTGAGATCGAACGGCCGGAGTTCAATTATCCTGATGATATTTTCATCACGTTGTTCAAACGCGCGACGGAGGGGGGGTGCGATGTTGTGTCGGCTTCGCCCGAGACGGGCGGGAGGATATTGTCGAAGGTGTTTTATACTCTGTTGGAAAAACTTTCTCCTCTAAAATTTGAAGTGGGCACCGAAGACATCCGGTTACTCACGCGGCGCGTTTTAAACCGCGTCACGAACGACAAAAACAAGGTGCGGTTCAGGAAAGTTCTCTACAAGTATTCCGGGTTCAAATACGATAATATCGTTTACCGGCCGACAGCTGTCGGGGTTCACAGGGGCAAAGGATGGCGCGACCGCTTGAGAACCGGGATCGACACCCTGGTCTTGTTTACCGATTTGGGGACAAAATTGGCTGGTTTTTTCTCTTTGGTTTTCTTGACCTTTTCCGTTGGGGTTGGATTGTACGCCTTGTTGACCTTTTTCATACGAAAAGATATTGCTTCGGGTTGGACGACCCTCATGGTTGTTCTTTCTTTTGGGTTCTCTGGCATTTTTTTGGTTTTGACTTTAATATCCAAATATCTTTCCATTACGCTTGTTGAAGTGCAAAAGACACGGCTGTATACGGTCCAAAACGTCGAGCGTCTTGAGTCGGCGGACTGATGGGAAACCTATCCCCAGGAAGGGGAGCTAGGTGAAAGGAACCTGATGATGCGCAATGCTATTGAGATCACTCTCCCCGTTTTAAATGAAGAAAGACGCCTCGAGAACGGCGTCCGGCGGACAATTTCATTTATGAACGACCAGGGCCTGTCGAACGTTAAGATCGTCATTGCGGACAACGGTTCGTCAGACCGCACGGAGGAAATCGGGAATCGGCTCTGCCGGGAATTTCCCGGCATGGTTTCTTTTTTAAAAGTTCCCCGGCGGGGGGTCGGATTGACTTTGCAGACTTCATGGATGAATTCGGAAGCCGATGTCGTGGGTTACATGGACGTGGACCTTGCCACTGACCTAAAGCATCTACCGGAAGTGGTTTCTGCCTTTGCAAAAGGGGATGTGGCTGTGGTCGCTGGGCGCCGCTTAGGCCCGGGGGCGGTTGTTGAAAACCGCACCTGGGTGAGAGAAATAACATCCCGGGGGTTCAACCTCCTTCTTCGATCGATGTGCAGAGTGAAATTGGCCGACGGCATGTGCGGGTTTAAGTTTTTTCGTAGGCAGGCGGCCCTTGATATTATTCAGGCGGAAACAACATGTGAAGGGTGGTTTTTTTGTGCGGAGTTGTTGGTCAAATGCAAATGGAAAAATTTAAAAATAATGGAGATCCCTGTTCACTGGAAAGATGATTCGGATTCCAGGGTGGATTTATTGAGTATGGTTTATCGGTATTTTCGGGAGTTGCTAAGGCTTTGCATTGAAAAACGTCGGTGGGTCCGGCGCTATGCGACATAACATTGCTTTGTTGGGACATGGGTATTGGGGTAAAATTGTTGAGAAAGCCATTGTTTTAAACCCTCATTTAACCTCGTCAGCCTGTATTCTCCCGGCTGACAAAAGAGGGAATTCGCACCAACGATCTCGAATCCGTATGGAAAGACTCCTCCATTGAATGCGTATACATCGCGGCTCCGCTCTCAACTCATTTCATCCTGGCCAAATCCGCATTGGAATCCGGCAAGCATGTCCTCTGCGAAAAACCGCTGACTCCCCACCCGGAGGAAGCCCAACAATTAAGCTCGCTGGCACGGGAGAGACGGCTTATACTCGAAACAAACTATATTTATAATCAATCTTTAGGGGTCAGGAAATTTATTGAGTTGTTACCAAAAATTGGGCGTTTTCAACACCTGAGCCTGATGATTCGCCAATGGGGCCGTTTTTACCCGGAGAGCGTTTACCAAGTTTTGGCCAGCCATTTACTCTCCGTTTTGGACATGGTCCGGCCCATTGACGGCATCGAATTCCATTTCCACAATTTGATCACCAATAGTGAGGGACTGTGCGAAACGGGAAGAATGGATTTTAAATCTGGTGAATTTTCCGGCGAAATTTTTGTTAGTTTGAACAGCGGTGAGCGGTCGCGGAAATTCCAGGCCTACGGGGACGTTGGTTTTCTGACATTTGACCCGGGAAGGAAGGAAACGGTCGTTCTTCAAAAGCTCGCCCGTCTAGCGTCGGCGGGAATCGAGGGGGAAAAGGAATCCTATGAATTTGATGAGACGGACAATCTCTCCATCGTTCTCAATCGGTTTTCGAGCCTTATCGAAGGAAAGGGTTCTGACAACCAGGACATGGCGATAAGAATAGGCAGGGTGCTGGCCGGAAAATAAAATGTGTCTCTTTAGCTTCCTGAAGGCTTCAACGGAGTCACGCGAGCCGGTCCCGGATCCGGCACGCCCGCTGGGGAACCAGTCCCGTCGGTTCCCCCCTGCGACTTCGTCGCAGGGGCCCCCTTCCGCTAGGCGGGCTTAGCCGGACCCGGGACCGGCTCGCTTCGGAGGGCTAAAGTGTTACAATAAGATATTCCCAAAAAGGAATAAGCGACGTTGTGAGATGAGCCTCCCTTCATGAATCTCTTTCTTTCATTTTCGTGCCGTGTCGGATGAACCACACCGAGGTGGCCGCTAAAATCCAAAACACAATGGCCACCTCCGCATCGTCGAAAGCCCGTTCTGTCAGATTAATCACACCGTAGGCCGAAAACAAAGCCCAAACCCCAAGAGAAAGCGCGTTCACCATCTCCGGCTTAAATGCTGTCAATCGAACCGAAATCGTTTCCCGTCGACGATAAAATTCCCTTCCTGTCACAAAAAAAACAAAAATCACCCAAACAGAAACGATCAGTCCAGGAAGTCCCATTTCAGCCAACCTTTGGATATAAAAACTATGGAGATCGTTTTCTTGTCCGTCTGGATTTGGGGAAAGTCAGCGTTATTTTTGTAAATAGCTGTCACCGAGCCAATCTGTCCAGGGCCGACGCCCAGGAACGGATGGCGAGAAACGATATAGAGTCCCCCCCTCCAAAGATTCACGCGGTGATTATTATTTATATTTTCGATCTGTTTGGCAAAAAAATGTGGCCCTCCATTTTTCTGGGCAATTTTCCCGACTGGCTCCCCTCCATTTCCCCTGTGGGAAAGGGCGGTGGACGTTTCTTGTGTGGAGAGAGGAATGCCTAACATTCTATGCCGAAACACGGGATTGAACCACAGGATCAGCATCAAGATGGACACTGGTCCGATCAATCGTCGCCGCCGTGGATGATGAAAAGCCATGAGAGAGAGCCCTACAAGCGCCCCCAAAAAAGGTCCCCGTTCCGCCGTATAAATCAGCGCACCCCCGGCAAGAAGAAACGCCAGCAAATACAGCTGGGATTTTCCCTTCTCCAGAAACCTCGCTCCAAAGAAAAAAAATGGGGGTAATAAGAGTTCACTGTAGGTGAGCAGATGGAAAGCGCCGTGGATCCGACCTTGGCCGGGAGACAGCGTGAGATAAGCTCGCCAATTCTCTGGCACCCTCATTAACCATGCGGGTTGGCTTCCATTTGCGTAATCATAGATCCATTGCCACAATGCCAATTGACCCCACCCGTATAAAACATTGAGACCTGCGCCAACGCCCATCCCGCAAAGTGCCGAAGGAATGAGTTCCCCTCTATAGGCAAAGAGAAGGACATAAAACACAAGAGGGCGATGGAAAACTATGATCTTCTTAATGCTGGACAAGGGGGAGACCCCCCCCAAGGCGGCCGCCACCCATATCAAAAAATATGTCAACAAAACCCAATCAAAAGGAGTGCGGTGAGGATGAAGATTCGTTTTTCTTCGAAAAAGGTCGATGAACCATAATAACAAGAACAAGGAAAAAGCGATGTTTGTCAACCCAATTGAAAAAAAGGGCGAAAAACCAACAAGAAAAGCCAAAACCTGATGTCCCTTCCCCCATTCATGGGTTGGTGATTGTAAAGCGGGGGAGCAAGGATTATTTTTCATTTCTATTCTTACAGGCTCTTCTCAGGTCTCCACAAAAAGGAGAATCGTCGAGCCAATGAATGGGCCGCTTTATCCCACACAGCAACTATTTCCGCCCATTGAGGCAATAGCATATTCGATATAGACATTCCTTCTTTCCATTTTAGACCGACCATCAATAGAATAACGCTCAGCACCTCTTCCATGAACCACGCGACAGCCGATCGCCACACCATGTCCTGAATGGGTAAAATGAGAATTCCCCCCGCGAAGAGAACCACCGATATCACGTCAAGAATCAACACATCTCGCGGCCGGCCCAAGCCCTTGAGCCCTTCCCTCATAACAGCCCGGACAGCGCCCGCCGCGGACGCCACCGCGAGCAGGAGAGCCGAACCTGTCGCGGAAGAAAATGCACGCCCGTATAGACGCGGAAATAACCACGGGGTGAGGGCCCCCAGGCCAATCCCCAAAGGGAGAACCATGGCCACGGTATTTCGCACACACAATGAAAATATTTTCCGTTGGTCTTCTCGGTTGGTACCTTCCGCCACACGCGGGAAAATGACGTTCGACATCCCTTGGTAAAAGATAATACCAAGATTGCCCCACCCCATCGCCACGGCGAACAAACCCGCGGCGCGATGATCCCTGGATCCGAGATAAAAAACAGCCAACCGGCCTGACCCCACCAACATGAAGGGAACCATGGAAAAAAATATGGGCGCTCCGAAACGAAGGAAACGCTTCCAATAAGAAAAATCGAACGAAAGATCAACTTTTAACGCCCGATAGGAGAGCACACAAACAGGGGCGATCAACAAAACATTCAATAGTCCCTGACCCCAAATATAAAACGGCAATGTCACTTTATTGAAAATAACGCCGCCACCCACGACCAGGAGCCAGGTCAGATTGGACATGATTCGGAGCATGTTCCAAAGCACTAACTTATGCCGTCCACGCAGAACCATCAGTGACATCATGTGAAAAGGAAAATAAAACGAAACCATTAATAACGATTGTCTTGCTAAGCGAACCACATCCCCGCTTTGCGAGCCCAACAGCAGGGGCAGTAAGAGATATCCCGCCAGGGCAAACACACTGCTTGTGCACAAGGTGAGGCCAATGGCTGAAACCCAAAGGGAGCCCGTCCTCTGACGCTCCTTTGAAATATAATAAAGCAAGGCATCCTGAACACCGAACAGGGCCACCGTGGTCAGAAAGGCGCACCATTGCTGAATGGCCGCTAAACTCCCGCGCCCCGTCGTCCCCAACAAACGGGCCAAAGCAATTCCAGAGAGGAACCCCGCCACCCCCTGAATTAAACCGAAAATCGTGCTTAAGCCATAGTCCACGGCCATGGTGTCCTTCATAAAACGGACACCGTCGGTTGGCCCGGGAACGGGACCGGATTTTTCCGAGTCGAAACCGGGGATTTTAGCACAGGGAAGGAATTTTCAAATTCTCAATATAGAATCAAAGGGGGGCTGGGGACAGGAGTAGAGTTCAGTGGAATATTCTGGAATCCATCCGCACAAATCTCGTTTTACGGCTTCATCGCTCAGAGGGAACTCCTGTCCCAGCCAGCGTTGAACGTGAGTGACATACGTTGAAGGAACTGACCGGGCGCGGGCGACGCGCACTTTCGGATGATGGGTGGGGAGCGTGTGCTCCTGGTCCATCAACAGTTCTTCAAAAATCTTTTCCCCTGGCCTCAGCCCTGTGTAGACAATCTTAATTTCGTCGTGATTGAACCCCGAAAGACGGATCATGTCGTTGGCCAGGTCCACAATTTTGACCGGCGCCCCCATGTCCAGCACAAAAATTTCGCCCCCTTTCCCCATGAGCCCAGCTTGGAGAACAAGCTGAGCCGCCTCAGGAATGAGCATGAAATAACGGGTCATATCAGGGTGTGTCACCGTCACTGGGCCCCGCGCGCAATTTGGTCGCGAAACTTTGGGATCACGCTTCCGGTGCTCCCCAAAACATTTCCGAACCTGACGACGACAAACCGAGTGTTCCCGTCTGACTGAAGCCCCTGACATACCATTTCCGCCAGACGCTTGGTGGCCCCCATGACGTTGGTCGGGTTAACGGCCTTGTCCGAAGAAATGAGAACAAATTTATCCGTCCCGTGACGAATAGCCGCTTGGGCCACACAGAGGGTTCCCAACACATTGTTTTGGACGGCCTCCCAACAATTATAGTTTTCCATGAGAGGAACATGCTTATAGGCCGCCGCATGAAATACGATCTGAGGAGCATAGCGTTTGAAAATTTCCTCTAAGCGAACCGTGTCTCGAACATTTCCGGCCAAAGTGATGATGGGCAAATGAGGAAAATGTTCCGAAAATTCCTGTTCAATCTGATACAACGCGAATTCCCCCGCCTCAAGCATCAAAAGGCAGGAAGGTGAAAATCGGGCGATTTGTCGACAAAGTTCCGACCCGATGGACCCTCCCGCCCCCGTCACAAGAACGGTTCGTCCCGTGAGTAAACCATGGAGGCCCGCATCGTCCAATTTCACCCGCCCACGGCCCAACAGGTCTTCCAATTCCACTCGACGGACCTGAGAAACCGACACACGCCCCGAGATCAGGTCCTCCAAGCGCGGAACCGTCAAAACCGTTAACCCAAGGGCGGTCGCCGCCTCCACAACGGCACGACGGCGCCCGGGCGAAGCCGAAGGCATGGCTAAAATCACTTGGGTCACATCGTGGTCTTTGGCATGTCGGGCCAAATCCGAGACGGGACCCAAAACCGGCACTCCGGAAAGCAAATGACCTTTTTTCTTCAGGTCATCATCCAATAATCCGACCACCTCCCATTCACTCCCTCGGAAAAGCTCGCGGAGGAGGAGAGAAGACGCGTGGCCCGCTCCGATAACCAAGACCGGAGCGGAAGACAATTTTCGAATGGGGATGAGGTGTCCGTCTTTCCAGGAACGGTAAAGAAATCGGCTCCCTCCCATAAACATAATTAACAAAATGGGATCAAGCACTAGGACGGACCTGGGGACTTGCTCCAACCGCCGATAAAGGACAAGTGCTGTCACATAAGCAAATGTTGAAACAAGGACAGCCAAAACGATGCGCCGCAAGTCAGGAAGGCTGGCAAAACGCCAAAGACTTCGATAAAGACCAAAACTCCAAAACACCACCCCCTGGACAATAACAACGATGCCAAGGGACCAAATCAAGCTTTCCATATTAGATTCGGGAATTGAAAAGTTAAACCGGAAAAAGAAAGCCAAGCTCCACGCGATCGCCGAGACTGTCAAGTCATGCAAAAACACCAAAATCTTCTTGTAATTCATTGGCTCATTTTCTCTCTTCTTTGACGCGTCGGTTAAAATCAAACTTTAAAAAAAAATATAACCTTCTTTCGTTCATTTTACAACTTTTCCTTATTGTTGCGGTTCCGCTTTTCGATCGAGACAGGCCTGAACCGCGGTGGAGATTTCCCTCTTGGATTTTAGCAGTAGTTGCGGTGGCCGTTTTTCATAACCTCCAGAACCTCGAGCCGTGTCCCAGAAAGCCACTGTCTCGTAATGGTCTCCCATGTTGCCACCGAAATTTTCAAGAAGTTCGGCCGGAAGGCTTCGAGGACCTCCGGGTTCGGCCAATATCCATGCCTTCCCGATTTTTTCACACGGCACACGTTTCAGCGCTTCCGTAGCGAGATTTAGGCTCCCGGGATAGCCCCCAATGGTCCATGGCTGACCGATGCTCTCCGCCTGCATCGCGTAAAGAATCCCTGGAGATTGGCCGCTCAAATCGATGACAGGCGTGCCCGCTTTAAACCCGGCCTCTTTGGCCAATGCCACCGCCCCCTTGATGTAGTTGGCATATCCTTCCGAGAGAATGACCTTGGCCCCTGGCCTCCCTATTTCAACAATGTGTTTATTGAGACCAAGGGGCCCCGTTTGCCGATAAGGGTTCTGCATCCCTCCCTGTAAGAGGAGCACAGCAATCAATTGAGTTGCCAGGGACAAAGGGAGCAGAATCCCCCATTTTTTATTGCTTCGAACGATGGGAGCAATAAAAATCAATCCCGCCATGACCCAAAACAGCCCCGCCCAACTGCCCCTATAGAGATAATTATCGTTTGAGCCAAATGCAAATACATGAGGAAAGGCGACAAAAATAAGCGCGAGCACTTTTTGTGTGGATGGCACCTGGGAAAACAATCCTAGCCTGTATTCAAGGAATCCGAGCGTCGCCGCCGCCAATGGAATCGCCAACAAGATGAGACCACGGGACCGATCAAACCCAAAGTTGATATTCACCTCACCAAAAACGAGAAGGAGGATCGCAAGAAAAAAGGCTATCGGAATAACATGGCCTAATAACTCAATCAACCGCCGCACCGAATAAGACAAACGCACCGCAAGGAACGATAACAAAAACAGGGAAGTCAAAATCAGTAGTTCAACACCCCTATTCGAGAAGAAATATCCAATCGGAGGATTTGAGACAAGGAATACCCCCCGTCTTGATATCTTGCAAACAAACCCCCCGTTCTTAGGCGATCGATGTACTTTGCTAACGATCCATCAATAATGAACGCATTCAAAATCAATACCCCGGTAGCGACCCCCATTGAAATCATAAGCAAGTTCAATTTTACTTTTCGAGATCCCACCAGATACAAAATAACGCACAGTCCAAGAGCCCCCGCGGTGGTGGGTTTCGCCATAAAGGTCAGCCAGCCCCCTAAGCCAATCAAAACCCACCCCATCAATGATGATCGGGATGGTTTATTTTCTGCCAGCAATAAACCCGTTGCCACAATGAACAACGATTGCAAGGACAGGGTATTGTAATTCGGGGTGACCAGCCAAGAGTCAAAGACAACGAGGGAACCCGTCGCAAAGGACAAAGCGGTGATCCATTGTTCCTTCTTCCCGGGAAAGACATCAGGGACGATAACTTTAAGGAAATTATTGACCAACCACCAAGCCAAGATAAAGGTTAAACAGATATTGACTTGCCTTAAAACGGCAATGTTTCCACCCAGAAACTGATAGAGAGGATGGAAGATAAACCCAAACTGACTGATCGACCAATCGTAAGCGAACGGCTTTGATATCAAAACCAGATAAAAACTCTCGTCCGTAAAATCGATCCCGTAATGGCTATATTTCAACAGCCAACCCAAAACACAAAACACGCTTATAACTGAAGAAAAAAGTGCCAAGCGATTCCAGTTCACTCGTTCCGCAAATTTCATTTCTTGAACCTTTATCCCTTGCACTTTGGCTGTTTCTCCCTTGTATCTTTCATAACCGACATAGCGAAAACAGGGAGTTGGATCATGCGAGTGGCTCGGCCAGGTTCTTGAAGAAGGCGAAAGAACCATTCCAGTCCAGTGGTGCGCATCCACGCGGGAGCTCGGCGGAGGCGGCCGGAAAGGACGTCAAAACTTCCCCCCACCCCCATAACGACTTTGGCGCCGAAGCGGGAAAGATTTTTGTGTATCCAACCGTCTTGAACGGGGGTCGAGAGGGCGACGAAGAGAAGGTCTGGCTTGGATTCGGCAATAGGGTGTATGACCGCCTCTTCACCCGTTCCCCGAGCAAAATAACCATGTTGAATGCCCGCCACTTGTAGCCCCTTGTGACGTTGGGTCAAAACGTGAGCCGCTGTCTCGGCAACGCCGGGAGCGGCGCCCAGGAAATAAACACGCCAGCTTCGTTCGGCGGCTTGGGCACAGAGGGCATCCATCAGGTCGATGCCAGCGATTTTTGAAATTTTATGGCCTTTCATTCGGGCGGCCCATTGGACACCGGCGGAGTCGGGAATGACCAAGTCCGCCGCATCAAAGGCCGCGCGGAGTGCCGGATCCTTTTCCGCGGCCATGATCATGAGGGGGTTCGCCGTAATGATTTGGTGGCATTCGCCACTTCCCACAAAAACCTTAACTCTTTCGACCACATCGGGTTCTCTCAGAAGATCGATACATACACCGGCAAGCGGTATTCGAACCGAGGGGGGAAGTTTTGTCAATGTCAATTCCGACATAGTAGGTCCACTAATAGACGACATACTATGCAAAAAACGGAAAAAACTAGGTCTTTCCAGCTGAGGATAGAACCGCTTCGGGGCTTCGGGCTTGGGGGCGGTCCTCGAGCGTTTTTAAGCGGGCGGAGAGGATTCGGGAGACGCCTTGAACTTCCATGGTGACGCCGTAGAGGGTGTCGGCGGTTTCCATGGAACGCTTGTTGTGGGTGATCATGATGAATTGGGATTGGTCGGTGAACGCCTTGATCAGCGTGATGAAACGCGTGACGTTGGATTCGTCGAGCGGCGCGTCGACTTCGTCTAAAACGGCGAAGGGGGCGGGCCGGACCATAAAGAAAGCAAACAGCAGGGCCACGGCGGTGAGCGCTTTTTCGCCGCCGGAAAGGAGCGTGATGTTCATCAGTTTTTTGCCGGGCGGTTGGGCGAAAATGTCGACACCGGCGTTGAGGATGTCGGCTTCGTCGGTCAGCCGCACATCGGCTTCGCCCCCGGGGAAGAGCTGGCCATAAATGGCCTTGAAATTTTCCCGCACTTTATCGAAGGTCTCGCGGAAATTCTGGCGGGTCGAGGCATTGATCTTTTGCACGGTGCTGAGCAAGTCCTCTTTCGCTTTGACCAAGTCCTGCTGTTGAGACAGGAGGAAATTGTAGCGTTCTTCCAATTGGGCATGTTCTTCGGGCGCGGCGAGATTGACCGGGCCCATGCCTTCCACCCGGCGGCGATGTTTCTCAAGTTCGGCCTGGGGCACCGCTTCCGTCGGGATCGGGTGGGCTTCCCGGGCCTCAGCGAGGCTCATCATGTATTTGTCTTTTAAGTGGGTTTCCACCGACTCTCGACGGAACTGTGCGTGGCTGTGTTGCAACTTTTTCTCGTGCAGTTGGTTTTGCATTTCTTCCGTCTGCTGGCGAAGGTCCGACAGGGCGGTTTGGGCCAACCCCAAGGATTCCGCGAGGGCGCGCCGTTCCGAATGAACAGCTTCGAGCGCTCCGTTGGCGTCCCGGTGGCCCGTCATAAGTTCGGCGATGGCGCGGGAGGATTCGTCTTCCACTTTTTTCTGTTCTTCCACCCGAAGGGCCGATCCCGCCCGTTCCTGCACTTTCGCTTCGAGACCGACGGCCAAAGATTGCCGTTCGGCTTCCACGTCGGACAATTGTTTTTCTTTCCAACGAAGCCGGTCCTCGTGGCCGTGGGCGCGTTCTTTCGCCACCGCCAATTCTGTGGACGCCGCGAACGTGGCGGCCTGGCGTTCTTTCAACGATTCTTGGATCATGCCCCACTCGTTTCGCAATCGGGTTTCTTCCCCCTTCAACCCTTCCAACAGAGATTCCAACGCTTGGGCGGAGGCGCGGGCCTGGGTTTCGGACAGCACGGCCTTTTCCATTTCGGCATGAATGATTCGAATTTCTTCTTCGTGCAGAGCGCCCTGACCTTTGAGTCGCACCACAGCTTGGGACGCAATGTTGGCGCGCACACGGGCGGACTCGAGATCGCGACGGGAGGTTTCCAACGACTGGGCGGCGGTGCGCCGCCCCTCTTCAGCGGCGCGGCGGGCGGACTGGGCAACCTCAAGACCACCGGTGAGAGACGCGATTTCCCGGGACAGGTTCTCCCGGCGGAGCGCGTCAAAAACGGGGCCAGCGGAAGAATCGGATCCGCCTTCCAAAACACCCTCCCCATAGAGCGTTCCTTCAGAGGCGATCCAACCGGAAAGCAAATAGCGCATCACGGGCTCAAAACGCGTGTCTGCCCGTGCCATATCCAAAAGAGTTCTCTGCCCCACCGATGCGGTCGCTCCGGCGGCGCCTTGGGGAAGCCGGTCCAACACCAAGATCCGCGCCCGGCCGTGGGCTCCTTTCGCCAAAAAGTCGATGGCGGCCCGGGCATCGTCCAAAGTGTCGGCCACGAGATCGTTGACGTGAACGCCCAGCGCCCGTCGCACAACGACTTCATCTGACGTGGAAACGGAGATCAATCGGCCCACGGGCCCGTGCAGGCCCGGCAGACCCGCGGCCAACACCGCCTGGGTTCCCCGCGCGTAAACATCGGACGATTCCCATTCTTCTTGGGCGTCGAGCTGGGCTTGAGTTCGGAAAAGATCTTCTTGTGATCGTGACACCGCCGCTTGGGCCTCGGTAAGCCCTTGGTCCCGCGCCCCCACTTCCGCCTGGGCATTGCTGACAGACGTTTCGGCCTGAACCAACGCGCTCGAGGAAGCCACCCCATCGGCCTCCGCGGCGGCCAAATCTGTCCGCAATTGGGCCAACCGCTCCTCTGCTTTTGCGAGGTCTTTAGCGTTCACGGCCATTTGGGCCTCTAGACGAGATTCCAAAGATCGTTGGGCCACCAAATCGTTGTTGAGCTTTGTCCGGTCTTGGGTATTTTTCCAAATGGCGTTTTGGACTTCCGTCGCCACGTTTTGAACGCTGGTCAACAAACCTGCCTTTTCATTATAAGACTCTTCGCTGGCCGCCAAGATCCCGGCCGACTGACGCGCGGTTTCGGCTTCTTCCGCTAAGGAGACCCGAATTTCCTCAGACAGTTTGGCCAACTCATCTCGACGCAGATGGCCTTGATTGATCTCGCCGTCCAACACCAAATCCCGATGGGAGATCTCCGCCTGCCGTTCCCGGGCGGTTCCTTGTCTCTGTTCGGCCAGACTAATGGCGCCGTCAATTTCAGAAAGCCGTCGGTTCATCTCCACCAGTTTTTCACCCAACTGGGTTTCTTTCCACCGAAGGTCGGTGAGCTCCGCCTCTTTTTGACCGGTCGATGTGGTTTTTGCGTGCAAATCATTTTCCATCATCAGCATGGCTTGCCGCATGGACTCCATCTGCTCTTCCAACTGTTTTGACTCGTAGAGGGCGTGGGCGATCTCAAGCGCCTTTAAATTTTCCTGAATCTTCTGATACGAGCGCGCCTTTCGGACCGCCGCCTCAATTTTATCCATCTGTTCCTTGGTGAGGGCGATCACGTCCGACAAACGGTCCAAGTCCAGCTGAGTGCGTTCAAGCCGACGGAGGGTTTCTTCTCGTCGGGCCTTGTATTTGGAGACCCCGGCCGCTTCTTCAAAGAGTTCCCGGCGTTCCTCGGGCTTGGCCGACAACACATGTTCCACCCGTCCCTGTTCGATAATGGAATAGCCTTCCTCGCCAATGCCGGTATCCAAAAACAGTTCCTTGATGTCTTTCAGGCGGCATTGGGACTTGTTCAAAAAGTATTCAGACTCGCCGGACCGGAACAAGCGGCGGGTGATGGTCACCTCGGAGTAATCGATGGGCAGGCGATTTTGGGAATTGTCGAAGGTCATGGACACTTCCGAGAGGTTAGAGGGCGCGCGGTTGGCCGACCCGTTAAAAATAACATCCGCCAAAACTTTGGAACGGAGAGACTTGGCGCTCATTTCCCCCAAACACCATCGGATCGCGTCCACCACATTGGATTTGCCGCACCCATTGGGTCCCACGATGGCGGTCACACCCGGTTCAAACTCCAAACGGGTGCGTTCGGCAAACGATTTGAAACCAACCATCTCCAGGCGCTTTAAGTACATCTTTTACCATCCTTTTCCAATGGGATACCCACCGTTATCAGGGACATATTTTACCTATGAAGGGGTTTTAGTCAAGAAATGATTCCGTCTCAAAACAAAGATCCCCGGACCGGCGCAAGGCCGACCCGGGGATCTTTGTTTGAAAAGAATCCGTTATTGCGGTTGAGTCGGGGTCACTGTTGGGACGGGTTCCACCGGAGCCGCTGGGGAAACCATGTCCTTGGAGACCGTAAACTCTTTGGACTCAATCACGATCCCTGACTCGTCCTTCAGTTCCACCTTCCAGGAACCGGGCCATACCGTCTTTCGGCTCCAGGTGGTCCAGGGGGACCCTTTGATCGCCAAAGGAACGGACGCCACTTCTTTTCCATCAACAGAATAGACATGGTTGACCGTGGTGGGCACCATTTCAGATTTGACGCGCGTCAGATAATAGACTTCCATCGACGCATCAAAAGACATGGATTCCCCTTGAATCGTGCGAGTGTCACGGTCGACACCGGTGCCCAAGGCGGATTTCACGAGTTCAACGCTCGAAGCCATGGAGGCCCCGGATTCAGAGGCCGCCGTGGCAGAGACTGCCATTTCTTCGGCAGAAACCATTACAGAAAGACCCAGAAAGGCTCCAAGCACAAATGTTAATTTTTTCATAAAGACGTCCTCCTTAAAGTAATAACCACTGATTGACACACACTAGCAAGAAATAAAGGAGAAAACTAGGTAGAATCTTTCCATGACAGAACGCATATTGGTCCGCGCACCAAACTGGCTGGGCGACGCCGTGATGGCCACCCCGTTTTTGAAACGCTTATCAGCGAAATCGCCGGGAATAACGATCGACGTTTTGGCCAAACCGGGGCTAGTAGAAATTTTTCAAGGAGCGCCTGGGGTGAGCGAGGTTCTCCCTCTGAAATCCAGCGAGGGCCCCTGGAGCCTGGCCCGGCGTCTCCGCCCCCGGGCTTACCAAACCGCCTACATTCTCCCCCCCTCGTTCTCTTCAGCACTCAGCTGTTGGCTGGCGGGAATTCCTAAACGAATCGGCTATGCCGTCGATTTCAGGAGCCCTCTTCTGACAGAAGCGCGCCCGCTGGATGAACGGTTCCATTACGTCCGTCGATATTTGGGGTTCTTGGACGAGGCAGGGACCGACATCACCGCAAAAGATTTATTTGTCCCCCGAGCCAATGAAGTGGAAACCAACACATTTTTGGGAACGCGAAGGATGTTCGGACAAGGGAAGGTCCTCGCCGTGGCCCCCGGGTCCCGGGCCCCGGCCCGGCGGTGGTTCCCAGACCGATTTGCCGAGGTGATCAACGGCCTGGGCCCAGAGTGGTCAACCGTCCTGCTGTTGGGCGCCCCGGAAGACCAGCTTTTCGCCGACGAGGTGGCCCGGCTCTCTCTGCCGAGACGATCAATCTTGCGGCCAAACCACGGTCCCCTTGGCGGCATCGATCCTGGCGCGATCCACGGTTCTTTTGACCAACGAGTCCGGCCTCATGCACGTGGGTTGGGCCGTCGGCACTCCCCTCATCGTTCTGGCCGGCCCTTCCAACCCCCGCCTCACATCGCCCTTTGGCCCCCAGGTCCAGGTCTTACAAACCCATGAAGTTCCCTGTGTTCCTTGTGTGCGAAATGAATGCCCTCTACGCGGAGAAGATTATAAGCTCTGCTTGAAAAAGATCACCGTCAGTGACGTCATGGAAACGATCCATTCAACCCGGACTTTGCAATAGGCGCGAGCACCGAGAGGAAGAAGCCGGCGGCTTTTTCGACGAAAAACGCAGCGTAGCGGTGTCTACGGTTGAGCGTTGAAGAAAGTCCCGGATTCTTCGTCGAATGCCGTGTCCTATTGCAAAATCCGGGTTCAATGACAGACAAAGCCGGGCGGAGGCCCGGCGCTCCCAACAATTAGCCGGGATTCCCCCCCATCCTATCCCTTCCTACAGACAGCGACCCACGTAGCCGCGAGGCAAACGGGGGCGGTCTCTGTCGACCCCGCGGTTGGAACGGGGCAAACCTCGACAGGGTCCGGAACTAATTTTTTCAGCTTTTTCGGACGGAAAGGCTCGGTCGTATGAAATTTTCAGGTCAGCGATCGTGGGATTCCTCTTCCTTTACGGTTTCTTCGAGTTTTTGCATGACGCGTTTGACTTGGAGTTCGGTGTCACGCAGGCGTTTTTGGCAGAACTCGATGAGTTCGGCGGCGCGTTTGACCTTTTCGGAGAGTTCGTCCACGTCCACTTCGCCCTGATCCATGGCTTCCAATATTTTCTGAAGTTCCTCGTACGCTTGGGCGTATCCTTCTGATTTTTTTGTCATATCAATCCTTTTTTGTCGCCAGCACGTTGGCGGTGACGAGACCGTCGGAGAGGCGCGCTTCGATGAATTCCCCCACCTGCACCGAGCGGACACTTTTGGCGATGCGTCCACCGACGTAGATCAGGCTGTATCCCCGCGCCAAGATTCGGCGGGGATCCTTAAATTCGCATTCTTTTCGGAAAGACTCAAGGCGTTCGGTGTTTGACCGAAGGATCCCCCGCGCCCCGCCCTCCAAACGGGCCGGGGCAACTTTCAACCGCTCGGCCAAAAGACCCAGATGTCGCCGGGCCGAAGCACGAAGAAACTCCGTGCTGGTCGACAATGTTTTTTGAAAAAGGGACACGGAGTGTCCCGCGCTTTCTCTCCACGTTTTAGCCGCTTCCGAGAGAGCGCGAGATTCTCGGTCCAACCGTTCTTGCGCGGCTTCCCGGAGGGAGCGAGACGCGTCCGATAAAACTGTTTCAAACGCTCGGGCCCGTTCGATTAAAAACTGTGCCACCGCGGTGGGCGTTTTTCGGCTGGTGTGGGCCACCAGGTCCGCCACGGACAAATCGATTTCATGGCCAATGCCCGTGACCACGGGGATCGGACAGACCGCCACGGCCCGGGCCACCTTTTCTTTGTCAAACCAAATCAAGTCCGAGCGGGATCCCCCTCCGCGAATCAAAACAATGACCTCCACCTCGGGATTTTTGGCCAATAGGACGAGGGCGCGGGGGACATCGTTTTCCGTGTCCGCGCCTTGCATGCGAGCATCCACAAAATGCAGTCGAAAGGCATAGCCGGAACTCCGCAATTCTTCAACGAAATCATGGTAGGCCGCGCTCCCGTCGGACGTGATCAATCCGATGTCCAGGGGAACCATCGACAGCGGGGTTTCACGGTTCCGATCAAAAAGACCGGTGCGTTTGAGGGATTCGATCAGTTCCCGACGAGCCCGTTCCATGTCGCCCAGGGTAAAATGGGGGTCCACGTCCAACACTTTCAACTGGAGATTGGCGCGAGGCCAATAAAAATCAATCTTGCAGAGAAGTCTCACTTGGAGACCGTCTTGAAATTTCAAATCTCCCGCGACGTCCAGCAGTTTGGCTTTCATGGCGTTGTGGACGTCGCCCCACACAAGTGCTTTGATGCCGGCTTTCACCGTGTCCGAACCGGCCTCTTTTTCGATCAGCTCGAAATAGATTTGGCCCCAACGCCGTTGGCTGGCTTTGGAAGCGTCTCGGTCATAACCTTGAACCTCGCCCACCACCCAGAAAGCGTCAGAGAATTGATCTTCCAACGCCGCGCCGATGGCCCGGTTCACTTGGCTGACAGAAAGAGATTTTTTTTCGTCCGTCATGGGATTTGTTTTGTTAACGTCAGAAGCCAGCGGGATTCCTGATCCACGTCAGACACTTCGTCGTATCCCGCGGTATTGAGCGGGCGGCCTTCCAACCACCAACGGGCGCCGCGGTTTAAGAAGGCGGACGGGGCCCGTTTGTGGAGCAAAAGCAGAAAGCGGCGCAAATTGTCCGGCCCAACAGATCCTTTCTCCGAACCCAATCCTGAAAAATCGAAACCAGCCGGTACCACCCGCCAACGGCCCCCGTCTCCAAAAATATCTAAAAACAAAACCCATTCCGTTTCCGCCACGGTCTTTTGCGTTTCTTTGGCCTTTCCCATTCCCACCGGGATTCCCGTGGCGAGCATGATGCCCAGCCCCGCCATTCGACGCCCTGTGGACACTTCTTCTTTCGTTGTCTTCGTCACAAAGGAATCTCGGCGGAGACAGGCCACAGAGAGGAGTTGAATTTGGGAGAGGTCAAGAGATCGCAAGGTGGAAGGGATTCCCACCGAGAGGGACATACGGGCTTCCTCGAAGATGACCCCATGGGCGGAGGCCGGTTCATGCAATGGGGGGATCTCCTGGTCCGTCACAGCAAAGGCCTTCATCCCCGCGGCCGCTGAGGAGGAGACAAGAACGCGAGCGGCGGATTCATCAAGATTTTGACCCAAAAAACCCCACGCATGCCGCGCCAGCCGTTGGGCATCCATCAGGGGGATCTTCTTTTCCGTTGCGAAAAACGGGCAAGAACAGACACGTCAACACCATCCGGATCAGCGAGGAGAACGTTCCAGGGGATCATCTATTCCTTGTTGTGTGGCGCGCGGGCGGGTCGCCCGCGCTCCGAATTACTTCCCATTCCCATTTTTTTTCGGTTCGTCTTCGATTCCTTTTTTTAATTTCTCGACCGCTTCTTGGGCCGAGCGGAGGAGGCGGCCGTCCCGATCGCCTTTCGCGAGTTTTTGGAGCGCGGGAACCGCCCGTTCGTCTCCCATTTGGGTGAGCCCTCGGACAGCCGCCATCTGGACCAGGAGATAGGGATCGTTCAAGAGACCGATCAAATGGTCTTGCACGTCGTCACGTCCGACACCCACCTGGGCCAAACATCGAATCGCGGTCATTCGACGTGTGTCCGGGACACCGTAGGCCGTGTGCTTTTTCAATCGAGCCACCACGTCCGCGGGTTTGAGCGCCGTGAGCGCCTCGAGCGCACCGGAACGGGTGACATCGTTCCAAGACTCCCGCTTCAATGAACGCTCAATCACGGCGAGGGCCGAGGGATCTCCCTGACGAGACAACGCGCGGACCGCCTGGTTATAGGCGAAATAACTTTTTTCTTCTTCATAGGTTTTGAGAAGCCGATCCCTCACAGACAGTTCACGAAATTCACCCATGGCATAGAGAATGGCCCGGCGGGCCTTGGGATGAACAATGTCACTGTGCGCCCGCAAGAGCGCTTGGGACGCGGCGGGCGTGCGAATTTGCCCCAGCGCTTGGGCCATTTCTCCCTGCACATGCCAGAACTTTTCCGTCAAAATGGTTTTGGCCAAAACCTCCACCACCGCCGGGCTTCCCACCTTCCCCAAAGCTTTGGCCGCGTCCACCCGACCGAGAATATGGGGGTCCTGGATGAGTTGGCGAACCCACATCGCTTCGGATTTGGGAAACTCCACTTTTTTTAGGATTTTGTGGTCCGGATCGAAAAGCGCCACGTCCGGCTCCCCCCTCAGTTTAAACCGGAACAGATGGGATTTCTTGTCCACGATTTCCTTGAAGCGTTTTTCCGTTTTGCCCCATCGGAAACCAAATTCGATGGGGAGGCTGAACAGATTCGTCTCCCCGTTTGTCGCCTGGGTTTGAAGAACCCGGACCACGGCCTCTTTTTTCCGAGCGTCCCACCAATAGCGAACTTTGTATTCCGGGTGACCCGCGCCGTAAACCCATTGGTCAAAAAACTTCGACAGGTTTTTCCCTGTGGCTTTCTCGATGGCGTCCAACAGTTGGCGGGTTTCCACCACCTTTCCACGGTTGTCTCGCACATACGTGCCAATGGATTTCCAAAAATCCCGGTCGCCCAAAATCCCCCTCAGCATATGGAGAACGAGGGAGCCTTTTTCATAGAGGTGCCGATCGAAGAGGTCCGACGGCTGTTTGAACGTTTTGGTCACGATGGCCCGACGATAATGGTCGCGATCTTCCTCAAAATAGATCTCTTCGTTCTGGCGAAGTTCCAAAGCGAATTCGTCGGCGCCCTTGTCGTATTCCGTGAAGAGGGCCTCAAAATACGTGGCGAAACTTTCGTTCAACCAAGCGTGGGACCAGTCGCGGCACGTCAAAAGATCGCCGAACCATTGGTGGGCCAATTCGTGCGCCACGAGAGGATCCGAAGAGAAATCCAAATGGGCTCGTTCATCGTGCAGAGTAAGAGCCGTCTGGGTGGTCGCGCTGGTATTTTCCATGCCCCCAAAAATAAAGTCGAGGGCGGCCACCTGGGCGTATTTGGGATAAGCGTAGGGAACGCCAATCTGTTGGGAGAAGAACTCCATCATTTTAGGGGTCTTCCCAAACGCCCGGCGGGCGTCGTCTTCGCGACCTTTGGGCACGTAGTACAGAACCGGCTTTCCCCGCCACGCGTCTTTGATTTCAGAAAATTCTCCCACGGCCAGGGTGACCAGGTACGTGGCATGGGGAATTTCTTGTTTCCAATGAAACAGGGTCTCCCGCCCTTGGGACGATTTCCGCACCAACCGGCCATTGGAAACCGCCGTAAACCCTTTCGGGACACGCACAATGATTTCCGTCGTTGTGCGATCCTGGGGGGAATCGTGGCAGGGGAACCAATACCGGGCATATTCGTCTTCCCCTTGGGTCCACACCTGGACCGGTTTCTTGGGATAGCCCCGGTCAGGCCCAATGAAATAAAGTCCCAGTTTTGGTTGGATGACTTTATATTGGATCGCGATGTCCATTTTGTCTCCGCGGCAGGCGGGGGCGGGTAAAAGGACGGCCAGTTTTTTGCCGTCGTTTTCGAATTTAAGCGAACGGCCTTTGCTTCGGACAGACGCGATTTTAAAGTTGACCGCATCAAAAACGAGTTTCTCGGCTCCCTCCGCCAAAACAGAGAGGGAGGTGGTGCAGATCCCCTGAAGGGTTTTCCGGGGGATATCCAGGCGCAGGTCGAGCCGAATATGTTCCGTGTCAAACGTCCGGTCCGGCGCGTAGTGCGGCACAGAGCCTTTGAGGGTAAACCGCGCGTCTAGACTCGATCGCTTGCATTCAAAAAGGTTTTCCAACATGGGGTCAATCTCCTTGGTGTTCCGGGTATGCGGCGTCGCGGCTAGCGCGAAACGGAAAAAAGAGAATCTTCAATATAAGAGTTAAAAACACAACCGTTGACACGGAGAACTTCCATGCGTTCCCCCGCGGCATTATACAAGGTCCAGAGGGCCGGGATGTTGAGGAGGTTCTGACGCATTTCGAAATCCTCCAGGAGGCATTCGCCTCCTTTTTCTCCCCCCCACGACGCTCCGCGCAAAAGAGAAGTGTCGGGGTCGAGCTGAAGGATGAGGGGGCCTGAAAGGGGGAATCCCCCCTCTTTATCAAGTTCGAATTTCACCCGGTGAACAAGCCGGTTTTGAAAATAGGCCGACCCCAGATAGTCCCCCTTGGAATCCGCGTCCAAAAAGGTAAAAGGCGCCAAAATCCAAAAGGCCCGTTTGCGGGTATCTGCCCCCAAAGTGTCGAGAACCGCGGGGTCGGTCACCGGCAACCCATTCTTTTGAACCGCCGTGATCGCCCCCACCCAAACGGTCCAAAACCCGTTGGGAGTGTCCAGATCTTCCCGAACCGCAAATTCCGATCCCACCCGTTTCATGCGTTGACGGCCCCGCCAGGTCACAACGCCTTTTTCGGACGGTCGCGCCACAGAAAAAATCCAATCCACCGTTTCCACCCGTTCAAAGCGGGCAACGCCCCCGGCCTCTTTTAAAGAATTTTGAATGCGATCGATTTTCTTGGCCGATATTAGAAGGAGCGCCAAAAGAGGAACGATAAAAACAATTCGCAGAGCACACGGGCAAGAGGCCCGTGCCACGAAATACAAAAGATTCCCCAAACTACTTTTTCCCCGGCGTTCGGAATTGAAGAGAACCGTCCTTGGCGGCATCCACCTCGACCGTATCTCCGTCTTTAAACTCGCCGGCCAACAATTTCCGGGCCAGAGGATCAACGACCTCTTTTTGCAGAGCCCGTTTCAAGGGACGCGCGCCGTAGTCAGGGTCAAACCCGTCTTTGGCGAGAGCCGCCTTGGCGGCGGGGGTCAGCCGAATGGTCATTCGGCGATCGGCCATGCGTTTTTGGAGCTGAGCCAACTGAATGTCCACGATCCGGGCAATTTGATCTTCAGTGAGGCGTGAAAAAATCAAAACCTCATCGATCCGGTTCAAGAACTCTGGGCGGAAATGACCGCGCAGGGCTTCCATGACTTTCGTGCGCGCCTCCGCGTCGGAAGTGGCATCGGTCAACCATTGGCTTCCAATGTTCGATGTCATAATGACCACGGTGTTCTTGAAATCCACCGTGCGGCCTTGGCCGTCCGTCAATCGCCCATCGTCCAAAATCTGAAGTAAAATATTGAACACGTCGGCATGGGCCTTTTCAATCTCGTCCAAGAGAAGCACGGCGTAAGGACGGCGTCGCACGGCTTCCGTCAATTGCCCGCCTTCTTCGTACCCCACGTAACCGGGGGGCGCCCCGATCAAACGGGCCACGGCGTGTTTCTCCATGTATTCCGACATATCCAAACGCACCAGGGCGCGTTCGTCGTCAAAAAGGAATTCCGCCAGGGCCCGGGCCAACTCGGTTTTCCCCACCCCTGTGGGACCAAGGAAAATAAAGGATCCCATGGGCCGATGGGGATCGGAGAGACCCGACCGGCTCCGTCGAATCGCGTCGGAAACGGCCCGAACGGCCTCTTCTTGACCCACCACACGGCCGTGCAGTTTCTCTTCCATTTTCAACAACTTGGCCACTTCGCCTTCCAGCATGCGGGACACCGGGATCCCCGTCCATTTGGCGACCACCTGAGCAATGTCCTCTTCGTCCACCGCTTCTTTTAACATGGCCGATTCTTTTTGCAGGCCGGCCAACCGGTCTTGGGCGGCCTTCATTTCTTTTTCAAGAGCCGGCAATTGCCCATACCGCAATTCGGCCGCTCTTCCCAAATCCCCGCCCCGCTCGGCCTTCTGCTCTTCCCGTCGAACGTCTTCGAGCTTCTCCTTGGCATCCCGAATGCGGGAGAGCCCCGCTTTCTCCGCCTCCCACTGGGTTTTCATCAGGCCGGACTTTTTTCCCAGTTCTCCCAGCTCTTTTTCAAGCTTACCCAACCGGTCCTTGCTGGCGGCGTCCTCTTCTTTCTGCAAGGCACGACGCTCAATTTCCAATTGACGGCGCCGTCGTTCCACCTCGTCCAATTCCACGGGCATGGAATCCATTTCCATGCGGAGACGGCTGGAGGCCTCATCCATCAAATCAATGGCCTTATCCGGCAGGAACCGGTCGGCGATGTAACGGTCGGAAAGAGTGGCGGCGGCCACCAAGGCGCTGTCGGTGATACGAACCCCGTGGTGAAGCTCATACCGTTCTTTCAGGCCCCGCAAAATAGCGATGGTCTGTTCCACCGTTGGGGCCCCCACCACGATGGGCTGAAACCGGCGTTCCAGAGCCGCGTCTTTTTCTATGTGTTTTCGATATTCGTCCAGGGTGGTTGCCCCCACGCAACGGAGTTCCCCCCGCGCCAGCATGGGTTTCAATAAATTGGCCGCGTCCACAGCGCCTTCCGCCGCCCCAGCGCCCACCAGCGTGTGGAGCTCGTCGATAAAGAGAATCACCGCCCCCTGAGCGTCCACAATTTCTTTCAACACGGCTTTCAGCCGATCCTCAAATTCACCGCGATATTTGGCCCCCGCAATGAGCGCGCCCAAATCCAACGACAGCACCCGTTTGGATTTAAGGCTTTCCGGCACATCCCCGGAGACGATACGTTGAGCGAGGCCTTCGGCGATGGCGGTTTTCCCCACGCCGGGTTCTCCAATCAAGACCGGATTGTTTTTGGTTCGGCGGGACAACACCTGGATGACGCGGCGAATCTCCTCGTCGCGGCCGATCACGGGGTCCAGTTTTCCTCCGCGGGCCGCTTCGGTCAGGTCGCGGGCGTATTTTTCAAGCGCTTGGTATTTGGCTTCAGGATTTTCGTCGGTCACGCGATGGGATCCTCGCAAGTCGGTCAGGGTTTGGAGCACGCGCTCGCGCGAGAGCCCCTGGGCTTGAAGCAAGGCCGACGCGAGATCTCCCGCGCGGCCCAAAAGGGAAAGGAGAAAATGTTCCGTGGAAACGAATTCGTCCCGAAAGGTTTTGGCTTCTTCATCGGCTTTAACGAGAACGTCACGAAAAGCAGGCGAGGCGGAGAGCTGAACGTTTCCCCGGACCTCCGGCCCTTTGTCCAGTTCGGCTGAAACCGCCGTGCGAAGACGGGGGAGGGACACGCCGGACTTTTCCAACAACTGGGGCACAATATTGTCCGGAACGTCCAGCAAGGCCGAAAGGAGGTGCAACGGATCGACGCGAGAGTGATGGCGTTTCTCGGCAGTCAATTGAGCGGCTTGAATGGATTCTTGGGCTTTGAGTGTATATTTTGACACGCGTCACCCCCCGCTTAGCCGGGATTCCCCGGTTGGCACAGGGCTACCGTTGACAGGGTCCGGAACATATTTTTTAGCCCTCCCAGGCGGAAATGATTGGTCATCTGAAATTTTCAGGTTAGAATTGTGTCGTTGCCCCATTTATGGGGCAACGACAATGATTACCCCGGAAGACCGTTAAAATGGTTCATGGCGGCGTCGACGCCTTCCGATAAAACGGCGTTCAACGCGTCCGCGGCCAGGTCCGCCAACTCGGCCAACGTTTCATCATTCCCTTTTTTTAAGACGAAGTCTTTGGGATCCATCCCCGCCGGAACGGGCCCCACCCCGATCCGAAGCCGGGCCAGGTCTTCGGTATTGAACGCCTGAATCACGGAATCCAGTCCGTTGTGCCCGCCGGAACTGCCTTTGCGGCGTATCCGAATTTTTCCCCAAGGAAGAGAGAAGTCATCGCACAACACCACCATTTCCGAAACAGGGATGTGCCACCAGGCCGCGGCCCAAAAAACTTTTTCCCCGGAAACATTCATCAGGGACTTTGGTTTGATCAACCGCAAAGACCCCTTGCTCGCCGAGTGAACCTTGTCTTTCTCGTCTTTCCACGTCAGCTTGAGCCGCCGCGCCAAAACGTCAAGGGCTTGAAACCCGATGTTGTGCGGCGTGTGATTATATTTTTTTTCGTCGTTTCCAAGCCCCACCACTAAGCTGGGAATCATCAGATGTTCTCCATAAAATCCGCTCTTCCGTCCTTCCAATTAACAGCAAGGGGGTTCCACCCCCTCCTACCCCGGGCAGGCGCTCCGCCCTGCACCCGGGTTCCTTTTCTTTGCACGCCCAAAGAAAAGGAACCAAAAGAAATGCGCCCCGTCGGCCTGCGCGCGATTTTGTGCCGGAGGCTGACCCAACTCCCGGCCCTAAGAAGCCTACGGGCCGGATCGGACAGGGTCAGCCCCGCTACCGGCACAAAATCGTGCTCGAATCGCCTCAATGGGGGATCGAAAGGCCAAACCAAAACGACACCCCCCCCAAAAAAAGAAACAGACTGTTTCTATTTTTTCTCTTTAGCGGCGGGGGCGCCTTTGGCAGGAGCCGGAGCGGCTTTCCCCGCGGCGGAGGGTTTCGCGCCGGCGGCGTCTTCGCCTTCCTCGGGTTTTTTGCCTTTGGCAATGACTTCGGGCTCGGTTCCAGCGGCGACAGCTCCCGCGGCGGGAGTCGCGGCCACTTCTTCGGCGGCAGGCGCCACAATGTTCACCACCAATCCTTCTCGGTCATTTAAAATGTCGACCCCGGCCGGGGCCACGAGATCTTTGACCTTGATTCCCTGATTCAGCTGAAGATGGGAAACATCCACAGGGATATTGTCGGGAATGTCCGTCGGAAGACAGCGAACTTTCAGGTTCCGCAAAATATGTTCCATAATGCCGCCGCCCATTTTTACGCCGGGGGCTTCCCCCGTCACGTTAAGAGGCACGTTGATTTCAAGCTTTTCGGTCATCGACATTCGCTGGAAGTCCACGTGAATGACGTCGTGGGAAAGAACATCCCGTTGCACGTCTTTCAAAAGAACGACTTCCGCGCCGTCGCCGAGTTTCAGGTTCATCAGTACGTTCACCCCGTGTCCCTTCAACAGATGAATCAGGTTCTTGAGGTTTAGGGCCAAATTCTCCGGCGCCTTTTTTCCGCCATAGACGACGGCAGGGATTTGCCCGTTCAACCGAAGTTGGGAGAGCGTGCCTTTCGATGCTAAGTCGCGCTTTTCTGCGCGGAGTTCAATGGTCTGCATGGGATATACCTCGCTTGAGTTCTAAAATCTAAACACTTCCAACATGTAAAACATATGCCATTTGTCGTTGCCCAATTTATCGGGCATCTTTGCCAACGGAGAAAAATCTCGCCGTTGTCCAGCGTGCCCCATCAATGGGGCAACGACAAAAAAATCAAACAAACAACTCACTGATGGAACGCTCCACGTGAATCCGCTGAATGGCTTCGGCCAGGAGCGGGGCCACAGACAACACCCGGATCTTGCGGGCGTCCTTCTGGTTCAGCGGAATGCTGTTGGTGATCACCAACTCTTCCACAGGAGACGCGTTCAGCCGGTCGATCGCCGGACCGGCCAGCACCCCATGGGCCGCGGCGGCCAACACGCGGGTCGCGCCGGCGTCCACCAAAGCTTGTGCCGCCTTCACAAGCGTTCCCCCGGTGTCCACCAAATCGTCAATGATAAGAGCTACTTTGCCTTTTACGTCGCCGACCACATGCATAACGTTCGCTTCGCGCGGCGAAATGCGCCGTTTGTCAATGATGGCCAGACCCGATTCCAACCGTTTCGCGAACGCCCGGGCCCGTTCCACGCCTCCGGCGTCCGGCGAGACCACCACCAAGGTTTCCGAGGGGATCTTTTTCTTTTGGAAATAGCCCACCAAGACGGGATTGGCATACAGGTGGTCCACCGGGATATCAAAGAACCCCTGGATCTGCCCCGCGTGGAGGTCCATGGTGAGGACCCGGTCGACTCCCGAGGCGCGAATAATGTTGGACACCAGTTTCGCTGAAATGGGAACGCGGGGTTCCGCCTTGCGGTCCTGTCGGCCATAGCCGAAATAGGGCAATACCGCCGTGATCCGCCAGGCGGAAGCCCGGCGAAGCGCGTCGACCATCAACAGAAGTTCCATCAAATTGTCGTTGGCGGGATAGCTGGTGGGTTGAATGATGAAACAGTCCGCCCCGCGCACATTCTCCGCAATTTTGACTTCCACTTCGCCGTCTGGAAACCGGCCCACGCTGGCCTCGCCCACGGTCGTGCCCAACTCTTTGGCAATTTCTTTTGCCAATGCCGGATGGGCGTTGCCCGAGAAAAGTTTAAGCGGCGCCACCATACGAATTCCGTCCTTTTTTTTAGCCATGTGTTTGCCCCGTTTTCTCCGCCCGTCGTTTTTTGGCCCAACCGCGCTTGATCAGCGCGGGAGCCCGCTCCAAAGCCAGCGAACCGGCCGGAACGTCCTTCGTTAAAGTGGATCCTGCGCCCACCACAGCGCCCGCGCCCACGCGAAGGGGGGCAACCAAATTGACGTTCGAACCAATGAACGCCTCCGCCCCGATCGTCGTGGAATGTTTTTGATGCCCGTCGTAATTGCAGGTGATGACCCCGGCCCCGACGTTCACCCGGGCCCCCACAACCGCATCGCCCAGATAACTCAAATGGTTCACCTTCGCCCCCACGCCCAAACGCGTCTTTTTCAACTCCACAAAATTCCCCACATGAGCGTCCCGCCCCACCACCGCCCCGGGTCGCAGTCGGGACCAAGGCCCCACCCGCGCCCCCGTTTCCACCCGGGCACTCTCGCCAAAACTGGCTTCCAGATAAACGTGATCCGCCAACCGACAATTTATTAAACGCGTCATCGGGCCGATTCGGCAATGGCGTCCGACCCGGGTCGCGCCCACCAAAAATGTCTGTGGCTCGATGACCGTGTCCGACCCCACCCGAACGGTGGCGTCCACATACGTCGTGGCCGGATCCACCACCGTCACCCCTTCGTCCATCAACCGATCCAACGTCCGTCGATTGAGCCGTTGCCCAGCATCGGCCAGTTCCCGACGGTTGTTAACGCCCAAAATTTCGTCGCCGTCCGCCAGACACAACGCCCCCACGGAACGGCCTCGGCCCACCAAAAATCCAATGACATCGGTGATATAATACTCGCCCTTGGCATTGTCCGGCCGAAGTCGGCGCAAACCCTCCAACAAATCTATGGCCCGAAAACAATAGGTCCCGGAATTGATTTCCCGGAGATCCCGCTCCGCCGGCGTTGCCTCTTTGTGTTCGACGATGGCGACAGGGCGCCCCTTTTCACGGCGGATCCGTCCGTATCCCGAAGGATTCGGCACCTCCGCTGTCAAGAGCGTCGCGGCATTTTTTTCT
The DNA here is from genome assembly GCA_016714745.1 of Elusimicrobiota bacterium. Lineage (GTDB taxonomy): Bacteria > Elusimicrobiota > Elusimicrobia > FEN-1173 > FEN-1173 > JADKHR01. Next base: position 51,467 of record JADKCG010000004.1, on the reverse strand, counting down.
CGGCGATGAAGCCGGGTGAGCGCCCGCAGGGTCTCTGTGCGAACAAGCGGGGCATCCCCGCAGAGAACCAAAACGTTTCCGCCGCGGCGCTCCAACCACCGGGCCGCCGGGCGCACCGCATCCCCCGACCCCCGCCGTTCTTTCTGAATAAAAAACGACACATTTTTGCGCGCCGACAACCGCTCTTTTACCATCTCCGCGCCGCGCCCGAGCACGACGCCAACGCCGCCCCCCAACGGAGCCACCGCGTCCAAAACGTGTTCCACCAACGCCTTCCCCGCAACCGAATGCAACACTTTCGGCAGGTCAGACTTCATCCGGGTACCTTCCCCGGCCGCCAGGATAAGAACGCTGAGAGATGTCAAAGGAGTGTGGAACCGCAAAACATCAACGGGTTTGATTTTAGCACACTTTCCCGCCGAATGACTAGTGTTGCGATGCGTCCGCAACGGGGGGGGGCGGGCCCCCCCCATCGACCACCACACGAACTTTGTTCACAAAATACGGCGTATCCCCAAGGATACGAGGAGGAAGACCCCTGTGTTGATTGTACGTCAACACCACGCGATTGCCCATGGTGTTTTCGATGGAAGGGATCACTTTTTCGTCCCGAACCGTAAAATAAAAGATTTCTGGCATGGCACCGGGAAGGTTCACCATTGCCAATTCTCCTTCCCAGGTTTTAAAAATCCAACCCCGTTTAGAGAATTTTTGCACAAATCCCGCCCGCTCCCCAGTGGAATAAACATAATGTAGAGCCCCCCACACCCACAGAGCCAGCCCCAGAACAGCCAATACACCCCCGATCACCACCCATCGGGACATGGATCGAGTTATTCTTTTTATTAAGGATGACACACCTGAATCCGAATCAGACATAAGGATCTCCGTATGATTAGACTTTAATTACCATTCACCCAACAGCGAAGGACCATTTTTTTTCAGGATGCCCGAGTAACGGAGATTCGACAAAACGCATCGCTTCAAATTGAGATCAGTTTTTCCCTAAGAACTTCAACAGCTCCACCGGGATCGGCAAAATAAAGGTCGACCCCCGGTCGCCACTGATTTCCTTCGCCGTCTGCAAAAAACGCAATTGAAGCGCCGCCGGCTCCGAGGCGATGATGTGGGCCGCATCGGCAAGTTTTTGCGCCGCCTGAAATTCGCCTTCCGCCGCGATGATCTTGGCTCGTCGGTCCCGTTCGGCCTCGGCCTGGTGCGCCATGGCTCTCTGCATGGATTCCGGCACTTGAACGTCTTTGACTTCCACGATCGTCACCTTGATGCCCCAGGGATCCGTCTGCTGATCGATGATCTGTTGGAGCTTCATGTTGATCTTTTCCCGCTGGCTCAATAACTCGTCAAAATCCACTTGGCCGAGGACGCTTCGTAGGGTCGTCTGGGCGATTTGAGAAGTCGCCAACCGATAATCTTGCACTTTGAGAACCGCGCGTTCCGGATCGATGACGTTGAAGTAACAAACCGCGTTGACTTTGCAGGGCACGTTGTCTTTGGTGATCACTTCTTGGACGGGCACATCCCAGGTGACGGTGCGGAGATCAACTTTGAACACTTTGTCCACGTTGAACGGAATAGCGAAAAAGAGGCCTGGACCCTTAACGGACTGAAACCGTCCCAACCGTAAAATCACGCCCCGTTCATACTCGTTGGCGATGCGAACGGCGGTCACCAACAACCACAAAACCAAAACAATCACCACCACAGGGAAAAACAACATTTAAGCCTCCTTTTGAACCACCAATCGATTGCCTGAAATTTTGACCACGCGCACTTTCTCGCCAAGGACACAGCCCGCGAGGTCCCCTTCCACAGTCCAGAGCGCGCCATCAACAAAAACCATTCCCTCCGGCCGAACTTCCGCCATTTGACCCACCAACCCTTCCGCGCCGGTGACGGGGATTGACCGTCGCGCTGACCAGATTTTTCGTATAACAAACCCAAAAAACCCCGCGGACGTGAGGACGATCGCCAAAATCAGTTCCATGGACACCCGGAACACCGCTTGGTTTACGTCAAACAGGAAAAAAGAACCGATGGCAAAGGAAATGAGCCCACCAAAAATCAATAACCCATGGGACCCCACCAGGATGTCCAGACCCATCATGATCAACCCCGCCACAAGTAAAACCAGTCCCGCGAAGTTAAGTGGGAGAACCTGCAGTGAAAAGAAGGCCAAAACCAGACAGATGATTCCCGCGATGGCGCCGAGCCCGATGCCCGGGGTTGAAAATTCGTAGACCAAAGCGTAAAAACCTAAAACCAAAAGAAGATAGGCCACGTTGGGGTTGGCAATGGTATGAAGCCATTTCCGGAGAGGGCTCATGGGGAAATCCACCCGCCGCGCCCCTTCCAGGTTGAGATTAAACGTAAGAGCGCCCTTTTTAACTTCTTTTCCAGAAAGTTTTTTGAGGAGGTCGGCTTCGTCCGCCGCCACAAGATCAATCACCCGATTTCTCAGGGCTTCCTCGGACGTGAGCGAGAGGCTTTCCCGCACGGCCCTTTCGGCCCATGCCGCGTTTCGGCCTTTTGTGGTCGCCAAGGTGCGCGCGTAGGCGGCGGTGTCTGACAGGGCTTTCTCTTCCAAGACTCCCCCACGGCCTTTCTTATCTTTGCTTTCGTCTTTCGTTCCCGGAGAGAAAGGCATGCCTCCCAGCGTTACAGGGGTCGCCGCGCCCAGATGAGTCTGGGGCGCCATGGCGGCCACATCAGCGGCCATGGTGATGAAAAATCCGGCCGATGCCGCCCGGGCCCCTGGGGTCCTACAAAGACGATCACAGGGAGGGGAGCATTCAAGAGGCCTTGGACGATGTCTCGTGTGGCGTCCAAGAGGCCCCCGGGGGTGTCCAGACGAATGATCACGGCGGCCGCCCCTGACAATTGCGCCTGCTCGAGTCCGTTCAGAAGATAATCTTTGACCACAGGGTTGATCGTTCCCGTGGCTTCCATCCAAAATACCGAACCAGGAGAAGGATTGTTCTCCAGGCTCTTCCCGTTGACAATGGCGGCCCAAAAGAGAGAAAAAGCCAATAGGGTTTGAGATATTTTTAATGTCATAAGCTCAAGTCTATCAAATTGGAGTTACAAAAAAATAACCGCGCACGGGCGACAGACCGAAAATACCGAACGGAGGATCGCTCCAACATGTTTTAAGAAATGATAAATTCTTCTTGTCCCGGCCCAAGAAAATCCGGGGACCGCGTTGGTCATATAACGGGAGAGAAAAAGAATGTCAGCAAAAAACCTTAACAGTTTCAACGTCAAAGAAAAACTTTCCAACACCTATCAATATTTTTCATTGCCGTCTCTCGGAAAACGATTGGGCGTCGCCCTGGATAAATTGCCTTTTTCCATCCGTGTTCTACTGGAAGACTTACTTCGCATGGAAGATGGACATCTTGTGACGAAAACCGACGTGGAAGCCTTGGCCCGCTGGTCGCCAACGAATGGGCTGGAAAAAGAAATTCCCTTCATCGCGTCCCGGGTTTTGCTTCAAGATTTCACCGGGGTGCCGGTGGTGGTGGACTTGGCCGCCATGCGGGACGCGGCGCAACGTTTCGGTGTGGATCCGGAACGGATCAACCCGCTCTTTCCCGTGGACTTGGTGATTGACCATTCGGTTCAGGTAGACCTTTTTGGTTCTCCCGACGCTTTTCAGAAGAATGCGGAGATAGAATACGCCCGCAACCGGGAACGTTATGCCTTTTTGAAATGGGGCCAGAAAGCCCTCCGCAATTTTCGCACCATTCCACCCGATACGGGCATTGTTCATCAAGTCAATCTCGAATACCTGGCCCCCGTCGTGGCGGTCGACAGAAGCGGGACTTCGCCCGTGGCCCATTTCGATACGGTGATTGGGACGGATTCCCATACGACGATGATCAACGGGTTGGGAGTGTTGGGCTGGGGCGTGGGCGGAATCGAAGCCGAGGCGGCGATGTTGGGCCAACCCATGTCCATGCTGATTCCCGAAGTGGTGGGCGTGCGGATTTCCGGCCGACTCCCGGCCGGGTCCACGGCCACCGACGCGGTGCTCACGGTCACACAACTTTTACGGAAACGGAACGTCGTCGGCAAGTTTGTGGAATTTTTTGGGCCAGGCCTCTCGGAACTCTCGCTTCCCGACCGCGCCACCATCGCCAACATGGCGCCGGAATACGGAGCGACGGCTGGCTTTTTTCCCGTGGATAACGAAACCTTGGCCTATCTCCGATTGACAGGGCGCTCCGAAGAACAAATAACGTTAGTTGAAACCTATTGCAAGGCGCAGGGAATGTTTCGCACCGATCAGTCCCCAGAACCTTCCTATACGGACGTGATGGAACTGGATCTAAACGATGTTGTCCCGTCCCTCGCAGGCCCCAAACGACCCCAAGACAGGGTTTCGTTGAAGGAGGCGAAGGCATCCTTCATAAAAGCGTTAACCGCGCCGGTCAAAGAACGTGGATTTGAACTTCCCCCAGCGGCGCTTCTGAGCAAACGGCCCGTGGACATGGGAGGCCAACAGGTGAACCTCACCCACGGGAGCGTTGTGCTCGCCGCCATCACCAGTTGCACGAACACATCCAACCCCTCCGTGATGATTGGCGCGGGCCTTCTGGCGAAGAAAGCGGTGGAAAAGGGCCTTCGCGTGGCCCCCCACATTAAAACCAGTTTAGCGCCGGGATCCCGCGTGGTGACGGACTATTTGGACGCCGCCGGACTGACGACCTATTTGGAGAAACTGAATTTCCATCTGGTCGGATACGGTTGCACCACCTGCATTGGAAACAGCGGCCCGCTCCCGGACCCCGTTTCCAAAGCCATCAAGGAGGGAAACCTCGTGGCCGCGGCCGTATTGTCCGGAAATCGAAATTTCGAAGGGCGCATCAATCCCCACGTGAAAGCCAACTATCTCGCTTCCCCCCCCCTCGTGGTGGCGTACGCCCTGGCGGGCCGAATGGATGTGGACCTCACCACAGACCCCATCGGCGTGGGCAAAGAGGGGCCCGTGTATTTAAGAGACATCTGGCCCACACAACAGGAAGTGTTGGAGACGGTGCGAAAAGCCGTGCGCTCGGACATGTTCAAAACCCGCTACACGGCCGCCACCCAGGGAGGACGAAAATTGGAACGCCCTGGCCTCTCCAGAAGGAGCCCAATACAAGTGGGATTCTATTTCCACCTACATCAAGAACCCGCCCTACTTTGACGGGATGGGTTTGGAACCCGGCCTTTTGACAGACATTCGCGGAGCGCGGGTGTTGGCGGCCCTGGGCGATTCGGTGACCACCGATCACATCTCTCCCGCCGGATCCATCGCCGAGGATAGCCCCGCCGGCCGGCACCTCGTTTCCTTGGGCGTGACGAAAAAAGATTTTAACTCCTACGGCGCTCGACGGGGAAACCACGAAGTCATGATCCGCGGCACCTTCGCCAACATTCGATTGAAAAACCTGTTGGTGCCCGGGGTGGAAGGCGGCGTCACCACTCATCTGCCCTCGGGCGACCGGCTCGCCATTTTCGACGCCGCTGTTCGTTACGAAAAAGAGAAAATCCCGTTGATCGTCCTCGCAGGAAAAGAATACGGTTCTGGTTCCTCACGCGACTGGGCCGCCAAGGGCACCCGACTTTTGGGTGTCCGCGCGGTCATCGCCGAAAGCTACGAACGGATCCACCGATCGAATTTAGTGGGAATGGGCGTCCTCCCGCTCCAATTCAAAGCGGGAGAAACGAGAGAAACTCTGGGCCTAACGGGAAGAGAGATTTTCGACATCGAAGGGATCGCCACATTGGGGCCAAGAAAAGAACTTACAGTGAAAGCCCGCCGTGAAGATGGAACGGTTTTAACTTTCCAAGCCCTCGCCCGAGTCGACGCCCCGGTCGAAGTGGATTACCTGGCCCACGGCGGCATCCTCCCCCGCCGTGCTAAGACAAATCATTAAACAGGGATAAAACAAGACTTACGCCGCCGAGGCAATCCGGCGGGCGACGGTATCGATGGTCCGAAGCGTATTGAAATCCACCTTCATTCCTGACAATAATTCGTCCAAGAAGAAGAACACCGCATTTCGCAAAACACTCGCCGCGGCAATCCCGTCCATATCCACCTGCGCCCCCCTGGGGAGGGCAATGGCAAAGTCTTGAAGAAACCGGGTGGAATTCACAAACCGTTCTAGGGCTTTCCCCGACACCACAACAACAGTCCCCTCCCGCTCCACCCACCGGGGCCGGATCAGGAGATTCGCGGACGGCCGAACCTTTTGAAGGGCCTGAAAGACAAGGGCGTCCTCCGCCACCCAATAAACGGGTTTCCCCTGGGCCGCTTTCTCAAAGGAGCCCACCCGATTGGGAAGGTCTTTCAACATCTCCCGCGTCACCACAACCATAAGTCCCTTCTTCGTTTTCATGTCCGCGTCTGCCGCAATCCCCTGGGCTCCCACCCGGGTCGTTGAATCTAAAGCCAAGTGACCCACCGCCCGCCGAGCCAGGCCCAAGGGGAACCCCTTGGGGAAAACGCGCCCCATCTCCAATAGGAATTGATTTTGAAAACCCGAATCTCTAAATACCGCTGACTCCGTAACCGCCGCCAATGCCCCCAGTCCCTGGGGACCGACGATGGATTCCACATTCAACCGGCTTGGCGTCCCGTTCAGGAGCGCAATAACTCGTTCAGAGGCGCCAGGGGAATTCCCCTTGTCTGCAAAAATCATAACCTCGGCCAGTTCTTTGGCCAAATTCGATGTGGATGTTTTACCCTCTCCGGGATCGGACTTCACCCTTTCAAAAAACAACTTGGGGCTTTTTTTGACATTTTTCCAAGACTGGCGGATAAATTTTCCCAACTCGACATTTCCCAAGCCAACGACAAAAATCACCGCCACAACCACGGTCCAAAGGGGAGCGTGGCTCCACGCAAGAACGAAAAGGATCGGGAAAAGAAAAATCATGGGCGCAATCGTCTGGGAAGTCCCCAAGAATGAAAAATTCAGTTTCGATCCTTCCCCTTCCCCATTCGGGCGGTAGTGCTTTAACATTAGAGGAACTGAACCTTCTGTTGTTTTGTTTAATTCCTGAGCGCGCTGAATAACACCTTGATCGACGACAGTGTCGGGTGCGATCCCCACCCCATGTGAATCACTGAACGGGCCAACCCAAAGAACGAACGCCTTCTGCCCGACAAATTTAATAAAAATAGTGTGGCTTAATGGCTTTGATTTATGAATCCCCAGGGCCCCCATCCCCTTTCGTGTGGCAAAAATGGTTTCAGGGTGAGATGATAACGTTCGGATGGCCACAACAATGGCTCTTTCTATTTTCGCGTCCTTACTAAACCCACCGGAGTATCCCTTGGGTTCATAATTGGGAGGAAGGAAGACCGGATACCCATTCACGGTGAGTTCCCCGGAAGGCCCAAAATCAATTTTGTCTTTGGGACTCTCGACCTGTTCATCCGCCTCCAATGGGAGGGCATCGGCATCCCCTAATTTATCCAGCAGAGATCTTTGTAAATCCAGGATTTCTCTTCCAGTCTTTCCCTCCCAATAGGATTGAAGTGACCTAACGGAAAGCGCCCTTCCCGGAGAATAAAGAATTGAATAGAAATGCAAAAACTTCCGTTGGTCTTCAGAAAAACCAAGGTCTTCACTGAATTTCTTCATCTGATCAGGAAGGACTTCTGAAGGGAATGACGTTTGAAGGGTTTCCAATAATTGATCCTGAAGAAGTTCGATCATCGCCTCCCATTGAGTCCGAGCCTCTTCGTTAAAAATTGCCGTTCCCAGAGGAGAATCCCGACCGAGGCGCTTAAATTCTTGGATGGTGGTTTGAAGCACTGAAAGATACGTATCCAAATTTTCGCCCATAAACACAAGTTCCCGTGACCTTTCCCACGCCTGGCGAAGAGCCTCCGGCAGGATAGTCTTTGCCAATGCGACTATTGGTTCATTCGTCGCCACAGAGGAAGTGCCATCTACTAAAATGGCTAAACCGGCCAGGGGATCGCCCTCATCGTGCATTTTTTTGCTAAGGCAGGAGAATCCGGTTTGCTAACCGAAGGGGAAACGAATTTATTCGAGCCAGTGTCTGGCGAAACCGCCCCCTTGAGCGGAGTGGATTCATTCGAATCGGGAAAAGATTTCCGGGGACATCCACAACGGTTTGGGTGGCTCGTGCCTTTTGAATTTCATCAATGATCGCCGACTGCTCTTCATACGAGTAAAAGTTATTATTCCGAGCGGTATCGCACAATTTGATGATCCAAGGGAGCCAGGTCTTCCAATCGCCTTGTTCAAACAATTCCTGAGCAACCGTTTGAGGGGTGGCGGCCTTTCCGAACATCACGTCACAAATTTTCCTCTCCGCCGATCCCTGAGGTGAAATAAGCAACTTCTCTAAAAACAATAGGAGTTGTGCGGTCCCCAAGGGGGACTCACCTTGTTCGGTCAAGAACCGACCAACCGACGACATTGAGATCAACCCTGTTTTAACTGCTAAGACAGTATCATCACTTTCATGACTCAATACAGAATCATTTTTTAAATTTGCTTCACGTATCATGGCCAAAGGGACGGGCCTAAAGTCAAACCCTCCATGATCCGTTCCAAGTTTGGCCCGGACAAAAGCCTCTTCCTCTAGGACATCAATAACGGCCACCTCTTTTTCATGGTTTATGGAATTCATTAATGCGCGTTTTTTAAATGCGATTTTTTCACCCTCAGCCAGAGAGTTATTGAGAACCCATTGACTTAGTAAAGAGAGGATGGCCGGATTCTCTTTTATGTTCTTAAGCTGGGCAATGTTCAAGGCTGTGGCACTTCTGATAAACCTCTTCGACATGCCAATGGCATCTTCTTCGGTGGACGTCGTATTCATCACCCCAACCCCAAGAGTGACACCTCTCGCCAGTTCTGCCCTGGGAGATTTAGGTATAACCGAAACGTACAAGACAGTTTGCCCAAACTTTTCTTTAGCCCTCCACTTTTTTTTGTCAATTTGAAAATATCCTTCAGGGGGCTGGGTGGGGTCAGAATTGGAATCGATACAGTAACCCAACGGAACAAAAATGGCGAAATTAACCAGCGTCATAAACAATTCAGGGTTGCTCGCCATCTCAGGGGTATCCGATAATAGCCCACTGTATCTTGTCGAAAAGACAGTGTTTAGCTTTCGGATATCAGCAACGATATGCTCGATAAGTTCCCGCTTTTCATCAGGACCTGCCCGAAATACCTCTGATAGATTTTTGAAATACCTTTCAATTATGCGGGTCGACTTTTCGCTGGAATTGACCCGAAAAGTAATGAAGTCCGGCAATGAGACATGAAGTTCACCAACAGGAGGTTTATTGGCAGGTAAAGATTCGGGCTCCTTTTGCTTGGGAGCAACCACCGCCTTATCTCCTATCCTGCGTTTTTCCGCTATTTTTAGACCAGCGATAACACTTTCTCTTTCAGAATCGCTGACAAAATTAGATCGAAACAATGACAAAATCAATTTTTGAACTTCTTTTAAAGCCTGCTCTATTCCCTTAGATTCCAAGAAATCCACCATCGTAGATTCGTCTTTATAATCCCCACTTGAAATCATTTTAATTATTCCTGCATGAATGGGGTTTTTCGGGGTTCCGTAAACAGTCGCCATCTCTCTGTAAAAAATAACGAGAGCAAGTTTTTTTTGCCCTTTTTGACTTAGATATTTGAGCATCGATTGAAGGCCGCGCAATTTCTGAGCAATCATGATGAGTTGTGTTCTTGGAAAAACGATATCCCCTCGATCATCTCGCAGGGCAGAACGGCGAGAAACGGTTAATTCCACCGCCGCGTCGAGCCCCACCAAATCCGAATGGGTTCCATTCGTTGAATTTTGGAGCAAGCGCGCGTAAGAATTGTCCTTCAACAATTGGATAAGTGATTCCCTGTCCCCAATCCGACCCGCCTCCACCCAATCCCCCATCTCTGCTGGAGATAAAGGATCGTCGCCTTCAAAAAAACCAACCGTTTTTTCATGGAGACCTTTGAAGAGGGCCCCAGACGGTGGAGTTCGGGTTGGTCCTACCGTGATATCCACTTCGGGCAAAGAAACTTTCGTGAAATATTTTTTAAAATTTTCTATAAAATCCATGGGTTTTTGCAATACGCCTATCCCATCTCCGTTGCCCCATCGAAAATCGTTGGGGTCACTTCCAAAAGACCAGTAAAGTGGTTCACCAAGGTAATACATCCCGTCCCATCCTTTCGGATCGAGGTTAATCCAACGTTCACCACGTTGAGAAGGCGGATTCAAATACCCGAAAGGATTTGCATGGAGGGGGGCAAAGATGCCCAAATTCACAAGATATAACAAGAGTGGAAAATCGGTGTTTAAACGAGCACTGTCGTCCAGCAACGAACGGTAGTCAAGGTAAAACGGATTATTGTCATTTTTTATCTTCTCGACAATTTCCATGACCAGTTCTTGCCTAGTCCGGGTGGAAAGAGAGTTGGCAACCAAATCATAATAACTCGAAAGGATCTCTTCACGTTTGGAGGAATTGAGTGGGTATTTGATATGTGGGGCGACTGGCCCAGTAGCGAGGTTCCCCGCGGCGGCCCTCGATAGGGGCAACAAAGTTCCCCTCCTTAGAAACTGGAGGTTTCGACCTTCCAGGGCGGAAAATGTTCGGGCATTGTGCATCATGTGTTTGGCAACGCCCGCCACATAGCCTACGATGGAAGACAAAACAAATATTTTGGCGTCAGGACTCGAAATAAAACTTAAGAACTGCCCCATTTCAGCCACCCCGTTGAGACCCCAAGGGCAGAGGGCAAAATAGGTCAGGATGAAGGCCCCCAACGTCCAATAGGAGATTTTTTCAGCGATGGGGACCAGTGCCATTATTTGTTCCTCACTATAAGACGGATGCTCCGTCTCGAGAAAGAGGGGGACAATCCCTTTTGTCAGGAGGACTCCAAATACCCCCAGCGCGAGGAAAAATAAAGGAAACCCACCACCGACATACAAGACCGAATTCGACGCTAAAAGGTAGGTACCTCCCCCCAACAATAGGACAAACCATTTGGCCTGTTCCCGCAGTGGGTCAAAAAGAATTACTTTCCAGGGATTGTTTTTCCCACCGCCAGGCGTCATGTCCTTTGATGGGTGAGCTGTGTGACTGGAATCTCCTCTAGTCAAGAACATAAATAACCATTGAGCGGTTGATACAGCTTTACCGAAGATGTTTTGGGTGGATGGGGTTTCTGCTACAAAAGACGAGATATTATTCTTGCCATTTTGTAGTTTCAGAAAAACTTTCCCCCCTCTCGACCGAACCGTTCCCGCCACGGTATCGAACCCGATGGTTTTTTGAATGGCAAATAGACCCAGACCTCCCAAAAGGGCGTAGGCCATTTGTGGATCAAAGGTTATGGAAAGAGGGCCCCCTAAAACAATGACGGTGGCCATGACCACAAGGGCCGGGCATTCCATTCGAAGAGTGGAATAATGGATTGGTTTTTGCGCGAGGAACAGTTTTTCGCCTTGGAACAGTTTTTCGAGAGGGGTTTTTTCCTGAGTGAAAACGCTGAGATATGTGGACCCTTGGGCCGTATCAATTTTGTTGATTTTAGGAACGTAGGAGAGGACACTCACTCCCTGGCGGGTCAATTGTTCGGCCATTCTTTCCGCGTGGAACCCGCCGGTGACGAGGACCGTCACGGAGGAGGGGGGTCCCGAGACAATAGTGCCCAGGACTTTTTTTGACATGGCGTCGTCCCGGGCCTGGGCTTCTTGGTAAAACGATTCAAAGCTCGCAAGATCGAGCCGACCTTCGTTGGGAGTGGCGCCTTTATACTCCCGCCACTCTGACGGGATGAGGGAAAAATCGACGAGTTTTCCCATTAACCACGCCCGGCGGGACCGATCGACCAACGCCTTTTCTTTGGGCGTTACGGCCAGACGGGTGTAAGCGGTTTTTTCCAAAACCGCCATATTTTCCAACAGGCTCTCGGCATTCATTTCTTCCGCGAGGAGGACATAGCGCACGTAGGCGTCCATGGCGGGATAATCCGAAAAGCGAATTCCCTGTTTTTGACAGAGGTTTTTTAGGTGCGCGTAGAAATCGGCATATCCCAATTCGCCTGAACGGTGGGCGACGGTTTGGGCCACGAGCGATTGAATTTCTGTTGAGGTCAGCCTTGAGGCCAATTGCTCAACGAGCCGAGCCCGTTGGGTTTCCACTTGATGAAAGTCCAGTGTGCGCTCTATCTGAAGCGCCTGGAGAAAAGTTCGAATGGGAAGGAGAGACAGTTCAGGACCAACGGCAAATCCCCCCTGGCCCCCCTTTGCAAAGTGGGGCAAGGGGGATTTGCCGTTGACTCTTTGGGAGAACAGAGACCCCATGAGAGTCTGGACATAGTCACCGAGAGAAACCTGCCCTGTCCGATACGCCTGGACCTGTTGGTCAAACGAACGCAGTGCGACAGAAAAATCCCGCCTCTTCTGAGCGTCGATTTCCGCTTGGAGGGTTTTAATTTCCTTCCGCGTTGCCTCCAGTTTGGGAGCCGAGTCGAGGTAGGCTTGGACATTGGCTTGGTAATGGACGGCGTCATCAATCCCCAAAAAGCGAGGCAATGGGCCCTGGGCCGTGAGAGCCGCGTGGATGGGTCCTGATATTTTGTTCTCTTTCAGTAAATAATCGGCGGCCAATTCCACCGGCTTTCGATGCGGGTAATCAACGAAAGGCTGTAGCGGGATGTCCTCTGTGGCCCCCTCCAAGGCCACCAGGTTTACTTGACCCGACCCCATCAAAGATCGTAAAGTTTCCCGAATGTTCCACTGTGCCTCCGAATTCATGTGTACGTCTTGAATGTGGACCACCACTGGCCCGGTGGGAGAATAGTGTTGCCCCAGAGAGATTTTCCGGACAGTGCCATGGGCGGTGGAAAGACTGGACAAAAGTTTTGCGTGATCTTTTAAAAATCCTTTGGGAGCCGATCGAGAGAGAGATTGGGAAAAAACAGGATTTAGGTTTTGGACCGCGTGGAACTGAGCGGCCAGTGAACCGGGAACACCCGGCCCAACGGGCAATGCGGCCATCAATAATGAAGACTTCTTCTGTGTGGCCTTCCGGCGGTCCACCCAAAAATTATTTTCCGGTTGATAGGCAAAAAGGCACTGCGTCCCCAGAAAAGAAAAACCAAGGGCGGCGACAAAGAGCCTCCGGAGTTGGGTAAAGACGAATTTCATGAGTACAATGTTACCCCAATCACTCGGAATAACGTCTTAAGAACTTGTAAACAATTTGTAAAACTTGGCAGAGAACTCAACCAATGATAAATTAGGCGGAATGACACCCCCTCCCGAATCTTTCCGGGCGCTCTTTGAAGAGAATAGTCCAAAAGTTTACCGAATTGTTTTCCGTTTGGTTCAGCGGACAGATGTGGCGGAAGATTTGACCCAACAGGTATTTTTGCGGGCCCATGAAAAACTCGGTGAATTTCGCGGGGATAGTTCTATTTTTACCTGGCTCTACCGCATGGCCATGAACATGGCAGTGGACCACTTGCGCCATGAAAAGGCACTGAAAGAATCGAGTTTGGATGCGCCCCTTCGATCCGAAGAGGGCTCGGCCACCCGAGCGGATCTCCTGGCGGATCAATCCCCCCGGCCAGAGAACCAGGTTGAAAATGACGAAATCGCGCGCCTCGTTCGTAAGGCCGTTTCTGAACTCGATGAGATTTACCGGGAAGTCATTATACTTCGGGAAATGGAGGGTCTTTCCTACGACGAAGTGGCCAACCTGCTTGGAACGAATGTTCAAACGGTGGCCATGCGTATAATGAGAGCGAGAAATCAGCTTAAAATTAAACTTAAAGATTTGCCGTTATGTTTTTGACCTCAGATACGTCTAATGGGCGAGGACAATGACCATGATCCCATGTGACATTCATCAAAAGAATATCCACCTCGCCTTGGATGGGGAGTTAAACCCAGTCCAACAGGCAGAACTTCTTTTGCATCTGGCTGGTTGCGCGAACTGCCGTGACATTCAAAAAAACCTGACCCGCGTTTCAAAAGCGGTGGCTTGGGCCACCCGAGTTCCCGCGAATTTCGATCTGCCAGCGGGTTTCCAAAACCGGTTTTGGGAACGGCTGGACAGAACATCACCGCGAAATCGCCCAACCCACTGGAGCCGGCCCCTGTTGGTCGCGGCGGCCGTTGTTTTGATGGTAAGCACGTGGCAAGTGGCCGACCGATGGAAAATCGCCTCCTTGGGGACCATAACCCCAACGCCCTTTTCATTTGAATCCGATCGCCTCATGCTTTCTTCTGTGCAGGGAGCGATATCGGAAGTTGAGCGGAATCAGGCGGACCAAGAATCCCAACAGCTGTTGGGGAATTATTTATGAGAAATTCGACCAGGCCGTCCACTCTGGGCGGGGCCGTCCTTCTTGTTTTTTCACTGGCGACGATCGCCATGGCCCGCGAACCGGTGGACCCACGGGAAGAGTATCGACGGGAATCCTTCGCAAGCGCCGAGTTTCGGTCTTTCCGGGACGTCCATTATCGGGATACGCGAGTGGCGGACGCCCAAACCGGCCATGTCGGAGTCGACGCCCACGGCCAACGGGTTCGGATGGAAGAAAATTTAACTCACCCGGATCCCCGCGCCTTGGATTATAAGCTCTACAATTACCGGGACGGCCGGATCGACACTTACGCGGTGATCAAATATTTTGACCAGCCCCTTCCCAGCGATCTTTGGGGCCTTCCCCGTCCGTACCTCTGGGACGTGTTTGTCGTGGGCCTTGATGGCAAAGTTAGAACCTATACGGGGCCTCCCCCGTCGGAAAAACCCGATGTCACCACTGACTTCGTTGTGGCAACAGGGGAAACCGTCCATTTCGCGGAATACAACGACAGATTTTTTGAATCAGAGGGTAAGAAGTATCAAGAATATCTCCAATTCCGTGGCCTTTATAACGGAGGCGCGGTCGCCGGGGGAACTCTGCAGAGATACGCCATCGGAAATTTCTTTTTCGTCATCGGGGAAGATGGAGGGAGGATTTCGTCTTCCTACACTTTGGATAGGCAATCGGACAACTTATTATCAGGAGACCTCGGTCTTATCATTAAAGCCTGGAGCGGTCAACCCGGGGACCCTGCCCCCATTCTCTCAAGTGAAGACAACGGACCGTTGGGGAACGGCCTGAACTTTGCCAGACGGACCCGGCTCGAATTTCAAAATCCCGCACACGACTGGATCGAATGGACCTACACCTCCCTGTCGGACGATGGCAAGAGAAACACGCCCTTGGGGGAAGGGCTCTTTAATGGATGGATGACTTCATCTATCTGGGAAGGGCGATCCATTGATCTTCTCTCGCCGGTTCCGATTCCAAATTATGGATTCAATTTCACACAACCGAACCCATGGGATTGAAGATGCGGACCAACCTCACTGCCAGTCAGTTTAGGATCGTCTTCCCGGCGAAATCCGAGGTCCAGTCTCTAAAACCGTGTTTAAGAAGCCGTTTTGAACCCTGGATCCCGGCCGCTCCCACGCGGCATTTCCTGCTCGCGCGGTCAGCTTTCTCTGGGATGACGGGCCTTTTAAGGCTTAAATGACTGAAATTGGGCACGACTCCCGTTTGATGAAAATGATACGCCATTTCTTAACGGGCGCTTTTTGTCTGCTGGGGCCTCACGTTCTTTGGGGTGAGGTCCGCATTCTTCCCATCGTCAACGCCAGTTTAACCGGGGGAGGATCCTCGCTCGACGGTCAAAAAACAGATTTCGAAGGGAGCGCCCGGGCGGAAATTCTTCCCGTGGTGGAACTGAATGACCGCCATGCTATTCTTCCCACCCTCCGGGGATCGTACTCCGGCACGCAAAACGCCGTCAGTATTTTGGATGAGCAAACCTTGTTCCAACAAGAACAGGATTACCAGGCCGAATTGGGGTGGCTTTACCGTTTTGCTCCCACCTGGAAACTCATCACCAACGGTGGCGGAACGTGGACCTATTTGCGGGAAACCAAAGATGAGGGATGGCGCCAAGGACTCTACAACCACCACAGCGCCTACGGGAACCTCACTGTCGAAAAACGCTGGCCCCAAATCCAACGACCCGTGACCCTCCGGGCCGGTGTCGAAATATCCCAAATGCTGTTCCCCAATTACGAAAGCCTCTCCGCCCAGTCGGGGAACCCCCTTCCTGGACGAAAAACCCTGGACATGAACGCGGGACAGAGTTTCCTGGAGGTGGAAAGTTCTTTGGCCCAAAGGCTCCGGGGCGAAGGACGGGTCTCGTTCGGGGTGGAAAATTACCGCGACCAAATGGTATTGGATGCCAGTGGAAATTTCACAGATCAAAAACGTCACGACAAAATTTTTCTCGCCCGGTTCCGACTGGATAAGGGAATCTCCCCCTGGCACCTTGGCCGGAGCGCCATCGAACCGACATTCAGCCTGGGAGCGCGAGGCGCCGGACGGGCCTCGAACCAAAACGAATTTGACCAAGGCCGTCTTGTGGAAGATTATTACTCCTACCAAGAAGCGGGGCTAACAGCAAGCGCCGACTTCTATTTTAGGGAATCGGGAATTGATTTCTCGTTATCCCTGGACAGTGTTGGACGTCTATACCCCCACCGCCCCGCCCAGAATAGCGACGCCAGTTTCCGTTCTGAAGATTTGAAAACCACCTCTTCGGTGGCCTCGTTCCGCTTCACCGCCCCGCTTTGGAAAAACCTCCGTGCGACTTTGGGCGCCGACCGTGTCTGGGCCACCTCCAACACAGAGTATGAGCAAATCTTCAATTATCAGTACACTTCTTTCAGCTATTTCGCGGGATTGGCCTATGGCTATTAAACGATTTGTTCATCGAGCCTTTTTTTTTATTGGCCTTCTGGCCGGGCCAATTCTCCTGATCGCGGCGGAAAACTACATTCAATTAATGCGCCCCACCACGTTCCGTCAGCCCGACCCAGAACCCACTCTGGAAGGGTCTGTCGACATGGGGGCAATTCGCAGAATCAAGGTAACAGTGGAACCCTTTCTATCAACCGAAAAATCCGACCCGCGGGTTTACGAATGACCTGTCCATCACCAAACGTTTCAGGGAACCGTCCAATTTTTTCCGGGGATTAATTTGGTCAGCCTGGGCACCCCTGGGGGGCCGGCAACGGCGCGCTACGCTTTTGTCGTTCCAATGGAAAGCGGAGGAAATCGTGAAACCTGGGGAGAAGCAGGAACGGTGGCCTGGACAGAACCCCAGACCCTTCGGCACATGAAACCCCAATTAAGGGTGGCCGGACTTGTGGCACGGCCCAACACCCAAACGGTGGATGTTCTTGTCTTAACCACAGAAGACATCTCGGCCCTGGATCCCCATTCCGAATCCACTGGCGCTCGCTTGACCTTTGACCAAGTGGACATAAAAGGGGGGCGGTTTGAAACAACGGTCCACCTTTCCCCCGGAGCCAACATCCTCTTGGCGAGGCCCGGACCCCAAGCCGCCTCGCGGGCGGACACGGGGCTTCGCACCGTCTTTTTTGAACCCCAGGGATCTCGCATCTCGCTGGAAGAGCCTCTGTTGGCGCAGGGACGGCTTTTCCTGCGGGGGTCTTCCAAAGGGCAACCCGTGCAGATAGAGGTTTCGGCCTGGGTTCGCGGTCCATCCAACACGCCCATCCGAAAAGAAAAAATATGGGAGACAACACTTTCCACTGACACTAATGGTAATTTTGAAACCAATGTTGCCCTTAAAGACATCCCCGTGGCCCCTCAAGTGCAGGGTTTTCCTGAAGTTTCGGCCATGACAGGTAAAGATAAAGCCATTCGGGTTGTTGTTGATTGGAAAAACCAAAAATAACCAGGATTCCCCGGTTGACACGGACCTACCGTAGACAGGGTCCGGAACAGAATTTTCAAGCCCTCCCGGGCGGAAATGCACAGTCAACCGAGATCTTCAGAATAACGCATTTCCCCACCGTTTGACCTAAAAACAACACTTTCTCACCTGTAAATCATCGATATATTCGTTTAATTTTCCTTGTTATTATTTCCCAGGGGGATCCGTCTAAGGGATAAGAAGGAAAAAACCGCACGGGAGGGTCTATGAAAACAATCGCAACCCAAAGGTCTTTCATCTCCGAAATGAGCCAGGAAACAGCAAAGAACGCCCGGATGGAGTCAGAGAACAACACCTTGCCTTTTTTCGCGATCAATCCTCTGGGAGTGAGCCGATTCCGGCCTCCGTTCATTTACATGTTCTTGGCCTGGCAAGACATTGCCATTTCATTGGGAATTCTTTTGGCCATCGGTGGCTCATCCGTCATGGCCTTTTGGAAATTTTTTCGGTAGGCGGAATTCGCCAGGAGAACGAACCATGAGAAAAATGAAACTAAATCGGATGATCGCGTTCGCGGTGCTGATGGAAGTATGGATCGGTCTTTCCGCCCTTGCGTCCTGGAGCGTGGTTCACCACCTCCCGTTCCAAGACCCCTTCGTTTACGTGTCCATATTTATCGTCGCCTACGCCGTGGGGGGCACTCTTCTGTATCGGCTCCTGATGCACTTTTTTCCCCTCGAATCAGGAGAGATTGAGCCTGGGTCTCGCCAGGAATTCATTTATCAAGTGTTCTATAACCCGTTTAACTTTTTTTTGTTCTTTCCCCTCTCTTTCTCGGGTTTGATCCCTGTTCCCCTCTCACGGCTTTACGTTAAACTTTTAGGAACTCGCATTGGCGCCGACAGCTATCCCGGCCGATGCATGATTTTTGATCCCCGTTTCGTCACCATAGGAAAAATGGTGGTTATGGGGTATAACGCCTCTCTCATTCCCCATGTGATGGAGGGGACCAATCTGTCACACACCGCCATTCACATCGGTGACCATGCCACCATCGGGACAAACGCGGTCATTATGTCTGGGGTGACGATCGGGGAAGGCGCAGTGGTCGCGGCGGGGGCCGTCGTTCCGAAATTCACTCATATTGGTGAGGGTGAAATTTGGGCGGGTCTGCCCGCCCGGAGAATTGGGTTTGTCGGCAAAAAGCCATTGGCCCTGGCAGATGCACCGTTGTCCGTGCCTCGTAAGATTGAAACAGAAGGAGAACCACTAAAAATTGCCTGCTGATCTCGTAAAGAGTGCGGAGGATAAAATGAAAAAAGTGCTCTTCATGCCGGCCGGATTTTCGCTGGCTCATGTGGGACGGTTGGTCACACTCGCTCAAGCGCTCCCCTGTCACAGTTATGAAGTGACTTTCGCTTGCGATCCACATTATCATCGTTTTATCCCTGACCAATTCCGCCGTCGATTGGCCACCTCCCTTCGGCCAGATGAGTTTCGCCGACGATTGGAGAAGGGGCAACCGTTGATCGATCAATCCCTCCTGCGAACGCAGGTCGAAGAAGACATCATTTTAATGCGGTCGATTAGGCCCGACCTCGTGGTGGGTGACTTCCGGCCATCGTTGGGGATTAGCGCCCCGCTGGAGAACGCTCTTTGCATGAACGTGATCAACGCCCTGTGGAGCCCCTGGTCGAAAGAGCCTTTTCAATTGCCCCTGCTGGTGGATATTCCCCCGATTAAATGGCTGGGCGCCCGTGCGGGAAGAAAATTGATGGAAACGGTGCTTCCTCTCGCCTTGGCTTTCCACTGCCGCCCCTTCAACCGGGTCCGGCGAGACTATGGGCTCAAAACGCTCCCGAACAATCTCAGAGATATCTATTCCGCTGGAGATTTCATCGCCTATGCCGATCTCCCGCTCTTGGCCCCCACTCCCGGAGCGCCCGCCCACCATCAGCACATTGGCCCCGTCCTTTGGGAACCCGATATCCCCCTGCCGGATTGGTGGGAAGAAATCCCCGCCGACAAACCCTTGGTCTACGTGTCTGTTGGGTCCACCGGTCGGACTGATTTTCTGCCAAAAATTTGCGCCGCGTTAACGTCTCTGGGTGTCGTCGCGGCGGTATCAACGGCGGGGCGAACCTCCGTCTCTCCGATCCCTGGAAAAATTTATGTGGCGGACTATCTGCCTGGGCTCCCCCTCTCGCAACGGGCTTCCTTGGTCGTGAACAATGGAGGGTCCGGCGGTGTTTACCAGGCCCTCACGGCAGGGGTTCCTGTTCTTGGGATCGCCGCCAACATGGACCAATGCATGGTGATGAACCCGGTGGTCCGGCATGGAGCCGGGAAGTTGGTGATGGCCGAAGAAGCGGGCACCTACGACTGGAGGAGGACAATGACTGTTATGCTGAATTCATCCACCATGAAAACGTCCGCCCAATCGCTTTCCCGTCATATTGCCGCCCAGTCCGCGCCGGACACATTTCGTAACTGGGTAAACCAAATCCTTGGCGTTCCGACGCCGAGATTACGCCGAATAGAAACAAACCTGGTGGGACGTGAAGTGGAACTTCTTGTAAACGAACTTGCCTGAAAAGAATTTCCGCCCCGTCAGCCATTTCATGAAAATGCGGTCCCCCTCCCAGAGGGGGAGAGCCTTCAATTTCGAGTCGGGAATCCAGGACAAGTTCCCTTCATTGCAGGCCCCTCGCCGGCCGGTGAACTGCCGAGCCACAAAAACGAACACATACCAGTCATCCTCTCCGTCGAATCCCGGGAACGTGAGGAACCCTTTCAGCTCGGGACGTTTCAGTCGAAGCCCGCTTTCCTCCCGCACCTCACGGATCACGCATTCTTCGGGCGTTTCGCCCGGAAGCAGTTTTCCCCCCAGCCCGTTCCATTTCCCATAATGGATGTCGGTGGACCGTTTGACACGGTGCATCATCAATGTTTTGCCGCCGCGTTTCACATAACACAGAGTGGCCAGCTTGATCATAGTTGCTTTTCCTTCACAGAAATAATAAATTATTACAACTTTATAATATATTAGGAGGACCTATGGCGCTTTCTGACTTCTTCAGTAACCTGAACCTGTTCGTTCGTTGGTTCCACGTGTTTGCGGGAATCGTGTGGATCGGACACCTTTACTTTTTTAATTTTGTGAACCTTCAGCTTCAGGCGACCTTAGACGATGCAACGAAAAAAGCGGTGAATCCCCAGTTAATGCCCAGAGCCCTCTGGTGGTTTCGCTGGGGCGCGATGGCAACCTTTCTTTCCGGCATCGTGTTGTTTACCATGGTCTACATGTACCAACCGGGCCTCTGGGGCCCCACCGTCTTTTTCTCGGACATGACCGGGATCACCGGCCGCGCCTGGTGGATTTTAATCGGGATGCTGTTGGCCACCATCATGTGGTTCAATGTGTGGTTCGTGATTTGGCCCGCTCAGAAAAAAATCTTTGGGTTGGGCATTCCCAAAGCGGCCGCGGAAGAGATTCCCCTTTTGAGGACCCGGGCGGCGCGCTTTTCCCGGGCGAACACGTTTCTCTCCGGCCCCATGCTCTTTGGCATGCTGGCGGCGGGGCATTACGGCGCGATCAATTTTCCCACGTTCCTGTTATTCACCGCCATCGCTGTCACGTTGATCTGGACGTTTTTCCGTCTCTCTCACCGCGTCGCGCGAGTTTCGTAGATTTATTTCAGAGAAGGGTAGGCTTGTCGGAAAGTTCGTTGGGGTTCTTGCCGTTCGCGGGGAAATGACGCGCGAGGAGCGCGGTGACTCCCTTGACCCCCGCGAGAGAGCCGGCTTCAAATTGGCCCTCTCTGAAATGGGTTTCCATGGACCGGCACACGTCTTCCCACTCGGCCGCGGTAATTTTCTTGTTTAAACCCCGGTCCGCTACGATCTCCACGTCCCGGTCGGCCAACAAAACATAAATCAAAACGCCGTTGTTCTCTTCCGTGTCCCAAACGGAAAATTGACCAAACAGCTCCACGGCGCGAGCGCGAGGGGTTTGACCGAATCGAAGCGCCGGGAACGGAAGTTTGGCTTCCACCACAAAACGGATTTCCCCCCCATGTTTTTTTTCCGAAGCCCGAACAGCCTCTTCGATGGACCGCAAGACCTGAGGCGTAAACCGGCGGCGAAGAGCGCCCGGGGTTTGAAAGAAATGCCGTGACCATCGGTTGAATTTATTTACCATCGACCGGAGGCGCCTCCTCCGCCAAATCCACCACCGCCGCCACTAAACCCGCCCCCTCCGCCACCACCAAACCCACCGAAACCGCCCCGGCCGGAAGTCCAGCCTCTTCTTCGTGATACCCCAAAAATCCGTGAGAGAACCGACATAAGAACAAAAAGCAAAACGATGATGAATACAAAGGTGTTTCCGAGAGCCCCCTCGCCGTTCCTGGTCGCCGGAGGAGGCAGGGGTTCCCCCTCCACCGTCCGGATCATCCTCAAAACCCCTTCGCTTATTCCCCCAAAAAAGTCTCCTTCTTTGAATCGGGGAACCACGAACCCATCGATGATTCGGTTGCAGAGAGCGTCGGGGAGGACTCCCTCAAGACCGTAGCCGACCTCGATGCGAAGCGTGCGATCGTTTTTTGCCACCACGAATAAAACACCATCGTCCACGCCTTTTCGGCCTAATTTCCATTGGCTCGCCACGCGGATGGAATATTGCTCGATGGTTTCAGGCTGGGTGGTGGGGACGATGAGAACAGCGACTTGGGACCCTTTTTTCTGCTCAAATGATTGAAGGGCGTTTTCGATCTCGGCTTGCTGGGAGGCACTCAGCGTTCCGGTGAGATCTGTGACGCGGCGGGTAAGCGACGGGATCGGTGGATCGGCGGTGAGGATATTTGCATACAGGAGGAAAGGAATTCCGAGGAGAATTCCACGGTTAATCCCCCAACCGCTCGAACGGGGGCGCTCTTTAACCCCCTTTGAAAAAGGGGACGGAGGGGATTTTATTTTCAGACCTATTTCGGCTCTGTGCCGAAATTGACGGGGGGTGGAGTGGCAAGGACCTTCTCGTTTGCAGCCGTGAAGGTCGGTTTCAACTTATACCCAAACATTTTGGCCGTCAAGTTGGTAGGAAACTGTCGAACGGAGACATTGTAATCCTTCACGGCGGCAATATAACGGCCCCTGGCCACAGCGATGCGGTTTTCGGTTCCCTCCAGCTGGGCTTGGAGGTCACGAAAATTTTGGTCGGACTTTAATTGCGGGTAGTTTTCTGACACTGCCAACAGACGCGACAGCGCACCCGAGAGTTGTCCCTGGGCCGCCTGAAATTTCGAAAAGGCCTCGAGGTTTTCCAATGTTTCAGGAGTAACCTGGATGGACCCCACCCGAGAGCGGGCTTCTGTCACACCCAACAGAACATCCTTCTCCTGTTGCGCAAACCCTTTCACGGTGTTGACCAAGTTCGGAATAAGGTCGGCACGCCGTTGGTATTGATTCACCACTTCCGCCCAAGACGCCTTGATGTCTTCATCGGTGGTTTGGAACGTATTGTAACCGCACCCGGAAAGAAACGTAAACGCAACGGCCCACAGGAGGGATTGTCTTTTCACTAGTGTCCTCGGCGCTTATTGATTTCGGCAGTGATCGCCGGGAGAACTTCGAACATGTCGCCTTCGATGGAGAGGGTGGCCATTTTATTCAAAGCGCATTCCGGGTCCTTGTTTATGGAAACGATGACTTCGCTGGAACTCATGCCGGCCAGATGCTGAATTTGGCCGGAGATCCCGGCGGCCACATACAGTTTGGGTCGGACGGTGCGACCGGTCAATCCGATTTGATGGCGGTAAGGGATCCAACCTGCGTCCACGGCGGCGCGGCTGGCCCCCACGGCGCCTTTCAGCGCATGGGCCAAATCCTCGAGCGGTTTGAACCCGGTTTCGCTTCCCACCCCGCGGCCACCGGCCACGATGATCTCGGCGGCTGTAATGTCTTGTTCTTGGCCCTTTTCCGCCTCAAAACGGACGAAGCGGGTGCGCTGTTTCCACTTGGACGCCTCCACGGCCACGTTCACCACTTTCCCTGTTCGTCCGTCGACCCGGGGGGAGCGGGGGAACGCCATGGGACGAACCGTGGCCATTTCCGGCCGATGTTTCTCGCACAGGATGGTGGCCATCAGGTTTCCACCGAAAGAGGGCCGTGTGGCGTGAAGCATGCGGGTGGCCGGATCAATCGCCAGTTCTGTGGCGTCCGCCGTAATGCCCGTGTTCGCCGTAATGGCCACCCGGGACCCGAACGAACGACCAATGGTCGAGGCGGGGAGCAACAACTTGTTGGGGCGCTCTTTTAAAATCAGTTCGGTCAGCGCCTGGGTGTAGAGTTCGTCAACGAAATTTTCCAAAGACGGATGGTCGATCACGTAGACAATGTCGGCCCCGTGAGCGATGAGTTCTTGGGCATGTTGACCCACGTCTTTGCCGATGACAACAGCGGCCACCTGTTCGCCCAAAGTTCCGGCGAGGGTTCTCGCCAAACCCAGCAATTCAAACGCGGTGGGGATGAGTGTGCCGTGGCGCATTTCAGCGTAAATCCACACGTTTTTGTAGAGGGTCACGTCTACGTTATTTTTTCCCTCCACTTTTTCTTTCACCATGGTGATGGCGTGAAAGACGTCTTTGTTCTTGGACTTTTCACCCAGTTTGTCGCACACCTCAACACAGGCGTTACAGAAAATACATTTGGCTTCATCGATGATCGCGAGTTTCCGCCAAGGGATCCCCGCCTCTTTGACTCGGTCCACCATGTCGATGCAAGACACGGGACACGCTTTGGCGCAGGAGGTGCAACCGGTACAGCGGTTCTTTGTGACGAAGATGGAGTTGGGCATGGTTAAATGAGTTTCATCTCTTGGAGTTTGTCAACCAAGGCTTTCGCCTTGTCCTGGGCCGTGGCGCCTTCGATCTTAACGCCGCCTTTGCGCGGGGGCGGGTTAAACGATTTTGAAACGACGGTGGGCGAACCGCCGAGTCCGATGCTTTTCGTGTCGGCCTCGATGTCCACCTCGTTCCACTTGGGGATCACGGCCTTTTTCGCCGCCATTTTCCCCTTCAACCCCGCCACGCGAGGTTCATTGATCTCTTTGACCACAGCGATCACCGCGGGCAAATCCATTTCCAGGACGTCCACACCGTCTTCCATCATGCGTTGAACAACGATCTTTTTGTCGTCAATGGCTTCCACTTTCTTGACATAGGCGATGTTCGGCCAATCCAACCACGCGGCGATGCCGGGGCCCACGTGGCCGGTATCTCCGTCATTGGTCTGTTTCCCGCAAATCACGAGATGGACAGGCCCTTTCTCTTTCATGATTTTCTGAATGCCTTTAAAGAGAGTATACGACGTGGCCCAGGTGTCGGCGCCCGCAAAAGCGCGGCTGGTCAAATGAAACGCCTGATCGGCGCCGCGGGCGATGGATTCCCGCAGGGATTCTTCCGCCTGGGGCGGACCCATCGTGATCACGCTGAC
Source organism: Elusimicrobiota bacterium (assembly GCA_016714745.1). Classification (GTDB taxonomy): domain Bacteria; phylum Elusimicrobiota; class Elusimicrobia; order FEN-1173; family FEN-1173; genus JADKHR01. The sequence continues at coordinate 26,150 of JADKCG010000004.1, read as the reverse complement.
CGTGGTTCCCGGCAACCGTTCTTTGATGCGAACGGCCTCTTCAATGCCATATTCATCGAAGGGATTGATGGCCGCGGCCATGCCTTCCCGTTTCAACGTGCCCGTCACCGGGTCAATTTGAATATTGGACGTGGCGGGTGTCTGTTTGATGCACACTACGATATGGATTCCCATGGCCCCTCTTTTAAGCCGGTTTCGCGGCAAGTTCCTTGGTAATCATCATGCCGATCTCGTTGCGCTGGATCTGGTTGGTGCCTTCGTAAATCTGCGTAATCTTGGCATCGCGCAAATATTTTTCCACGGGAAAATCCCGCATGTAGCCGATCCCGCCGCAAAGTTGGATGGCGCTGTCCGACACCCAGAACGAGGTGTCCGAGCAGAACAATTTTACCATGCCGGAATATTTTGTCCAGCGGCCGGAGGAAACCCGTTTCAATTCTTCGTATACCGTTTTCCCAGACGCTTCCGACGCGTCCACAGCGGCTTTCAGGTCCACGTCCATGGCGCGGGTCACCGAATAAAGGAGCGCGCGGGCGGCCTCCAGGCTCGTGGCCATGTCGGCGACCATGTGCTGGGAAGACGGGAAGGAGAGAACCGATTGTCCGAATTGACGTCTCACTTTGGCGTACGCCAAGGCCTCGTTCATGGCGCCGGTCCCGATCCCCAACGCTTGGGCGGCCACGCCGGGGCGTGAAATATCGAAAGTGGCTTGAGCGACAAAAAGGCCGTAGCCTTCTTTGCCTAACATGTTCGCCGCGGGACACGGCAATTGTCAAAGACGAGTTCATACGTCGTGCTGGCGCGAATGCCCATTTTGGTTTCTTTCTTGCCGAACGTAAACCCTTTCGTCCCTTTCTCCACAACGAAACAGGAGATGCCGCGGGCGCCCCGTTTGGGGTCGGTGGTGGCGAAAATCGAATAGATTTCCGCCGACTCGCCGTTGGAACAGAAATTCTTGACCCCGTTCAGAATATAGGAGTCGCCGTCTTTCTTGGCCGTGCATTTTGTGGCGGTCGCGTCTGACCCGGCTTCGGGTTCCGTGATCGCAAAGGCGCCCAAACGTTTTCCGCTGGCCAAGTCCGGAAGCCAACGTTTTTTTTGTTCGGGCGTTCCGAACAATATAATGGGGAACGTTCCCAGAGCCGTGGCCGCCAAACAGAGGGCAATGCCGCCGCACGCCTTCGAAAGTTCCTCAACGACAAGCACCAATTCAAATCCGTGGCCGCCCAGACCCCCGTAATTGGGGTGAAAATAAACGCCGAACAAATCGGCTTTTCTCAGTTCCTCGACAATCTCCCAGGGAAAGCTTTCTTCCGCGTCATGCTTTTCGCGAACGGGCTTAATCTTTTTTTCGGCGATTTCTCGGGCGGTGTCGACAATGGCCTGTTGTTCTTCGGTGAGGAAATAGTTCATACGTTCTCCTGTGCAGAGGGGTCAAGAATAGTGTTTGGAAAGAACAATATACAAAATAAAAACTGAATCAGCGCGAGGGGCGGCGGGGGGAGAGGACGGCGACGGTGTTATCTTCGGCCATGTGGGTGGGATCAATTTTGGGGGCCAATCGGTGTGCTCGGATTTTCTTGAGGCCTTCCCACGCGGCGGCCTGCTCGGCTTCTTTTTTGGAACGGCCTTCCCCCACGCCCAACAGACGTCGACGAACGTAAACGTGCATGACGAACGTCTTATTGTGGTCCGGCCCCTTTTGCTCTTTAAGGGTGTAAGCAGGGGGCAATTTATAACGTTTCTGGATGATCTCTTGCAGTTTGCTTTTGTAATCGGTTTCGATGATCTTTTTCTTCTTGGACACCAACCGAACGATGAACCGCTGGGCGACGGGAAACCCTCCGTCCAGAAAAAGCGCGCCCAACAGAGCTTCAAACGCGTTGGCCAGAAGGCTTTCCCTGTTGCGTCCCCCGGTGGCTTCCTCTCCATCTGACATCCAAAGATATTGCCCCAACTTAATTTCCCGCGCCCAGAGCACGAGGGAAGGACGGGCCACCAACTGAGATTTCAACTTGGAGAGTTTCCCCTCGTCCTCGTCTGGATACCGTTTGAACAAATAGTGGGCCACGATCGCGGCCAAAATACTGTCGCCCAAAAACTCGAGGCGTTCGTTAAAAACCTTGCTTCCCTTTTCGATCGCGTAGGACTTGTGCGTGAGGGCTTCTTCTAAAAGTTTCGGTTTCTTAAAAACATGCCGAGCGACTTTTTCGAGCGGGGAAGACTCTTCTCGCGGCACGAAATTACCCGTTAAACCGTTTGGCCACCACCACGGCGTTGTGGCCGCCAAATCCGAGAGAATTCGACAACGCACACTGGATTTGGGCCGGGCGGGCCACGTTCGGAACGTAATCCAAATCACATTCCGGGTCCGGCGTTTCGTAGTTGATCGTGGGATGGATGAACCCGTTTTCCATACACAAGAGGGTGGCAATGAGTTCCACCGCCCCGGCGGCGCCCAACAGGTGACCGGTCATGGATTTCGTGGAGGAAATAGCCAGTTTCCGCGCGTGCGAACCGAACACCTTTTTCAGGGCCATGGTTTCGGTTTTGTCGTTGAGTTCCGTGGATGTGCCGTGAGCGTTGACATAGTCCACGTCTTCCGGACGAACGTCGGCGTCTGCCATCGCCAGTTGCATGGCCCGGCTGGCGGCTTTCCCTTCCGGGGACGGCGCGGTGATGTGATAGGCGTCGTCGGTGGCGCCGAAACCGGCCAGCTCACCGTAGATTTTAGCTCCCCGCGCCTGCGCGTGCTCCAGGGTTTCCAACACCAAGACCCCGGCCCCTTCGCCCATCACGAACCCGGACCGGTTTTTATCAAAAGGTCGACTGGCCTTTTCGGGGCGATCATTGAAATCCGTGGTGAGTGCCCGGGCCTGGCAAAATCCCGCGTAGCCGAGGGCGGTAATGGCGGCTTCCGCCCCGCCGGCGATCAAAACGTCCGCATCTCCATATCGGAGATGGCGGAGTGACGCGCCCAAGGCATGATTGGCAGTGGCGCAGGCGGAACTGACGGAATAGTTGGGACCCGTGATGCCGTATTCAATGGCGATCTCGCCGGAAGCAATGTTTGAAATCAGCATGGGGATCAGGAACGGGGACACCCGTTTCATGCCTTTTTCCAGAATGACGCTGTGTTCTTCTTCAATGGTCTGGAGCCGCCAATCCCTGACCCCACGATCACCCCACAGCGTTCGGGATTTTCTTTCGAGAAGTCAATTCCCGAATCCTCCACCGCCAAACGCGCCGCGGCCATGGCGAACCGGGCGAAGGGATCCATGCGCTTCACTTTTTTCCGGTCCATGAACTGGTCCGCTTGGAACCCTTTGACCTCCGCGTCGATGTGGCACGGGTAGGTGGTGACATCAAAAAAGCTCACCTTTCCCACACCCGAACGACCGACTTTGATGGATTCCAGAAATGCCGCCTTGCCAATACCGATGGGGCTGACCACTCCCAGACCTGTGATGACGACGCGTTTCTTATTCATGGACATAGCGATCTCTCCAAAACGTCGGCCCCGAGCGTTGTTTTGTTCGGGGCCGGAGGGTAAACTATTTCTTGTGACTCTGGATGTAGGTAACGGCCTGTGTGACGGTCTGGATCTTCTCCGCCTCTTCGTCCGGGATTTCCATGTCGAACGCTTCTTCCAACGCCATCACCAACTCCACGGTGTCCAATGAATCGGCCCCGAGGTCGTTAACGAACGACGATTCCGGCTTCACCTGCGCCGCATCGACGCCCAACTGTTCAACGATGATGTCTTTTACTTTTGTCTCGATGTCATCTGCCATGTGTGCCTCCTTACGTTTGTGGGGAGGAGAGGCTCAACGTGCGTGGGTTCATCCCCGCGCGCGTTGGGCTTATGCCGCCCGACTGCAAAAAAATATGGAAAGTCGTTGCCGGTTTCCGGCGCCCCCCATTCCTCGCCACCACTCCCGCCGTTCACGGAGAGGACGTGACCGGTGATGTACGAGCTTTCGTCCGACGCCAGGAAGAGCGCGGCGTTGGCCACGTCTTGGGATTCGCCCAGCCGTGTGAGCGGGATGAGATCGGTCAGTTTCTTTTTTTGATCATCGCTGAGTTTATCAGTCATGGCCGTACGGATGAACCCGGGGGCGATGGCGTTCACCAACACCTGGCGGCTGGCGAACTCCCGGGCGCAGGTTTTGGTCAGAGCCACGAGGCCCCCTTTGGATGACGAATAGTTTGCTTGCCCAGCGTTCCCCATCAATCCCACAATGGAAGCGATGTTGATAATGCGCCCCCGTTGGGCTTTAAACATGGGGCGAACCACGGCTTTTGTGCAATTGAAAGGGCCCTTAAGGTTGACCGCAATCACCGCGTCCCATTCCGCGTCCGACATGCGCATCAAGAGATTGTCTTTCGTGATTCCGGCATTGTTGACCAAAATGTCCACACGACCGAACGCGCCCATCACCGCTTGAACCCATTTTTCACATTCTTCGAACAGCGTGACGTTCACCTTCGCGGCGTGGGTTTTAACGCCAAATTTTTTGGCCAGTTCGTCGGCCGTGGCCTGGCAGACCTGTTCGTTCACATCGCAGAGGGCCAGGTTGGCGCCTTCTTTGGCGAAGGTTTCGGCGATGGCGCGGCCAATGCCTTGGGCGCCGCCGGTGATCAATGCTGTTTGGTCTTTGAGTCGCATAGGAAGATTCCTTTTAGAGTGGGACAGGCGCCAAAAGCGCGTCCGCGGATTTCTTGTCTTCTATGTTAGAAAATTTTCGCGTCTTATCGGTGCGCCGCACCAGCCCCGACAGGACCCGGCCCGGCCCGATTTCAATAAACGTCTCCACCCCGGCCCCGATCATCCACTTGAGCGTGTCTTCCCACAGGACGGCGTGGTCGATTTGACGAACCAATTTTTCCCGAATCTGTTGGGGGTCCTGGACGGTCTGGGCGTCCACGTTGGCCACCACCGGAACGGCCGGGGACGATCGTGGTTGCCAGAACCTTGGCCATTTTGTCCGCCGCGGGTTTCATGAGGGTGGAATGGAAAGCCCCGGAGACGTTCAATCGGACGGATTTGGGCGACCCGGCCGCCTGGGCCAGCTTGACCGCTTCTTCACGGCTCCACGGTTCCCGCGACCACAATTTGGCCGGGACAATTAAAGTTGACCGGCTGACACAGCCCTTTGGCGGACGCCTTTGGCGCAAATGTCTTCCACCACAGACCGGTCAAGTCCGATCAGGGCCGCCATGGTCCCGGGCGTCTTTTCCGCCGCCTCGCCAATGGCCTCGCCCCGGGCTTTCACCAGATCCAGGCCCGTTTCGAAATCAAAAGCCCCGGCGGCGCAAAGCGCCGAGTATTCCCCCAAACTGTGCCCCGCCATCACATCGGCCCGCCGATCGGCGGATGCCACGACCGCGTGGGCGGCCATGGACACAATAAAAAGCGACACTTGGGTGAACCGGGTTTGCCGCAGTTTTTCCTCGGGCCCTGTAAAAATGACGTCGATAAATTCCCGCCCAAGCCGCGCTTCGGCCCGTTCAAAAATGGTTTTGGCCGCCGAAAAATGATCGTAGAGTTCTTTTCCCATGCCCACCGATTGGGACCCTTGACCGGGGAAGAGAAAAGCGGTTTTCATTACCATCGAAGGACCGCCGCACCCCACGTTAATCCGGCTCCAAAAGCGATCAGTTCCACCAGGTCTCCTCGTTTCACACGCCCTTCCCCCAGCGCCTGATCCAACGCAATAATGGTCGTGGCCGCTGACATGTTGCCGAACTTTTGCACGTTGCGAAAAACGCGTTCGTCGGGGATGTTCACGCGTTTGGCCACCGCGTCAATAATGCGTAAATTCGCTTGATGGGGAATCAAGAGCGTCAGGTCCTGTGGCGTAAACCCGCTTTATTCAGCGCCGCCGGGCGGCCTCAATCATCCGGGTGACGGCGTTTAAAAACTTCTTTCCCTTCCATTTTTATGAGGGGCAGGAAATTCCTTGGTCAAGTCTAGGGTTCCCCAGGGATGACGGGACCCACCCCCGGGATTTCCAAAAATCGCCCTTGATCCATCGGCGGCAAGGTGAAGCGAAAGCAGATGGGAGGGATCCTTTCTTCGCTTTGAGCAATCACCGCCCCCGCGCCATCCCCAAAGAGAACGCACAGGTGCCCCGGTCGGTCCAATCGGTGAAGCGGGACAAGGTGTCCGCCCCCATCAACAGGACTGTTTTAGCGACCCCTGTTGAAATCAATCCCTGGGCCACCGCCAGCCCATAGATGAAGCCCGAGCAAGCCGCCGACACATCAAAAGCAATGCACGTCGGCACACCCAGCGCCTTTTGAACCAGGCAGGCCGTTGAGGGAAAAAGATGGTCGGGGGTGCAGGTGGCGACAATAATCGCATCCAACTGGTCTGGACGAAGGTGGGCTCGTTCCAACGCCTGACGAGCGGCCTGCGTGGAAAGGTCGGACGTGGCCTCATTCGGTGCCGCAATTCGCCGCTCTTTAATTCCGGTCCGTTCGGTAATCCATTCATCCGTTGTGTCAACAATTTTGGTGAGGTCCGCGTTCGTCACCACGCGGGCGGGAAGGCCAACCCCGGTTGAAAGAAACTTAAGTCCCACCATGCTAGACCGAGACCGCCACGGGGGCGGGAGAGAGGGCGTGGGCGTGAAGCTGTTCTGAAATCTGCCGGTTGATGCCCTTTTCGACGAACGCCGCGGCGGTTCGAACCGAATTTTTAACCGCCTTTACATCCGAGCCGCCATGGGCGATCAGAGCCACCCCGTTGACCCCCAACAAAGGCGCCCCACCAAATTCAGAGGGGTCCGTTTTCTTCATGATCTCTTTAAACGCCCCTTTTAAAAGGTACTTGCCAAAAATCGCCAGGGGATGCTTGCGAACCTCGTTCTTGATCAACCTCATAACAGCGGCGGCGAGTCCTTCCCCAAATTTGAGCAGAACATTTCCAACAAACCCGTCACAGACAAATACATCGGCATTGCCCTCGGGCAGGTCTCGGCCTTCGAGGTGCCCCAAATAGTTCAACCCGCTGGTTTGAAGCAAGGGGTGAGTGAGGGTGGTCAGTTCATTGCCCTTTCCCTCTTCTTCGCCGATGGTCAAAAGACCGACACGGGGATTGCTAATGCCGAACACCGCCTTTGAATAGACGGATCCCATGATGGCGAACTGGAGAAGGTGTTTGGGTTTGCAATCCACATTGGCGCCCACGTCGAGGATCACTGCATTTCCTTCCAAGGTCGGGAAAATGGCCGCAATGGCGGGGCGAGAAACGCCCGGCAACCGCCGAAGATGCCAGAGACTGGCCGCCATGGTGGCCCCAGAATTTCCCGCGGAGATGAGCGCATCGGCCTTCCCTTGGGCCACCATCTCGGCGCACTGCATGATGGACGAATCTTTTTTCGCTCGACAGGCCTCCGCCGGTTTTTCATGCATGCCGATCACGGTGGGGGCGTGCTGGATGAGGAATTTCCCAGAAGCCCCATGATGGGACAATTCTTGCTCAATCATCCTCTGATCGCCAACAAGAATGATTTCGTGCTCCAGCTCTTTTTTTGCGAGGAGGGCACCCTCCACGTTCACCGGCAATCCCCGGTCGCCCCCCATCGCGTCCAGTGCGATACGGATGGTCATGGTTACCGAAAAGTCACCAACTACTTTCCTTCCTCTTTCTTCTTGGGAGCTTTGGGAGCGACCACCAATTCCTTGCCGTAAAAACCGCAGGCCGCGCAGACGCGGTGTGGCGGACGAGCGACGCCACAATTGGGACAACGCGAGAGCGATCCGTAAACCAATTTGAAGTTCGCCGATCGCCGGCTGTCGCGCCGAGCGGGTGAATGCTTTTTCTTTGGGTTTGCCATGGGGGAGGATAGTCCTTATTTAAGTTTCAAATTTTTCAAAGATTCAAAAACAGAGACAGGGGCCTGAGAAGGGCAACCACAAGCCCCCTTGTTCAAATTTTTCCCGCACACCACACACAGCCCCTTGCAGTTCGGCGAACAGAGTGGTTTGGCCGGTAAAGCCAATAAAAGGTTTTGACGGATATCGTCATCTACATCTAAATATTCTTCAGTGACGGGCGTTTCCACATCAAAAAAAGGCCGAACATCCATGCTAAACCGTTCCAAGCATCGGGCACAGGCGATGGTTAACCGAGCCTTCACCTCAACCCAGGCCCAGGCGGCGCCTTCTGAGATCTCAGCCTTCATCTTGGCCTGAACCGGCCCCTCAAGCTCGGGTCGGTCCGGGGTGTCCAGTGGAAACCGTGCCGCGGGGAGGGTCTCTTCTATTTCAATAGACCGCTCGCGCTCAATGTCTCGAATGCGCAATTTCATCGCTCGCCCCCCCACAGAGAAAAACTCAACCCACCCAAGGAGGGTTTAACCGACAAAAGTGAGGTAATTGTAAGGAATCAGGAGAGAACTGTCAAATGACATCAGGGGGATTGCATTTGGTTAATTTCGTCCCCCTGTTTTTTTAGGCTACTTGGGCGAAGCGGAAGCGGGTGGCAAAACGGCGGGTGACGTCTTCGGCTAAGGCGCGGTGATCGGGATGGGTGAGGGAGGGATCTTGTTTGATGAGTTCGAAGGCCGCTTCGCGGGATTCGGTGATGAGCGGGCCGTCAGTGGCCAGGTTCCCCACCCGGAATTCAGGCAGGCCGTGTTGGGCTTCGCCTAAAAATTCGCCGGGGCCTCGACGGCGCAGGTCTTCTTCGGCCAATTTAAAACCGTCTTTTATTTGGCAAAGGAGTTTGATGCGCTCGGCGGCGTCTGCGGACGGCGCGTCGGACACCAAGTGAAAAGAAGACGGATGGACACCCCGCCCGATTCGGCCCCTCAGTTGATGGAGCTGGGCCAGGCCGAATCGTTCGGCGTTCATGACCACGAGGACTGTGGCGTTGGCCACGTCGATCCCGACCTCGATGACCGGCGTGGCGGCCAGAATTTTCAGTTCCCCCCGGGCGAAAGCGGACATGGCCGCCTCTTTTTCGGCGGATTTCAGTTTTCCGTGCAAAAGGCCCACGGGGATATCGGGGAACGCCTCTTTTAAATGTTCCCAACCCTTTAATACCGCTTTCAAATCCAGTCGTTCGGATTCTTGCACCAAGGGAAAGACCACATAGGCTTGCCGGCCTTGGGCCACAGCGCGGCGCACAGCCGAGAGGGCTTCGCCCTCCTTTGACCAGTGTGTGGTGATGATCGGTCGGCCAGGTGGCAATTGATCGATCACCGAGACTGAAAGGTCGCCATACACCGTGAGGGCTAGGGTGCGAGGGATGGGGGTGGCGGTCATAAGGAGCACATGGGGCGACACGCCCTTGGCCCCGAGCGTGGCCCGCTGGTCCACCCCGAAACGGTGTTGTTCGTCGATGACCACGAGTCCCAAGTTTTTAAAGGCGACTTGGTCTTCCAAGAGCGCGTGGGTGCCCACGGCGATCTGGATATCCCCGGCGGCCAGGGCCTCGCGGTTGAGACGGCTCTCCGCTTTCTTCCGCCCGCCGGTCAAGAGAGCCCAGCGTACCGGTAAACCCTTGAGGATCCGTGAAAGACCGTGGGCGTGCTGTTCCGCCAAAATTTCGGTGGGCGCCATAAGCACGGCCTGTCGACCGGCCTCTACCGCCAATAGAAGAGCCGACACCGCCACCACTGTTTTTCCCGAGCCCACTTCCCCCATTAAAAGGCGGTTCATGGGCCGAGCCAGCGCCATGTCGCTGAAAATTTCGTTGATGACCCGTTTTTGCGCGGGAGTGAAATCGAATCCCAGAGCTTTCCGAAAGGGAGACAGCAATTCGCGCGTGGGTTGACAGACGGGCGCGGGGGGCCCGTCGTCCCGTACCTGCCGCACACGGGCCAACGCCACTTCGAGCGAAAAGAATTCGTCAAAGGCCAAGCGGCGCCGGGCGCGCCCAAGCAGAGCGAGATCGCTTGGAAAATGAAACTCGCCCAACGCCTCCGCCAAATTCGGTAGGGCATATTTTTCACGGACCGCGCCCGGAAGGACGTCGGGAACTTCCGACACCCCCCCGCGCACTTTCCACGCCATGGCCCGGAGCCATTTTCCGTCCAATCCTTCCGTGAGGTCATACACGGGGACCAGGCGATCCATGTGAGGGGAGGGCTCTCCCGTTGGAAAATCATGGTCTTCCACCCGGATCTCGAGCCCGCGAGGGCCATACTGCCAGGGCCCATAAACGAACAGGCGCGTCCCGGGCAAGAGTTTCTTTTTCATTCCATCGAAAGGATCGAAACGAAAAGAACGGCGGCGAAACCAAAGCGCTTCCACCGATTTTCCCTCCATCGCCAGAACAGCGCGACCGATCAGGAGGTCTTTGCCCCCCCCGGACACCTGAAAGTCTTTCACCGTGCCCACCAATGCCACCGCGGATCCTGGGGCGCCCCAGGCTTCGGGCTTTTTAAGGCGACGGTCTTCGTGGGTGCGGGGATAATGGCGGAGAAGGTCTCCCACGGTGAGCAGACCCAGTTTGGCCAGGGTCTTTGCCCGTGCGGGGCCGACCCCTGAAACAAATTGAAGAGATCGATCCAGCGTTCCGCTCCTTCCAGGGGGAGGAACGGTTTGCGGTTTATCGGGGAAAGTTGTATTATTCTTCAACAATTTTAGGTAAGGAGTTGGGTATGGCTTATCGATGCACTGTGTGTGAAAAAGGGGTGAGCGCCGGAAAAACCGTTAGCCACTCGCACCGAAAAACGAATCGCCTCTTTTCCGCCAATCTGCAGAGGGTCAAGGTCCTCACTCATTCTGGCCCTCGGCGGTTGTATGTCTGCACATCCTGCCTGCGGTCCGGAAAAGCCAAAAAAGCCGCGTAATTATTCCTTCGACGGGAGGGGCAGGACGATCGAGAGATCGAACTGGTTCACCCGTTCGCCCTGAACCTTTCTCGTTTTTGAAGAAGCGTCCAGGCTATAACTGCGGGGATTTCCGAAAGTGAACCCCCAGGAGAACGATGTCTTTTCCTGATTGTTAAAATCCTCGCTCACAGCCCCTGTCCGTAAAACCAACCATCGGACGGCCGCGAGCTCGATCCCAAAATGCCAATAGTCGATGTCCGGCGTTTCCCCTGTAAAATACCGTTTTTCGTAATCCGTGTAAAATCCAAAAACAGGCACAGGCTGAAACCCCAACCCGGCCCGGACCGTCAGAGGCAATTGGTCGGTGTCATATTTGTCCCAATAAATTAACCCGACCGCATTGAGCACAGAAAGACCGTAGGCCACGTCTCCCTTTTTGTCTCGAAAACCAACATCAAGAGCGAACCCGTTGCCGTCCGCCATTTCTAAAACCGGAGGAACGCCGGTCTCGGCCTTGGCATACCCACGCTGGGCCCCGATGTAGGAAAGGCCCAACCCCACGGAATACCCCTTTTCTGTCTCCTGGGAAGCACTGAACCCATACTGGTTAACGCGGAGGTAATTCTGGACATAATTATTCTCGGGATCCGTTGTGCTGGTGACCAAGGTGTCGTAATTGGCCAGGGGCCGATAGAAGAAAGCGGTTCCTTTGCTGGCGAATCCCAGGTACGTCAGTTTTTTCCCACGGAGGGAAGACGAATTCAATAGGGTTTCTTGGGGGAGACTGCTTTGGTTGGCCATTTGAAAATCAGCCGAAAAGGACGGTCGGGTGACTTCGCCTAAGGACGCCGGGTTATAGACAGGGGATTGGGACGATCCCGATAACGCCGCGCCCACTTCCCCCATCCCGATGAACCGCGCGCCCACGGGTTTACCCAAATAGTCCGTGGGCGCAATACCCGAGGGAGGTTTGGCCGCCACCGAAATCGCCGCGATCAAAAACGCGGCGATGAAGAGAAGGGAGGATTTACAACCCACCGCTCACCGGGAGGGAGGAACCCACAAGACCCACGGTCGGGGAAGACGCCGCGGCATAGTCGCGGCGAGGCATACGGCCCGCCAAAAATGCCTGGCGGCCGGCCGCCACACCGAGTTTCATGGCTTCCGCCATTCTCACAGGGTCTTGCGCTTCCGCGATGGCGGTGTTCATCAAAACGCCGTCAACACCCAATTCCATGGCCGCCGCCGCATCGGAAGCCGTTCCCACGCCGGCGTCCACGATCACGGGGACAGAAGTGACCACGTCGCGGATAAACATAATATTCAAGGGATTCTGAATGCCCCGACCGGATCCAATAGGAGCGGCCAAGGGCATCACGGCCGCCACACCCGCTTCTTCCAACCGTTTGGCTGTGATCGGATCGTCGTTGGTGTAAGCCAACACTTTAAATCCTTCATTGACCAAAATTTTTGTGGCTTCCAAAAGCGCAAAGACGTCTGGGAGAAGCGTCTTCGGATCGCCCAACACTTCCAATTTAATGAGCGGAGTGTCCAAAGCTTCACGGGCCAGTCGGGCAACCCGCAACGCGTCGGCGGTGTTGTAACAGCCGGCGGTGTTCGGGAGAATGGCCATGCCTTTCGGGATGTGTTGCCAAAACGCGTCGACGGCACGGTCATTCAAATTGACTCGGCGAATGGCCACCGTGACCATGTCAGCCCCCGACGCGATTAAGGCCTGTTCCATGGCTTCCATGGATTTGTATTTCCCCGTGCCCACAATGAGGCGTGACCCATAATTTATTCCAGCGATATTCAGTGGTTTATCATTCATTGTCATCTCCGCATTCTACCAGTTTCGCAGGGGATCATCCCCCGCCAATCATTTGGACAATTTCGACAGTGTCTCCATCCGCCAGCCGGGTGGTCGCGTAGTCCGCGCGCCGCACAATATTTCCGTTCACTTCACAGGCCAGCCGGCCAGGGACAAGGTGGAGGTCCTCCACCAATTGGGCCAACGTCAGTCCCTCCGCCCCCTGTCGCGGTTCGCCGTTCACCGTGAGTGTCATGGGTGCGGGAGAAGAATGCTCACCAGGACGCCCATCACTAAAAAAACCCAACACCACAGGTCCCGGCTTTTGTGAATGCGGGGCAAAATGTCCGCTGTGCTGATATACAGAAACCCGCCGGCCGCCAAACCCAAGAGCGTCGCCAAGACCGTGCCGTTGGCCCAGCCCCCGGCCGACATCCCCAGGACAACCCCGAGCGGAGTGGCCAAAGAGAGGGCCACCACCAATTTAAGCGTTTTTCGAAGGGAATGGTTGGAATTGAGGAACAAGGTCGAAAGAGTCATGCCATCGGAAAATTTATGGGCGAGAACCGCGCTCGCCACCGCGACGCCGAGAACCCGCGAAGAGATGAAGGAAAAAGCGATGGCCAGGCCGTCCGCTAAACTGTGAAGAAAGAGGGCCACCAACGCGCCGTAGCCCACACGGTGAACCTTGCATTGGGCCCCGATCTCGCCGCACGCGTGAACAACAGTGAATTGTTCAACCGCCAAAAGGGCCACAAATGCGGCCACCACGGCAATGCCGGTCGCTTGAGCATTTAAAGCCCAGGCTTCGGGAAGAAGGTGCATGAAGGTCATGGCCAGGAGGAGGCCGCTTCCAAACGCCAAAACTCGCCACAGATTTCGTTCCGCCCATTCTTTTTGACGGAGGATCAAATAACCGCCAATCCAGGTGGACAAGACTGCCATTATTGAAAAAGAGAATGGACCCATTATCTCTCCAATATTTGAAGCTCGTAGAGGTGACGGTAAATGCCGTTGGTGGCCAGCAGGTTCGCATGAACGCCGCTTTCGGCCACTTTCCCATGTTCCATGACCACGATGCGATGGGCATTTTTGACCGTGGCCAGACGGTGCGCGATCACAAGGGTGGTGCGGTTTTTCATCAGTCGTTCCACCGCTTCCTGGACCAACCTTTCGGATTGGGCATCCAGGGCGCTCGTGGCTTCGTCCAGAACGAGGATCGGGGGGTTCTTTAATATAGCGCGGGCAATGGCCAACCGCTGTTTCTGGCCGCCCGACAATAAAATGCCCCGCTCGCCGATCATCGTATCCAAACCTTGGGGTTTGTCTTGAATAAATTCCCAGGCGTTGGCGACCTGGGCGGCGGCGATGATCTCGTCTTCGGTCGCGCCGGCCCGCGCGTATGCAATGTTGGCGCGGATGGTGTCGTTAAAGAGAAGGGTTTCCTGGGTCACAAGCCCGATTTGTTTGCGGAGACTTTGAAACGTCACGTCCCGAATGTCCCGCCCATCAATGCGAACCGCCCCCCGGACGGGGTCGTAAAACCGAAGAAGAGGGCGGAAAGCGTTGTTTTCCCGACCCCGAGGGACCCACCAGGGCCACGATTTCCCCCGCCGAACGGTGAGGTTACCTTCCAGCACCAGGCGTTCAGGTTGATACGAAAACCCGACATTTTCAAATTCGATCGATTTCGAGAACGCGGGCAAATCGATCGCGCCGGGCTGTTCCACCACGGTCGGTCGTTCGTCCATCAATTGAAACATCCGTTCGGCCCCCGAGAAAGCCAACTGGAGCGTGGCGTTGGAACGGGAAAAGTTTTTGACGGGTTGATACATCGAAAGCGCGCTTCCGATAAAGGCGAAGAAAGCCCCGGTTGTCCAAACATGATTGACCACGTCTTTGCCCCCAAACCAAAGGATGATCCCCATGCCCAAAGCGCCCACCATTTCCATGACCGGGCTGGAAAGAGATTCGACCCGGGCGTTCTTCATGTAAATTTCGAAATAAGCCTGGTTTTCACGACAGAACCGGTCCCGCTCATAGTCTTCCCGTTGGAACGCCTTCACCACGGGCGCGCCCACGATGGTCTCCTGGATCAATGTGTATAGATCCGACATTTTGGCTTGGCCTTGACGGGAGGTCTTTCGCAGGCTTTTCCCAAACCGGGCGATCAGGATCCCCGACAAAGGCAAAAGAGTGAACGCGATTAAAGCGAACTTCCAATGGAGGTAGAAGAGGAAAACCGTCAACCCGATGACCGTCAAGCCGTCCCGGACGATCATCACGGGGATTTTGGTGAGCGCGCCTTGAACCAACTGCCCGTCATTGGTCAAGCGGGCAATCACACGGGCAGAATCTGTTCGCGTGTAAAAGTCCAGGGACAGAGAATGGATATTGCTGTAGGCTTCGTCCCGCATCCGGCGAACGATGGCGTTGCCGATGTAAGCGGTGACGTAATCGTGGACATAGGAAAGGACCGCTTTCATAGAATACATGAGGATGAGGAGAATCACCACGTTCCGCAAAGTGACGACATCACCGGACATGAGCGCCCGATCGATCACTTGTTTGAGGATCCACATGGACCCCGCGGTCAACCCCGCGACGATCGTCATCGCCATCAGGGCCAATATCATTCGGACCATGTGGGGCCGGAAATAAGGAAGCAGTCGCCAGGCCACCGCGCCGGAAGGCACCGCCGGTCGAGCGCCTTCCTGGACCATCCCTTTCCGTAACGGCATCTGAGTAATCCCGCTCATGCCGCCTCCTTCAAAATGGCCTCTGCCGCGCGAACCGCCGCGCCCGGCCCGCCCAGTTGGTTCCGAAGCCCCAGCAATTGCCCCCTCACCACCCGACGACGTTGGGGGTCCGACAAAAGGGCACGCAGTGCCCCCGCCAGATTTTCCGGTGACGCTTGCGATTGAATGAACTCTGGCATTAAAAGTTCTCCCGCCAAAATGTTGGGCATGGCGATGTGTTTAACCCGAACCATAGACCGGGCCAAGAGGTAGGTGGGCCAACTGGTTTTATAGGCCACCACCGTGGGAAGCCCAGGAGCGCGTTTTCCAAGGTGGCGGTGCCGGAACAGGCCAGGGCCATGTCCACGCCCCGCCGCCATTGATAGTTTTCATCGCGAACCACTTCGAGCATAGTGGGTCGGTGTGGCCGCGATTCGAAAAATCCGTCATAGAACACGTTGGAGAAGGTGGGCGCGGCAAACAAAACAAACCGGGTGCTGCGGGGCAATAGTTCCGCTGTCCTCAGGAACACCGGCAGACGCGCCACCTCGCCCGGCCGGCTTCCCGGGAAGCAGACCCACCGTGGGTTCCACCTTTTGGGGAACTTCACGCGACCCGGGAAGAAGATCCAAAGAGGGTGACCCACAAACGTCACGGGGACGCCCGCGTCTCGGTAGAGTTTTCTTCAAACGGAAAGATGACCAACATTCGGTCCACAAACTGTTTTAATGCTGAATTCGACCGGGACGGCTGGCCCACACTTGGGGACTGACAAAATAACACACTTTGCTCCCTGCGGCCTTCGCCGCTTTTGCCACAAACCCATTGAATCCGAAAAAATCTGTCGGCACAACGACGTTGGGTTTGAACTCCGATAAAGCCGGGCGAATAACGTGATTCAGGAAATTCACAAAAAATGGGATTTTTTTGATCGGCTCCAAAAACCCCATGACGCTTTGGGACACCAAATCGCCCAACCAACGGTCCGCCACGTTTTTTAAAGCGGGCCCGCCCGCCGCAATAATTTCCGCCCCCCGGGATTTTGCCTCCGCCGCCACCCGCGCGGCGTGCTGGTCGCCGGAAGGGTCCCCGCCACAAACAGTATCCGAGCGACGGACTCACAAAGTTTCATGTTTCGTCGCCCAGCCAAACCGGGAAATCAAAAGGCCAATCCGTTGCTCCCCTTTCAAACAGGGGGAAAGCCAAGATCCGTGAAGAGGGCGGATTTGCCGTTCATCAAAGCGAATGCAGACGCATGGACTTTCGGATCTCAAGGGCCAGCTCAAGGGCGTCTCGGCCGTGGGTCCCTCCCACCAGCGGCGGCTTCCCGTCCCGAACGCACTGGAGGAAATGGCGCAGTTCCGTTTCCAGCGGATCCTTTTTGTCCAACCGCGGCCGCTGGATCGCCACGTCCAAGAGGCTTCGAATCGGGTCGTGTTTCTTTCGATAAATTTTCAAGCTCCGCTCCGAATAGTCGAGGGACATGTAGGCGTCTTTTTGAAACACCCGTATTTTTCGAAACTTTTTCAGGCTGACACGGCTGGCGGAGATGTCCGCGCGGCATCCGCGCGAGAAGAACAGCGTGGCTTTGACAATGTCTTCCTGGTTCGACAAAACGCGCCCCCCCACAGCGTCCAGCCGGACCACTTTATCTTGAGCCAACGCCAAAACAATGTCTAAATCGTGGATCATAAGGTCCAACACCACACTCACGTTGGACACCCGCGGATCGTAGGGTCCCAGCCGGGACGCTTCAATGAAAAGCGGTTCCTTCGCCTGGCGGACCATTTCCACCACCGCGGGGTTGAACCGCTCGATGTGGCCCACTTGAAGAACAAGGTTTTTCTCCCGCGCCAATGAAATAATATCTTCCGCGTCTTCCACCCGCTCGGTCAGCGGTTTCTCGACGAAACAATGCCAGCCCCGTTCCAGAAAGGAACGGGCCAGGGCGTGATGGGCCGGCGTGGGAGCGGCAATCACCACCGCGCGGGTTTCGGAAGGAAATTCCTCGGCGGACCGAAAGGCGGGAGCGCCGTGTGCATCGCCCAAGATTTTTGCTTTTTCAAGGTTCAGGTCGGCAATGCCCACCAATCGGGCGGGACCCAAAGTGGAGAGGATGCGCGCGTGATGGCGCCCCATCTGGCCAACGCCCACAACCCCGATGGGGACCCGATCCCCTTCCGGGACAGCGGGTTCGGCCGCCTTCGCGGCTTTTCCAAAAAAGCTCATTCCTTAACTCCGATCACAACGATGTTCGCTTCCTGGGCGCCCTGCAGAAATTCATCCTTGTCGAACAGCAAGGTCTTTCCCGCCTCAACCGCCAAAACGGCCGCCTTGGCGGCTTTGAGCGATTCCAACGTCCGAAGGCCGATCACCGGCACATCGAAACGAATGTCCTGGCGCGGTTTGGCCACTTTGGCCACGGTGAACCCCGCCGAGAACCCCCCGGCACGAAGGATACAGGCGTCGGTGCCTTCCATGGCCTCGATGGCTAAAACCGCCTGGTCCTTCACGCACACGGTCTGCCCCAGGTCCAATCCCGCGATGGCCTTTGCGGTGCGAAACCCAAAGGCGATGTCCCGTTTTTGGTCTCCGTTCGGACGGAGGGACGTCATCGGTCCTTCGGGGGCCAGCCGGTCAGCGAGATAGGTTGTCGACGGCAAGAATCGGATGCCTTCTTTGGCAAAGGCCGCGGCCACAGCGCCCAAAATCGTGTCGGTTTTTTTGTTCGGCAAAGTGGCCAATAATTTGACCGCGGTTCCATCCAGATGACGGAGATCGAAAATGCTCACGTGTTTGACCTGACCGGCCATCACCGCTTCGTCGGCCCCCGCGTCTTTTAAAATTTGAATGGTGCGTTTGATCTGGCCGAGTTTCATCCAGTGGAACGCGTCCACCCGTTCGGCCAAGGCCGGATCGGTTTCACCTTCAATCGCCGCGACCACAACGGAACGCCCCTGACGACGGGCTTCCTCGGCCAAAAGCAAGGGGAACTGCCCATTGCCGGCGATCAGCCCGAGCGGTTTCACAGGGAAAAAAAACTTAAGAAAGGGACTCGACAGCGTCTTCGCTGTCGGTCTTGGCGGCCGGTCGGCAAAGACCTCGGGCAGAGGGGCCGCGCAAGAAAGAAAGGAATTGGTCGAGCTCGGGGGAGTGAGAGCCCTGGTCGATTTTGGCGATGGCCTCCGCCAATCCCAACCCGGAATGGAACAACGTGCGATAAGCCGTCTTGAGCGCCGCTAACGCCTCCCGGGACAGCCCCCGTCGACGCAGACCGACCACATTGAGGCCCACAATTTTAGCGCGGTTGCCGTGGGTGAGCCCAAAGGGGATCACGTCCTGGGCGACCATGGACGCGCCACCGATCATCGCCCCGGCTCCCACGCGAACGAACTGATGGATGGCGCAAAGCCCACCCAAAAAAGCGCCCGGCCCCACCTCCACATGCCCCGCCAAGGTGGCCCCGTTGGCCATGATGACCCCGTCCCCGACCATGCAATCGTGAGCGACATGGACATAGGCCATGATCAAACAATTCGACCCCACTTTCGTGACCCCCGCGGCCGCGGTTCCCCGATGAATGGTGGCGCATTCCCGAACGGTGGTTCGCGCGCCCAGTTCCACCCGGGTTTTTTCACCCTTGTACTTCAAATCTTGCGGTTCCGTCCCCACAAACGCGTGCGGTAGAAAACGGCATTCTTCTCCCACCGTCGCGTATTCCACCACGCAATGGGGTCCCACGTAACAGCGGTCTCCCAATTGAACTTCCGGACCCATCACCACGAAGGGCCCCACCTCAACGCCCACACCGAGCTTGGCCGAAGGGTCAATAATCGCGGTGGGATGGATGCGGGTTTCTGTCGCCATGATTATTCGGGCTCTTTGTCAACGATGGCGAACATGAACTCCGCCTCGGTGACAAGAACCCCGCCGACAAAGGCTTCGCCTCTGGCCTTTCCCACCCGGCCGGGGCGGAGAATCTCCACTCTCAGCTCAAGCTGATCGCCCGGGACAACCGGCTTTCGGAACTTGACCTTGTCGATCCCCATGAAGAAAGCCAATTTATTTTTGTTATCGGGTTTTTCCAAGAAGAGGACACACGCGCTCTGCGCCATGGCTTCCACAATAAGGACGCCCGGCATAATCGGCCGGCCGGGGAAATGCCCTTGAAAAAAAGGTTCGTTTCCGGAAACAGATTTAAAACCGGTGATTTTTTTGTCGGCTTCGACGATTTCCGCCGTATCGATCATCAGAATCGGATAGCGGTGCGGAATGGCTTTCATCACATCCAACGCGGTCAACTTTCGTGGGGCAGGGGTGTTCATGGAAACCTCCGATTTAATAGGAAGAAACAGGTTGGGCGACCGGCAAAGATCCACCGGTCATTTGAGCGGCGAGCTGTTTGACCAAATTCACATTGTGCCCGTGACCCACACGAAACGCTTTGATGTGGGCCTTCAAGGGAAACCCCAAAAGATAGAGATCGCCCAGGAGATCCAAGGTTTTATGTCGAACGAATTCGTCGGGATAGCGAAGGACCTTTTCTTTGTTGTGAATGCGGTCCATGCCCACGACCACCGCGTTGTCCAGGGACCCGCCCCGGGCCAACCCTTGGCGTTTGAGCGCCTCCACCTCGTAATCAAAGCAGAACGTGCGGGCCCGGGATATATCCGATCGAAAACTGCCGGGACGCAAAGTGAACAGGACCTTTTGGTCGCCGATGAACGGATGCTTAAACGAAATAACCGTCTCCAACGTTAGATCATCGGCGGGCTGAACCTCATAGGCGGTTTCCCCCGCCCGATAGTCCAGGGGGTCCGGTTGGAAAAATTTTCGTGGTTCGGATAATTCTTTGACCCCGGCCTTCTCCAAAACGTCCAGGAAGGGCACCGCGCTTCCATCGGCGACGGGAGGCTCGTTGGCGTTCACCTCTATTTCCATATTGTCGATGCCAAGCCCGTAGAGGGCCGAGAGAACATGTTCCACCGTGTGAACCCGCGCCTCATGATTTTTCTCGCCGTCCAGGCTCAGAGTCGTGCCCCGAATCACGCTGGACACAATAGAGTGGTGGGCGGGAAGAAGCGGGCGTCCGGGGAGGTCGGTCCGAATGAACACAACGCCGTGGTGGGCCGGGGCCGGCTTAAAGACGAGCTGGCATTTGTTTCCCGTATGAAGCCCAATGCCCTTGTAGACCGCCTCTTGAGCGATCGTGCGTTGGGGTTCTCCCGTTGAAAATATTTTCATCGGATTTTTTTCCTCATTTCCTTAAATTCGTCCAACAATTTCGGCAATCGACGGAGCGCCGCCAACATTTTCATTTCCTCGTGAATGGGCTGTGCGGGAGATCCCCAAACAATCTGGTTGGGTTTCAAGTTATGCGAAATCCCGCTTCGTCCCGCGGCCACCACATTATCCCCGATTTCGATGTGGCCCACCACGCCCACTTGGGCGGCCAGGGTCACGTTTTTGCCGATCTTCGTTGACCCCGCCACGCCGGTCAAAGCCGCAATTAAGCTGTTTTCCCCCACTTCAACCCCATAAACGAGCTGAACCAAATTGTCAATTTTCGTTCCTTTTCGGATCCACGTCACGCCCACCGCCCCCCGGTCAATGGTGGTGTTGGCTTGAACTTCCACGTCGTCTTCTATCACCACGGTCCCCACCTGAGGGATCTTATACTGCCGTCCCCCCGTCAAAGCGAAACCGAACCCGTCTCCCCCGATCACGACCCCGGGCTGGAAAATACAGCGGTTGCCCACCGTGACCCGCTCGCGCAAGGTGACGCGGGGATAAATTAAACAATCCGATCCAATCGTTGTGTCAAAACCCACATAGACATGAGCGTAAAGGATTGTGTTGTCCCCAATAACAGCGCCTTCTTCCACAACCGTGAAGGCGCCCAAAGTCACGTTGCGCCCCACTTTGGCGGAGGGAGCAATGACCGCGGTGGGGTGAATCCCCGTTGGGCGTCGCGTTCGCTCGCGGTCCAACAGTTCCAACACTTTCGCCCATGCAAGGGACGGGTTCTTGTGGACAACCGCGGGACGGCCTCCGGTGTCCACATCAGCGGTGACGATCACCGCACTGGCTTTTGTGGTGGCGATCTGGGATCCATATTTCGGGTTTGCCAAAAAAGTGATGTCTCCCGGCCCCGCCTCTCCGATCCCGGCGGCCCCCGTCACGACCACCGTGCCATCGCCGAGAAGGGTACCGCCCACCAGATCAACGATTTCGTTTAAGGGGAGTTTCACTTTTCCTCTTCTGGCAAACCCCGAACGCGGCGGTTGAGGGCCTCGGTGAGATCAATGGTGTTTTGCCCATAAAGAATGGCGGATTTATCCACCACAATACTGATCCCCCGTTCGTTCGCCAGTTCCACAAGGGCCTTATACAACCGACCCAAAATTGTTTTCGCCCGCGAGGCTTCGAAGGCTTTGAGGGCCTGGGCGGAACTGGCCCGCGCTTCTTCTAGCTCTTTCTGGCGTTTCAGTAATTGCCCTTCCCGAAAGGAAATCCCTTCCGCGACCGAGGCCGCCGTCCCGGTGCTGGTGCTGGCGTCGGGCGTTTGCGTTGAGAGTGCCGATCTTTGAGGAAGTCCGTCGGACAGAACCGGCGAAGCTCCCCTGCTGAGAGCGGGGGTCAGCACAGTTGAAGTGCTGGGGACGGAGGCCACCCCATCCGTTGGGATCGAAGATCGATCGATGGTGGGCGCCGGGGGGGACGCGCCTTTCAGCACCGCAAGTTCCCCTTTCAAATCTTCCAAGGCCCGTTCCCGCTCGGCCAGTTCCCCTTTATGTCGAACGACCTCTGCGCGATAATCTTCCCGGGCCTTTCGCGCTTCCGGGTACTCCCGGAACACAAGTTCCATATCCACGTATCCCACCGACGACCCCGCGGGGCCCCCACGGCGTACCGGGATCTCCAAGCCCCAGGCGGCACCGCAAAAAAAGATAAGGAAGGAACCAAAAAGGAAATGTCTCACAAACGATGAACCTCCTCGTTCCATAACCAAAACGTCATTTTACCAGAACTCAAAAAAGGTGTCCATCTCCGATCATCGGAAGGGCGAGGAGACCAAGGCTTTGGCCGCGGCCTCTTCGGCGTAGGAGGGACGGAGATAGAGCGGGCGGACTTGGGTGTACGTTTTAATCTCGCGGCGGAAAAATTTCTCCGAACCCAAGGCGGCCACCCAATAGGGTTTGGGCTCCAGAACATCCGGGCGAAATCGCGCCCGCTGGCCGAACGCCTTGGACAATTCTTTTTTGTAGCGCGCGGCGGCGGACCCTACGAAGAGCAACGTCTGGGCCTGAAAACAGCTTTGAAAGAAATGGAGGAACCGATCAAACGGAAACAGGGTCGGGGCATGGACCAATTTGAAGTGGTGGCCAAACGTGTGGTAGGAACGGCCGGACGGCACGCCGCGCCGGCTTTTCTCCGTCAATTTGTGGAACCGCCACACCGCCATGTAGACGTCGCCCCGAAGCGCATCTTCCAACACGCACAACATATCTTCACGGAAATTCCAAACGAACGATTTCCCCGTCTCCCACCCCGAACCTTCTGCCGCGAGGACTTCCAAGCTCGTCATCTCCACCAGAGGTTTTTGGAGCGTCATGGACAAAGTTCGGGCGGCGGAAACGCCCAAACGAATCCCGGTAAACCGCCCAGGGCCCACGTCCACCGCCAGAGCGTCTAGGTCATGGGGACCGAAGGGAACCTTTTTAAAAATACCGTCCAAAGCGGGAATCAAGTGAGGGCGGTTGGACGCGCCATCGGAAAAAGACTTCTCCGCTCGGATTCGAAAATCTTCCCAAAGACACCCCCCCAAATGACTGCCCGTCGTTTCGATCCCGAGAATTTTCATTTTTTTCCTTTTAATCGACGAATGATGTCTTCCGATCGGGCGCCGTAGATATAAAACTCAAAGAGACGAACATCTTGCCCCTGATGGGAAATACGTATCGGAAGACATTGGGAAGGCCAGAGGTATTGGCACTTCTCCGCCCATTCCACCACGGTGACACCGGTGTCCTGGTGAAGTTCCTCCCATTCCAAAGCCGGGATCTCGGAGGCGGCCAGCCGATAGAGATCCACATGGCGGAGCGCGATGCCGCCTTTCTTCGGCGGATGAACTTGAACGATGGAAAACGTGGGACTCCGCGGAATTCCTTCCAAGTTCAAAACCTCCGCCAGGCCCTTGACGAAAACCGTCTTGCCGCTCCCCAATTCGCCCATCAGAGCCACCCAATCGGAAGGCTTCAAGAGTGCCCCCACTTCACGGGCCAGGGCCAATGTTTCAGCCTCGCCCGTGGTTTCTCGGGACAACGTCGGGACTTTCTTAACCGTTAAAATGTTCGAAGCCAGGGGGAACCTCCCTTTGGCGACCGTCATGGAACGCCGTCAAACCCCGTCGAGCAGGGACAACTGATCCCACCACGCGGGCGAAACCCATCGATTCTATTCGGCGAACCAAAGCAGGCCGCGCCGTAAAAATCAGTTCGTAATCCTCGCCGCCGACCAAAGCGAGGTCTTCCGCCCGATCGCCCGCCCACCGTCGAAGCGCGGGAGACAACGGCAGTCGGTCGGCCCACACCTCCGCGCCCACCCCGGAGGCCTCTCCAAGAATCGAAACGCTCCGCCAAAACCCATCCGACGAATCGAGACAGGCCGTGACGCCCCCCGTCTTTGCCAAGCTCCGCGCCCATTCCAACCGAGGCGTGGGACGCAACAGCCGACGGCGGAGAAAAAGGCGATCCCGGGTAGCCCCGACTTCCCTTTTCCAAGATCGCCAAACCCGCGACAGCGTCTCCCAGGGTTCCCGTCACCATCAGAGCGTCGCCCACCCGGGCCCCCGACCGCTTAAAAATCTGACCCCGCACGCGGCCGAGCGCGGTCAGTGAAAGGGTCAACCGATCCGATCGGACCGTATCACCCCCCACAAGATCGAACCCGTGCCGCCGCGACAATCGTGCAAACCCACGATACAGCCCTTGGAGGGTGCCCACCGGGGTTTCCGGAGGAATTCCCGCCGACAAAACCCCGGCGGTCGGTTCCACGTCTCCCATGGCGGCCAGATCGGACAAGTTGACGGCCAAGGTCTTGTGCCCCAAATCCTCCCCCGAACTCCACTCCTGGCGAAAATGGACCCCATCGACCAGCATGTCCGTTGTGATCGCCAGCACATCCCGCCCAAACCGAACCAGCGCGGCATCGTCCCCAGGCCCCAGATCGACCCGCTTCGAAAGGGTTTTGGATAGCGTCGGCAACAAATTCTTTAAAAAACCCCATTCGCCCAGATCGCCCATGGTTCGGGCCCTTCCAAAAACTCTCCGCACGTTAACGTCCCGTTGAAGGGACCTCGGATAACGCTCGACGCGCAAGAGCGACAAAAAATTTAACTCCCACCAATAAGGAAGGTTCGTGCAAAACAAAAGAGGCATGGTGCCAAGGTCGCCGCGTTCGAGCGCTCGCACCGGTCCCCACGTAGGCAAAACAACCCGGAGCCCGGTGGAGATACTCCGAAAAATCTTCGCCCCCCATGGACGGTCGTTCCAAATCGACGACGCGCCCTTTCCCGACCACGTCCAGCGCGGCACGGCGTGCCAAAGCGGTCATGTGGGGTTCGTTGATCACAGAGTTATTGAGCGTTTCATAGACCAGTTCAACCCGCCCCCCATGGGCCCGGGCAACACCGCGAGCGACCTCGCGGATCAAGCGGGGCATGCGGGCGTGCCATTTTTCCGATAACGTTCGCACCGTCCCCGTGAGCGTTACCGGAAGAGGCCAAAATGTTAAACCGTTCCCCCCCCTGAATGGTTCCCACGGTGAGGACAACAGGTTCCACAGGATCCACACGGCGGGACACAATCGATTGGAGAGAAGAAATGATCTGGGCCGCCATCACAATGGCGTCGCGGCCTTCGTGGGGATACGCCCCATGGCCGCCCTCACCCCGGACGATTAGGGTGAACCGGTCGACGGAGGCCATGAGCGGCCCCTCCTTGATCCCGATCGTTCCGGCCGGAAGACGGGGATTCACATGAATGCCAAACACCGCGTCAACCGCAGGCGCGCGGAAAGCGCCTTGGTTAAGAAGTTGCCGGGCGCCGCCCGACCCTTCCTCATCAGGCTGAAAAAGGAATTTGATCGCCCCGGAAGCCCCCAGGCCTTGCCCTTTAAGACGAACCGCCGCCGCGGCCAACATCGCGGTGTGAGCGTCATGACCACAGGCGTGCATGACGCCGGGGACACGTGACGCAAAAGGGAGAGAGGAAGTTTCGGTGAGCGGCAGAGCGTCCATGTCGGCGCGAAACGCCACGCAGGGCCCCTTTCCGTGGCGAAGGTGAGCGACGATCCCCGTGGGGCGGTGACGATGAAAGGGAATCCCCGCTTGACGCAAAGTGTGGGCCACAAGGGCGGTGGTTTTCATCTCCCGCCCGCCCAGTTCAGGACATTGTGAATTTTTCGTCTCAAGGAAACAGCAAGGGCCAGGGTCTCTCGATCGGTCATGGTCACGGGAAGAAAAGAGAATTTCGGCGCATGGAGTGAGCAGAATTGTACCAAATTCTAACCCCTTGTGGGGGAGTGAGGCTATTTAGAAGGAAGGAAAAAGCCGTTGAAAAGCGGAGGAGAGATGGCCAGCGACGTCCCCGGCCAACATCGACACGGGCCCCTTCTCTTTGCAAGCAAGATCTCCGGCCAAACCGTGCAGATAAACAGCGAGGACGGCGATTCGCCAAAGATGTTCGGGCACGTCCACCGCGGACAATTGGCTGGGGAGAGCGGCCATCAGTCCCGCGAGAACGTCGCCCA